>JBPOIU010000228.1:0-33666 GCA_052034255.1 Planctomycetota bacterium | reverse complement strand
CCGGTCCCCGTAGTCCTGCGGTTCCAAGGCGCGGGGGTCCAGGGGGCCGCCGCCCTGCGGCCCCCTGGTGCCGGCCGCACAGGCCTTCAGACCCTTTCACATGCCACGCGCGCCCCACCGACGTCGCGCAACGTCGGCACTTCCCGCGCGCATTGCGCGACCGCGATCGGACACCGCGTGTGAAACGCGCAGCCCGGGGGTGGGTTCGCGGGTGAGGGCGGCTCGCCGTCCAGCATGATGCGCGCGCGCATCTCACCCGGTCGCTGGATCGGGACCGCCGACAACAGCGCCTGCGTATACGGATGCTTCGGAGCCGCGAACAATTCGGCCGCGGTCGCCTCCTCGACGATCCGTCCCAAATAGAGGACGAGCACGCGATGCGCGAAGTGGCGCACGATGCCGAGATCGTGCGTGATGAAGAAGTACGCGAGCCCGAGCTCCGCGCGCAGGTCGGCGAGGAGATTCAGGATCTGCGCCTGCACCGACACATCGAGCGCCGAGACCGCCTCGTCGAGCACGAGGAACCGCGGCATTACGGCGAGCGCGCGCGCGATCGAGATGCGCTGCCGTTGGCCGCCCGAAAACGCGTGCGGATAGCGATCGAGCGCCGACGCATCGAGCCCGACCCGCTCCAGTTCGCGCAGCACGAGTTCGCGCAGCTCGGCCCCGCGTGCGAGGTCATGGATCACCAGGCCTTCGCCGACGAGGTCCACGACGCGCATGCGCGGGTTCAACGACGCATACGGATCCTGGAAGACGATCTGCAGCTCGCGCCGCAGTTTGCGCAGGTCCGCGCCCTCGAGTCGTTCGACATGACGCACGCGCTCCGGTTCGGGCCCATGCACGCGGATCGTCCCCGCGTCGGGCTCGAGCAGCCGCAACAGCGTGCGGCCGAGCGTGCTCTTGCCCGAGCCCGATTCACCCACGCACGCGACCGTTTCGCCGGCTGCCACGCGGAACGAAACCCCGTCCACCGCGCGCACCGCCCCCGTCGTGCGCCCGAACCAGCCGCGGCGGATCGGAAACCACTTGCGGAGACCGTCGACATCGAGCAATGGCGTCGTCATCGCCCCGCCTCCCGCGCGAAGCACGCGACGCGCGTCACTCCTTGCGCGATCAAGCGCGGGACCGCACTACTGCAGCGCTCGAACGCTTCTGCGCAACGCGGATGGAACCGGCAACCCGGCGGCGCGTGCGCGACCTGCGGCACCACCCCGGGAATCGTCGGCAACCGCGCGCCCGGCCGCGACAACGCGGGCCGCGCCGCCAGCAACGCGCGCGTGTACGGATGCCGCGGAGCGTCGAACAGCGCGTCGACCGGAGTGTCCTCGACGATGCGACCCGCGTACATCACGAGCACGCGACTCGCCATCTCGGCGACCAGTCCGAGATCGTGCGTGATCAGCAGCAACGCCATGCCGCGTTTGCGCCGCAAGTCGCGCAGCAAATCGAGCACCTGCGCTTGCACCGTGACGTCGAGCGCGGTCGTCGGTTCGTCAGCGATGAGCAACTCGGGCTCGCCGGCCAACGCCATCGCGATCAGTACGCGCTGGCGCATCCCGCCGGAGAACCGGTGCGGGTACTCGTCGAGTTGCCGCTCCGGATCGGGGAGTTTGACCTCGCGCAGCAATTCCGTCGCCCGCTCACGCGCGGCGCGCCCGCTGAGGCCCGCGTGCAGCTCGAGGACTTCGAGGATCTGCTCGCCGACGGTGAGCACGGGGTTCAAAGCCGTCATCGGCTCCTGGAACACCATCGCGATGCGGCGCCCGCGCACTCCACGCAATTCACGTTCGGACGCGCGAGCGAGGTCGAGCCCATCGAACCTGATCGCGCCCGATCGGATCGACAGCGGCGGCTCGAGCAAGCGCAACAGCGCGAGTGCCGTCAGCGACTTGCCGCACCCCGATTCGCCGACGACCGCGACCGTCTCGGCGCGCCCCACGCGGAACGACACGTCATCGACGACCGCGCCGGGCACACCGGACAGTCCGATCGTCAAGCCGTCGACTTCGAGCACGTTCGGATTCATCGGAGATTCACGCTCCGGTGCGGATCGAAGCGATCGCGCAGCACCGACGCCAGTCGGTTCATCGCCGACACCGTCAGGAAGATCAGGATTCCTGGGGCGAGGATCAAATGCGGCATCCCCGTCTCGCGTCCTTGACGCAGCAATTCGCCCCACGATGCGACGGTGGGATCGCCCAGGTTCAGGAAGGCCAGCCCCGATTCGGCCAGGATCGCGCCCGACACCGAGAACGCCGCGGCCACCAGGACCGGAGACCACGCATTCGGCAACAGGTGAACCATGAGGACGCGCCACGTCGACGCGCCGAGCGCGGTCGCGGCGAACCGATACTCGAGTTCGGCCTGGCGCAGGAACTCCGCACGCACCAACCGCGCGATGGTCGTCCACCCGGTGAGCCCGAGGATCGTCATCACCGCGTAGAGCGAGGAGCGCTCCGCCAGCGCGACCCAGGTCATCACCAGCAGGAAGCCGGGAAAGCACGCCGTGACTTCGATCAGTCGCAACACCAGCGCGTCCGCCCACCCGCGACGCACGCCGGCGAGTGCGCCCAGGAACACGCCGACCACCAGCGCCAGCGAGGTCGCGAGCAGTCCGGTGGCGATCGACGTCCGCGCGCCGTAGAGCACGCGGACGAGGACGTCCCGTCCGATCCCGTCGGTGCCGAGCGGGTGGCGAACGCTCGGCGGCTCGCGCCCGTGGGCGACGTCCACCGTCGAGGGCGCGATCGCGAGCGGCGGGAATGCCGCCGTCACCGCTTGCCCGGCCGCACGCGCGGCCTCGACCTTGCCGACCCAATCGTGACTGGGGCGCGAACACTCACAGACGAACGCGCCAGCGACCGCCGCGACCAGCCAACCGGCGAGCGCCGCCACCACCGCACCGCGCGAGCGCCGCACCCACCACAGCAGTGGCACGAACAGGACCGCGAGCACCAACGCGACGTTCGCCGAGCGATCGACCGCGGAGCCGAAGCGCCGCACGTCGACCAGGGCTTCGAACCACGGGAACGCGCTGCCTTCGGGCAACGCACCGACACCGGTCGTGGCGACACCGGCGGGAATCACGGCGTGGAACGGCACGTCGAGCGCGATCAACGGCGCGGCGAGCGCCACGGCCACGAACACCGCCAGCGCTCGCCCGATTCCGACCAATGGATCCCGCGCCGCGCTCATCGCGACGGCTCCGGAGTGTGTGCGGAGCGCTCACCGAAGCGGATCCGCGGATCGACGATCGAATACAGGATGTCCGACAGCAGGAAGCCGAGCAGCGTCAACACCGCCAACAACAGCGTCCCGCACAAGATGAGATTCGGATCGCGCTGCACGATCGCTTGGTAGAGCCCGCTGCCCACGCCCGGGATGTCGAACACGACTTCGATGACCAGCGCCCCACCGAACACGGCCGGCAACACGTTTCCGACCAGCGTGACCAGCGGCAGCAACGCGTTGCGCAACGCATGGCGCACGACGACCGCGCGCGACGACAAGCCCTTGGCGCGCGCGGTCCGCACCCAGTCCGAGGCCAGCGCGTCGAGCATCGACGCTCGCACGTAGCGCGACAGATACGCCAAGCTCGGGTACGCCAGACAGAGGATCGGCAGCACGAGGTGGTGCGCGACGTCGAGCACTCGCTCGCCCGTCGTCAGCGCGTCGAATCCGCGCGCCGTGTGGAAGCCCCCGGGAGGGAACCACGCGAACGGCTCGCCCACGGTGAGCCAACGCAGGAGGATCGTGGCGGTGAAGAAGCTCGGCAGCGAATACAGCGAGAACAACACGGCCGACAACACGGCGTCCTTGCGCGTCCCGCGCCACAACGCCGACGCCACACCGAGCGGGATCGCCAGCAGGTACGCCAAGACGATCGCGCCGAGTGAGATCCCGATCGAGTATTTGAGCCGCCCGACCAACGTGTCGAACACGGGTTTGCGGTCGTGGACCGACACGCCGAAATCGAGCCGCACCACGCGCGCGAGGTACGTCGCGAACTGCGTCTCGCAGAACAACACGCGCAATGCGTCGACACCTCGCGGTTCGTACAGCTCGCGCCGTGCTTCGACCAACTCCTTCGCGGCCCCCAGGCGTTCGGCCGCCGACCGCGACAGCACCACCGCCCAAGCCGAATTCAACGCGCGCTTGCTCGCGCGCTCGGCGTCCGGAGCGCGCGGATCGACGTCCTCCAGCACGCAGCGCGCGAGCCAGGTCCAGGCCACGAACTCCTGCTCCCCGCTACGGGAGCTGATGCCGAGCAGCGGCGCGACGGCGAACCGCCGCAGCTCCAGCAGCGCCTGTTCGTCGTTGGCGTCGATCAACGCCGCGACGTCGTCCTCGTCCGTCCACGGCCGCGTGTTGACGAAGACCGGCAAATCGAGGCCGAACTCGCGCCGGAACTGACGCGTCACCGCGCGCGCATCGGTCAGCGTGTCGACGTCGACGCTCGGCACCGGCGGCACCGCGTGCACGACCGCGAACACGACTCCCAGGATCAACAACAGGGTCGGCAGCGCGAGCAAGAGCCGTGTCGCGACGTACCGCCCCATGCGTCTCCGTGCGGGTTCCGAATCAGTTCGCCATGTGCCACGGCAGCGAGAACAGCTGCGGCCGCGCGGTACGGATCACGACGTTTTCGAGGCCCGTGCGATAGGCGGTCATGCTGCGCGGCGCGAACAAGAACGTGTAGGGCTGATCCTGCGCGATCAGCTCCTGGATCCGCAGCGCCATCGCCTTACGCGCGTCGACGTCGAGGGTGCTCTTGAACTCCGACGCCAGTCGATCGACCTCGGGATTCGCGTAGCCGACGTGATTGCCCTGGTTCGGTCCGGAGTTCTTCGAATGCCATACGGGCTCGAAATCGAGTTCCCAGCCTTGCGACCAGATGCCGGTGTATCCGTCGAACGTCCGCTTCTCGGAGACGCGCGTCTGCCACTCGGCGAACGTCATCGGCGCCAGCGTCAGCTCGACGCCGATTTTCTTCAAGTCGGCTTGGTAGACGGTTGCCAGCGCGCGCAGCTCGGGTGATTCCGCGAGCACGATCAACTCGATGCGCAACGGTGTGACGACGCCGTCGACGGTGCGCTCGAGGACTCCGTCCGCGTCGGCGTCCGTGAATCCCGCCTGCGCCAGCGACTTCGCCGCGCCTTCGAGATCGAACCGCGTCGGCGCCAGAGCGCGATTGCAGAACGGGTGATCGGGATAGACGTGCGACTCGACCAAACGGCCGAGGCCGAAGAAGCAGGTCTTCAGCATCTCCTCGCGATTCGCGGCCATCGACAGCGCTCGGCGCACCCGCGCGTCGTCGAGCGGTGGCCGCCGTTCGTTCCAGCCGATGTAGAAGTAGCGCAGCGGCGAATACGGCTTGGTCGTGAACCGACCACCGCGGAAATCGCTGCCTTCGGCGGCTTCCTCGACGTAGCGGTGATACTGCTGCGGCATCAGGTTCGTGAAGTCGAGCTGGCCACCCTTCAAGCGCAGCACGGCTTGCTCCGCGTCGGACAGGATCTGCCAGCGGATCTCGCGCATCGCGGGGCGGACGACGGGGAAGTCGTCCATGCGGCGCAGCACGAACTCGACGTTGCGCTCCCAGCTCACGAACTCGTACGGGCCGTAGCCGAGGATCTTGTCGTTGTACCAATGCGCCAGGAACCCGGCGGCGAGCTCGTCCGGCGCGAACTCCTTGCCATGTTCGTCGGCTCCGTAGAGGAAGCGCGGCACCAGATGTTGGAACGAAACGCCGTGCTGCAGCGCATAGATGTTCGGTTGGGGCCACGTGATGCGGTAGGTGTACCGATCGAGCGCTTCGACCGTCACCCCGTCGAAGATCGAACGTTGACCTCCACCGCCGACTCCGGGGGTCAGGATCGTCGTCACGGTGAAGACGACGTCGTCCGCGGTCAGCTCGGGCGGCGCGCTGGCGTAGAGATCGACCAACCAGCGATACTTCGGGTCGGCACGATCGACCGCCGGGAATTGCCAGCGGATCCCCGGCATCAAGTGGACGACGAGCGAACGCTGGTCCGGCGACACCGCCGCGTAGTCGGCGACACCGGGCGCGAACTTGCTCGGGTCCTGGACGTGGCGCTGCGCGAAGTCGAGCAGGCAGTACGAGAGCAGCGCATCGGCGAGGTTGCCGTCGCCGCGCACGTTCGCGTTCAGCAGCTTCGGTGAATCGCCGTACCAGCGCAGGAAGACGTCGGTGTCCTTCGCGTTCGCCGGCGGCGCGTTGCCGATCGGATCGGTCTCGAGCAAATTCTTGCCGTACGTCGCTTCGAGGTGCGCCACGGTCGCGGCGTCGTGGAGCGGTGCGGACCGCGACGCGGATACGGGGGATGCTGCCGTCGGCTCGTCGCTCTCGCCACAGCCCGCGACCCACGCCGCGAGCAGCAGCGCGACTCGACTCGAAACCCGATGCGCTCGCGTCACGACCGACTCCTTCCTCACCGTACGTTCAGCGCGCGCGGTCCCGCGGCGCCGCGGCCGCCTTCGCGACGACGACCACGGCCTCGGGGCGCAACCACCGCGCGGCGGCATCGCGCACGTCGGCGATCGTGAGCGCATCGAGGCGGCGCAGGTCGGCGTCGAGCGCGCGCGCATCCCCACGCCACAAGCGATCGCTGGCGAGCCGCGCCGCCAACAGGTCTTGTCGATCGGCGACGACCGACCACCGCATGCGGACGCGGTTGCGCGCGCGATCCAACTCCGCCTGGGTCGGTCCACTCCGACCGAGATCGACACCCATCTGCGTGAGCTTCGCGATCGCGTCCTCGCGCATCGAGCCCGCGACGTCGATCGCCCACGCGAATGCGCCCGGAGCGGCGAAGGCCTCGTCGCGCGCGTCGTCGATCACACGCGCCTGCGGGAACGCCGAAGGTACGCGCGCTTGCGGGCCTTCCGCGAGCAGCGACGCGAGCACGTCGTGCACGGCGACGTCGTCTTGCGTCGGGATCGCGACGCGCCAACCGAGCGTCAGCGCGCAGCCGGCGGACGCTCGCGCGTCGTGCGCGATCAGCCGCGCGGAGGCTTCGGGCAACGGCCGCGTCGGTCGCGTCGGTTCCGGCAACGCGGCGCGCGCCCAACCCTGGAACGCCGTACGTGCGAGACGCAGCGTCGCGCCCGGGTCGCCGTCGCCGACGACGACCAGGACGGCATTGCCCGGGACCGCGCGCGCGGTGCGCAGCTGGAGCGCGCTGGCCTCGTCCACCGCCCCCGCCGCGCGCGAGCGTTGCGCCCTGGTGAAGCGACCGGGATGACCGGGTACGCCCACGTCGGCGAACAGGCTGGCAGCGTCGCCATCGGCCGACCTGGCCGCGTTGGCGAGATCGCGCAACAGCTCGGCCTTCTGTTCGGCCACCATCGGATCGGCGAAGTCGGCCCGGGTCAGGAGGCTCGCGAGCGCGTCGAAGACCGCGGGTAGCTCTTCCTGCCTTGCGCCGACGGTCAGAGCCGTTTCACGGGCCGACACGGCGGCCGCGAGTGGCGCGAGCTGCGCGCGCTCGGCGCGCCACGTCGCGACGAACGTGCGCGCGAGCAGATCGCTGCGCGCGTCGCCCTCGCCATCGTCGTAGTGTCCGACGCCGAGCGTCAGGCGCACGACGACTCGACCTTCGGCCGCGCGCGGGCAGACGACGACATGCAGCCCGTTCTCGAGATCGCCCTCGAGCAGACGCGGCAACACGGGGTCTTCGGCGTGCGCCAGGGCGCACAGCAGCATCCACACGCACCACGACGCCCACGCTCTGCGATTCACGGGTTACTCCTCAGGCCAGCGCGATGACGTCGATCTCGATCCGCGCATCACGCGGCAGCCGTCGGACTTCGACGGTCGAGCGCGACGGCGGCGGATCACCGAAGAACGAGCCGTAGACCTCGTTCATGGCCGGGAAATCGGCCATGTCCGCGAGGTACACGGTGCAGCGCACGGCGCGATGGAGGTCGGTCCCTGCCGCGCGCAGGACCGCGGCGAGGTTTTCCATCACCCGCGTCGTCTGGACGCGGATGTCGCCCTCGACGAGCTTGCCGGTCGCCGGATCGAGTGGAATCTGGCCCGACGCGAACACGAGCGTTCCAGCACGGATCGCTTGCACGTAAGGCCCGATCGCCTTCGGGGCGTGGTCGCTGTGGACTCGTTCACGTTCCGCCACGACGTTCCTCCGTCAAATGCAGCTTGTCGCGCAGTCGGCGCTGGACCAATTCCGGGATCAGGTGCGTGACGTCGGCGCCCAACGCGACCGTTTCGCGGATGAGCCGCGACGACACGTACGAGTACTTCAGGCTCGGCATCACGAACGTGGTCTCCACGTCCGGCGCCAAGTCACGGTTCGTCAACGCCATCTGGAACTCGTATTCGAAGTCCGAGATCGTGCGCAGACCGCGCAGCAGGCACGGCACTTGCCGCTTGCGGGCGTATTCGACGATCAAGCCGTCGAACGAGTCGACCTCGACGTTGGGGATGCGGGCGGTCAGCTCCCGCAGCATCTGGACCCGCTCTTCCGCCGTGAACACCGGGCGCTTGTCGAAGTTGCGTGCGACCGCGACGACCAGCCGCGAGAACAGCCGGCTGCCGCGCTCGATCAAGTCGAGGTGACCGTAGGTCACGGGATCGAACGTGCCCGGGTAGATCGCGGCGCCCATGCGAGGTTCCTTCGTTGGCGGGGCGGCATCGTAGCAGTCGTCTCCGCCAACGCGCGCGGTGACTCCGGACTCCCGCGCGCGTCCGTTCCGCCATGGACGAACCCCCACCGCGAGCCCCGTCGTTCGCTCCGCAAGACGCGGGCGCCCGTGGCGGAACTCCACGACGGACGCTGGCCGCAATGGTCCGGTCGCTGGCCGGACTCGCGCGCATGCGCCTCCGCGGCGACGGCGTACGGGGTGGATTCGTCTTCGACCCGTGGTTCCTCACGGCCGCCGGTTTCGTGCTCGGCATCGTCGTCGGCGACCAGGCGCAACGGGAGGCGGCCATCCCCGGGGCGTTCGCGGCGCTCGCGAGCGCGGTGTTGATGGCGCTCGCCCGTGCGCGCGATCGCGTCGAACCGGCGCTGCGGATCGCCCTGGTTCTCGCGAGCATCGGCGCCGGCGCATTGCGTATGGCGGTCGTCCCGCGCGCGGTGACGGGCGTCGAAGCCGGGCTGCTGGTCGTGGTCGAGGGCACCTTGGCTCGTGCGCCGTTGCCGCCGCGTGCGCCGCAGGTCGACGACACTCCCCCGCCGCATCGCGCGTCCCTGCGTCGGCTCCAGCTGATGGACGCGCAGCTGGACGCTGGATTGGGTCCCCGTGCGATCGACGGGATCGTCCACATGCTGATGGAGACTCCACCCGCCGGTCTGCGCGCGAACGCACGTGTGCGCGTAACGGGGATCGTGCGCTCGATCGGCGGGCCGCGGAATCCGGGTCAGCGCGATGCGCGCGCCGACCTGCGTCGCGCGGGCGTCGCGTTGGTGATCGAAGTCGACGACCCTCGGGCGCTGACGATCGTGCGGGCGCCGGCGCCGTGGTCGCCGACCGCGGTGCTGGAGAGCGTGCGTGAACGCTTCGTCGCGCACTTGGACGCGGTGCTGTCGCCGCGCGCGGCCGGACTCGCCGCGGCACTGCTCGTCGACGTCCGGGACGGCCTGGACGAGTCGGACGAGGACGCCCTACTCGCGACGGGCTTGATCCACCTGATCGCGATCAGCGGCTTCCACATCGTGCTGTTGGTCGGCGCGGCGCGGGTCGCGCTGTCGATGCTGTTCGCGCCGCGGACCACCGACGTCGCGGCGATCGCGTTCGCGCTGCTCTACGCGGGACTCGCGGGCGCCGGAGCACCGGTGGTGCGGAGCGCGCTCGGCTTCGCGATCGCACGCATGTGCGCGCTCGCGAGCCGCTCCACGCCGCCGCTCGCGCCATTGGCGCTCGCCGCGATCGTGCTCGCGTTCGCACATCCGGCGGACGTCTTCCATCCCGGCTTCCAATTGTCGTTCGCGGCGGTGCTGGGCTTGGTCACGATGCCGAGATCGCGCGACCGCGGGCGCGGCGGGCGCGCGCGGCCGAGCGACGTCGTGCGAATGGCGCTGCGGACGTCGGTGCGCGCTTCGTTGTGGACCCTGCCCTTCCTGGTGTTCCACTTCGGACGCATCGCTCCGTGGTCGCCGTTGCTGACCGTGCTGCTGACTCCTTGGTTCGTCGTCGCGTTCGGACTCACGGCGCTGGAACTGCCGCAGTTCGTGCTCTGTGGCGGCTGGTGGCCGATCCACCGGGCTTGCGGCTGGATGCTCGAGCGCTTCGCGGACCTCGTCGTGCTCGCGGCCGAACTCCCGGGGTCGATCCTCGAGTGGCCACGAGCCGGGGTCGCGACGTTCGTGTGCGGGATGGCCGCACTGTGCGCGTGGATGGAACGCAGGATTCTGCTCGCCTGGGTGCTCGCGGCCAGCGCCGCGGCCTGCGCCCACCACACGGCGCCGCGTGTCGCAGGCTTCGATGCCTGGCTGTTCGACGTGGGCCACGGCCAGGCGTTGCTGCTGCGCGGCGAGCACGGCCCGTGCGTGCTGATCGACGCCGGTGCGCTCGGGAGGGACGATTGCGGCGAACGCGTGCTGTTGCCCGCGCTCGATGCCATCGAAGCGCCGCCGATCGACGCGCTGATCCTGACGCACGGCGATGCCGATCACGTCAACGGCGCCGTCGCGCTGCTGCGGGCGGGCCGGGTGCGACGCGTGATCCACGGGCCGAGCTTCGCGCGCACGCGGACCGCACGTGCGGTGCTCGACACGGCACGCGCGCTCGGCATCCCCGTCGAACGCGCGGGCGCCGGAACGTGCATCGTCGACGGTCCGTCGTTGCGCATCGATGCCATCGCTCCGTTGGACGACGACCCGCAGCGCAGCAGCAACGACTCGAGCTTGGTCGTTCGCGTCGACGCTCCCGGCGTCTCGATGTTGGTCGCGGGGGACCTCGAGACTGCGGGGATCGACGCACTGTTGGCGTCGCCCGTGCTCGCACGCGCGGACGTGCTGATCCTGCCGCATCACGGCCAGCGCGAACCTCGGCTCGGCTTGCTCCTCGAACGCGTCGCTCCACGACTCGCGCTGGCGAGCCGGCGCGGGCCCTGGCCTCGGGGAGAGGGCCCGCGTCTGGCCGGACGCATCGGTACCAGCCTGTGGTCGACGGCCGAGCACGGTGCCATCCACTTCGACGTGCGCACTCAAACGACGCCGCATTCGCAACTTACGAGACATCGATGGCGTGTCGAAGGGTGGAGTTCGGGCGAGATTCTGGCGTTGGAGTTACCGCCGCAAGACTGAGCCGATAGAGTGCGGCGCCGCCTCTGCCCGGGACGGAGGAACTCCATGCGTTGCTGCGCCCGCCTCGTTTCCGCGGTCGTTTCCACGACCGTCGCGCTGTCTCTCGCGTCGGCCGAAGTCGTGCATCTCCGTGACGGTACGACGCTGGTCGGTGCCGTGGTCGACGCCGATCCCACGCTCGATCTGGTGGTCCGCACTTCCACGCGCGACGTGGACGTCGCGCGCGACGACGTGGTGATGCTGGAATCCCGCGCAACGCTCGAGAAGGCGTTCGACGGCTTGCGCCGCGCCATCGACGTCGAGCGCGAGCCACTGACCGCGGCTCCGCTACTCGCCTGGGCTCTGCGCAAGGGACTCGACGACAAGGCGATCGAACTCGCCGATGCAGCGGCCGCCGCGGCTGCCAGCCTCGAGCCGCCGGTCGACTTCGAATTGCCGACGGAGTTCTTCGACCTTCCGCTCGCCGACGTGCGCTCGGTGGACGTCCTCGACGAAACCAGCGCCTGGCGCCTGTTGTCGCTCGCCGGCGGCAAGAAGCGCGCGACGGCCCAACTGGCGAACGCTCGCCTGCGCGAGACGATCTTGCGCTCCGACGTGACGCCGATCCTGCTGCGGGGGCTGCGCGACGTCACTCCGAAGGTCCGCGCCGCGAGCCTCGAGTTGCTGGCGTTCACGACTCCCAAGGGCACGATCGAACCGGTCATCGAACGCATGCTGTTCGACCGCGACGCGGACGTGCGCAAGGTCGCGGTCGAGACCGTGAAGGCATACCGCGAGGACGGCGTGATCTACCCGCTCGTGCGCGCGCTGCGGCAAGACGATCCGCGGTTGCGCACCGCCGCATTGGACGCCCTGGAAGATCTGCGCGATCCGCGCGCCGTGGGCACTCTGATCGCGAATCTGAAGCGCGCATCGACGAATGCTGGAGTGACGCGCAACAACGTGTCGTTCACCAAGCAAGTGTCGTACGTCTCCGACTTCGATACCGAGATCGCGCAGGCAGCCGTCATCGCGCAACCGATCGTCAGCGTCCTGCAAGAGGGCATCGTCCTCGACGTCGCGGTGGCCGGAGTCAGTGGTCGCGGCATCGGCGTGAAGGAGCGCGCGCGAACCATTCGCGTGCTCGGAATGTTGACCGGTCAGGATTTCGGGGAAGACGTCACGCGCTGGGATGCCTGGTACCAGAGCCCAAGGTGACGAGCGGCCCCAGTGCGCACGCCGCCCAACTCGGTCTCACCGCTCCGCGCGCGCATCGAGCCATCAAAGGCTGTGCATCAAACCCTCGCTTCGAGGGATTGATTGACGGGCGAACGCACAAGAGGCCGACGGCGGCGCCCCGGTCGCGGAGCGACCGACGTCTCGACCGCCGTATCCACAGGTTGTTCGCGTCATTCGACGCCGTACATCAGTGCCTGTTGAACGGGGCGGCGACTGCCGTCGCCGAGCAACACCTGGTGCGGGATCGACTGCGTCCGAGAATCGTCGCAGTACGCGACGACTCTCGGACGTCGTCGATCCGCGCGGCGAACGCTTCGTGAAGCGCTGATTCGCGAGTTCCACGCACCACGGCACGAGCACAATTGGACGCTCGTCGGTCACCTTGCGCCCGCGCACGCGTCCAGCGGGACATGGGATCCATCTTCGGCGCGACCTTGTTCGGCATCGACGCGTTGGTCGTCGAAGTCGAGGTGCGGATGCTGGCCGGTCAGCTCGGCCGGTTCCTGCTGACGGGACTTCCCGGCGCCGCCGTGCGCGAATCGCGCGATCGCGTGAAAGCCGCGATTCAAGCGAGCGGCTTCGAGTTCCCGCGCAAGAGCGTGCTGGTGCACCTCGCGCCGGCCGATCAGCGCAAGGACGGCCCGCTGCTCGACCTGCCGCTCGCGCTCGCGTTGCTCGTCGAATCCGGACAGTTGCCGCATGCGCGCTTTCCGCGCGTGGTCGCCGCCGGCGAACTCGCGCTGGATGGTCGCGTGCGTCCCGTGCGCGGGATCCTCGCGATCGCTGCGGCGGCCCGCGACAAGGACATCGACGCGATTCTCGCGCCCGCCGAGATCGCGGAGCAGGCGGCGTTGGCGCACGCGGCGCCCGTGTATCCGGTGCGCACGCTCGGCGACGCGGCCGCGGTGCTCGCCGGCACGTCGACGATCGAGCCGGCACGCGCAGCTCTGCCGGACTCGGAAACCGATGCCGATGACGACGTCCGCGACGTTCGGGGCCAGGAACTGGCGAAACAGGCGCTGGCCGTCGCCGCGGCCGGGATGCACAACCTGCTGCTGGTCGGCCCTCCCGGTTCGGGCAAGACGATGCTCGCACGCCGACTGCGCGCGCTGCTGCCGCCGCTCGACGACGACGCATCCATCGAATGTTCGCGCATCGCCTCGATCGTCGACCCCATGCGCAACACGCGGGTCTCGCGCCCGCCGTTCAGAGCACCGCACCACACTGCGTCCACCGCGGCGCTCGTCGGCGGCGGCGTGCAGCTACGCCCGGGTGAGATCACGCTGGCCCATCGAGGTGTGTTGTTCCTCGACGAGTTCGCGGAGTTCCCGCGCGTCGTCATCGAAGCGTTGCGCCAGCCGTTGGAGGAGCGGACGATCACCGTGTCGCGCATCGCGGGAACACTGACGTTTCCGGCCGACGTCTGTCTCGTCGCCGCGATGAACCCGTGCCCATGCGGATATCGCGGCCATCCGAAGGTCGCGTGCCGCTGCACTGACGTCGAAGTCCGCCGCTACGTGCAGCGCTTGTCGGGTCCGCTGCTCGATCGGATCGACCTGCGCGTCGAGGTCGCCGCGGTCGACGTCCGGGAACTCCTGGCACCCGGACCCGCGACGAGTTCGGCCGATTTGCGCGACGCGATCGAACGGGCCCGCCGCCTGCAATTCGAACGCTTCGCACGCTCGCGCACGCGCGTGAACGCACAGATGTCGCCGAAGGAGGTCGAGCGCTTCTGCGTGCCCGACCAAGACGGGCATCGACTGCTGTTGCGCGCCGCCGATACGCAGCATCTGTCCGCGCGCAGCGTCAAACGCATCCTGCGCGTGTCCCGGACAGTGGCGGACTTGCGCGCGAGCGCGACGATCACGAGTGCGGACGTCGCGTTCGCGCTGGCCTGTCGAACGACGCTGCCGCTGCAGGAATGATCAGGCCAGGCCGAGCGGGCGGTTGCGCCGCTCGATCCGTGCGAGGACCCATGCGATCACGAATCCGATGCACGCGACGACCGATAGCGCCGCCCCCCAGCGGAACGCGGGCGGCTGGTAGCGAAACGTCACTCGCTCGACGTCCGCGTCGACCGCGACCGCACGGAAGGCATGGTCCGCGACGTCGACCGCCACGGCTTCCCGCGAGCCGTCGCGACGCTCGATCGAGGCGCTCCAACCCTCGGCGAACGTGTCCGCGAGCACCAGCCACACCCGACGATCGACGCCATCCAACGCGACCGTCACGACATTCGGCGTTTCCGCGACGATGCGCGCGACACCCGCGGGCGGATCCAGCGGGCCGGTGCCTTCTCCCAACGCGCGCCGCGGTCGCGGCTCGATCTGCACCAGCCGGCGGGGATCGAGCGTCGGGTCGTTCAGCGCCCGCAACCGGGCATCTTCGGTGACGCTCGCCCAGCCCTCGACGAGACGCACACGGGGCAATGCGTTGCGCAGGCGGTAAACGCCGAGACCCTCCGCCTCGCTCGCGTAGACGACGTCGGCGTCCGCCAAGCCGAGCTCACGGTTCGCGATCACGAACGCGGTCGCGGTGCGCAGGAACAGCGGATGACCGAACACGCGCGGATCCGTGAACGGACGCATCACGCGTGGATCGCGGGGATCGAACCGCCCGGGTTCGAGCAGTTCGTACAGCGTCGCGATGCGCTGCGTGACCATCGGCTCGGCGCCGTCGGCGCTGCGATATCCGAGCAGCGGGCCGATCGACGCCGGCAACGGCGTCAAGTCATGCGCGCGAACGGTGCGTTCCCCCGATTCGCGCACGAAGCGCACGGCGGCGGTGTCCGGATATTGCCCGGTGCGGGATTGCGCCGGATTGAAGTGACGCGCGAACGCTCCGAGATCCGCTCCGACGACGACCAAGCACAGCAGGCCCGCGAGCCTGGAGCGTCGCATCGTCAGCACCAGCGCGATCGTGGCGGCGCAGGCGATCGCGAACGGCCAAGAACTCGTCGCGCGCAGGTGGTCCACGAACGTGACGCGTTCGGCGGCGCCAATGTCCGCGGCGCCCGCCAGCGCCACCGTCCCCGCCGCGATCCACGACGGAGCGAACCGACTCGCCCCCGTGACGAGGACGACCAGGACGGCGATACCGATCGCGATGCGGCCGGCCCGCGAGCGCGCCCCGCGCGTCTGCACGGCGTGGAATCCGATCCCCGCGAGGGTCGCGAGCGGGAGCACGACCAGCACGAGCGCGCGCTTCGGACTTCCGACTTCGAGCCATGGCAGCGGCAGACCGAGCGCCAGCGCGACCCCGAGCGCGGCGACTGCGGCGAGAGCGAGCGACGCGCGCCGGCGTTCGAGCGTCGACAGCGCCGCGGCGGCCAGCGCGAGCGGCAACGCTCCGAGCCACAGCGCGTTCTCGACCGCGTTCTCCTGCACGTCGGCACCGAGAAGAAGTCGCTGCGGCAGGTACTCCTCGAAGCGGGCGACGACGGACAGCAGCGTGATCGGATCACCGAAGGCGTACGGATGCAGCGCTCCGAGCAGCGCGACGCCGCGAAGCGCACGACCCGCGACCTGGTCGGCGAACGTCGCGCGCAGGGACTCCGTGAACAACACCGCCGCGGGGACGAGCTGTACCGCGCCGAGCGCGACGCCGAGGGTGATCGCAACGGCTCCAGCGCCAGCGATCTTGAACAGCGATGCGCGCGACTGGATCGTGCGCACGATTCCGTACAGTCCCAATCCCGCCAATTCGAGCGCGAGCAGCTGTGGGAAGCCGGCCAGCGCCGCCCCACCGACGCAGGCAGCGAGCCCGACGATTCCGCGAGCACGCGGCGTCGCGACCAACCGTTCGAACGCCAGGAGCATCCCCGGGAACCATGCGGCGGTCATCGCGACGGTCGGCAGATGGAAGCGCGTCGTCAGCCACGTCGTCAGCGCGACACCCAACGCGCCGACCAGGCCGGCTGTCGGGTCGAGCCCATCCCGCCGCAGCCAGAAGTACGCGAAGACGCCCGCCAGCCAGAAATGCAGCACGGTGATCCACGCCAGCGCGCGCGTGGGTTCGATCACCAAGGCGAGCCAATTCGGGGGATAGAACGGCGCGAAGGCGAGATTCGCCAGCAGCGGTTGACCGCACAGGACGTGCGGATTCCACAGCGGCAAGCGGCCGGCGCGCAGTTCCCGAACCATCAGTGCGGTCTCGGGGACGATCCAACCGTTGATGTCCGACGTCACCAAGTTCGCCGGACGGCGATCGACGTCGTCCGGTCGCTCGACCTGGAACGGCGCGAAGCCGGTACGGCGGGTATCGAAGGACAGCATGCTCCCATCGCCGAACAGTGCGCCGGAGAACGGCCACACGACGGCGAGCAGCAGCACGAAGCACGCGACGAAGTCCTGCCCCCTCGAGCGTGATGGAGTCGACGGTTCCGAGGTCACCGCCGGAGTCTAGCGGCCCGTTGAAAGAGTCTGCCGAGCAGTCGGGCGAGCGAGAACGAGCGGGGCGAGGCGCGCTGACGAGGCGTATTGAAACGAAATACGGCGAGGAAGCGCAACGAAGCCATGCTCGTTCGCAGCCGGCCGAATGCAGGCAGGCGCTTTCAACGGGCTGCTAGCCCGCGCCTCGAACGACGAATGCACGCGGTACGTCCGATCCGGCGCAAAGCGGCCGCAAGAGCCCATGGCCACCTTCCGCACGACCGACCGACGACTGCGAGCCCAACTGCGACAAATCGCCGTGCCGGCTGCCGTCCGCGTTCCTTCGCCGACGAACGAACGCGTCGGCTTCCAAACTCGACCTTACGTCCTGGCGTGCGCCCGCCTACGATCCGGTCCATGCGCCGCTTCGCCGCTCTGCTCGTCGCTGTCGCGATCGTCCTCGGCATCGCGGAACGTGGCCGCGACCTCCTCCAGGATTACGAGGGCGGTCATCGCGGCGCGTGCGCGGCGCTGTTCTCGATCCTCGCGAAGAACCACCTGCGCTACGGGATCCTCGAGACCGGCGGCGTCCCGGTGTTGAACCCGGTGAAAGTCGCGGCCGAGCAATTCGCGTACTACACCCACCACCCGCCCGGAACCGTCCTGGTCGCGTGGGTCGGAGCGGGACTCACGGGCACACGCGCCGCCGGGCTGCGATTCGTGTTCCTCGTGTTCGCGTTGGCGATCGTGATCGTGGTGGGCCGACTCGCACGCGGTGAAGGGACGCTCGGTCGGACGGCCGCGTTGTGCATCGCCTCGACGATGCCGGTGCTCGTCTATTACGGGCCATTCCCGAACTTCGAATTGCCGACGCTGTTCTTCGCGCTGCTCGCGCTGCATCTGTTCTTGCGCTACCTGCGGCGCGGACGGTCGAAGGACGCGTGGCGCGCCGCGTGGGCGCAGGCGCTGGCGGTCGGATGCGATTGGATCGCTCTCGGACTGCCGTTGCTGGTCGCGGCGCTGATCTCGTTCCGCGGTCACTCACCCAAGTCGTTCGCCGATGGCCGTCGCGTACGGACAGGGTTCGCCCTCCTCCTGCTCTTCGCCGGGACGATCGCGGCGGTGGTGGTCGTCAAGGCGCAGTACGCGTGGCAGCTCAGTCGGTACGGCCATCCCGCCGACGGCTCGGGCGCATCCGCGCTGGCCTACATCCTGAACGTGACCCCATTGGCGCGAGATTTCGCGTTCGGACCGTTCCTGGACCAGATGCGCGCGTACGCGGGCGAACTCATCGGTTGGCCGCTGTTGAGCGTGGCCGCGCTCGGCTGGTTGTCGACGCTTCCCCAACTCGTGCGGCGCAAACTCGGGGATGCGGAGTTCGCCGCGTGGGTCACCCTCGGCCTCGGCGTCGCGAATCTGCTGATCCTCGCCGGGCATGCGGCGAAACACGATTACTACTTGCTGTACCTGGCGCCGGCCGTCGCGCTGTTCGCCGCACGATTCGTGCGCCGGTTGTCCTGCGATCGGTACGACACCGCGCGAGCCGCAGCGGCATTGGCGCTGGTCGCCGCGTTGACGGTCGTCCTCGCGTGGCGTTCGCACACCGTGACGGAATCGCGGCGCAACTTCGATCTCGCCAACCTCGGCCACGAGATCGCGGCACAAACGCAAGCGCGCGAGTCCGATCCGATCTTCCTGTTCGGCAACTACACGCTGCAGGTGCTCGCGCAGTCGGATCGCTACATCGATGGAGTCACGAGCCTGCAAGACTTCGCGGTGAAGCGGGATCGCGCGTGGAAGAACTTCGGCATGGGCGGTCGCCGAACGTTGTTCCTGGCGTCGGAAGCCCAAATCGCGGGGATCGAGCCCGCCCTGCTCGCGTGGCTCGATGAGACCAGTCCGCGCACGAGGCTCGGGCCGTTCGTCGCTTGGGAGCTCGGAGTGCTCGAGCAGTTCCAGTTGCCGCGGCCGTGAGGCGGTCGCGGCGCGCGCTCATTTGCCGATCTCGAGCCGCGTCGCGCAGAGGTTGTTGATCCACGGGATCCCGTCGATCTTCTGCTGCGTCGGGCGAAAGTCGTACTCGACGCGCACGAACTGGATCTTCGTCGGCTTCCCGTCCGGGCTCTCGTGCACGACGACGAAACACGAGCGGGAATCGCCGTCGCGCGGTTGTCCGACCGACCCGACGTTGCAGAGCACTTTCTCCGCGCCGAGGACGTAGATGCCGTCCTTCAGTTCATGGGGCGCACGGTGCTCGTAGTACGGGCGGTCGCCATCGAAGCGTTCGATGAAGACCCCGGGTTGGTGCGTATGCCCGACGAAGCAGAGCTGGTCGATGCGTTCGAAGCTCTCGCGCAGCTTGTCCGGGGCGAACACCACGTCGGTCCGCATCACGTACTCCTTGACCGGCTCGCGCGGCGAACCGTGGACGTACAGGACGGGACCTTCACGGCGCTCGATTTCGAGGTTCTTCAGGAAGTTCCAGCGCTCGCGCTTGGCGACCGAGGAGAACAGCCCGGGCTTCAGCAGTTGGCGCGTGCCATCGATGACCTCGCGCGCGATCGGGTTGAAGTCGGCCGCGTCGGACAGCAGCGCGTCGTCGTGATTGCCGCGGATCGTGAACCGGCAACGGGAACGCACCAGATCGATGCAAGGCTCTGGGTCCGGGCCGTAGCCAATGACGTCGCCGAGACAGACGATGTCCTCGACCTTCGCACGTTCGATCCGGTCGAGCACTGCGGTCAGTGCTTCGAGGTTCGAGTGAAGGTCGGAGATGATCGCGTACACGAGGACGTCTTTCCTTTGGCCCCAGTCGAGGTGCGGGATTTCAGCGGCTTTTCGATCCGAACTCCAGTGTCGCGTCCGAGTTGCGACGAGGGAGGCGAATCCGCCGCGGTCAGTGCGCGCGCACCGCGTCCCGCAATCCAGATGCGAGAGCCGCACGCACCGCCGGCAACACGCGCGCCTCTGCCTGCGCCAAATCGCAATTCAACGTCGCCCCCGCGGCATGCCGATGTCCACCACCACCGAGTTCGCGCGCCAACGGCGTGAGATCGACGACGCCACGCGAACGCAGGTTCACTCGAACGTCGCGCGCCGAGGTTTCGCGCAACAGCGCGACGCACTCGACGTCGCGCCCGGTGCGCATCAAGTCGAGGAGTTGATCGGTTTCGAAGGTGCCGACTCCCAGTTGATCGACCAGCGCCTTCGGGATGATCGCCCACAAGAAGCGGCCGTCGAACTCGTCCTTCATCTGCGCGGCGACCGCGCCGATCAAGCGGATCAACGGAATCTCATTGCGCTGATACACCTCGCGATAGACGCGGTGCGGATCGATTCCCGTCGCCGTCAAATCGGAGGCGTCACGCAACACGGCCGGCGTGGTGTTCGAGTAGCGGAACCACCCCGTGTCCGTGCTGATCGCGACCAGCAGCGACTCGGCGATCGCTTTCGAAATTGGAACACCGATCCGGCGCAGGACCGAAAGCACGATCGTGCCCGTCGACGGTGCGGTCGGATCGTGGACGTTGACGTCCCCGGGCAGCGTCGGCGTCGGGTGGTGATCGAAGCAAACTTTGGTGGCCGCGCTCGCCTTCACCAGGTCCCACAAACCTGGGATCCGGTTCGTGCTCGAGAAGTCGAACATCATGAAGACGCCGCCGTCTCGCAGCGCCGCGCCGTGGGCGACGGGATCGAAGATCTCCACGCCGGCGGCGCCGGGGAGGAATGCATAGCGCTCGGCGACCGGCTCGAACACGATGCAGCGAACGGACTTACCGAGATGCCGCAACGCGTCGGCCATGCCGAGCATCGAGCCCAAGGAGTCACCGTCGATGTTGACGTGACCGGCCAAGACGAAGCGCGTGTGCGCAGCGATGAGCCGCTCGACCTGCGCGATCGACTCGGGAAGACTCGCCGTCATCGAAGCTCCGAACGCCTTGCCCCGCCGGTCCTCGCGTTGGGGACCGCGGCCGACGGGAAGGGCCTAACGATAGGTCTCAACTGACCTCCGTCAAGGGAAGCGCCGCCGCGTCGGCCTCCGGGCTCGCGTACGCGATGGCGCCGTCGACGTAGGTCGCGAGGACCTTCCCTTGCCCGAGAGTCAGCGCGTCGACGCATTCCGCGGCCGTGGACGGCACGTCGAACGGGAATTCGATCACGACGAGGTCCGCCGCGTCACCTTCGTCCAAACGCCCGCTGCCTCCATCGAGGACCGCCGCACCGGTCTGGGTCACCGCGCGCCACAGCGCGCGCGGCGCGAGATCCGGCCGGGAGGCCCGGAGATAGGCGAGTTCGTCGAACAAGTTCAAGGAACCGTTGCTGGCCCGCGAATCCGTTCCGATCGCGACCCGCACACCGGCCGCGAGCAGACGATCGATCGGATGGCGACCGCGCGCCGGATGGCCGAAGAACGCATGACTGCGCGGACAGAACGCAACCGTCGCCCGGGTACGGGCGAGACGTTCGAAGTCGGAATCCTCGGGGTAATTCACGTGCGCGAGCACGCTGCGCTCGTTCAACACGCCGAGTTCTTCCAGGTACGCGAGCGGGCGCTCGACGGGCGCGGCCGCGGAGCGTGGACTCGGCGCGTGCAGGCGCTCCAGCAGGTCGCGGAACTCCCCGCTCCCGTGCTCGAGGAATTCGCGCTCGGCGAGGGTCTCCGCTGCGTGCGTCGTCAATGCCACCGCGCGCGCGCGCGCGATGCGTGCGGCTCCGCGATAAAGCCCCGGTGACGTCGAATACGGCGCGTGCGGCGACACGCCGGGCAGCACGCGGCCACCCGGGGCGAACTCGGCGAAGCCCTCCAGCCAGCGCTCGAGATCGAGCAGCGTGGCTTCGTCCTTGCCGGATCCCAGGATCTCGCGGAAGGCGATTCCCTTCAGCCCGCTCGCCGCGACGACCGCGGATGAGGCCCCCGACGCATCGATGTCGCCGACCGCCACCGTGCCGGTCGCCAACGCCTCGCGACACCCGACCTCCGCGCCGCGCTGGAAGAACGACGGATCGAACGGACCGCGACAGCGCAACAGATCGAGCACCCAGGCCGCGAACCCGCGTGTCGCGCGCGGGACGCCGCGGACCAGGCTCAGATCGAGATGGACGTGCGCGTTGCGCAAGCCCGCGATCGCCAACCGGCGTGATGCCGCAGCGACGGTCGGAGCGCCAAGCCGCGCGATACGCGTACCCCGAACGTCCAGCGCGCCGGCGACGCGGAGATCGGCGTCGACGAGAACCGCTGCGACGGGGATCACGCCCGCGTCCTCTCGGCCACCGCGCGCTTCATGGATGCGACCGCGAACTCGGCGGGTCGGTCAAGACGGCGCAAGCGGTACTTCGAGCGCGAACCGAACTCAGGTCGAGATCTCGATCTGGACCGTGTCGATCTGAACGCGCTTGAACAGCTGCGCTCCGATCAGGACTTCCGGCTGCAGCACGATGCGGAACCGCAAGAACTGACCGGTCATGTTCGCGATGTCGGCATCGAACACGTTGTCGATCGTGTTCGGGTCGATGTTGCCGTTCGGCAGGATGCCCGCGTCGTTGAAGGAGATCGTGAACGGCGCTTCGACGTTGTTCGCCGCGTCGATGTCCGTGTAGGTCAGGCCTTCGGTCACCACGCCGTCGATCGTCGCGTTGTACGTGATCGTGAAGCTGGTGTAGATCGGCGCGAGCACGCCCGAGAAGTAGAACATCGATTGCCCGAGGCTGGGCGAATCCTGCGGGATGAACGTGCCGAGATCGGTTGCGGTCAATTCCGGGAACACCGTCGAATCACCGCCGCTGGTGAACGACGCGGGCGACAGATTGCTGTTGATCGCCTCGAACCGCAGACGGCCACCGCCTCCCTTGCCGCCGTCGACGAGGCTCGCACCGCCGCTGCCACCATCGGCATCGATGACGCCGAGGCACCGCACGGCGAACGACGACGTATCGGCTGAGCGCAGGAGGACCGAGCCGCCACCGCCACCACCACCGCCGGACGCTCCGACGGAGAAGGAACCGGTCGTGCGACCACCGTCACCACCGCTGGCGTCGATCTTGCCTTCGACGCCGACCGCGATGCGCTTGGTCGATTCGATGATCAGCGAGCCGCCGCCGGCGCCGCCGCCCGCACCTGGCGTCCAGGTCGGCATCGTGAGGTTCGGAGCCGCGGTCAACTTCGTCGAGTTGCCGCAGTGGACGCCGCTGCCGCCGCCACCGCTGCCGCCAATGAAGAAGCTCGGCTCCAGACGGAAGCTGTCCCCGGGGACCAGTGCCGTCATGTCCGAAAGATCGAGTACACCGTCGTGATCGAGATCGAGCGGGTGGGCCGGATCGATGTCGATCGGAAGGATCGTCAGCGAATTCGCGGTGCTCGACGCAACCTCGAAGTAGAGCGGTGACGAGACGTCCGGGAAGACGACGAACGGCGGCTCGATGGCCGGGTCCGCTCCGCCGTCGAGATCGAGCCCGGTGAAGGGCGTTCCGGTGACCCCAAGCGTCGTGTCCGTCTTGCTCGCGACCGTACCGGTCACGAAGCCAGCTCCACCCGTGCCGCCTTCGGTTCCGGAGGCGGAACCGATGTTCGGCGCATCCTCGCCGTCGCTTCCGGGGTAACGACTACCGCCGCCACCGCCGCCGCCCGCGCGAACCTGCGTGATGAAGCTCTGCGCGACCGCCAGCCCCATCGATCCACCGCCCGCCGTCGCCGCGAACGCGCGCGCTTCGCCGTCATGGCCGCGGAGGTCACCGAACACGTACGGGTCACCCGGCTTCGCGATCGGCGGAGCGGGTAGTTCGTAGAGGTCGAGGCTCTGCTGGGTCAGCGGACCGAATTCGTCGGAGACGACCAACGTGTTGGCGTTCGTCACCGATTGGATCTGGAACGACGGATGGTTGTGGATGATCTGGTTGCCCGGCGACGAGCCCGCCACCGACGAACCCGTACCGACGTTCGGCTGGATCCACAGGCCAACGTGCTGCGCCGTGAATGCGACGCCGCCCGACTTGGTGAGTTGGAAGTCCGACAGCGCCGTCGTCAGCCCGCCCAGTCCCTGGCGCGCAAGCACCGCCGCCTTGTATCCCGTCGGCGTGCCGCCGAAGAGCGGCGTGTTCAGGTTGACGCCGTCCGTCATGGAGCCGCCGCGGCCACCCGACGTCGAGCCGAGATCCGCCAGGCCTTGCGCGCCCGGCGTGACGCTGTTCTCACTGAACACCTGACCGCTGGCACCGCCGACGTCGAGCGTGCCGTTGATCGTCACCGGTCCCGTGCTGAAGATGATCAGCGGGAACTCGCCGGTCGCGGACACCGTGATACCGGTATCGATCGACACGGACTGGAAGTTGTAGATGCGGGGAACGTTCATCCCGAGACCGGAGTCGAACTCGGCCGTCGGAAGCACCGTGTCCGAAACCGGCGCGAACACACCGTCGGCACCCGTACCGCCGCCGACTCCCGCCTTCAGCAGACCCGGAGTGGTCTTGGCCCAATCGGCCGATGAGACCTCCGTGTCGAGCTTGGCCTGACCGGCGAACGTCTCGGTGATCGGCGCGACCGGAACGACACCGGTGTTCTTCGTCTTGAACGCGAACACCGTCACGGCGCCGATGTCCCCGGTCAACGAGAACACCGAGTTGCCGAGCAGATCCTGGACCGTGGGCTTCACGGTCACGACGTAGAGGCGATCGCTCGGGATCGACGCGAAGATCGGTTTGAACTCGACTTCGGCGGAGGTCGGAGTCTGGGACAGCGCGAACGTGCCCGGCAACGCGATGCGGTCGCCGACCGTCGTCGGCACGTTGTCCTGATCGAGCTGCACGAGGATGGAGGGACTGACTCCCGAGGCCGCGTTCAGCACCGAGGACGGCACGATCGGCTCGTCGAACTGGATGCGGAGCGAGGGCGGCGGCTGGGTTTCCGTCAGAAGTCCCGATGGGCTCGCAACCGGATTCTGCGCGATCGTCGACGTCAGCGACTTGGTTCCGAACGTCACGTCATCGATCAGCACCGTGGCGAACGGCGCCCCGGCCTTGGGATCGCCGAGCTGGCTGGTCGTGCGGAACGTGATGATCAGGCTCTTTTGCAGCGTGTCCTTGCCGCCCTTCAGCCCGTTCTTCCCGCCCTTCAACTCGACCTGATAGAAGCCGTTCTCGACGAAGCCGAACGCGATGCTGGTGCCGATGAACAGCGTGATCGGCTTGATCCGGATCTTGTTGCCGACGACTTCGACTTCGACCGGCGCGATCTGGCCACCGGGAAGTGGCGGCGTGATCCCGAGTCCAGCCAACACCGACCCGGGCACGGTCTTGACCGCGACCGTATTGGCCTTCACCGACTTCTTGCTGATCGACTTGCTGAACCCGACCTCGATCGTCTGGTTCACCGCCGCGGGCGGGAATGCCCCGAGGGGGCCGGTGCCTCCGGCGGTCGTCGACTGGGTGAACGGGTTCCACCCGAACGTCGTCGAGGTGATCTTGAGCTTGCCAGCGTCCGCGGCACCCCCCAACACGAAGGAGGTCAACGCTAGGCAGGCAGCGAACTTCCGAAGTGACATGTAGATCCTCCTCGAGGAGGCGTCCCGGGCAGGGAATGCGCACAACGACCCATGCACGCGGCCCAACCGGCCCGCGCGCCGACGACCAGCTCCAAGTCTAGTTCACGCCCCCGCGAATGCCAACCATGGCGGACGTCACTCGTCGGGTCGGGCGTGAACACCGCGCGTCGTCCGTCCCGCTCGTCGGCCATCGGGTCGGACAGTGGTCGACGGTGGATTCGAGTCCGTCGCCCGCGAGGTTCCACTTGAGCCAGTACGTCCGGCGAGTATCCGCACGCTGAGCGTTGGCAACGTCTTCCGCCGCCCACGACTCGAATCGTCGGAACGAAGTCTCCGCCTCGTCGCGCTGGTATCGCGGGTGCTGGGGAGTCCATAGACTGATCGCCCCTCCGTGGCCGATGCGCTCGGCTGCGGATTCGCGCGCTTCGAGCCCTAGGTCCGCCGAGAGCGCTGAGTTGCGCACCCGGACACCTCCGGCCCCGGCCGGTCGAAGCGAGCGAAATCGCTCCGGGAAGCGTCACGCAACGTGCGGTTCCACACAGCGGCCCGCCCGACAGGAGTTCGACCGAGCCATGACGAAGTCTCTCGCCATTCTGGTGCTGATCCTTCAACTCGCGACCGTGGGTCTACTGACCAGGCAGTACCTGCAAGACCGCCAGCGCAGCGAAGACGGCGAGTACGAAGAAGACGACGGTCCGACGACGATCGACGATCTCGCGGACGACATCAGCCAGACGCGCTTCGAGCTGAAGCAGCAGGTCGATCGCATGACGCGCATGATCGACGGACTCGCGCGCGACGGCATCGGCGCGGGCAATCCCGCCGCACCCCAGGACGATTCGATCGCTGTCGTCGGCGATCCCAACAAGCTGACGACCGCACAATTGGTGACCAAGGTCATCCAACTGCACGAGATGCACGCGCGCTACGAGTTCGATCCGCTGCAGCGCGAACCGATCGAGAAGGAGCGCGCGCGCATCGAGGACGTGCTCCGCAATCGCGGCGTCGAGACGATCGATTCGATCGGCGCCGGACTGCATACGACGATGGACACGCGCGCACAGTCGCGTCTCCTCGAGTACGTGGTCGGTCCGATCATCGAACGTGGTGAGGCCGCGACTCCCGCCGCCGAACAGCTCGCGCTGGACATCTTCAACGACACGGCGCTGGTATCGGGTGTGCGACTCATCGGTGCGCGACTCGCGCTGAAATCGCATCGCGACACGGTGATCGAGAAGCTGGTCGAGATCCTCGGGGACACGGCGAACGAATTCCCCCACCGTGAGGACATCGCGCGCTTCTTCGAGATCGACACCGATCCCCGCGCCGTGCCCGTCCTCGCGCAATTGGCAAAGGACGTCGACGCCGACCAGACGTTGCGGTTCTTCTGCTTGGGTTCGCTCGGCGCGTACCAGGACTCGATCGGCATCGATGCGCTGAAGGAAGTCGCGCGCGGCGAAGTCCACGGCAGCCTACGCGGCAAGGCGATCCACTCGCTGAATCGCGCTCTCGGCAAGGACGTGCTGCCGTTCCTCGAACAGTTGAAGGCGACGATGGCGCCGCAGGATCCGCTGCAGCAGCTCGTCAAGAACCTGCAGGACCACTACGCGAACGGCGGCGCGCCTCCCGCGAAGTGAGGGGTGCACGGCCGTCGAGCGCACCGACAGCGTCCCGCATTCCGCCTTCGTGACGCAGCCGTCGACACGGCGAGTCACCGACACCGCCGGCCACGATGCGTGGACTCACGACGGCCGCTACCGCGTCAGTTCAGCGGCACCCAGGCGCCGCCGTCCTGCGGCGGCCCCGGATTGCCGGAGATCGACAGGTCCGCGGTGAGGTCGCCACCCGCGACGTACGCAGCGTCGGCCGCTGGAGCGTTGGCGCCCGTGCCTTCGTATTGCTGCGTCGCGTTGTTCGATTGCAGCAGGTCGCCGCTCTGGTTGATGCAGAACGCGCGCCGCCCCGATGTGCCGAACGACGTCGGCCACGCGTAGCACACCCAGAAGTTCTCGGCGAGATCCGCATCGACGGCGCCAGCGGCGGCCTTGCCGCCGGTCGCATCTTCGGCTTCGGGAGTTCCCGCCGCCGCGGGCAGGTAGATCGCGAAGTGGTAACCCGACTTGCTCGCCGCCGCGTCGTTCACGGTGCCGATCGACACCGAGATCGCGGCCGGATCCAACGGGGTCGGCATGCCGCGCAGCACCACGTTGCCCGAGAGTTCGGCCAAGTAGAGATACTCACCCTGACCGTCACCATCGACGTCGACGGCAACCCGGCTTTGCGCTTGCGCTTGCGCCGAGAGGATCGTGCGCAGCGTCGAGATCGCGGCCGATTCGTTCGCGGAGAGCCGCGACGACAGCAGGTTCGGCAACGCCACCGCGGCGATGATCGCGATGATCGCGACGACGATCATCAATTCGATCAGTGTGAATCCGCGGACGGTCGGACGGGACTGCACGTCGGTTCGCATCGAAAGACCTCGGGAGTTGGGGAGCGCACGCGGGGCGTGAAGAGACGACCGGAAACGGAAACGAGGGCTCGCCGTCATCCAGCGAGCCCTCGTTCGTGTGGGAGCCATCGGCCACGGGCATGGCCTCAGGCGCGAGAACTCAGTTGACCGGCACCCACGTGTTGCCGTCTTGCGCACCGGCGCCGGCGCCGATCGCGAGCGGACCGGTCATGTCGGCCGCCTGGAACGCCGCGTCGCCCGCCGGAGCGGTCGTCGTGCCGTCGTACGCGAGGACCGCGCCGTTCGTCTGCAGCAGGTCGCCCGACTGGTTGACCATGAACGAGCGGTTACCCGTGTTCGCGCGGTTGACCGGCCATGCGTAGCAGGACCAGGTGTTCTCGCACAGGTCGTCGTCGAGACCACCGGGGTCACCACCGCCGCCCGCTTCCAGCGTCGGCGCACCCGCCGCTGCCGGCAGGTACATCGCGAAGTAGTAACCAGCCTTGTTGACGTAGCCGTTGACGTCGACTGCGCCCAGCGAGCCCGAGAGGATCGCCGGCGTCAGCGGAGCGGCCGTACCGCGCACGTCGACCGTACCCGCGAGCTCGGCGAAGAAGCCGTGCTCACCGATACCGTCGCCGTCGACGTCGACCGCGGCCTGCGCCTGAACCTGCGCTTGCGCCGACACGACGTTGCGCAACGTCGAGATCGCGGCCGACTCGTTCGCGTTCAAGCGAGCCGACAGCAAGTTCGGAATCGCGATCGATGCGATGATGGCGATGATCGCCACCACGATCATGAGTTCGATGAGGGTGAAACCCTTGTTGTGCTTCATGGGTGCTTTGCGTCCTCGAACGAAGTTCCGGAGAGAGGAGTTGCCCGAGTCCCCGGTTGTTTTCTCTGGATTCAGGGCGAGGACAACGTGTCCCAACCCCCGCGGACCTCGACGGCGTGCGCCCACGGCATCGCCGTGGTCACCAGATCTCGGTCCATCCGGAAGGCGATGTCCCCGGGATCCAGCGCGTACGCTTTTGCGATCGCGCGTCGATATCCATTTTCGTCCCGTGCACCCAGTCGGCTGAAGGCCTGCAGCACGTACGCCGACGCGCGAGTCGGCTCTCTTGAAAACACTTCGTTCGCGACCTGTTCCGCTCCACGGAAATCCCGACAAGCGAGTCGTAAAAAGCCGACGTTGACCAGCCAATCGGTCATGAACGACGGATTGCCGGTGGTCTCGATCGCCGCCTTGCCCTTCAGCAGATGGTCGAGAGCGCTCCGGAATTCACGCCGCTGCTGCAGGACGTGCCCCATCAGCAAGTTCGCGTACGGGTGCTCCGGCTCGCGCTCGAGTGCTTCCGCAAGGCTCGTGTGCGCGACGTCGAACAGCCCGAGCTTCACTTCCATCTCGGCGCACGACATCAGCACGGCGACTTCGGGGCGCGGCTTCCAGACGAAGCCACCCCACAACAGTGCCGACGACACCAGCGCCGTCGCCGACCATGCGATCAAGCGCGTGACGTCGCGCCGCTTGCGGACGAGCGGCTGCACCGAAGCGGACAGCGCTTTCGAAACCGGTCGTCGCGTCGTCTCAGTGACCACCGGCGAGCTTCTCCTGGATCTTGAAGATCGGGAGGAACACGGCGAGCACGATCGTGCCGACGAACACGCCCATGACGGCGATCAACAACGGCTCGATCAACGACGTCAGCGACTTCACCTGCGCCGACACTTGTTCGTCGTAGAACTCGGCGATCTTCTCGAGCAGATGTTCGATGGCGCCTGACTTCTCGCCGATCGCAATCATGCGCGTGACCATCGGCGGGAACACCGGGGAGCGCGTCAGCGGTTCGGACAGCGACAACCCTTCACGGACGTTGTCCTTCGCACCGAGCACGGCCTTGCTGACGACCTTGTTGCCGGACGTTTCCGACACGATGTCGAGGCAGCCGAGGATCGGGACACCGGACTTGATCAGCGTCGCGAACGTGCGCGCGAACCGCGCGAGGGCGACTTTGCGGAACAGCGGTCCGAAGATCGGGAACTTCAGGACCAGCACGTCCCAGACGTAGGCACCCTTCTGCGTGCGCTTCGCCATCACGACCATCGCGACCAACGCGAACATGCCGGCGAGCACCAGCAAACCGTTGTTCCGGACCGCATCGGACATGCCAAGGATGAACTTCGTCAGGCCGGGCAGTTCGATCTCGAGGGATTGGAAGATCGGCCCGAACTGCGGAACGATCGAGATCATCAAGAACGCGGTGATGCCGATCACGAGGAACAGCGAGATGACGGGGTACGTCATCGCGGCCTTGATCTCGCGCTTCAGCTTCTGCGCCGCTTCGAGGTAGTCGGCGAGGCGCACGAGGATGTCGTCGATCTGACCCGACACTTCGCCGGCCTTGACCATGTTCACGAACAAATCGGAGAACACGCGCGGATGGCGCGCGAGCGACTTCGACAGGTCCGAGCCCGTGCGCAGGTCCTCGCAGACCATGCGCATCGTGGCCTTGAACGCGGGCGTCTCGGCCTGTTCATGCAGGATCTCGACGGCCTCGAGCAGCGTGATGCCGGATGTGATCATCGTCGCCAGCTGGCGCGTGAACACGACGAGCTCTTCCTGCTTGCGCGGCTTGCCCGGGCGCACCGCGCGCGAGGCGAAGCCGGACATGCCGCCGCTCACTTCCTTGACCTCGAGGATGGTCAAGTTGCGCTTGCGCAACTCGCCGACCGCGTCCTCGCGGCCCTCGGCACTCACCTTGCCGGAGATCGTCTTGCCCTCGACGTTCTTTGCGGAGTACTTGAAGCTCTTCATGTCGCGTCACCTTCGGTGCTGGACGGAGCGGTGCTGGAGGCGGGAATTTCGGTGGGATCGTCGTGCGCGCCACCCGACTGGTCGTCGGACATGGTCACGGCCACGACTTCTTCGAGCGACGTCTTGCCGGCGAGCGCGCGCAGGATGGCGCAGCGGCGCAGCGTGACCATGCCTTCGTCGATCGCTTGCTTCTTGATGTCGATCGCGGACTTGCCGTTCAGGATCAACATGCGGATCGGATCGCTGACGAGCAGCGTCTCGAGGATCGCGAAGCGGCCCTTGTAGCCCTGGTGGCAGCGCACGCAGCCGACCGGGCGGTAGAGCTGCGCGCCTTCGATCTCTTCGGGTTTGAAGCCGAGCGCGAGCAGGCGCTCGGCCGGAACCGTGATCGGTTCCTTGCAGGCTTTGCACAGTCCGCGCATGAGGCGCTGCGCGGACACGAGCACGACCGACGACGCGACCAGGAACGGATCGAGGCCCATGTCGATCATGCGCGTGATCGCCGACGGCGCGTCGTTCGTGTGCAGCGTCGACAACACGAGGTGACCGGTCAACGCGGCCTTGACCGCGATCTCGACGGTCTCGGCGTCGCGGATCTCACCGATCAGGATGATGTCGGGGTCCTGGCGCAGGATCGAGCGCAGCGCGCCCGCGAACGTGACGCCACGCTTCGGATTGACCGGGACCTGGTTGATGCCTTCGAGCTGGTACTCGACCGGGTCCTCGACCGTGACGAAGTTGATCTCTTCCGAGTACAGCTCCTTCACGCACGAGTACAGCGTCGTCGACTTACCGGAGCCGGTCGGCCCGGTGATCAACATCATCCCGTACGGCGCGTTGATGGCCGTCTTGATGTCCGACAGCGCTTTCTCCTCGAAGCCGAGGCTCTCGAGCCCCTTCGCGAGGTTCGAGTTGTCGAGGATGCGGATCACGATCTTCTCGCCGTGGACGACCGGCAGTGTCGACACGCGCAAGTCGATCGCGCGGCCCTCGAGCTTCACCTGCGCCTTGCCGTCCTGCGGCTTGCGCTTCTCGGCGATGTCGAGGCCGCACATGATCTTGATGCGCGACGCGATCGACGCGGCGAGGTTGCGCGGCGGCGTCAGCACCTGCTTCAGCACGCCGTCTTGGCGATAGCGCACCTTCAGCGTTTTCTCGAACGGCTCGATGTGGATGTCGGATGCGCCGTCGCGGATCGCATTGAGGAGGATGAGATTCGTCAGCTTGACGACCGGCGAGTTCTCGGAGTTCAAGTCCGAGAGGTTGACGTCGTCGCGCTCGCCATCGGCCTCGATCTTGGTCTCGAGACCGTCGGCGTTCGCGTTGTCGACCAGCGCTTCGAGTTCGCGCGCGTCGCTGCTGTAGAAGCGCCGGATCGCGGCCTTCACCGCGCGCTCCGACGCGACGACCGGGCGGATCTCGCTCTTCAACTGGATGCGCAGCGTGTCGATCTTGACGACGTCGAACGGATCGACGACCGCGAGCGTCAACGTGTGGCCGAGCTTCGCGACCGGGATCACGAGGTGTTGCTCGGCGAGTTCCTGCGGAACGGATCCCTTGAGCTCGGGATTCAACGACACGCGATCGAGGTCGATCGGCGCCATGCCGATCTCGCGCGCGACGAGATCGATCAGTTCCTTCTCATCGAACACGCCGGCCTTGACCAGAATCTCCGACAGCGCGCTCTTCTCCTGAGCGGCTTTCGCGAGGCACAGCGTGAGCTGTTCCTCGTCGACGGCATTGGCCTTGCGCAGCGCCTGGGCGAGGCGGCGGTCGAACGACGACACGGTCAGCTCCGGTGGATCAAGCGCTTGAGCTCGTCGGGATCCGACGAACGGGCGAGCGCTTCTTCGACGGTGATACGGTTCGCGAGCACGTGTTCGGACAGCGACGTGTTCATCGTCTGCATGCCGATCTTCTTGCTGGTCTGGATGATCGAGTAGATCTGGTGCGCCTTGTCGTCGCGCACGAGCGCGCGCACCGGCTGGTTCACGAGCAGGATCTCGGCCGCCAACGCGCGGCCCTTGCCGCTCGCGACCGGCACGAGCTGCTGGCAGAACACCGCTTGCAAGCAGAACGACAGCTGCGTGCGGATCTGCTGCTGCTGGTGGTGCGGGAACACGTCGATGATGCGGTTGATCGTCTGGACGGCGTCGGACGTGTGCAGCGTGCCGAACGTCAAGTGACCGGTTTCGGACAACAGCAGCGCGGCCTCGATCGTCTCGAGGTCACGCATTTCGCCGATCAACACGCAGTCGGGGTCCTGGCGCAGGATCGATCGCAGCGAGTTCTTGAAGCCGAGCGTGTCGGAGCCGACCTCGCGCTGGTTCACGAGGGCCGTCTTGTTCGAGTGCAGGAACTCGATCGGGTCCTCGATGGTCATGATGTGGACCGGCTGCGTCTCGTTGATGTAGTCGATCATCGCGGCGAGCGTGGTCGACTTGCCCGAGCCGGTCGCACCGGTCACGAGCACGAGTCCGCGCGGCAGGTTGCAGATGTGCTCGCAGACCTTCGTCGGCAGGCCGAGGTCGTCGAACGTCAGCACGCGGTACGGGATCACGCGCAAGACCGCGCCGACCGCGCCGCGCTGCATGAAGACGTTGGTTCGGAAGCGACCGAGGTCGCGAATGCCGAACGAGAAGTCGAGCTCGATGTTCTTCTCGAACGACGCCACCTGGTCGGTCGTGAGGATCGAGTAGACCAACGCCTTGGTCTCCTCGGCGCTCATCACCGGGAATTCCATCGGCAGCAATGCGCCGGAAATGCGGATGCGCGGCGGACTTCCCGCCGTGATGTGCAAGTCGGACCCGTTGCGGTGAACGAGCAACTGCAGGAGTTCCTGCATGTTCGGCATGAGTGGCTCCGTCGACTGTGCGCGCGCAACGCCACCCCAACGGACGAGGGCAGATCTCGTCCCCCTTGGAGTTGTGCGGACACACTCGGAGCCTCTTATCGGCGGACGGGACCCGCGAAGTTGAGGGTTCGC
>JBPOIU010000112.1:0-3898 GCA_052034255.1 Planctomycetota bacterium | reverse complement strand
GAAACAGCCGCCGGCAATCATTTCCGGCCAGCCGGACAATATTTCCGGCGGCTGATTCGTCCGGCCCGCCGGACAAGATTTCCCGCGGCTGATTCGTCCGGCCAGCCGGACAAAATTGCCGGCGGCTGATTCGTCCGGCCAGGCGGACAGGATTGCCGGCGGCTATTTCGTCCGGCTAGCCGGACAGGATTGCCGGCGGCTATTTCGTCCGGCCAGGCGGACCGGATTGCCGGCGGCTCTTTCGTCCGGCCAGGCGGACAGGATTGCCGGCGGCTGTTTCGTTCGGCCAGCCGGACAGGATTGCCGGCGGCAATCTTGTCCGGGCTACGAGGCGTCCTGGGCTCGAGTTGCGTTCGTGCCTCGCTTCCGGCGCCTCTCAACGGTCGAAGGTCTTGCCGCAGCGCAGGATCGCGTAGGTGTCGGGTTTGGGTGGCCAGTGGGCTGACGCGGACAGGCCCAGCCGATGCTGAAGGGCGTTGAGGATGGCTCGATCGTCGTCGATCGCTACTCGGTTGTAGCGCTGCCATGCGGAGTCGGCTCCGCCGCACTCGGCGAAGAATGCCTGTGCGTTCTTGCCGTCGCCAACGGACTGGATGATGCGGCCGTCGCCCATCGCGATGACCATGTGACCCTGCCACACGATGACGTCGAGCGGCTCGAGCATGCGCGCGACCTCGTCCGGTGGCGTGCCTTCGCGCAAGTCGAGGACCGGACCCAAGTGGACGGTGTCGCGGCTGTCGCCGATGAAGAAGCCTTCGGTCGCCGCGTTGAGCAGGCCCGAGCAATCGATGCCGTGCGCCCGCGCGATGCGATCGAGCTCCGGATGGTCGAGATCCCGTTCCTCGAACGCGCCCAGCTCGACGAGGACTTGGCGTTGGCGCGGGCTGCCGCGCTCGGACGTGCCTCCGAACAAGTACGGCGTGCCGAGGAGTTCGAGCAACCGCGCGAGGACGTCGGCCCGCTTCGGCGGTCGGCCCGCGCCCGGTTCGCAGTGGCCGCGAAACGGCTCGAGCACGGCGTCGAGGGCGAACAGCGGCTCACTCGCATAGCGGTGATAGGCGCTGGTGACGACGCGGACGACGACGTCGTCGTGCGGTTGGACCGTGACGCGCCGATCGGATGGCAAGACCTTCGCGATGTGCGGATCGACGCGCAAGCGCGCGAGGCGGCCCGACTCGATCTCGCTGCGCAGCGTGCCCCCGTGGAGGAACTCCATGAGGTCGTGGCGACGCCACAGCGTCAGCGGTTCGGCGCAGGTGCGGATCTCACGGTCGGCGTGCGGCATGGCAGTGTGCCGCGCAGTCTAAGCCGGAGCCGCGTGCTCGTGCAGCCGCGACGTCACGGGAGCGGCGTCGTTCGCGTCCGGCTCTCGAGGGGGCGAACTCACCCGTCGATTTGCGGCTGCTGGAACAGGCCTCCGCTCGCGTACGAGTTCGCGACGAACGTGAGCACCGAGCCGCTCGACGCAAGGTCGATGCGATTCGCTTTCGCGACGTTGTGCTCGAGGGCGACACCCATCGCATTGATCTCGATGCCCTCGGCGCCATTGCGACTCGCGAGGTTGGAGCGCAGCGTCGCGGTGATCGCGGTCGCTTCGACGTCGAAGCCGTCCTGGGCGTTGCGATCGGCGAGGTTTTGCTCGAGCGTCGCGTTCGCGCCTCGGATCGAGAAGCCGTCGCGTGCGCATTCACGGGCTTGGTTCTTCACGAGGACGCAGTCCTCCGCGTCGATCGCGAATGCGGCTTCGCTCGCGGTCCCGGAGCGGCGGACGACGTTCTTCACGAGGCTCGCGTGCGCGGAGTCGGCCGCGACGTAGATCCCAAAGCCCGCGCACTCGGTGATCGTGGTGCGCTCGATCGTCGCGTCCTGGCCCTGCGCGACGAAGATGCAAAACGAGCCCGCGCCTCCCCCGGCAACGGTGTTCTGGTCGAGCTTCGGCGATGGTCCGGTCGTCGAGATGCCGGCGCCGCAGTGCTCGATGCGGTTGGCTTCGATGCGCGCCTCCGCTCCGTCGACGAAGATCGCCGTGCCCTCGGCGTCGACGACGGAGTTCTTGCGGATGAGCGCGCCGTCGCCGAGAGCCGCGATCGCGAAGTCCCCGCGAACCGTCGCGACGCGACACGCTTCGACGACGACGTCGAGCCCGCCGCCGAGAATGGCCGGCCCCGCGCAGTTGCGGATCGACGTCTTGCGCACGACGGTCCGGTCACCCGTAGCGAGGATGCCACCGCCGCACGCTTCGATCGTGCAGCGCTCGATCCGCACGTCAAAGCAGCCGTTGACGACGATGCCGACACCCACGCAACCGGTGATGCGCACGTCCTTCAACAGAGTGTTCCCCGTCTCCGTGACGAGGATGCCGTACGGGTTGTCGCCGAACGCGGCGTTGCGGATCTCGAGTCCCTCGATCCGCACGTTCGGGGCGAGGATCACGAGCCCCGGGCCGATGTCCTGTTCGACCATCGACGGATGCGCGTCGACGATCGCCTTGCCCTTCGCGCGAATGCGCAGGCCCGCGAGCGCTTGCGGAACGACGACGTTCTCCGTGTAGCTCCCGCTCTTCACGAGGATCGTGTCGCCCGGAAGTGCCACGTCGATCGCGTCCTGGATCGTCGCGTGGTCGGTGGGCACGACCAGCGTGTCGGCCAGCACGCACGGTGTGAACACGGCGAGACAAGTCGCCAACGAGAAGCGACGGACGAGCGTGGTCGTGAGGCGGTGCATGAGGTCCTCCGTGCGACGAGGACTCCGGGAGCGCCCATGGCGTGAAAACGAAAACCCGCCTGCCGGTCGACGGGCCGCGGTCCGTCGCTACTCTCCGCCGGTTCGTTCGCACCGGAGGTTCCCATGCCGCACCTGACCGTCGTCGCCACGTTCACCGCGAAACGCGGCAAGGAAGCGCAAGCGAAGTCCGCACTGATGGCGCTGGTCGCTCCCACGCGCGCCGAGCGGGGCTGCGTGAACTACGACTTGCACCAGGATGCCGCAGACCCGCGCCAATTCCTGTTCCACGAGAACTGGACCAGCAAGGCCGAACTCGATCGCCACCTCGAAACGCCGCACATCGCGACGCTGAAGGCGCAAGTCGCCGAACTGTTCGACGTCGGGCCGACGATCTCGCTGTGGACCAAGATCGCCTGAACGCCGACGTGGCGGCAATCTGCGCCGCCTCGAACCCAGCGGCCGCCGCGGCCTTCCTCCCCGGGGCGTGGAGCCGCTATCGTGCCGGGCTTCACGCGCGAACCAGACATCGCGCGCACGGAATGTCCTCGGAGCTCTCCCATGACCAACTTCAACAACTTCGTCCGCAGCGTGCTCGCGTTCGAACCCGACACGGATCGAGCCTGGAGCAAAGTCGCCGGAAACATCCTCGAGCACTTCCACTCGGACACGCTGACCGTGCACGTGCTCGATGGCGCGCGCAACGTGCTGAACTTGAAGGTCGCGCGTGGCGTCCCGGCGCCGGTCCTCGGGCTGATCAAGGAAGTGCCGGTCGGCAAGGGCATCGCCGGTGAGTGCGCGCGCATCGCGCAACCGGTGACGCAATGCAACATCCAGAAGGACACGTCGGGCGTCGTCCAACCGGGCGCGAAGACGATGGGCGTCGGCGGCGCGCTTTGCGTCCCGATCCTGCGCGAGGACAACACGCTCGCCGGAACGCTCGGCATCGGGACGCACGGTGAGCGGACGTACACCGATGCGGAGACGAAGGAGCTCACGCTCGCGGGCCGCGTGCTCGCCGAGTTCCTGGATCAACCCGCGCGCACGGCGTGACACGGCGCCGCGCGCGACGCGGCCAGCTCCGTACGCACGCAGAGGCGGCGCCGACGCGGCCGCTGGGCGGGCCGGGTTGGTTAACCGCGGCTTCGGTAGGCGGGAAGAGCCGAAGCGGCAGGGG
>JBPOIU010000055.1:0-11346 GCA_052034255.1 Planctomycetota bacterium | reverse complement strand
CGGGGGATTCTTTCACGGCCTCTGAGATCCCGTAAGGCAATCCCGCACGGCTCGCCGTTCGTGAATGCCTGCCTTGCAACGCACGAGGCCGCGCCCCGCCAAGCGGGGCGCGGCCTCGTCAGCGTTGGGCCGCCTCGACCTTACTGGTCGAAGTACGTCGTCAGGTTGCCGGCGACGACTGCGCCTTGGATCGAGTTCAGCTTGAGGCTGGTGGCGTTCGGATCGAACACCTCGATGCGGCTGTCACCCGGGAACGAGACGTACATGCGGTCCGGAGCCGTCGTCGGCAGCGGCGCACCGTTCGAGATGCGCAACGGGCTCTTGTTGTTGATCGAGAACGCGGCCAGCGACTGCAGACCCGTGAACGAACCGTAGTTCGTCTGGATCAGCTGCGGCGTCGAGCTGAAGAACTCGTTCGCCGTGATGTCCGCCAGCGCGACGTCGTACGGAGCTTGATCCTGACCGCCGAAGTTCAGTTGCTGCGACAGCGGGACCAGCGGGCCACCGATCGTCGACACCACCGTGAAGTGGCGCTGGATGATGCCCGGCGCGTTCAACACCGAGGACGGCGGCGGCACCGGCGGGAACGCACCGGCGCTCGGGAGCTGCGACGAGAAGCACAGGCGGCTGACCATCGCGAGGCCCGTGTTCGTGTCGCGGTGCGTCACGTACACACCACCGGCGACGCCGGCCGACGCACCCGGGAACGTGCCCGGATCGAACGTCATGCCCTTGATGTCGGTGAACTCGCCTTCGCCTTCCCAACGGATGGAGTCGGCGCCGATGCCCGTCGCACCCGACGGACCCGATTCGTAGATCACGACCTTGCCGGTCTGCTGGCTCGCGATGTAGCCGAAGTAGATGCCGGCTTGCCATCCCGAGATCAACTGACGCGGCGACAGCACGATGTCCCACGGCCGCTTGACGGAAGCTTCCGTCAGCATCTTGCGCACCGTCTGCGTCTTCGGGTCGAGGATCGACACCGTGTTGCCGAGGTAGTTCGCCACGAACACGTCTTCACCATCGGGCTGGACCGAGACCGCGCGCGGGCCGTTGCCGACCTTGATGCGGTTGATCTCCGAGTGGAAGAACGGGCCGAACGGATCCGTACCGACGATCGACACCGTGTCGTCGCCGTAGTTGGACACGTAGATGCGCTTGTTGTCCGGCGACATGCCGAGGCCTTCGGGATCGGGCAGCTTCAGCTTGTCGATGACCGCGAAGTTGTTCGAGTTGAGGATCTTCAACTCGCCCGAGTTGCGGTCGGTGACGTACAGGAAGTTGCCGATCTGCTGACGCGAACCGAACGTCACCGCCGGACCGAACGACTGCGTGCCGGGTCCGTCATGTGCGAACGTCGGCAGGCGCTCGCCCGCGAGCGGATTGATCGGGTTCTCGACGAGCAGCAACTGGCTGAACGACGGAGCCAACGGGTTGCAGGTGATCGGCTCGGCCGGGAACACCTCGTCGCCTTCGATGACCAGCGAGGGCTTCAGCAGGCTCTGCTTCGAGAACACGATGTCGAGCGGCTGCAGACCGACCGGCAAACGCAGCGGCGGCGGGTTCGGAACCGGCGGATCGGAGATCGAGTTGCGGTTCAACGCCGTGCCGAGCAGCGACGCGTGGAGCGCGTTCACCGCCACTGGGTTCAACGTGTCGAAGAACAACGTGTCGAGGAAGTCACCGACCTGGACGTCGCCGATCGCACCGACCAACGGCGACCGCGCGAGGCGCGCGTTGCCATCGGAGTTCTTCACGACCGTCTCGAAGCCCTTCGGGAAGATGCCGAACGGGTTGTTGACGTTCGCGGTGGATCCCGTCGATCCTTCGTTGATACCGGGGACCGGGGTCGGACCGCCGAGGTGGCCGACCGGGTTGCCTGCGAGGCCGATCGGCGCCGTCGGCGGGCTGACGACGGGCGGGTTGCCAGCGACCGTGCCCGGATCACCGAAGGTGTTCGGATTGCATCCGAGCAGGTACGTGCCCGGAATCGAGAATCCCGTCGCGCACGAGCACACCTGAGCTTGGTTCGACAGCAGCAGGATGCGGGCCGTCGCGGGGTCGTTCGTCTCGAAGCCGTTGCCGTCGAGGTTGATCGCGCCGATGCCGGTACCCGACAACGCCGTGTAGTAGATCACCTGCGGAGCGACCGGCGCGTTCGTGAACGCGCGACCCTTGTTCGTCCGGAAGATGGTCGACGACGAGTTCGCGTCGTCGAAGGCTTCGTTGTACAGCGACGTCGCCGCGGACGAGACCGTCGGGTTGTTCGGGTCGTTCGTGTTGTTCACGTTCGTCGTCGAGCGCAACACCGTCAGCGTGACGTCGACGTTGCCCGGCAACTCGAGGATCGGATCGATGATGAACTCGGACAGGTTGTTCGGGTTGATCGGACGCACGTCGAACGGGACGCGGAAGTTCTGGATGCCGTTCGGCGACGCGCTGATCTGGAAGTTCGGGTACAGCGGAACGAGCAGGTTGTCCGGATTCGGAACGAAGCCCGAGTTCGCGTTGTAGAGCAGCGGAATCAGCGGGTTCGACGCGTTGTACTTCTCGACCTGCGCGGCGGAGAAGCCGACCGACTGCGGAATCACCGGTTCGCTGAACGTCACGACGTAGCGGCTGAACGATTCGACGACCTGAACGGGGTTGCCGTTCACGGTGACGAACGTCGGCGGGGACACCGGCGACTTCGGAGTGATGCCGGAGACCGTCAGCGGCTGAGCGCCCAGGGTGCGCGGCTGGCCCGTTCCGTCGTCGAACTTGAGCACCCAGAAGCCGTTGATCGTCTTCTTGTTCACTTCGACGATGCGGACGCGCACTTCCGTGATCGCGTTCTCGACCGTGTCCGCCGTCGCGTCGTTGCCGAACGCCGCGATCGAGTTGACGTCTTCGTCGGTCGGCAGCGTCGCGATGTACGCGAACACGTTCTTGCCGAGCAGCAAGTTCTTGCCGTTGTTCGGGTCGAGCCACGCCGGGAAGCCCGGGTTGTTCGCGATGTTGACGTTGTCGACGTTGCGACCGTTGATCGTCGGGATGCCGGCCAGCGGGTTGCCGTTCTGGTCGGTGATCTGGACGTTCGGCGTCAGGTTGAACGTCGCGGCGGTGTCGACCGTCCGCTTCATGATCGACTTGCGCGCCTTCTTGGCGTTGATCTTGATCGGGAACTTGATGCGAATGAACTGGTTCGCACCGTTCGCCTGACCCGGGATCAAGGGCATCGCGTTGACCGTGCCCATCGCACCCGTGGTCGTGTCGAACTTGTAGTTCGCGTTGGCCTGGGCCTCGGTCAGGGAGAACACGGCGCCTTGGTTCGGGCCGATCGAGCCCGACACCTCGATGATGGGATCGTTCAGGCCACCACCGGGCTTGTCGGCGAAGCCGCCGCCGCCGAGAGCGGTCGGGGCAGCGAGGAGGCCGACGAGCAAAGCGTTCGAAATCCGTCGGATGGTCATTTTGACTCCGTGCAACTTTCTGCTGACCCTCGTTGCCTGCGTCGTCGAGTTCTCCACCGCACGCATGCGGTGTTCACAGCGGCTCGAGAGGCAGGGCCGGGCGGGATCCTAGAGGCAAGTTACGTACCACGCCAAGGCATTTACCGATCCCTTGTCAGAGATCGACTTATGACCTTTGGACCGACGCTCGGGGTGTGCGGTGCCGAACGATTTCCACACTTCCGATGCGAGATCGCACAGTCGGCCTCGTCCGGATCTCCCCGGTGCCGGGTATGACGGTGCCCCCCATTTTTTCCGCTCCGTCCGATCGAGGGCATCCCGGTGAGCCTGACCTTCCGACTCGAGGGCACCGACCACGCCGCCCGCGCCGGCACCGTCGAGGTCCGTGGCCACCGCTTCCAGACCCCCGCGTTCATGCCGGTCGGCACGGCTGCGACGGTCAAGGCGCTCGCTCCCTCGGACCTGCGCCGTGCGCGCGCGGAGATCGTGCTGTCGAACACCTACCACCTTCGGCTGCGCCCGGGTCATCTCCGCGTCCGCGCCTTCGGTGGTCTGCACAAGTTCATGGGCTGGGACGGAGCGATCCTGACCGACTCGGGCGGCTACCAGATCTTCTCGCTGCGGGACCGGGTCAAGGTCGATGACGACGGCGCGACGTTCTCGTCGCATCTGGACGGAGAGGTCATTCGCCTGACTCCCGAAGAGGCGCTCCGGATCCAGGACGCGCTCGACTCGGACATCGCGATGGTGCTCGACCAGCCCGTGCCGCTGCCCGCGGACGCCCGCCAAGTCCGCATCGCCGCGGAGCGCACCATTCGATGGGCGGAACGCTCGATCGAGTTCCATCGCGCCGAGGTCCGGAGCGGCCAGGCGTTGTTCGCGATCGTCCAGGGGGCGATCGACCTCGACCAACGCCGTGCGCAAGCGGCGACGCTGACCGCGATGCCGTTCGAGGGATTCGCCGTCGGCGGGCTCGCCGTGGGCGAGACGTCGGAGCAGTTCGCCGCGACGCTCGAGTCGACGCTCCCCCATCTGCCCGCGAACAAGCCGCGGTACGTGATGGGTGTCGGATATCCGGAGGACCTGCTGCTCGCGATCGGTCACGGCGCCGACATGTTCGACTGCGTGTTGCCGACGCGCCACGCGCGCACGGGCCAAGCGTTCACGTCGCGCGGGGTCGTCAAGCTGCGCAACGCGCGCTGGCGCACGGCGCAGGAACCGCTCGATCCCGCGTGCGACTGCGAGACGTGCTCGCAGTTCACGCTCGGCTATCTGTCGCACCTGATCCACGCCGACGAAATGCTCGGACCCATCCTCGTCGCGCGTCACAACGTCTATTTCTACGAGGGCTTGGTCCGAGGCGCGCGCGCGGCGATCCTGGCCGGGGACTACGACGCGTATCGCGCGCGCTTCCTCGCGGACCTCGCGCGAGGCGATCCCCCAGCGGAGGACCCGTCGAGTTGAAGCACCGCACGTTCGCCGCGATCGCCGCCTGCACGCTCGGAGCCGTGATGCTCCTCGCGCACGCGGCGTGGACGCCGAGCTGCTCGTGGTTCGGCGCGGTCGACTCTCACGCCGACACCACTCGCCGCGCCGTCGCATTGACCTTCGACGATGGACCGGATCCGGCGGTCACGCCGCGCGTGCTCGATGCACTGAAAGAGGTCGGAGTCCACGCGACGTTCTTCGTGATCGGCGAGCGAGCGCGCGCGCACCCTGAATTGGTCCGGCGCATCGCCGACGAGGGGCACCTCATCGGCAATCACTCGTGGGACCACGCCGCTCTGCCGTTCAGGACGCGGAACTCGATCACCGCCGATCTGACGCGAACGCAGGACGCGATCGAACTCGCGTGCGGCGTGCGCCCGGCGTGGTTCCGCCCGCCCTACGGACTACGCGATCCGCGCGTGCTCGACGTGGCGCGTGCACTCGGGCTGCGGACGACCCTGTGGTCGAGTTCGCCAAGGGATTGGCAAGACCCCGGCGTCGACACGCTGATCGAGCGCACCCTTTCCGTCATCGAACCGGGTGATATCGTCTTGCTCCACGACGGGTCCGCGGAACGCGCGGGTGGGCACCCGGATACGGCGGCCGCGCTGCCTCGCCTCGTGCGGGAGTTGCGTGAACGCGGGTACGAGGCGATCCGACTCGATGAAATCCTCGTCCATCGATGACAGCGGCGGCAGCGCTTCCACGGCGGAGCGCGCAGCCAACGCTTCGTCGACGCGCGGCGACTCCAATCCCCCGGCTCGCTTCGAACGTCCGCGCGTCCTCGTGGTCCACCTGTCGATCGGCGGTGGCCACAGCAAGGCCGCCACGGCGGTCGCCAACGCGGTGAAGCGCGTCCAGCGCCGCGCCGAGGTCGCGCTGTTGGACCTCGAGGACGTCGCATCGCCGTTGTTCCGCGCGATCTACAAGGATGCGTACCTGAGCCTCGTGAAGAGCGCACCGCGCTTGTGGGGAGCCCTGTACTCCGCCGGACTCACGGTGCGGGGCAGCGGCGCCGTTCCGAAGTGGCTACGCCCGCGTTGCGTCGGCCGCTTGGCTGCGGTCGTCCGCGCGTTCGATCCGCACGTCGTGCTGGCCACGGCGGCGCCGGTCAGCGCATTGCTCGGCCATCTGATCCAGACCGGCGTCGTGCGCGCGCGGCTCGCCGCGCTCCTCACCGATTACCACGCACACCCGAGCCACCTGTCCGCGTCGGTCGAGCGCTTCCTCGTCGCCAGCACGCGCGTCGCGGCAGGCCTGCGCAAGCTCGGCGCTCCGTCGAAGGCGATCCGCGTCACCGGGATCCCGGTCGATGCCGCATTCCGCCGCACCCGCGATCCGCGCGCGGCGCGACGCGCGCTCGGACTCGCGCCGGATGCGCGCGTGATCCTGGTGATGGCGGGCGCGCTCGGCACCGGCAACGTCTCGAAGACGATTCGCGCGCTCGATCGCATGCGCAGCGACGCCGAAGTGGTCGCGATCGCCGGATCCAACGAAGCCCTGGAAGCCGAACTGCGAGACCTCCGCAGCGCCGGCCGCCCGCACCTGCATCCGTTCGGCTACACCGGCATGGTGCCGCAACTGATGGCCGCAGCCGATCTGTTCATCACGAAGCCCGGCGGCATCTCCACCACCGAGGCCTTGTGCTGTGGCTTGCCGATGGTGTTCGTCGACTCGCTGCAGGGCCAGGAGGCGCGCAACCAGGAGTTCTTCGTGCGCTCCGGCTGCGCGGTCGCGGTGAAGCACAAGCGCGAGTTGGCGTCGGTGGTCGACGAACTGCTCGGCGACGACACGCGCCGCGCGACGATGAGCGAGCGTGCGCTCGCGCTCGCGTTACCCGATGCCGCGGAGACCGTCGCCCGCGAGGTCCTCGCGATGGTGCGTCCGGAGGACGCGAACGTCAGCGCTGGATCTCGAGCTTTGTGACTTCGATGGTCGGCACGCCGCCGGCCTGCGTCACGCGCCCGCGCACGCGCACCTGCAAACCGACGAAGTCCTGCCACCGATAGCGCTTCGACGCGCTCTCGATGCGCACGAGCACGCGCGACCCTTGCTCGACCGAGATCACCAGCCCGCCGTTCTCGGCGCGCGAGCGCAGGAAGCCCACCCATTCGCCGCTGGTCCCCGACGCGACCGGTGGCGGCGTCGGGCGTTCGGTCGAAGGCCGCGTGACGGGCTGCGCCGGCTGCCGCGCCGCCTCTTCGCGCGCACGGCGCTCGTCGGCGGCCTGCTCCTCGGCCTGGCGCGCGCGCAGCTCACGTTCGCGCTCGGCGCTCGACATCAGCGTCGCGACCAATTCGCGTTTGCTCTCGATGTCGCGCAGCAAGTCGGCGTCGTCGGTTTCCACGCCGAGGCGCGTCAAGTCGTTCTCGATCGCGTCGTACTCCGCGTCGGGACCACGAGCGCGCTGCGCTTCGATCGCTTCGACCAAGCGGTCGTACTCGGTCCGCAGCGCGGCTTCGGCCGCGGCTCGCGCCTCGCGCTCCTTCGATGCGTCCGAGGCGGCCGTGAACCGCTCGTACAGCGCGGAGCGAGCATCGGCGATCTCGACGGAGATCGCGTCGTCGAGCGTGCCGACCAGATCGAGCACCGTGTCCTCGACGTACACCGTCAAGCGCCCCGGGGGCGTGACCTCGTACCAGTCTTGATCGGGGCCGACCTTGTTCCACACGAGCAGTACGTCGCCGGGCCCGATCTGGCCGATCGGGTAGTCGCCCTGCGAACTCGGGATCGAGCGCACGTTCACGCGTTCTTCGTGACAGCGCCCGAGTCCGTCGTCGTCGACCTGCATGAAGCGGCTGTGCACATATGCGCGCACACCCGACGGCACGAGGATCTCGCAGAAGTGATTCGGGTGATAGCCGACGATGAGCACCAACGTGCCGGGCTCCGCGCGGCGCACCACGCGATAGTTCGGATCGGGGCCTGAGCGGAACTCCGCGCCCTCCGCGGCGACGCGCGCCACCGCGATCACCGACTTGCCGCCCATCCACGCGATCGGGTCGCGCTCGATCTGCAGCGGCGTCAGCGTCTCGCCCTCTTGGGCCGATGCCGCCGCCATCACCCCGATCGTCGCGACGAGCCATGCGGCCCGCATTGCCCGTCCGATCGGAACTCGAATCCCTCGCGATGTCTTCGCCATGGCCGCGAAGCTACCATCGTGCCCCCATGCGCTTCGAGTTCTTCGAGTACATGCGTTGGGCCAAAGTCGATGCCGGCCGCGGAGAGATCCGGCTGACGTCGAGCGGCCTTTCCGACGTATCCCTCTCCGACCTGCAGCTGTCGGCGTCCGACCTGTCGCTGACGCCGGACGGGTATTACCCGCCGCCGAAGCTGACGGAGGCGTACGCCCGGCACTACGACGTCCCGCCGGAGTGCGTGTTCGCGACGGCCTCGTGCTCGTACGCCAATGCGATGGCTCTGCTCTCGGTCATCGACGAGGGCGACGACGTGTTGGTCGAAACGCCGTGCTACTCCGTGCTCGAGCATCTGGCGCGCTTCGCCGGCGGCCGCGTGATCCCGCTGCGGCGTCGATTCGAGAGCGGTTATCGGCTCACCGTCGACGATCTGCGCGCCGCATTCACACCGCGCACGCGCACCGTCGTCCTGACGAATCTGCACAACCCGACCGGCGTGCTGCTGAGCGCAGCCGAAGTCGACGCCCTCGGTGCGTTCACGCAGGAGCGCGGCGCGACGCTGATCGTCGACGAGGTGTTCCTCGACTTCGCGCCGGGCGCGCGGACGTCGTTTCGACCGGGCGCGGGGCGCGTGGTCACGACCAGCGTCACCAAGGCCTACGGCCTAGGTGGTATCCGCATTGGTGCGGCGTTCGCGGACCCTGACCGGGTCGAGCGCATGGTGCGCCTGAACGACCTGTTCGTCGTCAATCCGCCATGGCCGTCGACGCCGATCGCGCTGCGCCTGTTCGAGCGCCACGCGGCGGCGCGCGCCCGCATCGATGCGATCGCGGCGGCGAATCGCCCCGTCCTCCGTGAGTTCTTCGCGCGCCACGCCGCCCTCGAAGTCGTATGGCCGGAGCATGGCATCACGTGTTTCCCCCGCTTCGTCGATCGCCGGGACGCGTCGCCGTTCTGCGCCGCATTGCTCGAACGCTGCGGCGTCAACGTCGTGCCGGGCCGGTTCTTCGGAGCCCCGGAACACATGCGCCTCGGCTTCGGCGTCGCGACCGAAGTCCTGCGCGAGGGGCTGGCACGCATCGGTCGCATGCTCGGGCACGCGGTTTGATTCGATGCGTGTCGCGGTGGTTCGCGCGCGCGCCACGAGGGGTCCGTTGGGCCGCACAGCACCCACTCCCACGATCGTGCAAAACTCGGACGCGTTCGGACCTCGTTCGTCGGCGGAGGCCCAACAGCCCGGGCCAACCGTTTGCCGATGAGAACGCCGACGCGTGAAACCGAGGGACGTGCTACCTGCAAGGCCTCGGTCGCTACCATCCACGCGCCCCCGGATCGGATCGAACCCATGCGCCCACGCGTGCTTGCTCTCTTCTTCGTGTTCGCCTCCCTCGCGCTCCCGCGTGCACTCGCGCAGGACGACGACGACGAGACGCCGCCGAAGCCGATCGTCGTCGAACCGGGCCGCGGTCCGCAGATCCCGTTCGACGAGACGCGGTGGGAATTCTGGTGGTTCTACAACCGCGACCCGTTGATCCGCCTGCGTGCGAAAATCCAGGACAAGGCCCAAGCCAACGCCGGCGCCGACGTGCCGTTCGAGCTCGCGGCCGACAAGGAACGCCAGGAGTCGATCATCCCGCGACTCATCGGCATGATCGAGGACAGCAATCCCGAAGTGCGCGCCGCGGCGGTTCAAGCACTCGCGCGAACCCGTGACCTCGGCGTGCGCCCGGCGCTGTTCCACGAATTGCGCGACGACCAGTTCCTCGTGCGGTTGTCGGCGGTGATCGCGCTCGGCGTGTGGGGCAACACCCAAGCGTTGTCGCGACTCGAAGACATCATCAAGGACGACACCCGCGAACTCCAGGAACGTCACTATGCGGCGGTGGCGCTCGGCCTGATCGGCGGAGCGGCGACGACGGAATCGCTGCGCCAGCTCCTCGCGCCGGCGGAGTTCGCGAAACTCCCGCGCTTCGTCCAGGCGGCGCTCGCGTACGGCGCGGGCATCACGCGTGAAAACGACAACGCGGACCCGATCCGCCAGTTGCTGGCCACGAAGGACACCACCGATCCCGAGGTCTTGTCGAACCTCGTCCTCGCGCTCGGCAAAGTCGGCGATCCGAGCGATCTGCCGAGCTTGCTGAAGTGGCTCGACGCGAAGGACGCGCAGGTGCGGCGCTCCGCGGCCATCGGACTCGGAGTCCTCGCGCGCAAGAGCACGAACGCGGACGTCGTCGAGCGCTTGCGCAAGTCGATGCGCGACGATCCGGACTTGGTCGTGCGCAACTTCGCGGCGATCTCGATCGGGTACGTCGGCGGTCCCGAAGCGACGAAGGCGCTCCGCGCGGAACTCCAAGACGGTGCGAAGACCGTTCGGCCGTTCGCGGCGTTGGCGCTCGGTCTCGCAGGCGATCCCGAATCGGTCGAACTCCTGCTGCGCCTGTTCGGCTCCGAGCCGGATCCGTCGCAGCGGGGAGCCCTCGCGGTGGCGCTCGGCCTGTTGCGCGATGGCCGCGCGGCGCCGGATCTGCGCAAGGCGTTGCCGAAGGAGGGCGAACCGGTCGTCAAGGGCTACGTCGCGCTCGCGCTCGGCATGGTCGGCGACGTGGAGGCCATTCCCGAACTTCGCAAGGTCTTCGAGGGCGCCAACGACGTCGAACTCATCCCGAACACGGCGACGGCGCTGGGCCTCCTCGGTGATCGCGAGTCGATCGACCTGTTGATCAAGCGCGCGCAAAAGGAGAAGAACGAACACGTCCTGCAGAGCCTCTGGTTCTCACTGGGCCTGCTCGGCGACAAGTCGGCGATCGCGCCGCTCGTCGAATCCGTGAAGGGCTCGCAGATGCCCGCGTACGTGCGTGGCTATGCGGTCGTCGCGCTCGGCTTCATCGCGGATCCGGAACCGGTACGTGCCATCGCACGCATCTCGGCCGATTCGAACTACACGATCATCGCGAACTTCCTGGACGAGCTCTTCCTGGTGCTCTGAGGGGTCGTGAGTCAATCCCGCGCAACGTCGAATCGAGCGCGAGCCACAGTTCTCCCCGGTCCAAGAGCCACCAGGCTCCAGCCCACACCATCGCCGAAAAGGTCCCGGGCCCGGCACGACAGTCGGCCCGGGCCCCGGCGTCACGTCGCGTAGCAAGGATGCGGCGATCCGCGGGCAAGGGGACAGACGGGGGACAGATCGGGGACGGAGGCGCCTCCGTCCCCGTCATCGTCCGGGTACCGACGCCTTCCACCGAAGCGATGGAGCGCCAAAGGCGCGAGCC
>JBPOIU010000089.1:0-9026 GCA_052034255.1 Planctomycetota bacterium | reverse complement strand
AGCGCGACTTTGTAGATCGTTCGTCGCACTGGCTCTCGCGCCGGAGCCTCCTCCCTCTCGGGCCGCGATCCCCTCCTCGCTTCTCCTCGCTCACCCACACACCGCCGATATCCAGCTTTGTCTCAATCTCGGACCGCGATCCGCCCGATACGGGGGCCATGACCGCATGGAGTCGCATCCTTCCGTCGAAGCGCGCTGTGTACGTGGGCTTGCTCGCGGGGCTTTGCTTCGTGCTGCTCGATACCCCGATCGTGACCTTCTATCGCGTCTCGGGGAGCTCCATGCTGCCCGCGTATCACGATGGCGATCGCGTTCTGGTCACGTCGATGCCGGCCGTTTCGGGCGGCATCGGGGTCGGCGACACCGTCATTGCCGAGGTCGCCGGTGAGACCCTGATCAAGCGCGTCCTGGCGCTGCCCGGGGAGACCGTTTGGTTCGAGGACGGCCACATCGTGCGCGATGGCCGCGGCGCGGTCGACTTCGTGCCGGAGTCCATGCTCGATCACTGCACCAGTGGGGCGGTTCAGCTCGGGAACGACGAGTACTTCCTGCTCGGTGACAACCGGCGAGTCTCGGTCGACAGCCGCGTGTTCGGAGCCTTGCCGCGGGACGCGATCATCGGCAAGGTCTTGATGCGGTTCCAGGCCGGCAACGGCGCCATGGAGTCGGCAGCGGCGGCGAAGCCGTAAGTCCAGGTCCCCGCGCGCTCAACGCGTCGCGAACTGCGTTTGCGCGCCGTCGTGCGCGGTCTCGCTCCACGTGCTAGATTTCGGCCCCGTGCGTATCCAGCTCATCCACCCGCCGGTTTACCTGAACGTCCACGCCATGACGGCCTTGCGGCCGAGCATGCCGCTGGGCCTCGCGTACATCGGCGCCGTCCTCGAGCAGGGGGGGCACGACGTCTCGGTCATCGACGCCGTCGCGGAAGCCCCGGATCGCGTCACGCAGGACGGAACCCTGCACCGCCTCGGCCTCGGCCCCGAAGAGATCGTCGCGCGCGTCCTGCCCGAGACGCAGGTCCTGTGCGTCACGAACATGTGGTCGTTCTCGTGGCCGCTCGTGCGACGCATTCTCGTCGCGTTGAAGCAGGCTTGGCCGGACAAGCTCATCGTCTGCGGTGGCGAGCACTTCACGGGCTTGCCCGAGCTCTCGATGAAGGACGCGCCGATCGACTACATCGTCCTCGGTGAGGGCGAAGAGACCGTCGCCGAGCTCATGAAGATGATCGCGCGCGGCGAGCGCGACCCGGGCACGATGGCCGGTGTCGCGTTCCGGCGCGACGGCGCGATCGTCATGAACGAACGGCGTGCGCGCGTCCGCGCGGTCGACGAGCTGCCGTGGCCGGCTTGGCATCTGTTCGACCTGAAGGCGTACAACGACCACAACCTCGTCAACGGCGTCAACGCGGGTTGGACCATCCCGATCCTCGCGACGCGCGGTTGCCCGTATCAGTGCACGTATTGCTCGTCGAACACCATGTGGACGACGAAGTGGTATCCGCGCGATCCCATCGACGTCGCCGACGAGATCACGCAGTACGCGAAGACCTACGGCGCCAAGAACTTCCCGTTCCAGGACCTCACGGCGATCATCAAGAAGGACTGGATCGTCGCGTTCTGCAACGAGCTCATCCGGCGCAAGCTCGACGTCACTTGGCAATTCCCGTCGGGCACGCGTTGTGAAGTCGTCGACGACGAGGTCGCGAGTCTGCTCGCGCGCTCCGGTGGTCGCCACCTCGCGTTCGCGCCCGAGAGCGGCAGCGAGCACACGCGCAAACTCATCAAGAAGATGATGACCACGCAGGGCCTGCTGAACGCGGTCCACGCGTCGGTCAAGCACGGCCTGAACCTCACGTGCTTCTTCGTGATCGGCTTCCCGCACGACACCAAGGCCGATCTGAAGGAAACGGCGCGCATGGTGCGCAAGCTCGCGCGCGTCGGCGTCGACGACATCGCGATCGGCTTCTACTTCCCGATCCCGAACACGGCGCTGTACCGGTCGCTCGTCGACAAGGGCGAGGTCGACTACAGCGACGAGTGTTTGATGACGCCGATCTTCGCCAACGACGAGAAGCTGCGCGAAGAGAACAACTACTGCGAGCACCTGACCGCGCGCCAACTGACGTGGACGAAGTATTGGCTGCTGCTGAACTTCTATCCCGTCAGCTTCCTGTTCCACCCGATGCGCGTGTTCTCGCTGATCGCGAACGTCATCCGCGGCAAGGAAACGCGCAAGCTCGAGACCTGGCTGATCGAACTCAAGCGCAAGGGCGGCTTGTGGCTGAAGAGCAAGTTCGGCCGCACGAAGGTCGAGCATTCGAGCGGCGACGTCGCGGCGAAAAAACCCGAACCAGTCGCGTCCGCGAAGTCCTGAAGCCTCGGCGCGGCGCGCCGGTCGCGAAGCGGTCGAACCTCCGGTTTCCGGTTCAGCGCGACAGCGCGAGCGCGAGCGTCGTCGACAGGCGTTCCGCCTCGTCGACGCGGCCGAGCGCCTGTTCGGCGTGGATGCGATTCACGAGAGCGGCGCAACGCAGCTCGGCATTGGTGCCGGCGGTGTCGAGCGCGACCGTCGCGAATGCCGCGGCGTCACGGAAGAGTCCCGCGCGATTGCTGGCGTACGCCTGATCGATGAGTCGGTTCGAGGTGAGCTCGGTGCGCGCCGTCTGCGGCAGCACCGCGTCGAGCGTCGACACGACCGTCGGGACGGCGACCCGCGGTGGTCGCGTGGATTCGCCGGCGGCGACGTGTTTCGTGATGTCGGGGTCATCCCTCGTGACGCGCTCGCCGCGCATGCCGAGGCCGATCGCGAGGCAAACCAACGCGGCCGCGCCGAGCGCGGAGACGATCGAACGGCGCCAGCGCGCGCGCGGACGGATGGCGACGGGCGTCGCGACGTTCGTCCAGGCCGCGCGCGTCCAAGCTTCGATCTCGCGATCCAATGCGTCGAGGCGTTCGATCGGCGGAGTCGGAAGCTCGTTCCACGCGCTGCGCAATGGTCGCATGGCCGCGTCGCGGTCGACGTCGTCGCGTTCGTTCGCGTTCATGGCAGCTCCTTCGCATCCGCGTCGGCGACGTTGCTCGCCAGACTCGGACCCAACAACTGACGCAGGCGTCGTCGCGCCAACGTCACCAAGGACCGCACACTGCTCTCGCCGATCGCCAACGTCTCGGCGGCTTCCTGCGGGGAGTTCTGTTCCAGCACGACCAGCACGAACGCTTCGCGCTCGCGGGGCGACAGGCGACCGAGCGCGGACTTAAGCAGCTCGACGACTTCGTTCGCGGCTGCAGCGTCGTGCGGATCGGGCAACGTCGACAGCCGCATCGACTCGGCCGCGTCGAGTTCGATCTGCTCGCGCGCGCGCTCGCGACGCATGCGATCGCGGCAGAGGTTCATCACCACGGCGTTGCGCCACGTGGAGAAGCGGCGCGATGCGTCGTAGCTGCGCAGGCGGTCGTGTAGATGGACCATCGCGTCGCGCGCGGCCTCGTCGGCACGCGCTGGATCGACGAGCATGCCGAAGCAGATGCGGTGGACCGCCGGGAACTCGCGGCGATACCACGCATCGAACGCATCGGCGTCGCCGGCGAGCACGCGTGCCAGGATGGGGTCGAACGGGATCGGGTTCACCGGGAGCTCCTACGCACGCCAGGCAGACCGCGCTGAATGGTTCATTTCACGAGGCCGGGCTTTCGTCGAGGGACCTGGCCGATCCTTCCGTTCATCGGCTGCGATCGTGGCGCCACCCGAGCCACAGCAACACGACGCCGACCACGAGCCCGAGCAGCGACACCGCCTTGCCGAGTGCGACGCTCGCAGGTCGGTATTCGAACACGACTTCCCGCGATCCGGCCGGGACGAACACGGCGCGGAAGGCGAGGTCTCCGGGCAGTACGTCGGCCGCCTTGCCGTCGACGGTCGCCTGCCAGCCGGGGGCGAATGAATCCCGCAGCAGGAGCCAGCCGTCGCGGCTTCCGCCCGTGAGGCGGACGACGACGCGCTCCGGGATGGCCTCGTCGACGATCGCGGCGGCGGGCAGGTCACCGTCGGTATCGGTCGGCTGTGGGACGGTGCCGAGCGCGACGCCGGGAACTCCGAGTCGCAGGGGCGCGCCCGGCGTCGCGTCGAGCACGAGCCGCGCCGACGCCGCCCAGTCCGCGCCGATGTCGAGTGGGCTCGCGGTGGAAAACACCTCGGCGCGGGGACGCGCGCGCTCGTTGCGCAGCACGTAGGCCGCACCGAAGCGGCCGTCTTGCACGATGCCCGGCGGGAGTTCGCTCGGCGGTTCGCCGACGCCGAGGATCGCGCGGACCGCGAGGACGTCGAGCGCGCGCGACGCGAGCTGTTCGCGCGTCGACAGCGCGGCGAGCGCGACTCCGCGATCGATCTCCGGGCCGAAGCCCGCGGCCGCCAGCGTCATCCAGCCCTTCGGCGGCGACACGGTGTAGCACCACGCATCGAGCAACCCGTAGCAACCCGCGAGGTTCGGCGACAACGCGATGCCGAGCAGGCCCTGCGGTCGCTCGGGAGGATTGAAGCGCGCGATGCGCCCACTGGTGCCGATCGTCTCGCGCACATGCGTGATCGCCGCGTGGGGTCCGAGGAACTCGGCCGCCGGTTGTGACGCAGTCCGCGGCCACGCATGGACGAGCAGATCGGCGGCGAGCACGAGGACCAGTGGGAGGCCACGTCGCGTCGCGGACGTCGCCCGCGTCGCGAGCAACAGTGCGAACGCGGACAGCACGGCGAGGATGCCGCCGCTTTCGAGGCTGCGACGCAACAAGCTCGCGACTTCGTTGCGCGCGTGCTCGGGGACGTCGCCCGCCTGCTGGAACAGAGCGGCGAGCGCGTTCGCGTGCGACAACAACGGAGCGAGCAACGTCGCGTCGTCCAGGACCCAGCGGCACGCCAGCGCGCCTGCGCCGAGGAGCGCGAGCACGATCGCGAGTGCGCGGGTCAGCCTCGGGCGCTCGACGATCGTGCGGACGCCGAACGCGGCCAGTGCGGCGACGAACAGCGCGACGACGACCAGCGCGCGGCGCGAGTCGGGACTGATCTGGAGCCCGGGCAAGGCGAAGTATGCCGGGTAAACGACCGCGCGCGCGCCGACCGCGATCCCGAGGAAGATCAACGCGGCCCACACCAGCGGGCCGCGCCGGCCGCGCGCTCCGAGGACGCCGAGGATCGCCAATACGAGCGTCAGCAGGCCACCGTACAGCGCGTTCTCGACGACGTTGCCGTACTGCTCTTGGCGCAGGACTTCATCCGTCGTGCCGAGCGCGAACATGCGCGGCAGGTTGTAGATCGAGTCGAGCAACGACCACGACGGCGTACCGAACACGTCGGGCAACAGAGCGGCCATCAAGTACCACGGGCGCAAGCCGGCGGCGCACTGTGCTTCCGGCGCGCCGCTCAGCTGACGCGATCCGTACGCGGTCCACTCCGCGGCGGGCAAGTACTGCAGCGCGGCGATCGCGGCGCCGGCGCCGAGGATGAGCCCGAACGCCCCGAGTCGCCGGAAGAACGCGCGCCGCGGCTTCGCTCCTTCGGGCAACGTGGCCTTGCGTCCGGGGCCGACCAACACGACGAACGTGAGGGCGACGTGCGGCCACAGCGCCCACGCGATCAAGCGATCGGGGAGCAATGGCGCGGTCGCGACGGCGAGCGCGATCGCGAGCAACGCGCCGCCGATGCCGTGGCGCGCGGTGACGCGAAGATCGACGCGCAGCGACTTCACCAGCACGACGATCGCCCACGCGTTCAGCACGAACGCCGCGAGCTGCGGCCACGCGACGAGCAGCACCAGCCCGCTCAGCGGCGCGAGCGCGCACAACGCGAGCCGGCGGCCGTCGAACCAATGCTCGATGCACCACAGACCGAGCGGCAGCCACGTCAGGGTCTCGACGTATTGGTAGTAGTGGGCGCGGCCGAGCAGCGTGCCGGAGTACGAGAACGCGATGCCGCCGATCAGCGCGCCGAGATCGCCGGCTCCGAGTTTGCGCAGCCACAGGAACGTGAACAGCGCCGCGAGCACGTGGTGCAAGAACGCCAGCCAGCCGTAGGCGTGCTCGGGGCCGAGCAGCGCGAACAGCAGATGGGGCGGGTACAGCGCGCCGTACAGCCCTTGCGCCAGATGCGGCACGCCGCCCGCGTTCGTCGGGTTCCACAGCGGGAGTCGACCGGCGCGCAGCGCGGCGATCGTGATCTCGTCGTCGGCGCGGAACGAGATCAGCTTGTCGGACTGCGCGGCGAACTCGCCGTCCGCCAACTCCGCCGAGCGTTCGGGCGGCAGCTCGGAACGCCAGGGCTCGAGCCGTTCGGTGTGCAGTGGGACGAACAGCCGCCCGGGCAGCAACGAGCGGCCGAACACGCACAGGCCGAGCACGACGAAGACGAGCAATGCGGTTCGCGTACGCATGCGAGACGGAGACCCCCGATGCGACACGCCGCGCGCCCGATCGCGTGTCCGATGCGTCCTAGAGCAGGACGGAACGCGCTTCCCACAAACACGGGAAGCCGCGCTGACGATACGGCTCGGCCTTGTCGGATACCACGCGGCGCAGATACTGGAGGCCGCCACCACCCGTACCGGGCCGCGCGCCAATCATGCGCTCGACGAAGCGCAGATGGACGTCGCGCCAATGGAGCACTCCGTCGTCGAGCGCGAGGCAGGCTTGCAGGAAGCGCACCAGTCCCGACGGCGTCTCCGTCGATTCGAGCAGTGCCGTGACCACGACGGTTTCGAAGTGGGCGAGATGGCGGCCGAGTTGGCGATAGGTGTCGCCGGTCACGACCGCGGACACGAGCTTGTTCTGCGTCGCGTTGTCGTGCTCGAGCTGCGTGAGGTTGCGCGCGGCGATGCGGTCGGCGAGACGGAAGCGCTCGCGATCGGCTTTGCCCGTCAGCTCGTGTGCGAGCAATATCCAGTAGACGAGGTCGCGCAAGCTCGGGCCCATCGCGGCTTGCGCGAGCGTCTTCTCCTCGTCGGGGCAATGGCGCGCGAACGAGTCCTCGGGGCGGTAGGGACCGGCGCCGTCGACGACGTCGTCGCCGAAGCGCTTGCGCAGCGCCTTGGTCCACGGCGCGTCCGGCGTGAACTTCGCGAAGTGGCGTTCGCGGACGCCGAGCGCGAATTCGATCTGGCGGAACTGCGACGAGCCGAACCCCGACGCCGGCGCGAGCCGATCGCGGAACGCGAGGAACTGCGCCGGGGTCATGTGCAGCAGGATGTCGTAGTAGGGCAAGCACACGGCGAGCATCTTCGTGCAGCGCTCGAGTCGCTCCGTGAGGTGGTCCCAATCGTTCTGGAACCACGCCAGGCGACACGGCACGAAGCCGGCGTCGAGGTCCTCGCCGCGCGGGAAGATGCCGGGCGCCGGGAGGTCGTGCAGGATCAGGTCACGCACGGAGCTCGTGGCCGCGAAGCGCGTCGTCTCGGGATAGAGCTTCGGGAAGCGATCGAGCTTCGGCGCTTGCTCGGCGTCGCGGCGCGCGAGGTGGGCGCGCGGGATGTCGGTGACGCCGTGCGGCGCGCTGGAGGCCGCGACGCGCGCGAACAAGTCGGCGAGCTCGTGGCGCATCTGGCGGAACCAGAGCTCGAAGCCCTGATGCACCGTGATGAACAGAGCTTCGTCGTGGCACCAATTGCCGCCGGTGGGCCAAGCGTCGCCGGGCTTCCAACCCTTCGGTGTGACGGGCCAACGCGCGGGGATGACGCCTTGCGGCACGTCGGCGTGCAGGCGCAGCGATTCGTTCAACGCACGGACGTTGATGTAGTCGTTGTAGGTGAGGTGTTTGCCGTCGACGCGGCGGCCGTCCTTGCCGAGTTTCATCGATCGACTCCGCAAGCGACGCGCGCGCGATCGGTGACGGCGCGGGCCACGGCGCGCGCTTTCACGGCGCCTTGGCGCAAGACGTCGTCGACGAACGACGGGTCCTTCACCAGCCGATCGCGGCGCGCGCGCGCATCGGCGAAATGCTCTTCGATCTTCTCGTAGAGCGCCTTCTTGACGTCGCCGTAGCCCATCCCGCCGCGCGCGTAGCGCTCCGCCATTTCGGCCTTCTCGGTTGCGTTCGCGAACAGGGCGTAAATGGCGAACACGTTGCAGGTGTCCGGGTTCTTCGGCGCTTCGACCGGAGTGCTGTCGGTCTTGATGTTCGAGACCAGCTTCCACAGCGGCTTGCCGGTGAGGAACAGCGGGATGGTGTTGCCGTAGCTCTTCGACATCTTCTGGCCGTCGATCCCGGGAACCGTGGCGCCGACCGACAGGCGATGGGTCGGCAGCGTGAACACCGGCGCGCCGTAGATGTGGTTGAACGCGCGCGCGAACTCGCGCGTCATCTCGATGTGTTGGATCTGGTCGGCGCCGACCGGCACGCACGTCGAGTCGTACGCGAGGATGTCGGCGGCCATCAGGACGGGGTACGTGAACAGGCCGGCGAGCGGCGCGATGCCCTTCGCGATCTTGTCCTTGTAGGAGACCGCGCGCTCGAGCTCGCCCATCGGCGTGACCGACATCAACAGCCACATGAGCTCGGTGACTTCGGGGATGTCCGACTGACGGAAGAACACCGAACGCTCGGGATCGAGGCCGAGCGCGAGGTACGTGACCGCGGCTTCGAAGGTGAAGCCGCGCAGCTTCTCGGCGTCGTTGACCGACGTCAGCGCGTGGTAGTTGGCGAGGAAATAGAACGAGTTGCCGGCGTGCTGGAGTTCGAGGTGCTGCCGAATCGCTCCGAAGTAGTTGCCGAGGTGAAGCTGTCCGGACGGTTGGATTCCGGAGAGGTAGCGCTCGGGGCGCTTGGGTTTGGATTCGGCCACGTCGGAGTACCTTCGGGTCGGAAAAGGAGAGGTTGTAAAGGCCTGTGCGGCCGGCACCAGGGGGCCGCAGGGCGGCGGCCCCCTGGACCCCCGCGCCTTGGAACCGCAGGACTACGCGGATCGGCTGAAGGAACGGGGCTCGGCCCGCGCGGCGGCCCCCTCGAAGCGCAGTCCGCGCGCTACGTGGGCGCACGGCCCGGGCGTTGAC
>JBPOIU010000205.1:0-39318 GCA_052034255.1 Planctomycetota bacterium | reverse complement strand
CGCTGTTTGGGGGCGGCCCGCGCCCGCCCCCCCCACGAGGGGGTGCGGGGGGACGAAGTCCCCCCGCATTCATCAGGCTGGGGGGCTGGGGCTTTAGCCCCCGCCTCGCCGGATGGGGCCCCGGGGGCCGTCGGCCCCCGGCTTCGTGGATGGTCAGCACCATCCGGCCCAGCGGCCCGAGCGCTCAGCGTTTCCCGTAATCCAACGCCACGCCCTTGCGCTGCGCGGTGATGTACGCCTCGAGCGCGCGCATCTCCGGTCCGTCGACCGCGAGCGGCTTGCCGCGCACGGGATGCTCCACGCACCAGTTGATCATGTCGCGCAGGAGCGCGACGCGCCCGAGCTGCGACTGGAACTTCGGGTACGTCTCGGGATGCGTGTTCGACGCGTCCGGGTGGCACATGTCGCACGAGACCGCGACGGTCGAGCCGAGGCGCTTGCCGTCGTGGAACACGAGCGCACCTTCGGCCACGAACTTCTCCGTCTCGCGCTTCCACGTCACCACGTCGAGCGCCGTCACCGTGGACCACGTCCCTTCCTGGACGCTCTGCTGCCCCACGAGCGCGGAGTTGTCGTGCGACTCGACCAAGCGATGGCGCTCGCGCACGTCCTTCTCCCACTGCGCTTGCGGGTTCTTCGCCAACCACTCGGCCATCAACTTCGCGGCGACTTCACGCCCATCGTCCGCGGTGACCGGTCCGTTCGCGTTCAGCGTGACCTGGGTCTCGCCGTCGCACAGCATCACCGTCACCGGTTCGGCCGATGCGGAATCGCGCGTCGAGACGACGGCGCCGCCGACGACCGCCGTGAGCACGCCGAGCACCACCACTGACTTCGTCGAGAGGATCGAGAGTTTCATCGTGGGTTCCCTCCGTGCTCAGTAGGTCGAGAGCTTCGTCGCGGTCGGCCGCGACGACGCACCGTTCGAGTTCAAGTACGCGGCGCTCACCGTGACCGGGTTGCGGTTCCACAGCGAGTAGATCTTGTCGACGTAACCGTCGGCGAGGACGTTGACGACACCGTCGCCGCATCCGTCGTGCGGACTGAACGGATTCGGCCGGTTCATCTGCACCGTCAGCGGCGGCAGACCTTCCGGCGCATACGGCCACGGCCACGCCGTCGACAGCAAGCCGTGGAAGTGGATGTTGCCGATCCGGTTCGTCAGCAGCTGATGCGTGTGCCCGTGGATGACCACGCACGACTGGAAACGCTTCAGGATCGCCTGCACCTCGTCGGCGTCGTCGGTCCAGAAGTTCCAGTTCTTGTAGAGCTTGTAGAGCGGCGAGTGCGAGAACACGACGATCGGGTGCGTATCGGGGAAACGCGCCAAGTCCTTCTCGAGCCACGCACGCTGCGTGTCGCCGACCGTGAACGAGCTCTGTACGCCGTTGTCGAGCCCGGCCACGGTCTGCATCCGCTGTTGCGGCGTCATGCCGCGCGCGGTCCAGAAGTCCTTCTCGACCACGCTGTTCAACACGACGAAGTGGATGCCCTTGTGATCGAACGAGTAGGTCGGCTCGCCGAACAGCTCGCGCCACTTCTCGCCCATGTCCAGGTACCAGTCGTGCTCGCCGACCATCATTCGCAGCGGCGCCTTCACGTTCTTCAGGATCTGCGCGCCGAGCTCGAGCTCCGCGGCCGCTCCGAGTTGCGCGAGGTCGCCGCCGTAGAACACGAAGTCCGGCTGCGGATCGAGCCGGTTGACGTCGTCGACCGCGCGCAGCAGCGAACGCACGAAGCGATCGTTGACCTTGCGCTCGTACAGGTGCGAGTCGGAGATGTAGGCGAAGCGGAATGGCTCGATCTTGCGGTCGTCGGTCGTATTCGGGTCGATCACGACGTTCGCGAACGAACGCGGATGGAAGATGCCCTGCGCCATGACCGCCGCGGCGGCAGCGCCGGCGACCTTCATGAACGACCGCCGGTCGAGATTCATCAAGCCGCGCATGACGGCTTCACGGTCTTCGTACCACTTGGTCTCGACGCTCTTCACGATGCCACCGCGACGGAAGCGGATCTTGTCGTTGCTCATGATGGAACCTCCTGAGGACCGCTTTTCAGCGGCTCCCGAGCCGATCTTCGAAACCATCCCGCTCGCGCCGCGCGAGCCCGTCGTCGCGGAACGGCCGCGCGCTCTGCGCCCGCTCGGCCTGTCGCTTCAGCTCCACGGCATTCGCGTCCGCGAAGCGCTCGTCGGTCAACGCGAACAGGAACGCGACGAGATCGTTGATCTCGCTCTCCGTCAGCGCCAGCGGCTCGATGCCGCCGTCGAGCCACGGATTCGCCTCACCGCCCTTGTTGTAGTGGTCGACGACGTCCCACAGCGTCTGCATCGAGCCGTCGTGCATGTACGGCGCCGTGATCCCGACGTTGCGCACGCTCGGCGTCCGGAACCCGCCGATGTCGGCGTAGTTCCGCGTCACGACGAAGCGCCCGAGCTCACCGAGGTCGGTCTCGAGCGCCAGCCGATCGATCGTCTCCATCGAGCTGTCCTTCGTGAGTTCCGCGAGCGCGCGCGTCGCGAGCTTCTCGAAGTCCTGATGGCGCGCGGAGACGCCGATGTTGTGGAAGACGTGATCGCTGCCGACCGGGTTCGTGCCGTTCAGCGGGTGGCACGTCGCGCAGCGCGCTTTGCCTTCGTACAGCGCGAGACCGTTGGCCTCCGCCGGCGACAGCGCTCCCGCCTTCCCGGCGCGATGCGCATCGAACCGCGCGTTCACGAAGATCAGCGTGCGCTCGAACGCCCCGATGGCGCGACCGATGTCGTCGTAATTGGGCGCACGCCCATAGGCCGCTTGGAACAGTGGGCCGTATTCCGGGATCTTCGCGATCGCCGCCGTGGCCTCGTCACCGTTCGCGAAGCCCATCTCGATCGGGTTGATGATCGGCAGCTTCGCCTGATCCTCGAGCGTCGCGGCCCGGCCATCCCAGAACATCGAGCCGAGCAGCGCCGCGTTCACTGAAGTCGGCGCATTGCGTCGACCGAGCTTGTCACCGATGCCTTCGCTGACCGGCCGGCGATCCGTGAAGCCGCGCAGCACGTCGTGGCACGTCGCGCACGACACGGTGCCGTCCTTCGACAGCCGCGGATCGAAGTAGAGCTTGCGGCCGAGCGCGATGCGCTCCGCCGTCGGTCCGTTGTCGCTCGGCAGCATGGCGGCCCACACCAATGGATCGACGCCCAGCGGGGGCTGCGTCGCATCGACGCCGGCGAGCAGCGCATCCAGCGCGCGCTGTTGGACGTCGAAGTTCGTCGCTCCGTGCGGGGCCGGCTCGTCGCCGACGCGCACGAATCCCGACGCGGCGGACGCGACCGCCCACGCGACGGACAGAATCACGAGCCGATGGACACGCATGGTGTGTTCCCTCCTGTTCCGATGCGTTGAGGACCTCCGCGCGACACCCGTGGACGCGGAAATCCGCCGATGGACGGAGAACCTATCGTTCCACCCCCCATCCCGCCGCTCATGCATCCGGTGATCGTGACGATGCCTCCAGGTCATCGACCAGCCGTGGAACATCGCATGCAACGTCATCGAGCGTAGAGTCCCTGCCATGCGACCCACGATCCGCCAACTCGAGTACCTGGTCGAACTCGCCGAGTGTCTGAACTTCCGCGGCGCCGCAGCACGCTGTCACGTCACGCAGCCGGCGCTGAGCAAACAGCTGCAGCAGCTCGAAGCGCAGCTCGGATTGAAGCTGTTCGAGCGCGACACCAAGCGCGTGCTGCCGACGCCCGCGGGCCGCGAGATGGCGCATCTCGCCAAGCGGCTGCTGATCGAGCTCGATCGCCTGGTCGAAGCGGGGCGCGGGCTCGGCCCCGCGCTCGCGGGCACGCTCCGCATCGGCGTGATCCCGACGGTCGCGCCGTATCTGTTGCCGCACGTCCTCCCCCACATCCGCGAACAGTTTCCGCAAGTGCGGCCCCTGCTGCGCGAGGCCAAGACCGTCGAACTGGTGCGCGAACTGCTCGATGGCGGTCTGGACGTGTTGATCCTCGCGCCCGACACGACGCTGGTCGGCGTCGAAGTCGACCCGCTGTTCACCGACGACTTCCTGCTCGCGGCGCCCGCGAACCACCCGCTCGCGAGTCTGAAGACGCTGAAGCCGAAGGACCTGCGCGGACACGACGTGCTGCTGCTCGACGAAGGCCACTGCCTGCGCGTCCAGGTGCTGCCGTTGTGTCAGAAGGCCGGCGCCACGGAGGTCGGCGACTTCCGCGCGAGCAGCCTCGTGACGCTCGTCGAAATGGTCGCGAGCGGCGTCGGCGTGACCCTGCTGCCGGAAATGGCCGGTGAGCTCGCGCGCGAACGCGCCGGCATCGTCGTCCGCCCGTTCGCGGATCCGCCGACGCGCGACATCGGATTGGCGTGGCGACCGGGCTCGCCGCGCGCGCGCGAGTTCAAGAAACTCGGGCGCACGATCCTCGAGGCCTGGGCGAAGAAACCCTGATCGGCGCTCCCGCGGGAGGAGTTCGGCGCACGCGATCGGGAGAGATCACGACCCAGCGGCCGCCCCGTCGTCCTTGCGACCCGGCTTCCGACCGGTCTTCGGCGCCTTCGCCACCTTGCCGCGTCGCACGCCCGTGACGAGTCGGCGCAAACTCTCCTGTGTCGCGCGCAACGACGTCGACGCGTCGCGCGTGCGCGCCTCGTGCACGTCGCGTTCGCGCTGATAGTCGAGGAAATGCAGCGCCGCCTGCGCGCTGCCGGATCCCGAATGGAGCGACGCGTAGTACAGATCCGCGATGCCCGCCTTGCGATGGCGTAGCTCTTCGAGCAGCCGCAACACGACCTCGGGATGCAGTTGGTTCTTCCGCTCGAGCGCGATCCACCACTCGCGCGCGGCGCCTGCCGTCTTCTCCCACTCGATCTCCTGCTTGACGCGTTCGACCTCGCGCAACACGTCGGCGGTCTTCATGCGCGACGTGTCGGTGAACGCGAGGCTGCCGTTGTGCGTGGTCACGCGCACGACCGGCGGCGCAGCCAACGCGCGCTTGCGCAGCTCTTCGACGCGTGCGACCGGAGTGGTGCCGGCCACCGGCGGGTCCTTGCGCAGGACGGGTTCCGAGCCCTTCACGACCGCGTCCCGTCCGATCTCGATCGTGGTGACGCCCTCCAGCGCGAGCTCGTGCATGCGGTAGTCGACCGGATCCAGCACGCGCAACACGGTCCGCGTCAGCCCACGCGCGCCGGTGCCGAGCTTCAGCGCTTCGTCGGCGATCGCGGTCAGCGCGTCCGGCGTGAACTCGAGCGTGATGCCATGCAGCGCGAACATGCGCTGCTGCTTCAACAGGATCGACTCCTCGGTCGATTTGAGGATGTTGACGAGGTCATCGCGCTCGAGCGCCCGCAGCGCCGTGATCGTCGCGAACCGCCCGACGAACTCCGGGATGAACCCGAACTTCACGAGATCCGGGAGTTCCACGGTCGCGCCGTCCTGGATTCCGACGCGTTCCGTGGACTTCTTCGAACGCTTGAACCCGATCTCGGCGGACCCGAGGCGTTCGCGGACGATCGCGTCGAGCTCGACGAATGCGCCGGAGCAGATGAACAGGATCTGCGACGTGTCGACCGAGTGCTCTTCGTTGCCACGCCCCTTCACGGTGACCGAACAGCCGTCGAGCAGCGTCAACAAGCCGTTTTGCACGCCCTCGCCGGAGACGTCGCGCGACGAGCCGAACGACCGGCGGATCTTGTCGATCTCGTCGACGAACACGATGCCGCGCTGCGCGGCACGCGCGTCGTAGTTCGTGCTCGTCAGCAGGTTCTTGACGATCGTGTCGACCGGCGTGCCGACGTAGCCGGTTTCGACCAGGCTCGTGGCCGACGCGAACGACAGCGGGACGTTCAGGAAACGCGCGAGCGTCTTGACGAGATAAGTCTTGCCCGAGCCCGTCGCGCCGAGCAGCAACACGTGCTGCTTGCCGAAGTCGGTCGCCTTGCCGTCGAGTTCGCGTTCGGCGAGCGCAAGGTAGTGGTTGTAAACCGCCACGGCGAGATCGCGCTTGGCGCGCTCTTGGCCGAAGACGTAGCGGTTGAGGTGCTCGATCATCTCCCGCGGCGTGGGCAGCAGGCGAGACTCGGTCACGGCGACTCCTCCACGCGCACGCGGCGCGTACCCAGATCTCGAGCGGTTCGTGATTCGCGGCCGTCCAGTTCACCCCGCCGCGCGCGGTCGGATGGTAGCAGTCCCGGTCGGGCGCCGCAGCCAGGCGGAAGGCGGCGGGCGGGCTGCGCACCGCGCCGGAGCCTTGGGACGTCCGTGGCCCGCGGTCCCGGGGGTTGCCCGTTCCGACTTGGTCGAGCGCGCGGAACTGACTCGCGCCGGCCCGCTTGCGATGCCGTAGACTCCCCGCCCCATGCCCGCGCCCACGCCGTTCCCGCTCTCGATCTCGATGGTCCTCCCCGCCTTCAACGAGGAGGAGAACATCGTCGAAGCCGCGCGCCAATGTCTCGAGTTCGCGACCAAGCGCTTCCGCGCCGCCGAAGTGATCGTCGTCGACGACGGCTCGAAGGACGATACGGCGAAGGTCGTGACCGAACTCGCGCGGGACTGGCCGCAGTTGAAGCTGATTTCGTTCGCGCAGAACCGTGGGTACGGGGCGGCGATCGCGGCCGGCTTCCGCGCGGCGACGAGCGACCTCGTGTTCTTCACCGACGCCGACCTGCAATTCGACGTGCGCGAGTTGGCGGACTTGGTGCCGCTGATCGGTGAGGCCGACGCGGTCATGGGCTTTCGCGTCTACCGCTACGACTCCGTGCTGCGGTGCGTGCTCAGCTGGGTCTACAACCGGATCGTGCGCGTGCTGTTCCGCGTGAAGGTGCGCGACGTCGACTGCTCGTTCAAGCTGTTCACGCGCAAGGTCGTCGATCGACTGCACCTGGAGTCCACCGACTTCTTCATCGACACCGAGATGGTCGCGCGCACGCGGCGCCTCGGCTTCAAGATCGTCGAGAAGGGCGTGCGGCACTATCCGCGCAAACACGGGCACACCACCGTGCGTGCGAGTCACATCCCGAAGACGTTGTGGACGGTCGCCCGCATGTGGTGGCGCATTCAATTCGGACCGCTGCAGCCGCCCCCATCGACGAACGAGGCGAATCCCGCGCGATGAAGTCCACGGTGCACGAGGTCTACCGCGGCGAGGTCGATCACTGGTGGTTCGCCGCGCGGCGCGCGATCTTCGCGCGCGTGCTCGACACGTGGCTCGCGCACGAACGCGTACGGCGCGTGCTCGACCTCGGGCCGGGTTTCGGCGTGAACGCGCCCGTGCTCGCCGCGCGCGGGAGTTGGATCCCGCTCGACGTCGCGACGCCGTCGTTGAACGGTTGCCGCGCCAGCGGTCCGGCGTTGCCGGTGCGCGCCGACGCGACGCGGCCGCCGTTCGCGGCCGGGTCGATCGACCTGATCTGCGCGCTCGACGTGCTCGAGCACCTCGATGACGATGTCGCGGCACTGCGCGCTTGGCGCGAGGCGATCGCTCCGGACGGAATGCTGTTGCTCAGCGTGCCCGCGTTCCAGGTGCTGTGGGGCCGTCAGGACGTGTTGTCGGAACACCGGCGTCGCTATCGCGCTCCGCAGTTACGGGCGCGTCTCGAAGCGGCGGGGTTCACGGTCTTGCACCTGACGTACTTCAACTTCCTGCTGTTCTTGCCGATCCTCGGCGTGCGCTTGCTGATGCGCCCATTCCTCGCGCGCTCCGTCGCTGCGGGAGGCTCGGATCTGTCGATGCCGTTGCCCGTCGTCTCGGGGCTATTGCGCGCCGTGCTGGCCGCGGAGCGGTTCTGGGTGGCGCGGCGACGGTTGCCGTTCGGCGTGTCGCTGCTCGCGGTCGCGACGCCGAACGCGCGTGCGGAGCGCGGGTCATGAGCAGAGGACTGCTGATCTCGGCGCTGCTTTACGTGTCGTTGTCCGCCGCATACGTCGTGTCGACGCCCGCCTTCGAAGGACCGGACGAGAGCGACCACTGGTTCTACGCGTGGCAGCTCGCGAATCGGCACACGCTGCCCGTGGCGCGGTTCACGGCGCGTGAGCTGGGCCGTCCGATCCTCGACGAAGGCGGCCTCGCTCACCATCCGCCGCTGTACTACGCGCTGCTCGCCGGTGCGATGGAGCTCGCGCAGCGGCGCGACACCGTCGCGTCGCAGTCGACGAATCCCGAGAGTTTGCAGCCCACGCCTGCGGGCGCCTTCCTCTGGTTGCACGGCGATGACGAACGCGCGCCGGTCTCGCGCGAGATCCGGTTCCTACGCCTGCTGCGTGGGTTCTCGGTGCTGTGTGGGCTCGTCACGCTGGTCGCGACGTGGATCTTGGCGCGGCTCGCGTTTCCGCGGCGCGTCGCGATCGCGGACGTCGCGGCGCTGCTGCTCGCGACGATGCCCGCGTTCGCGTTCCATCACGCCGTGCTGGACAACGGCAACCTGGCGGCGACGTTCGCGCACGTGGCGCTGCTCGTGCTGTGCGCGGCGCTCGCCGCGGCGCGGTTCGACTCGCGGATCGCGATCGTCGGCGGGACCCTGCTCGGGCTGTGCTTGCTGACGAAGCTGACGACGCTGGCGCTCGTGCCGTTGTTCTTCGGCGTGGCGGCGGTCGCGGCGTGGAAGTCGTCGTCGCGGCGAACGGCGATGATCGCGCTCGTGGTCGGCGGACTCGTCGTCGCCGCGCTGTGCGGGTGGTTCTTCGTCCGCAATTTCCAGCTGTATGGCGACGTCCTCGGCGGCGCGGCCCATGAACGCGTCTACGCGAGCATCCGCGTGCCCGAGGGCCGCGCTCTCGAATGGCTCCGTGTGGGGTTCTTCCCGAACATCTTCACGTCGCTGCTCGGCATGTTCGGCAACTGGACCGTGCCTCCGCATCCGGCGCTCGTGACGTTCGGCAAAGTCATCGCGGCGATCGCCGTGTGCGGCGTGGTGTTCAACCTCGTGCGGCCGCGCCGTGAGGCCCGCACGCGCGTCGTCTGCGTGCTGGTCGCCGCCGCGGCGCTCGTGTTCCTCGCCACGCTGCACTTCAACCTGACGTTCCGGCAACCGCAGGGGCGGTACTTGTTCCCTGCGATCGGCCCGATCGCGATCGTGCTCGCCGCTGGCTTGGTGCGCATCGTGTCGCCGATGCGCGATGCCGTGCGCCATGGCGCGGGAGTGCTGTTCGGACTGACGCTGCTCGGCGTGGCACTCGTCACGTACGAGCGCAGGTTCGTGCCGGCGTTCGATCGCGCATTGGTTCCCGCGCCGCCGCTGCACGCGAGCTTGGTGTCGGCATGTTCGGCGCGCGCGGCGAATCCGGGCATCCCGTTGCTCGCGCCGGACGATGCGGCGCGACTGGATGCGCCGCCGCGACTGACGTGGCAACCGCTGCAAGACCCCGCGGCGCGCTATGCCATCTACATCTTCACGGTGGAAGGGCGCATCGAGTTCGCCTCGCATGAGTGGCTGCATCTCGAGCTCGACGGCGGCTCATTCGAAGTGCCCGAGGTGTTGTGGCAATCGCTGCCCACGGATGTCGAGCTCGTGTGGAACGTGCGACGCATCGCCGACCGCAGCCTCCACGAGTCTCCGCACGAGATGCCGACCGGCGCGGGCCGCTCGTTCGTGCGCGTGGTGAAGTAGCCCTGAACGCGTCGCCGAGCGACCGCGCCGATGGTGCGTCGCTGGTCGTTCACGCACACCTTGAAAGAAAACCCGAGGCGGTCTACCGAAGCTCTCAAGTCTTTTCCGGATCGGATCGAAATCGCATTCGGTGAGCGCGAGAGTCGCGCGGTTCAAAGGGCAGGGCCAGCGACGACGAGCACACGCCGAACTTCACGCACGCAAATCCGCCTGCCGGGCAGTCCATCCCATGAGTCTCGCCGCAACCCGACTCCCTCGTGAACGTCTGGCCCGCTTGCGCGGAGCCGCCAACGCCAAGAAGGCTGGCAAGGGCATCACGCGCTGGCACCTGTCGTCGGACTCGATGCAGGTCATCCGCTACGTCTATCCGGCGGGGGCGTCGTTCACGGCGCACCAGCATCCGCAGGAGCAGGCGTTCTTCCTGATCAAGGGTTCGGTCGCGTTCATGGTCGAAGACCGCGAACACGTCCTCGAGCCCGGCGACGCCATCATCGTGCCGCCGAATGTCGCGCACTCGAGTCGAGTGCTCTCGGCCGAGCCCGCCGAAGGCTTGGTCGTCCTCTCGCCGCCGCGCGAACATTGACCCGGCCGCGACCGCACCAGCCAAGCTCACGCCCGGACGCGTAGGCACCGCGACGCGAGCCAAGGCCTTTCACACCAAGCCCTTGCGGCCAAGTGACTGCACCATCCGGACGAAGTAGCCGCCGGCATTCCTGTCCGGCTAGCCGGACGAAATAGCCGCCGGCATTCCTGTCCGGCTGGCCGGACGAAATAGCCGCCGGCATTCTTGTCCGGCTGGCCGGACGAAATAGCCGCCGGCAATCCTGTCCGGCTGGCCGGACGAGATTGCCGGCGGCTATTTCGTCCGGGTCAACCGAAGACGCACGCGCCCTGCGGCAGCCAGTAGAGGATCAGCATCTTGCCCGCGCGGACCGTCGGGACGTGACGGCTGGCCTTCGGCATCACGATCCACGTCGCCGCTCGGGCTTCGAATGTCGGCTGACCCGTGATCGGCAGGCACAGACAGAACTCGCCGTTCGGATGCGTGTGCACCGGGCCGGCGACGTCGTCCATCAGCACGGCGTCGATCGAGACTCCCGTGCTGGACTCGGCCGGCTTCACGATCCGCGAGTACTTGAGGTTCGGCTCGCCGCGATTGCAGATCGCGCCCGACGTGACGGCCATCATGGCCGCCTTCGCCAGCGCCTGGACCGCATCGGATGTCACCGGGAACTTGGCGTTCAGCGCGCGCTCGCACGCCTCCGGATTCGAGGCGTCGAGCGTCGTGACGAACGTCGAGATCGGTTCGAGCAGGGCCTTCAGTTCGCTCATGGGTTGAGCCTCCGACCTTCCTTGGTCTTGATCACTTCGCGGGTCCCGTCGGTCCGAGGGTGCGCTCGGGCACCTGGCCGACCGGAGCCTTGATCCACACGATGATGTCCTTGAACGACGGCGCCTTGCCGCTCATGAGGATGCCGACGCGGAAGACCTTGGCCGCGGCCCACATGACGATCACGATCGACACGAGCAACAGCGCGGTCGTCGTCACGTACTCCATCAACGTGGGCGGGCCGGCCGCGCGGTTCATCATCACGAACGGCGTGAACGGCGGGATGTACGACATGATCACCGCGAGCCGACTGTTCGGGTCCTGCGCGAGGAACGCGATCGCCATGATCGGGATCATCATGACGATGCTGATCGGCCCCATCAGGTTCTGCGCTTCCTTCAGCGTGTCGCACGCGGCGCCGACGCCGACGAGCAACGATGCGTAGAACAGGTAGCCGAGCGTGAAGTACACGAGGAACGACGTCAGCAAGTACGGGTCGGTCGCGATCTGGTCGAGCGGGATGTCGATCTTCAACTGCAGCAAGCCGGGCAGGTACTTGAAGATCAGCACGAACGACAACGTCCACGACCCGACCATCAGCAGGCCGGTCATCGCGATGCCGAAGATCTTGCCCATCATCAATTGCAGCGGCGACACCGACGACAACAGGACCTCGAGGATGCGGCTCGACTTCTCCTCGATCGTGTTCGTCAGCAACATCTGCGAGATCGTGAAGATCGAGATCCACAGGATGTAGGCGAACACCATCGGCGCCCACTGACGCGCCTTGTCGGCCTTCGTCGATTCCTCTTCCTTGCCACCCTTGCCGATCTTGCGCGAGTCGACATCGAGCGGCTTCTGGACCCATTGGGCGGTCAGGCGATCGATGTCCTTCTCGTCGAGGCGCCGGTCCCGCACCACCGCGTTCGCGTTGCGCGTGAACCAATCGAGCAGGTCGCCGTCGGTCAAGTTCGACGACGCGTAACGCAAGCCGTCGCCGTTCACGACCGGATCGGGACCGATGACGAAGTAGGCGAACAGCTCGCCTTTCGAGATCTTCTGGTTCAGGTCGTCGAACAGGGCGTCACCGGTCAGTTCCGGCAGAGCCACGCGCTCATAGCGGCTCTTCGCCGTGCGCGCCTCGAACGTCGCCGCTTGCTCCGGCGGCAGGTTCTTCCACCAATCGCGAATGCTCTCGCGCAACGGCGCGAGCCTCTCCGACGCTTGGCGCAGTGCTGTTTTCATCGACGCGAGCGGCAGTTGGCTCTCGAACTCGGTGGGATCACCGATGAACATCGCGATGCCTTCGATGACCTCGTCTTCTTTCTTCTCTCGCGCGCGCTTTTGGTCCGCGTCCGACAGCGACGGATCTGGCGTCAGCGCCGGGTTGTCCCAGATCTGGTCGAGCGCATCGACGAACTTGCGTAGCAGCTCCGGCAACTCCGCGTAGCGCTTCGGATCGTTGCGCCGCGCATCGATCGCTTCACGCAGCACGCGTTCCATGTCCGGCATCGCGGCTTGCTCGTCGATCGCCGCGAGCATCCAACCGCTCTGATCGACGACCGCGTATTTGCGCACTTCCTTCTGGCCTTCGAGGAAGCGCGGCAGCGAGACCGACACGACCATGATGATCGGCAGCATCAGCACGCCGACCCAGAAGCCCTTGGTGCGGATGTTCTCGAGCACCTCGCGCCGAGCGACGAGCCACGTCTTGTTACTCATGGGAGTCGCCCTTCACCGCGCGCACGAACACTTCGTGCAGCGACGGTTCACGCAGATCGAAACGACGGATGACGAGCCGACCGACCAATCGCTGGAGGATCTCCTGCGGGTCCGTTCCCGGGGACAGGAAGATCTCGGCGTTCTTGCCGGAGTCGTTGATGCGCGTCACTCCGGGCAGGTCGCGCAGCACCATTCCCGAGCCGTCGTAGTCGATCTGGATGCCGCGATCGCCACCGGACTTCACCTCGGCCAGCGTGCCGTCCAGCACCTTCTTGCCGCGGTGGATCATCACGATGCCGTCGCACAGCTTCTCGGCGTTCTCCATGACGTGCGTCGAGAAGATCACCGTGCGCCCGTCGCGCTTCATGTTCAGGATCACTTCGCGCATCATCTCGACGTTCACCGGATCGAGACCGGAGAACGGCTCGTCGAGGATCACGAGCGCCGGGTCATGCATGATCGTCGCGAGGATCTGGACCTTCTGCCCCATGCCCTTCGACAGCTGTTCGCAGCGATGATCCGCGAACGGACCGAGCCCCACCGACTCGAGCAGCATCCGCGCTTTGACCTTCGCGTCGGCCTTGTGCACGCCCTTCAGCATCCCGAAGTAGGCGAGCAGCTCGACGGCCTTCATCTTCTTGTAGAGGCCCTTCTCCTCCGGCAAGTAGCCCAGCCGGTCCTTCACGGACTCCGAGTTGGGCGATCCGAGCACCGAGATCCGCCCCGAGTCGGGGTAGTAGATGCTCATGATCATGCGGATCGTGGTGGTCTTGCCGGCCCCGTTCTGCCCGAGGAATCCGTAGATCGATCCAGCGGGGATCCGCATCGAGATCGCATCGACGGCCTGGTGGGAGCCGAACCGCTTCGACACTTGGTCGAGCGTCAGCGCGTCGGTCATGGTTGCTTTTCATTCCGTTGGAGAGGGGTGCCGCCCTCGAAGGAGGGGAGCTTAGCGCGGGATCGATCGCGCCGTTCATCCCACTTCCGCGCAGTTCATTCCCGCGCAATCCCGTCCACTCCCGTGCAATCCCGTTCATTCCCGCGCACTCCCGTTCATTCCCGTTCACTCCCGTTCACTCCCGTGCCATCCCGTTCATTCCCGCGCACTCCCGTTCATTCCCGTTCACTCCCGTGCAATCCCGTTCATTCCCGCGCAATCCCGTCCACTCCCGCGCACTCCCGTCCACTCCCGCGCACTCCCGTCCACTCCCGTGCAATCCCGTTCGTTCCCGTTCATTCCCGCGCACTCCCGCGCAATCCCGTTCACTCCCGTTCACTCCCGCCCCTCCGATCGATCCCATCCCCAATCCCCTCCCACCCCCAAACGAACCGCCTCACGGCTCCCCCGAACCCGTTACCCTCGCTCACGATGTCCGTCCGAACCCTCGCCACCGCGCTAGCGCTAGCATCCGCGCCAGCATCGTTCGCCGACGATGTCGCCTCTCTCCTTTCCTCCTCATGCCTCCCCTGCCACGGCCCGGTCAAATCCAAAGCCGGCCTCGATTTCTCCGTGCTCGACGACGCCGCGCTGCGCGCCGCGCCGGACTTGGTCGGGGCGATCTTGGAGCGCCTGCGGGATGGCTCGATGCCGCCGGCGGATGCGGTGGCGCTCGAGCTCGAGGATCGTGACGTCCTCATTGCGCACTTCGCGTCGATCGCCGCCGCGCACCCCGCAATGGTCGCGCGAACTGCGGGACGCACGCTGCCGCGCCGACTCACGCGCTCGGAGTTCCGCAATGCCTTGCGCGACTTGCTTCGCGTCGAGGTCTCCGTCGATGCCATTCCCCGGGATCCGTCCGGCGGCGCGGGATTCGAGAACGACGCCGACACGCTGTTCACCTCGCCGCTGCTTCTCGAAACGTGGATCGACACCGCTTCGGCGGCGATCGCTCGCGCCGACCTCGCGACCCTGCTCCCGCCTGGCCGCGAAGCAGAGAGCCTGCTCGCGATCGCCCGCCGCGCATTTCGCCGACCGCTTCCGCCCGCTGACGCCGCTCGACTCGTTGGCCGCCTCGACGCCGGCCCGGCGACCGCGCTGCTGTCGATCTTCGCGTCGCCGCGCTTCGTGATGCGCATCGAGGGCGACACGCGATCCGACCCGCGCGACGCCGAGTTCCAACACGGTGCGTCCTCGACCGTCGACGACTTCGCCGTCGACGACTTCGAACTCGCCGAACGCTTGTCGTTCTTCCTGTGGTCGTCGGTGCCCGACGACGCGCTGTTCGATCTCGCCGCCCGCGGAGCGCTGCACGAGCCCACGACGTTGCGCGGCCAAGTCCGGCGCATGCTCGACGATCCGCGCTCGCGCGCACTTGCCGATGAGTTCGCCGCGCAGTGGCTCGACCTGCGGCGCCTCGAGACCACGTGCGAGCCCGATCCGGGCCGCTTCCCGACCTACACGCACGCATTGCGGGCCGCGATGGTGCGCGAAGTCACCGACGTCTTCGATGTCATCGTGCGCGAGAATCGCTCGGTGCTCGAGCTTCTCGATGCGGATTGGACGATCGTCGGCGCGCCGCTCGCGGAGCACTACGGCATCGCCGCCTCCGCGAACGGTGACGTCCAACGCGTCGCGTTGCCGTCGCGCGAACGCGGCGGAGTCGTCGCGTCCGCCGCGGTGCTCACGCTCACCTCGCATCCGCTGCGCACGAGTCCCGTGCTGCGCGGCAAGTGGATCCTCGAGACGATCCTCGGCACGCCACCCCCACCGCCGCCGGCGAACGCGGGCGTGTTGCCCGCCGAGGAAGTCCAGAAGGACGGCCTCTCGCTGCGCCAACGGCTCGAACAGCATCGCGCGCGCGCCGAGTGTCGCTCGTGCCACGAACGGATCGATCCGCTCGGCTTCGCACTCGAAGCCTACGACCCGGTCGGACGCCTGCGCGCGGCGCTCGCCGAGGATCGGCCCGTCGACGCGATCGGCACGCTGCCCGATGGAACCGTCGTCGACGGCATGGCCGGATTGAAGGACGCGCTGCTCGCGCGGCGCGACGTGTTCGCCACCAACCTCGCCGGCAAGTTGCTCGCGTTCGCGCTGAATCGCGGACTCACCGCGGCCGACGACGCGCTCGTTCTCGATCTCGCGTCCCGACTCGCGTGGTCGGACTACTCCGCGCGCACGCTGATCGAGGACATCGCCGGTTCCTATCCGTTCCGCCATCGCAGCCCGGAGCCCCGCGCGCCCGTGGAGGCCAACCGATGATCGAGCCCTTGTCCCGCCGCACGCTCCTGCGCGGAGCGACCGCCGCGCTCGCGTTGCCCTGGCTCGAAGCGATGCTGCCGCGGCGCGCAAACGCCGACGCGGCGCGACCGCCGACGCGCTTCGCCGCGCTGTACATGGCGAACGGCTGTCGCGCGGACGCCTGGCGACCCGACGGCGTCGGCAAGCGCTTCACGCTGTCGCGCACGCTCGCGCCCCTCGAAGCGTGGCGTGGACGTGTCGTCATCCCGACCAACCTGTGGAATCGCTGCGCGAACGTGGGCGAAGGCCACTACGTGAAGCTCGGCGGATTCCTGACCAGCACGCAGATCCACCAAACCACCGGCCGCGATCTGAACGCCGGCAACACCTCGATCGACCAACTGATGGCGCAAGCCGTCGGCCCGCGCACCGCACTGCCGTCGTTGGAACTCTCGCTCGAAACCGTCTCGACCGGCGTCGACGTCAACGTCAGCTACACGCGGCTGTACGGCTCCTATCTGTCGTGGCGCTCGCCGACGCAACCGGCGCCACGCGAAACCGATCCGCGCGCGGCGTTCCAACGCTTGTTCCTGCGCAACGGCGCGGACGCCGCGGCGCGCGCGCGGCGCAAGAGCGTGCTGGACGACGTCGCCGACGACGCCGCGACGCTGCGCACGCGACTCGGCGCCGCCGACCGCGCACGGCTCGAAGAGTTCGCCGACGCCGTGCGATCGATCGAAACGCGGCTCGCGTTCGAGGACGAGCGCGCGGCGCAGGCACAAGCGCTTCCGACCGCATTGCTCGCGCGGCAGGACGAGCTCGGCCGCACGCTCGATGCGCATGCCGCCGACCGCGGCCGCAGCGGCAATCACGCCGAGCGCACCCGCCTGATGCTCGACGTCATGGCGCTCGCGTTCGCGACCGACACCACGCGCGTCGCGAGCTTGATGTTCGGCAACGAAGTCAGCGGCCGCAACTTCGCGTTCCTCGACGGCGTGACGACGTCGCATCACGACGCGTCGCACCACGACAATGACGCATCGAAGCTCGAGCAGTACGAACGCATCACGCGCTGGCACGTGGAGCAGCTCGCATACTTCCTCGAACGGCTCAGCAGTTTCCGCGAAGGCGACTGCGATCTGCTCGACCACGCGATGGTGTTGTTCGGCTCGGGCATTCGCGACGGCAACAGTCACGATCCGCACGATCTGCCGCTCGTGCTCGCGGGCGGCGGATGCGGCAGCATCGACGGCGGACAACACCTCGTGTCTCCGCCCGACACCCCACTCGCGAACCTGCATCTCGCGCTGCTGCGCCGCATGGGCGTCACCCTCGACCGTTTCGCCGACAGCTCCGGCGCACTCCCCATCGGATGAACGCATGAACTTCGGACGTCTCGCCGCCGTGTTCGGCTTGCTCGGTGTCGCGCTCGGCGCATTCGGTGCGCACGGCTTGAAGTCGAAGGTGTCGGCCGAGGACCTCGCGATCTTCGACACCGCCGTGCGCTACCAACTCTGGCATGCGCTCGCTCTGTTTTGCGTCGCGCTCGCGCAGCGCCAACAGGCGTCGGCGTGGCTGCACCGCGCGGGTCTCGCGTTCGTCGCCGGGATCGCGATCTTCTCGGGAACGCTGTACGTGCTCGTGCTCGCGAACCTGCGCTGGATGGGCGCGATCACGCCGATCGGCGGCGTCGCGCTGATGCTCGGCTGGCTGTTCCTCGCGGTGGCGTTCGGGAGGCCGAAGACCTGAGCGAAGCCGAAGGTGTGAGCGCGACGTCAGCGCATCGACCAAAGTCCACGACGCGCCCCCTCGTTCCGAGTGGGCGCGTCGTGGACGGCTCTGCCTGGTGAGTCCGGCGGCTGCGCCGCCTCAGCCCTCGTTCGTGCGCGCCGGCGTTTCTTCGCGCTTCTTCTCGGCGCGGTACTTGATGCCGCAGCCGGCCGCCGGCACTTCCGCCTTCGCGACCTTCTCGCCCTTCAGCACCGACTCGAGCGCATTGACGAGGTACTTCTCCTTCACGTCCTCGGCCGAACGCATGTTGTCGTCGACCGCGCCGTGGTAGGCGAGCTTCAACTCCGCGTCGAACAGGAAGACTTCCGGCGTCTTCGACGCGCCGAACGCGCGCGCGACGTCGGAGGTCGCGTCGACCACGTAGGGCACTTCGAACTTCTTCTCGCGCGCGCGGACCTTCATGTTCTCGAGGCTGTCCTCGGGGTACTCGACTTCGTCGTTCGAGTTGACGAGCAGCACTCCGATGTCCTTCTTCGCGTAGTCGGCCGTCAGCGCCGCGATGCGATCTTCCCACGCCTTGGCGGCCGGGCAGTGGTTGCAGGTGAAGATCACCAGCGTGCCCTTCTTGCCCTTCACGTCGTCGATCGACAACTGACGACCGTCGACGTTCTCCATCTTCACGTCGGTCTTCGGTGCGGCGTCGCCGATCGCGAGCCCACGCTTCTTCTCTTCCTTCTTCTCGCGAGCCGGCTGCGCGCGCTCGTCCTTCTTCGTCTCGTCGGCGAGGGCCGGCGCGGACAACAGGGCAGCGGCGATCACCGCGAGATTCAGCAGGCGGACATCCATCGAGTTCTCCTTCACAGCAGGTCGCCGGACGGCGCCGGCGAGCCGAAACATGGATTCGTTGCGGAACGACCTCGCGCTCCGCGGCGGCTCACTTCGATGCCAGCACGGGAGCGACGAGGTCCAGGATTTCCTGGTACGTCGCGGATCCTTCGTGGAGCGCAACTTTCTTGCCCGAAGCGTCGAAGACCCACGTCGTCGGGAGACTGCCGCTCCACTCCGGATCGAACCCCGGAATGAAGCTCGCATCGGGCTCGCCCTTGATGAACGTCTGGATCGAGATCCCCTTTTCGGTCAACAACTTACGCGCCGCTGCCAGGTCCTCCGGCGCATCGCACGAAACCAACGCGAACGTCAGTCCACGGGCCTCGCATTCGCGGGCGGCGCGGACGAGATCGGGCAGCTCGGCGACGCACGGGGCACACCACGTCGCCCAGGCGTTGACCAACACCGGCTTGCCGGCATGCGCGACCCACTGCCGCAGCTCCTCGCCGCGGATCGGCTTCGGCTCCGGAGCCGGCGGCGCGGCGCGTACGAGGTCGACCATCACCGCGCGGTGATCGGTCGCGAGCGAGTCGCTCTCCTCCACTCCGAGCTTGGTCCGCGTCGCACCGTCGAGGAACGCGGTATCGAACACGTAGGCGTTCGCCGCGTTCAGGGCTCCATCGGCGAACAGCACGTAGTCGAGTCGACCCGGTGAGAACTGCCCCTCGTCACTGCGCCAGGTGTCGTTGCCGGCGCCGGTCGCCGTGTACGCGTCCGTGATCCTCAACGTCGAACCATCGACGTCGAGGTCCTGCGCGATGCGATCGAGCGGATTGCGCGTGCCGACCAGATTCATGTCGCCGGTGATCACGACGGGCATCGGTGCGCCCTTGCCGAGCTGCTCGCGGACGAACTCGTTGATTGCCTCGCCTTCGAGCAGGCGCAGTTCGTCCTCGGGCGAGTCCTTCGTGCCGCAGCACTTGAGGTGCGTCGTGCCGAACAACACCGGACCGACGGGCGTGTCGACGCGAGCGGCCACGAAGCGCACCGGGCGGATCTTGCCGTTCACCTTGCGCGCCGGCATCACGCTGCCGTCGGTCAGCGGCTCGAGCGGCAACGTCGTCGCGATCGCGACGCCGAGCTCACCGTGCGTGTGGACGCGCCACGTACCACGACCGGGGAGCTGCGTCTTGAACCACGCTTCGATCTCGCCGGGCTTGCTGGTCCATTCCTGGCACAGCACGACGTCGGGCGCCAGCGCGCTCAGGATGCGTTGGAACGGCGCCGGGTTCTTCATCGGCGCTTCCTTCTCGACGTTCCAGGTCACGACGCGCACGCCGTCGGTGCGACGCTCGGGCGGCGCGGAGGCCGTGACTGCAGGTGCCGACGCCAACGGTGGCAACGCCCCTTCGATTCGGGCAGTGCGAGCGAGCTCTTTCCCGTCCGGTCCGAGCGTGATCACGCGGAACGCGAGCTTCGTGGCGTCTTGGAACGCTGCGGCGATGTCCTGATTCAGGTCCGCGTTGCGCGAGAGCCGCAGTTCGAAGTCCTTCGACGCGAACGACGGTGCGAACAGCAGGCCGGCGCGCGCGTGGCCGATCGAGCTCGCGGGGCCCTTCTCGGTGAACTGCTGGACCGAGACGCCGGTGCCCGGCGCGCCGCCGCGCCGCGGATTCGGCGGGCTGAACGTCACCTCGAGGTCGACGCCCATCGGGCCGTCGTCGTCCTTGCGCACTTGCCCGGTCGCGGAATCGGCATCGAGGTCGAACAACACGCGCGTCGTCGCGTTGCCGCCTTGCAGCGTGCGCTCCTCGGGGATCTGGAAACGCACGTAGACGTACGCTCCGTCGGAACGCACGGCGTCCTGCGTTCCCTCCCACTCCGCGAACACTCCGTCGATGACGGACGAGTGGGGACGCGCCGCGGGGACCTCGTCCGTCGAGATCGCGGCATCGGCGGAGTCGGTGACTTGGATCCGAATCCAGATCAGCGCCGCCAGCAGCGCGGTCAGCAGAATGCGGGTCGCGCGCGAGGCGCGGGGCAGACGGGGAAGGCGGATGGTAGTGCTGCGCATAGGGCGCTCATCCTGGGCGGGGGTCGTACGCAAATCAACGCCGCGCGCGTGAAAGGCGCGTGAAGACGGTCCACGGTCGGAAACAGGGCATTCTGGTACGTTCCCGCGCCCTGGAGGCCTTCATGAAGTGTGTCGCTTCCCGCTCCGCTCCGCGCGCGATCTCGACCCTGCGCGCGGCGCTCGTCGCCGGCGCACTCGGGATGCTCGGCGCGTGCACGAGCTTCTCCGAGCCGCCGCCCCATTGGGAAGGCGAGTTCACGGCCAAAGCCGTACTGGACAAGTCGTTCGAAGCGATCGGGGGAGCCCAGGGTTCCGCCGGAACTCCCGAACCGACCGCCGACGATTTCGTCGCGACGCTGAAGGGCGAGTTGCTGGACGGCCCCGCGAAAGGCGCCTACTCGTACGTCGCGATGTGGAAGCGCCCGGACAAGTGGCGCCTCGATCAGACCGACGCAGCGGGAAAGCGGATGTCGCTGGTCTCCGACGGCGTGCACATCGCGCAGTTCGTCGACGGCAAGTTGATCAGCCGCAACCTCCCGATGCGCGAAGCCGGAATCCAGCAGCTGTCGTGTTACCTGTTCCCGCTGAAGTTCTTCCGTGACGGCGCCGGCACGCAGCCCGTGCTCGAGGACGTCAAGGAAACCGCGGACGGGCAAGTGATCCGCATCTCGAAGGTCGATGCGTTCGGCAATCGCTACGTCTTGTCGATCGACGCGCAGTCGTACATGCCGCGCTCCGTGCGCACGGGCATTCCGACCGGTGACGACCAGTACACGATCCGCGAAACCGCGCTGTCGAACTTCCAGCCCGATGCGCGGGCCGGCCTCGTGCCGCGGACGCTCGAGGTTTCGACGTTCGGCAAGGTTCAAGAGCGCATGCAGGTCCAGGACCTGCGCTGGAACCAGGGTCTTCCGGACGGTCAGTTCAAGACCGTGCAGTGATCGAGGCGCTCGAATGCTGATCGCGCAACATCTTCGGCACGATCGCATCCGGCTCGAGATGGAGACGCAGCCGCTCGACGCGGAACAGCTCGAGACGCTCGGGCCGCGCGCGACGCGCGTGCAGAAGCACGCGGTGCTCGAAGAGATCGCGCACTTCCTCGAAACGCACGCGCGCGTCGGCAATGCGAAGCGCTTGTTCACGGACCTCGACCATCGGGAGCGCAAGGCGTCGACCGCGGTCGGCTCCGGGCTCGCGTTGCCGCACGTGCGCACGATGAACGTCAAAGAGCCGATCGTCGCATTCCTGCGCTCGACGCCCGGCCTGTTGTTCGATGCGCCCGACGGCTCGGTGTCGCACGCGTTCCTGGTGCTGGTCGCGCCGCCGTGGGACGACCGGCTGTACCTGAAGCTCTACAAGGAAGCGGCCGAGATCTTCCTGCGCGACGACGCGCTGCCGTATTTGCTACGCGCGCAGTCGGAGACGGAGATCCTGCGGTTCTTCCGCGATCCGACCGTCGCCGCCGAGGACTGGTGAGTCCGGGTCGCGCACGCGGCCTGGAGCCGCGTCACTCCCGCCGCAGGACGTCGACGATGTCTTCGAGCCGTTTGCGATCGGATTGGCCTTGGCCATCGCCTTCCGCGGCGGGCGGAATCGCGCTCAGACTGCCGTGTTGCGCGGCGATCGCGAGCAACGCCGCCATGCGCTCGCGATCGTCCGTACTGACGCCTTCGAGCACGCCGATCAAGCGCGCCGCGTCGCGACGCTCGACGTCGGGGCGCAGTTCGCGGATCTTGCCGAGGAAGCGATCGTCGGGCGTGAACGACTCGGCCTCGAGCCATTGGCCTTGCGGGAACAAGTCCTCGCCTTCGAACACCCAGAACGCGGAGCGCTCGGTTTCGAGGTAGCCGTTCGTGCGCAGGAGTTGGCCGGGCAGTTCGACCGCGCAATCGAAGTGGAACTCGGCCTGCGCAGGCGGCGAGCCGAACGTGCCGGTGATGCCGAGCAACACGCGGCGCGCGACGTCCTCGGCCTTCTCGGTCGTGCCGTACTCGGCTTGCGCGGCGCGCGCGATCATGGTCTCCAAGCCGGACCACGGCGCGTCCTTCGGGAAGAAGTAGTCGAAGTCGGACAACGTGGGACGCGAGCCGTCGACCTTGCGCTTCAGATTGCTCGAGAACAGATCGCGCAGCCACGCTTCCAGGACTTCGCGGTTGTCGTCCTCGCCGTCTTTGGCGTCGAAGGTCGCGCCGACGCGTTCGATCCGTTTCAGCGCACGCTCGAGCGCGCGATCGAGTCCGGTCTGGCGCGTCACCGGATCCTGCTTCGACAGCTGCTTGCGCTCGAACCAGTAGATCTCGATCAGATCGCCGACCAGGTCCGCGCCCGCGCCGTCGATGAAGCGGTCGAGCTCCTGTGTGTCGAACGCGCGCCCGAACTCACCCGCGATCATCGCGTGCGCGAACTTCTGCGCGAAGCGGACCGCATCGAGCTTGTTCTCCTTGAGGTCCTCGGGCTGGATCGCGTCGACGTAGCGCTCGCGATACACGTAGCGCTTCGCGAACAGCAGGTCCTCGACCACGAAGTCGACGCGGTTGCGCGCGGGCGCGTCGAGCAACTCCACGTCGCGCAGGAAGTCCGACGGCATCTGCTCGGGATGCGCGAACGTGCCGGTCATGCGGATCTCGAGCTCGCTGCGCTGGATCGACCGGAAGCCGTCGCCGAGCGAGCGCGGCAAGTCGTCGACGATGGGCCGCCCGTTCCACAGCTTCTCGTCGTCCGAGTTCGCGTTGCGGCGGGTCTTCGTGATCACCGTCTCGCGCGAGGTCGTGCCGTCTGCGGACACGCGCGTGCGCGACTTGATCTCGAGCACGGGCAGGCACCCGCCGAGCGCGAGTGCGACCCCCACCAGCGCCAGCGCGGATCGCTTCATCGCGGAGCCCGGGCGGCGAGTGCGCGGTCGGCTTGCTCCTCGCTCATGCCGAGCGCCGTCTCGAGCTTGGTTTGGGTCGGGAACAGAGCGAGCATCAACGCCAAGCAGATCCCGGAACCGATCAAGTAACGCGAGTCTTGCAGCAGCAGCGCGAGAACGCTCCAGAACAAAGCCGCGGCCTCGAGCGTCGCGGCGACGAGGATGGTCGTGAACACGAGGATCCGCGTCTTCGAGTCGATCGGACGACCGGCGGTGGACTTGCTCGCGAACACTGGCAGCAGCAGCGCGATCGCAATGGCGCTGACGCTCAGGGCCCCACCTACGACCGTCAGCATCGTGGAATCCAACGAGCTGGCGGGCTCGACCCGCCCTTGGAGGTACCAGGTGACGCCGATGAAGACGGCGATGCCGCCGCACAGCATCGCGTGGATGACCTGCACGACGTTGCGCATGCGCCCGAATGTGAACGACGGAGTCGCCATGGAAGCCCCCGATCATGTCGTTGTCGCGAGAGCATAGAGGCGCGCGCCGCGCGCCGAGTCCCCGCATCCTGTCGAGCCGCACACGGGGCGCGGCACGGCGGCAGTCGCGGCTACCCGTTCGCAACTCGTTGACCAACACAGCGCGAACCACGGATCCGGACGAAACAGCCGCCAGCAATCCTGTCCGGTTGACCGGACGAAACAGCCGCCGGCATTCTTGTCCGGTTGGCCGGACGAAATAGCCGCCGGCATTCTTGTCCGGTTGGCCGGACGAAACAGCCGCCGGCATTCTTGTCCGGTTGGCCGGACGAAATAGCCGCCGGCAATCCTGTCCGGTTGGCCGGACGAAATAGCCGCCGGCAATCCTGTCCGGTTGGCCGGACGAAACAGCCGCCGGCATTCCCTGAGGTCGTCGGCTCCATTCGGCCCGCTATCCTCCTGCGCCAATGACGCCGTCCGAGCTCGCGCCACGCTCCTCTCCCCCTCCGCGTTCGGTCGCGCGCTCCGCCTCGATCGTCGGTCTCGCGGTCCTGTCGTCGCGCTTCATGGGGTTGGCGCGCGAGCTCCTGTTCGCCGCGTACTTCGGCGCCGGCGTGGTGTTCGACGCGTTCGTCACGGCGTTCCGGATCCCGAACCTGTTCCGCGATCTGTTCGCCGAGGGCGCGCTGTCGGCGGCGTTCGTGAAGACCTTCGCGCAGAAGCTCGACAAGGACGGCGAAGTCCCCGCGTGGCGCTTGGCGTCACTGGTGTTCTGCGCCTTGACGCTGATCGTCGGCGTCGTCACGTGCGCGGGCGTGCTCGCAGCGCCGTGGATCGTCGGCGCGATCGCGCCGGGTTTCTCGCCCGAGAAAGCCGCGCTCGCCACCTCGCTGACGCGCGTGATGTTCCCCTTCCTATTGATGGTCGCGTTGGCCGCGGTCGCGATGGGGATCCTGAACGCGCGCGGCGTGTTCGGCATCCCGGCGATGGCGTCGACGTTCTTCAACATCGGCTCGATCGTCGTCGGCCTCGGCGCCGCGTTCGCGCTGGCCCCCGAGCTGATGATCGCGACGACGAAAGCCGTGCTCGGCGGCGACGCACCGCCCATCGACGCCGACGCCGCGCGCCGCGCGATCCTCGGCATGGCGCTCGGAGTCCTCGTCGGCGGACTGCTCCAATTCGCGTGCCAGATCCCGGCGCTGCGTCGTGCGGGCTTCCATTTCAGCGCGATCCTCGATTGGAAGGACCCGGGGCTGCGCGCCGTGTTCGCGCTGATGGTGCCCGCAATCCTCGGCACCGCCGCCACGCAGGTGAACGTCTTCGTCAACAACAACTTCGCCTCGCGGCTCGGCGACGGCCCGGTGTCGTGGCTGAACTACGCGTTCCGGCTGATGCAATTCCCGATCGGCGTGTTCGGCGTCGCCATCGCGACGGCGACGTTGCCGTCGATCGCGCGCGCGGCCGGCCGCGAACGCACCGACGAGTTCTCGCGCACGCTGACGTCATCCCTGTCACTCGCGCTGTTCCTGACGATTCCCTCCGCCGTCGGGCTCGCCGTGCTCGGCGAACCGATCATCGCGCTGGTCTACGAGCGCGGCCGCTTCGACCACGCGGACACCGTCGCGACGGCACAAGCGCTCGCGTTCTACGCGCTCGGGCTGGTCGGCTACTCGCTGATCAAGATCCTCGCACCCGCGTTCTATGCGGTCGACGACGCCAGGACCCCGGCGCGCGTCTCGCTTGCATCGATCGCGGTGAACTTCGGCCTGTGCGCACTGTTCGTCGGTCCGTTCGGCCACCGCGGACTCGCGCTGTCGACGTCGATCGTCGCGACCGCGAACGCGGCGCTGCTGTTCGGATTGCTGGTGCGCCGCGTCGATACGCTGCGCGCCGCGCCGCTGTGGAGGACGACCGGCAAGGTCTTGTTGGCATCGGCAGCGATGGCCGCGGTGTGCGTGTTCGTCAGCGGCGGGCTCGAACGCTGGCTCGGCCTCGAGTCCTTGCCGCGACGCCTCGGCGTCGTGTTCGGCGCGATCGGCTGCGGCGCGGCGACGTACGCGGTCGCATGCACGCTGCTGCGCGTCGACGAGCTCAGCATGCTGCGCACACGGATCCTGCGCCGCCGGCAGGCGTGACCTCGCGGTCGGATCGCGCTACCGTTCACGCGCCCGGTTCGCCGCTCGCGAGGATCCTTCGCAATGCCCCCGCGGAACCGCTTGCCGCTCGTCCTTCTCGTCGTGCTCGCAGTCTGCGCTCCGTCGCTCGCGCAGCCCGCGAGCCCACTGCCGCCTTCGGCTCCCGGCAATCCACCCGACATCCCGTACCTCGAAGAGCAGTGGGAGCTCCTGTGGTACTTGAACCAAGACGTGCTGTGGAAACGCTGCGCGGCGACTGCGCCGGTCACGGCCGCTGATCGCACGCGCGCGATCGAGGCCCTGCGCGTGGCCTGCGCTTCGGACTTCGGACCCGAGCGCGCCGCGGCGCTGATGGCGCTGGCGAAGACCGGCGATCCCGCCGTGGCGTCGCTGCTGATTGCCGGAGTCGACGACGCGAACCTCGAAACGAGGCGCAACGCTCTGCTCGCGCTCGGCGTCCTCGGCGATCCGAGCGCGGTCGACGTGCTCGACGCGACGCTCGACGAGAAGAAGCTCGAGGGCGATCTGCGCCTCGCCGCGGCGTTCGCACTCGGCCTCTTGCGCACACCCGACGTCACTGCCGGCGGCGCGTCGCCCGCGCGCGCCCAGTTCGAACGCCGCCTCGAGCCGAAAGCGTTTTCCGCGGCCGACCCCCGCACGCAGCAAGGCCTCGCGTACGGCGCCGGACTCAGCGGCGATCATGCGCTCGCGCCGGCGTTGGCGAAGTTGACGAAGTCGAAGGCGGTCAAGAAGAACAGCTCGGTACGCGCGTACCTGCTGCTCGGGCTCGGCAAGCTGAAGGACCGCGCGTACGCGGACGTCCTGTTCCAAGCGCTGACCGACGACGACGTCAACGTGCGCCGGAGCGCGATTCTCGCGGTCGGCGGCATGTTCTCGGGCAGCGGCAACGTCGAAGCCGCGCGTCGCTTGACGAAACTCGAAGGCCGCGAGAGCGACGCAGTGGCGACGAACTTCGCGAATCTGGCGCTCGGCTTCGTCGGCGGCCCCGATGCTCAGCGCACGCTCGCGATCCGCACGTTCGGCGACCGCCGCTCCGGCCTCGATCCGAACACGCTTGCGCCGCGTATTTCGCTCGGCACGAAATCACGCGTCCCGATCGCGGGCCTCGCGCTCGGGATCGCGCGCGGCGTGGACTATCGCGGCTACTTCGAGCGTGCGTTCAGGGACGAGAACGACCAGCGAGTGAAAGCCGCCTACGGCCTCGGGATCGGGATGCTCGGCAATCCCGACAGCGGCAAGGTCCTGTTCGCGGCGTTCAAGGACACGGCCGATCAGCGCCTGCGCACGTATCTCGCGCTCGCGCTCGGATTCGTGAAAGCACCGGCTGCGCGCGCCGCGCTGTCGGAGCTCGTCGTCGCGGGAACCGACGACGAGCTGATGCCCGCGTGCGCGCAAGCGTTGGCTGCGCTCGACCAGGCCAATGCCCAGCAGCTCCTGCTCGAGCGCCTGGCGCGCGAGACGTCCGCCGCCTCGCGGTGCTTGACGCTGTACGCGCTCGGGCTCGTCGGCGACCGCACGGCGCTCGAGCCGGTGTGCGCGATCCTCGCGAACCGCGACGGCGAACAAGCGCAGGTCCGCACGTACGCAGCGATCGCGATCGGAATGATCGTCGACGTCGATCGGCCGAAGCGCTTCGCGGACATCGGCACGCTGTTCAACTTCACGCTCGACCCTGGACTCTTCCGCAGCATCCTGTCGACGCCGTGACGTTCGGTCCGGAACGAAGAAGCGGGGCGGAGCACCCCTTCGGTACTCCGCCCCGCTGGGCACCCGGGCCTGGGTTTCCCCCGACCCGTTGGCGGGATTACGCACGAGGCCGGGCGGTCTTCCTGTCAATCCTCAGTAAGTTTCCGTGATGCGCGAGCTCGCGTGCATCGCACGGACTTCCTCACGCAGCGCCCGGATCTCCTCGGTCAAGACTTGGAGCTGGTGCAAGATCGCCTCGTGGTCGCCATTGGCGGAGCCCTCCGGGGCGCGCGAGGGTCCTCCCATGCCTTGTCCGACAGCGACCTTGTAGACACCAGGTCCGATCGACGAGAGCGCAGCGAGCTTCGTTGGAAGCTTCATCCCCTTCACGCGCACTTTCGCCTTCTCCGCACCATCGACCCCGAGGACCGTCACATCGTCGCCTTGCACGGCGATCGCGGCGGGCTCTTCGAACAAGTTGACGCCTTCGACCACCGCGACCGCGTCACAGGCATCTTCACAGGCTTCGGCGCACGCGTCGTCGCACGCGTCTTCACAGTCTTCGGCGCAGGCTTCGTCGCACGCGTCCTCACAGGCGTCGTCGCACGCCGCTTCGTCCTCTGCGTATTCGAGGTCACCGACGAGCGATCCGAGTTCAGTCAGCTGCTGACCGAACAAAACGCGCGCTTCGTCGAGCGCCGCGACGTCTGCGGCCATCGCCTCACCATCCGCGGCGACGCCGAGTCCTGCGAGCGATTCTCCCAGCGCCTCGCGCGCGTCGGCGAACGCCTGGGACTGGGCCTTCAGGGCCTCTGCCTGCGCTTCGAGCGCCGCTTTCTGGTCGGCCACTTGCGCGACCTTCACCGCATCCAGCCGCGCGCCTTGCACCGCCGTCACAAGCGACCCCGCGCGCGCGCGCAGCGCAGCACGGTCCGCTTCGACCTTCGCGCGCTGGGCGTTCTGGTGCGCCCGCCCCGCGGCGTGTTCGGCCTCGGCTCGTGCGCGCAAAGCGTCCTGACGCGCTCGTCCCGCCATGGCACGCGCACGCGTGGCTTCGGCGTGCGCGGCATTGCGCGCCTTCCGCTCGGCAGCCTTCTTCGCCAGCTTCTCGTTGATCTTGTCCTCGAGGCTGGACGCCTGCGGCGATCGCATCGCGAACCCCGCCACCTTCGGCGGAGTCGGCGGGCACGTCCCGGAGCACGCCCCGAACGTCGACACCGCGTGCGGCGTCACGACGGTGATTCCGCCCGTCGCCGTCAGGACTTGGCCGCCGAACTGCACCTCGTCCGCGGACAGCGTGGCGCCGCCCGGCACGGCGACGCAGACGCCATTGGTGGATCCGACGACCGTGGTCGTGTTGGTCTTCGGTGGGCAGAAGGCATACGTCGACGCTCCCACGAGCAGCGTCGATCCGATTGCGAGCCATGGTTTCATCGCGAGCTTCTCCGGGGGCTCGGAGTACGCAGCGGGTTCTCCGACGGATCGAGCCCTTCCTCCGTCGCGAGTCGATCGATGTCGGCGGTCAAGGTCCGCCGGGCCAGATCGAGGAATGCGAGTCGTTCGTGCAGCTTCTTCAGCACGCCATCGACCGCGGGATCAAGACGCCCCGCGGCGTGGTCGGCTTCGAGCGCATCGAGTTCGACGCGCAGCGAGCCGAGTTGAGAGTCCAGCGCCGCCGCGGCATCCCGCAGCGCGGGGATCAGCGATGCGCTGGGTTGGACGGTCGCTTCGGACGACGTCGGGTCGTCGCGCAAGGCCACGCCAGCGACCACCTCACGCGTCACCGTCGCGACGGCGGGCGCCGCGAACACGAACGCGCACAGCAACGCGGCCGGCGCCCATACGAATGCGCGCTGACCGCGCTCGGCGCCGTCGAGATCACCGTCGTCGAGAAGTCGTTCGATGCGACGTACCAACGCCGACGAGCTCTTCGCCATCGCCGTCGTCGTCGGTCCCGCGAATGCCGGTCGCGCGCGCAACCACTCCGCGACCTGCGCGAGGCACGACGCCAGTGACAAGCCGTGACCGGTCCACCGCACGGCCAGCGCGTCGCAGCGGAACTCGACTTCTTCGAACAGACGCCGCCGCGCCAATCGATTCAACGGTTGGAAGAAGAACACGCCTTCGAGGATGCGCGCGATCAACAGACGCAACGGGTCGCGACGCACCAGGTGCGCGAGCTCGTGCGCCAGCATCGCGTCGCGCTGTGCCGCGTCGAGTTCGATCAGCGCGCGCTCCGGCACGCAGATCTCGGGTCGCAGCAAACCGAACGCGACCGGCACGCCGAGGCGTTCCGAGGCCGTCAAGCGCACCGCCTTGCGCAAACCGGCCGCGTGCGAGAGTCGCGTCAACGCGGCCTGCGCATCGCCGTGCACCGGTCGGCGTGCGGGCAACTGGCGCAACCGCCACAGCGACGTGCGGATCAGCAACAACACGACGAACGCCAGCGCGCCGAGCGTCCACGCCAGCGCGGCGGACGATCCCATCGACGACTCGCCCAAACGGGCTGCGAGTGCGCCGATGGCGCTCATCGCGCGATTCCACATCGAAGGTTGCGCAACGACGGGAGGCTCCGGGAACGCCGGTCCCATGCCGAACGAGCGCGCGACCGCTGGCGTGAAGCGTTCGACCGTCGGAGTTGCGACAGGCGCCTCGCCGCGGGTCCATTCGAGCGTCCATGTGCGCGCGTCGACCCAGCCGACGCGTTGCACCGTCGCCGAGACGACGCCGCCGCACAGCGCCAGCGCCCACAGCGCTTCGCGCAAACGCACCGAACGCGGCGCGCGCACGCGCATCCACGCCCACACGAACGCGATCAGCAGCGTCGAGTGCAGAGCGTAGGTCAGCAGGAACGCCGCGAGCGATTCAGCGTGCGTCGCCATGACTCTTCCTCCCGCCGCGCTTGCCCGATTGGATCTGCGCCTTCAGGCGCTTGAGTTCGTCGGCGTCGACGTCCCCGGCCTCCAACAGATGGTTCACGAGCGCCGTTCCGTCGCCCTGGAACAGACGATCGAGCAACGCGCCCACCATCGAGCGCCGCACGTCCTCGCGAGCGATCGTCGCGGTGTAGACGAATTGGCGGCCTTCGGTGCGGTGCGTGACCACACCCTTCTTCTCGAGCTTTTGCAGCATCGTCGCGATCGTGGTCAGGGCGAGCCCGCGACTGGGATGCAGTGCGGCGTGGACGTCGTTCGTCGTCGCCTCGCCGCGATCCCACAGCACCTGCATGATCGCGAGCTGTAGATCCCCGAGTTCGTAGTCGGCCATCTCGAAACCTCCGGCGCGAAGTACGCGGACTCCGCCTCTGGCTTGCCCGACGCAGCGGAATCGCGTGCGCACCGCGTAGGGTGCCGTGACGCCGCTCTCAACTACCGCGGTAGAACTACCACGGTAGTTGTCGGACGAGCCAGAGAAAAAATGAAGCCCTCCGCAACTTCACCCCCACCCACCCCGGTACTGGCCATCGAACGAACGTGGATGCCCGAAGCTTGACCGTCGACGACTGGATCGCGCGGCACGGCGACCGTGCGCTCGCCTTCCTGCGCTCCGTCTTGCGGAACGCGGAGGACGCGCGCGACGCCTGGCAAGAGACGTTCACGGCGCTGTGGCGCTCCGCGCACCGCGTCCGTGGCGACGTCGACGCCTGGCCGTACATCCGGCGCACGGCCTTGCGCAAGGCGCTCGATCGACTCCAGCTCCGGCGCGGCCGCGCGCGATCCGAAGTGCCGCTCGTCGGCGATCCCGCGACTCCGGTCGCACGCGAACTCGACATCGAGTTCGACTTCTCGGACCTCGACGACGAAGAGCATCTCGCGATCGTGCTGTTCTTCTGGGGTGGCGCCTCGATCCGGGAGATCGCGACGCAGCTCGAACTCCCGGAGAACACCGTGAAGTCCCGTCTGTTCCGCGCGCGTGCGAAGTTGCGCAAGAACCTGGTCCAACGAGGATTCGAACCATGAATTGCGTCACGGTCCGCAACGCGCTCGCGTTCGAGGATGCGACGCTCGCGATCGATCCCGATGCGCTGCGCGAGCATTTGCGCGGCTGCGCTTCGTGCCGCGCCGAACACTTCGACGTCGTCGCGTTGTTCTGCCTGCGCGCTGCGTCGCGACCGTCCTCGCGCTGGTCGGGCCGCCTCGCCGCCGCCGCGATCGCGATCCTCGGCGTGGGCTTCGCGCTGTCGCGCGTCGAACCCACTCCTCGGGCGAACACCGTCGCCACCGCCCGCGTGACGCGTGCGAACACGCCACCCCGAGTCGTCCCACCGTCACCGCGTGCCGTCTCGCGCATCGACGGCGTCACCCACGAACTCGTCGCCTACGCCCACGGCCGCGAGCGCGCCGTCGATCGCGTGACGCGACGCGTCGAGCGCGCGCCCGGCGTTCAGCGCTGAATCGAACCACGCCGTTTGGAGTTCCTCATGTCCGTCGTTCTGTCGTCGTTGTGCATTGGCGTGTTGGCGCTTCAGGACCCGTCGACGTCGTTCGCGTCGTTCCGCCAGTCGCTGCCACCGCGGTCGAGTGCCGCGGAACCCGAATCCTGGGGCGTCGTCAGCAGCCTCGCGGACGCGCGCCTCGAATCGCGAACGAACCAACCCGGCGGGCGATCGACCGTGATCTACCTGCTCGACGAGAGCGAGCTGCAGCCCGTGACCGAAGCCACGCCGGAACCGCCGGGGCGCGCCAATGCGCTCGAAGCGTGGATCGTCGACCGGGTGACGCAGACGGCGCCTCGTCTCGACTACGTGCGCATCCAGCATTCCGAGGAGTCCCAACTGACGAGCACGGGTTCGACGCGGAAATCGAAGACGTGGCTCGAGTTCGCCGGGCTCGACCCGGACGTCGACCGCGCGTGTGCATGCATCGCCGCGCTGGTGGTCGCGAACCGCAAGCACGTCGCGATCGACGGGATGTTCGTCACGCTCGGCGGCTCGTTGGATCGGGACTTCGGCGTCCACGTGCGGACTCTCGCCGAGGGCGAGCTCGACGACGCGCGCCGCGGCATGCTCGCGTCGAAGGACGCGAACGTGTTGACGCAGCCGTCCATCGTCACGGGCGGCGGTCAGCGCGCCACGGTGTCGATCATCAACCAAGTCTCGTACGTGGCCGACTTCGAGATCGACGTCAACGGCGACTCCGCCGTGGTCGACCCCGAGATCAAAGTCGTCCAAGAAGGCCTGCTGCTCGACCTGTGCCCGATCATCGACACGGACGGGCAGACGATTCATCTGATCCCGCGCCTCGAGGTGGACACCCTGCAACGCCCGATCCGCGAGTTCGAAACCGAGATCGGCGGCATCGCGGAAGTGACGATCCAAGTCCCGTTCGTCGAGAAAGTCCGCTGGGAGCCCGCGCCGATCGATCTGCGCCCCCCGCACGTCGCCTTGCTGATGTCGAACCTCCGCGTCGGCACCTACGACGCCGAGTCCGACGACGGCGAACGGACCGAGCGCGCGATGTCGCTGCTCCTGCACCTGCGCGTGCAAGACCCCGCCGTCGACGAGGGGCTCCAAGACGACGGAGTGATCGGTTGGTTCGATCCGGAGCAGTCGCTGGGCGCGGCGACGTTGACGCGGACCGCGTTGCGCGAGCTCCAGATGGACGAACCGCTCGAGATCCGCACGGTGAACGGTGTGGTGCCCGCGACGCTGATCGGATGGCTGAACGACACGCTGTTCATCCGCGTGGACCGGCCGGTCAGCGTCGGCGACCACGTCCGCTTCGTCCGCCGCGAGACGTTCTCGCCGCGCTGACGAGCACCGACCTCACGCCCCGAGCGTCGGCCCGTCGTCGTCCTCGTCGCCGCCGTCGAGCGAGTGCAGGATCCGCACGTAGCCGTCGTAGCGCGCGCGTGGAACTTCACCGCGCTCGACGGCCGCGCGCAGCGCGCAGCCGGGTTCGTGATCGTGCGAGCAGTCCGAGTACTTGCAGTCGCTCGCGTACGGGCGGAGGTCCGGCATCAACAGCGCGAGCTCGCCCTTTGGGATGTCGTGCAGCCCGAACGCGCGGATGCCGGGCGAGTCGATCAAGTGACCACCGCACGCGAGGCGCGTCAGCGACACGCTCGTCGTCGTGTGACGACCACGACCGTGCTTCGCGAGACCGCCGGTCGCGAGCTGCAGCGTCGGATCGATCGCGTTCAGCAGCGACGACTTGCCGACGCCCGAGTGGCCGACGAACAGCGAGGTCTTGTCGCGCAGCCGTTCGATCAGAGCGTCGATGCCCATGCGCTCGATCGCGCTGGTGAAGCAGACCGCGTACCCCATCGCCTCGTAGCGCGCGAGCGCGGCGCGCAAGTCGTCGGTGACGCCTTGATCGCATTTGTTGATGACCAGCACGGCGTCCATGCCGTTGCGCTCCGACGCGATCAAGTAGCGATCGATGAGCCCGGCGCGCGGCGGCGGGTCCTTCGTCGCGACGACGATCAGCAGTTGATCGACGTTGACCGCCGTGACTTGCACCTCGCCCTTGCCACGGCCGCCGGGCCGCAGCAGCGCGTTGCGGCGTGGCAGGACCTCCTCGACCACGCCGCGCTCGCCTTCGACACGGATCCTGACGCGGTCGCCGACGGCGACCGGAGTCTTCGCGCGCCGATCGTCGGTGAACAACTTCGGCTTCAGCGAGCACGTGACTTCGCGCCCGTCGATCTCGACCGTGAACGCGCGGGCCTCGATGCGCACGAGGCGACCTTCGACGAGTTCGCTCATGCGTCGCTCTCGTTCGTGAACGTCGCCGCGCCGGCACGCAGACGTTCCAGCAACCACGTGCACCGATCGTTCGACGAGCCGTTCGCGATCGCGGTCTTCAGCGCGCGCTTGCTGCCGACGATCACGCACAGGTTCTTCGCGCGCGTGATCGCCGTGTACACGAGGTTTCTCCGCAACATCACGAAGTGCTGGTTCAACAGTGCGATGACGATCGCCTTGTGCTCGCCGCCTTGCGCGCGGTGGACGGTCGTCGCCCACGCCGGCAGCAGCAGGTCGAGTTGTTCGAACGTGACGTCGACATCGCGTTCATCGAACCGCACGACGACCTTCTTCAGCGCGGCGTTCACGTCGACGATGAAGCCCTGGTCGCCGTTGAACACGTTGCGGTCGTAGTCGTTCTTGATCTGCACGACGCGATCGCCGACGTGCAGAGTCCTGCCGCGGCGCTCGACTTCCGCGGTCGGCGTCGGATTCAGCGCCTTGCCGAGCACTTCGTTCAAGTTCTCGGCGCCGCACAGCCCCTTGTGCATCGGCGTCAACACCTGCACGTCGGAGCGCGGGTTCAAGCCATAGGCCTGCGGGATGCGCTCGACGACGAGCGTGCGGATCATGTCGACCGCGGCTTGCGGATCGTCGCGCTCGACGAAGAACATCTCGCCGCCGCGCCCGGGCGGATCGAACTCGGGCATCTCGCCGTGGTTGATCGCGTGGGCCGCGAGCGAGATGCGCGAGCCCTCGCGCTGGCGGAAGATGCGCTGCAGCCGCGTGACGGGCAGCGTGCCCGCCGAGCACAGCGCGCGGAACACGTCGCCCGGACCGACCGACGGCAATTGGTCGGCGTCGCCGACAAACGTGACGTGCGCGTGCTCGGGCAGCGCGCGCAGCAGCGAGGCCGCCAGCGGCGCATCGACCATCGAACACTCGTCGACCACCAGATGATCGACTTCGAGCGGCGTCCGCTCGTCGTGCACGAACGCGTTGCGGAACGGGTCGTACTTCAGCAGGCGATGGATCGTCATCGCCTCTTCGCCGGTGGCCTCGGACAGGCGTTTGGCGGCTCGGCCCGTCGGTGCGGCGAGGCGCACGTGCACGTTTTGCTGGCGCAGGACGTTCACGAGCAGCCGCACGATCGTCGTCTTGCCCGTTCCCGGTCCGCCGGTGATGACCGACATCTTCTTCTCGAGCGCCTGCTTCACGGCCTCTTCTTGTTCGGGCGCGAGTTGGATCTGCGCGGCGCGCGCCGCTCCCTTCACACGGTCTTTCGCGCCCTTCCACGGTGCGTCCTCGTGCGCGCGCATCGTCAGCAGCGCCGCGATCGCGCGCTCGTCGTGATGCATCCGCGGCAAGTACGCGACCGGGCCCTTGCGATCCCAGTCGTTCAGGTCGAGCGGCGACGCGGAGTCCGACACGACGAGCGTCTGCCCCGGCGTCGCGGGCGGCGCGTCCTCGACGATCAACTGCTTCTCGCTGGCGAGTTGTTCGAGCGCTTCCTTCGCCCGCGCCTCCTCGATCTCGAGCGCCTGCGCCCGCGCGAGCAGCGCCTGCGTCGGCAACAGCAGGTGGCCTTCGCCGCCCGCTTCGCTGACGAGGTGACAGAGTCCGGCGCGCGCGCGCTCGATCGAGTCCTTTGCCATGCCCATCGCCAGCGCGATGCGATCGGCGGTCTTGAAGCCGATGCCGCGGACCTCGTCGGCGAGCCGATACGGATTGGTCTTCACCATCGCCACGGTCGCGTCGCCGTACTGGCGCACGAGGCGCATGACCTGCGCCGGCCCGACGCCGTACTGCTGCAAGAACGTGTCGGCCTCGCGGACGGAACGTTTCTCGTTCCACTGTTCGGCGATCCGCGTCGCCTTCTTGCGGCCGACGCCGGGCACTTCGCGCACGCGCGTCGGATCGGCGTCGAGGATCTCGTACGTCCGATCGCCGAAGAACTCGACGATCTTCTCGGCCATCCGTTCGCCGACGCCGCGTAGCCGTGAGGCGAGGTAGCGCTTCATCCCTTCGGGCAGCCGCGGGCGGACCTCTTCGTGCCGGGTCGACGCGAACTGCCTCCCGAACTTCGCATGCTCCTTGTACGTGCCGAACGCCTTCAGCATCGTGCCCTCACCGACGCCGAACAGCGACCCGGTGACGGTGACCGGCAAAGGCTGACCGCGGACCTGCACGCGGAGCACCGCGTAGCCGGTTTCGGGATTCTCGAAGAGGACGCTTTGGACCTCACCGAGGAGTTCGAGGGGCGGAGGGGTTTCGGTCATGTCGAGCGCGCGGAGCGCCGCGCACGGACAACGGGTTATCATCCGCGCCGCTCCCCGTGCGCAAGAAAACCCCTCCCCCCATGCCGGTCTTGTTCGCGCGCGAGGTGACCTACACGGTCGACCCCGTCGAGAATGGCCTGCGCCTCGACGCCTTCCTGGCCCGCAAGATGCGCTGGCGCTCGCGCACGAGCATCCAGAGCTTGGTCAAGGCGGAGCAGGTCTCGCTGGTCCGGCGCGGCGAAACGTCGATCCCGACGCGCGCCGCGATCACCGTGCTGACCGGGGACGTGTTCGCCGTGACGCTGCCGAAGCCGAAGCGCGACGTCGAGTACGAGACCGGCCTGCGCACGACCGACGTCACGCTGAAGAAGATCTACGAGGATCGGTGGTTCTTGGCGGTCGACAAGCCGCCCGACGTCGCCGTCCATCCGGCGGGACGCAACCTGTACCGCACCGTGATCGGTGAGCTGCACAAGGCGTATCGCAAGTTCGACGATCCCGAACACGACATCGTGCCGAAGCTCTGCCATCGGCTCGATCTCGAGACCTCCGGCGTGCTGCTGGTCGCGAAGGACGACACGGCGCACCGCGCGGTCTCCGCGATGTTCCGCGAGCGCGAGGCCGAGAAGGACTACCTCGCGATCGTCTACGGCGTGCCCGAAAAGAAGCGCGGCCTCATCGACGCACCGATCGGCGAAGCGATCGGCAGCGCCGTCGGCCTGAAGCGCGCCGTGCGCGAGGACGGCCAGCCGGCGCGCACGGGCTACGAAGTCATCGCGACGGTGCCCGGTTTCGCACTGGTGAAGATCCAACTCTTCACGGGACGCCACCACCAGATCCGCGTCCACCTCGCGTCGCTCGGCCACCCGATCGTCGGCGACAAGATCTACGGCCCCGACGAAGAGATCTTCATCCGCTACCAAGAAGACCGCCTGACTGAGGACGACCGCGCGCGCCTGCTGTTGCCGCGCCAAGCGCTGCACGCGCACCGCTTGAAGATCCGGCACCCGATGAAGGACGCGTTCCTCGAGATCACATCGGAGTTGCCCGACGACCTGAAGGAGTTCCTCGAGAGCCGGGGGTGATCACGGGGGGCGGGTGACGAGTTCCTCGAGCCGCGTCTTCACGGCCGGCCATTCGTCACGGATGACGGAATAGATCACCGAGTCGCGGATGAAGCCGGTGTGCAGGCGGCGGTGCTTGCGCAGCACTCCCTCGCGCGTCGCGCCGATGCGCTCGATCGCACGTTGCGAGCGCTCGTTGCGCGCGTCGGTCTTCAACTGAACGCGCTCCGCTCCGAGGGCGTCGAAGGCGTGGCCGAGGAGCAAGCGCTTGCACTCGGTGTTGACGGCCGAGCGCCAGACGTCGCGGGCGTACCACGTCCAACCGATCTCGAGGCCGAAGTCGGCTCGCGCGATGTCCATGTACCGCGTCGAGCCGACGACGCGTCCGTCCGCGCGCAGCACGACGGCGAACGGGACGTCGTTGCCCCGCTCCTGTTGCGCGAGAGCGGTCCGCACGAACGCCTGCGTGTCCTCGATCCGCGTCGGCTGCGGGATCGTCAGCCATTGCCAGATCTCGGGACTCGCCGCGGCGGAAAGCAGCCCGGGCGCGTGCTCGAGACCGAGCGGCTCGAGTCGCACGACGGAACCTTCGAGGACGATCGGACGCGGGTCGAACGCCGTCATGGCGATGCGAGGCGCGACCGCCCGCTCAGGCGTCCCACTTCTTCGCCGCGTCCTCGTCGCCGAGGGCTCGGCACAGACGCGCCAGGTCCTTCTTGACCGGACCGGTGTTGTCGAGGCGCTGCGCCTCCGCGGCGACGTCCATCATGCGCTCGAGCGCGAACCGCGCCGCCTTCAGGTCGCCCGCCTGCTCGTGGAGATTGCCAAGCGCGCGCAAGCTGCGCAGGACGCCCGGATGACGCAGTTCACCGAAGACCTGCGCACCACGCTTGTGGTGCGCGATCGCTTCATCGAGCAACGTCTTCTTCGCCGCAGCATCCGTCGCCCCGGCCGCGGCGCCGGCCGCGACGTCGCCGAGCGACTGCTCCGCCTGCGCGATGCCCCACAGGTCACCGAGCGGATCCGCGAGCTTCAACGACGCCGCGAACGCCGCCTTCGCCTCGTCGAGCTTCTTCGCACGCATCGCCTCACGGCCGAGGCCGTACTGCTTCTGTCCCTCGCGGAACTGCAGGCGCTGCTCCGCGCTCCAGCCCTTCCACGCATTCGCGTACCGCGAATACGCATCGGTCTTGAACGTCGCGTCCGCACGCTTCGCCGCGTCCTGCGCGAGCTCGAGCATCCGCGCCGGAGCCTTCGCCCCCGGCTCGGTCGGCGCTCCCGGGTTCTCCTGCGACGCGAGCCAGCCCTCGAGGTACCCATCGACCAATCCGATGACCTCGTACGGCCGGCCACGCAGCAGGCGCTCGATCTCGGCATCGCCCTTCGCCGCGAGCAGGCGTTCGTAGACGACGTCGATCGCCTCCGGCTCGGCCTTCGCGGGCGGCGGCGCGGGCTTCGGATCTTGGAAGGACGGAACGAGGGTCAGCGAGAGGGCGAGCAGGGTCGAGAGCATGACGGACTCCGGAGCGACGGGAAGCGCGGGAGTGTACGGGTTTCCCGGGGGTGCGAGAGGGGATCGCGGCCCGAGCGGAGAAGGCTCCGGCGCGGGGGGCCAGTGCGACGAACGATTGAAAAAGTCGCGCT
>JBPOIU010000008.1:0-25856 GCA_052034255.1 Planctomycetota bacterium | reverse complement strand
CGACGGCGACGGCAAGCACGTCGTGCGGATCCCGAAGAACCGCCCGTCCCCGGTCGAGGTCGCCGAGCTCGAGAAGGCGCGCAAGATGAAGCTGATCGGCAACCCGAAGGGTGTCGACGCTCCGCGCATCGGCTCGCCGAGCGGACCGCCCGCCCAAGAGGGTGGCGACATCGACTGGGGTCCTGATCACGTTGGGAACGAAGGCATGGGCGGCGGCGGTGTCGATCCGCGCGGGACGAAGAAGATCGGCGCCGATCATCGCAACGACTCCGCGGGAGTCGGCGGCGGATACGGCGGCGGCTCGATGGGCGCGTCGTCGAATGGCAACGGCGGTCAGACCCAGAGCGACACCGACTCGAACGCCGGTGGCTCGAAGAAGCAGGCGAAGCGCAAGATTGGGTCGGTGACGAACAAGAAGATCGAGCGTGCCCGAGTCGATCACGGCCCGAAGCGGAAGGTCGGCGCGGGTGCGGGCAGCGTGGGCGATCCGCCGCCGGTGAAGCCGAAGTCGCTGCGCCGGCCGACGATCGAGTCGTCGCCGCCGCAGAAGTCGCCGCTGCGTAGCGAGGGATCGGGCAAGAAGCCGCGCGTCGGTCGCTCGAAGGACTGAAGCGCTCCGCGCCAGCGGAAGTCGACGGGAACCAGCCGCGGATCCAACAGCGCGCGTGCCGCGCCGTAGATCCGCGGCTGTCTCCGTGTCCGCACGCTGCGTGGAGGTTCGCGATGTCGTCGACGCGTTTCGTCAACTGGCTCTCGGGATGCGTCGTCGTCGGCCTGCTCGCGACGACCGCGGTGGCGGGCGAGGACGTCGTCAAGCCCACGGTTCCGGGCTCCGCCGCGGCGCTGAACAAGGCGTTTCAGAAGCAGGACTGGGCCAAGGTCGTGGAACTGGGGCCGGCGGCCGCCGCGGAGAAGCCGAGCGACGCCACGATGTGGCACCACTACGGCTACGCACTGCACATGCTCGGCAAGCTGGATGACGCGCTGACGGCCCACATGAAGGCCGCCGAATTGGGGAAGGGGCAGATCCGAGCGCTCGGCCTCTACAACGCCGCGTGCGTCCACGCGATGAAGGGCGACCGCGAGCGGGCATTCACGGCTCTCACCGAAGCGGTCGACACCGCGCCGCTGCAAGATGGGCAACTCGAAGGCGACGCCGATCTGAACGCGCTGCACGACGATCCGCGCTGGAAGGACCTGCTGACGCAGGCGGCCGCGCGCGCGGCGCAGATCGAACTCGGGACCTACACGACGCAGCGCATGGGTTCGCGCATCCTGGCGTTCGGCGCGCGCTCGATCGAGGTCCATCTCGAGTGGGGGCCGGTCGCGTGGAAGGACGAGTACGCGGTCGCGATCGACAGCGGCAAGCTCGACGGTCGGCGATGGCGCATGGGTGCGGACTTCTGGACGACGATCGACACGAACGTCCCGCTGACGTTCGGCGACAAGACGCTCGCGCCGGGCATGTACTACCTCACGATGGAACGGCGCGACGGCAAGACGTTCCTGCAGTTCCACGACCCGGTGAAGGCGCGCACGCAGCGGATCGATCCGTTCGTCGTGCAGGACTTCTTGTCGCAACCGGTCGAAGTCGAGATGACGCTCACGAAGGGTGACACGATCGCGTCGCAGCTCGCGCTCGAGCTGACGTCGCGCGCTGCCAAGCCCGACGAACCCAACGCCGGGATCTCGGTGAGCTTCGGCCCGTACCACGCCGAAGCCGCCATGCGCGTCGCGGCCAAGTGAACTCCGCGACCGTACTCGGCCACGTCCGGCGTCGCGTGCGAACGAACTCTCGGGAGAAGTGCATGAGCTTTCGCGTGGTGGGATTCACCGTCGTCCTCGGGTGGCTGCTCAGTCTCGGCACCGCGAGCGCGCAAGACGACTCGCCGATGGACGCTGCGTACGGCAATCGCGATTGGGCGCGCGCCGCGGAGCTCGCGCGCGAACGGACGCGACAGGAGCCGAACGACGCGAACGCGTGGTACGTGCTCGGCAACGCGTTGGCCCAATCGAACGATCTCGACGGCGCGTTGGCGGCGTTCGAGGGCTTTGGCAAAGTGCCGGGCTACGCCGGCTACGGCCGATTCGCGGCTGCCGGCGTGCACGTGAAGAAGGGCGACCTGGATGCGGCGTTCCGCGCGCTCGACGACGCGGCGGGTGCGGGCTTCTCGTCGGCCGGCGAGCTGAAGATCGATCGGTCCTTCGACGGGATCCGCGGAGACGCGCGGTACGTCGACGTGTTGAAGAAGATCGAGGACAACGCGCGCGTCGCGCAGTCGCGCGGCGAACGACTGATGTTCTCGACCGAGACGGATCGCAAGAGCGCACGGCTCGTGTTGTACGGCGGGCTCGACACGTTGCGCGTGGTCATCGATCACGGCATGGTGCCGTGGCGCGAGGGCTACGGAAGAGCGCTCCGCGACGCCGAGTTCGACGGACGACGCTGGCGTTTGGGCGCGAACGACTGGACGACGCTCGACACGAACGTCGGGTTGTCGCTCGGCGATCTCGACGTGCCGGCGGGGGAGTACGGATTGACGCTGCGCCGGGAGAACGAGCGGCTGCTGCTCGAGCTGCACGACATGAAGGACATGCGCGCGCGCCGGATCGATCCGTACTACTGCCAGGCGTTGGAAGCTCCGGCGCTCGTCACGGAGTTGGACCTCGAGGAACTCGAGGAGCCGGCGAAGAACTTGGCGATCTCGATCGCGCCGAAGAAGCCGAACGACGGCCACGTCTGCGAACTGCGCATCGATTTCGGCCCGCATCGCCTGACGACGCCGCTCGTGCTCCAGGAGAAGTGAGCCCGAGGCTCACCGAGCCGCCAACAGGCACTGGCGGGCAAAGGGGACAGTCCCGATTAGGGCTCTGTCCCCCTCTTTTGCGTCGCTGGACGGGTCGTTCAGCTCAGAGGCCGTGAAAGAATCCCCCGCGAGCGGCGGAACGAGCGAGAACGGCGAGCGCGAGGAGGATGGCCGAGGCGACTCAACTCAATGGAAAGAGTCGGTGAGGGCCTCCGGTCGCGGAGCGACCGGATTCTCCAGACACGAAGCGATCGTCGTTCGCAGCCGTTCCGACGCCGCGGGGGATTCTTTCACGGCCTCCTAGCGCAGCTCGTCCATCACTTGGTCGAGGCAGGACTTCGCCGGGCGCAGGTCCTTCTCGGTCAGGTGCGCGAGCGGCTCGTCGACCATCTTCAGCGAGTCGGCGAACGACTCGCTGTTCGGATTGACGTACAGCACGCCCGTCACGACCTTGCCGTCGGTCTTGCCCTGCTGCAGCACCGACAGAGCGTTCAGGCGAACACTCGGGTCGTAGTCGGTCGCGAGCTTCTTCAGCGTCAGGTGCGAGCCGTCGTGCATCTTCACGTCGCGCGTCGTGCCCGGATCGAACTCGACCTCGATGTTGTCGGCGCCGGGGACGAAGCCGATCTCGTGCAGGATCCAGTCGTGCGCCTTCGTGTAGTCGTAGCTCTTCGTCGAGCCTTCGTGATCGTTGAACGTCACGCACGGCGAGATCACGTCGATGACCGCGGTGCCGCTGTGCATGATCGCGGCCTGCAGCATCGGGATCAGTTGCTTGCGGTCGCCCGAGAACGAGCGCGCGACGAAGTCGCAGCCGAGCTCGATCGCGAGCGCGCAGACGTCGATCGCTTCGTACGTGTTGCGCTCGCCCTTCTTCTGCACCGAGCCGCGGTCGGCCGTCGCCGAGAACTGACCCTTGGTCAGGCCGTACACGCCGTTGTTCTCGACGATGTAGACCATGCGCGCGTTGCGGCGCACGAGGTGGCAGAACTGGCCGAGGCCGATCGACGCGGTGTCGCCGTCGCCGGACACGCCGATCAAGTTCAGCGCGCGGTTCGCGAGGTTCGCACCCGTCGCGACCGACGGCATGCGCCCGTGGACCGAGTTGAAGCCGAACGCTTCGCCGAGGAAGTACGCCGGCGTCTTCGACGAGCAGCCGATGCCCGACAGCTTCGCGACCTGGCGCGGGTTCATGCCGAGTTCGAAGTACGCCTGCGTGATCGCCGCCGAGATGGCGTCGTGTCCGCAGCCGGCGCACAGCGTCGACTTGCCGCCGCGGTAGTTCAGCAGCGACAAGCCCAGCTTGTTCGTCTTCTGCGCGGGAGCCGCGGCTTGCGTTTCGTTGTCTTGCTCGGCCATCTCAGTTCACCTCGACCTTTTCGCCCGCGAGGATGCCGTCCACGCACGACTTCGCGTCGATCGGCGTGCCGTCGTAATGGCGCACCGAACGCAGCTTGTCGTCCGCGAGACTGCGGCCGTACGAGCGGATCAGTTCATGCATCTGGCCGTCGCGGTTCTGCTCGACGACGTAGACGCGTTCGTGGTTCTCGATGAAGCGCAGCACGTCCTCGCACAAGGGCAAGGCGCGGATTTGCATGTAGTCGGTCTTGATGCCGGCCTTCTTCAGCAAGTCGCGGCCTTCGACGATCGCGTGGTGCGTCGTGCCGTACGCGATGATCCCGATCGACGCGCCGGGTTCGGTCACGACGACGGGCTGCGGCACGCGCGAGCGCGCGGTTTCGTGCTTCTTCTTCAAGCGATCGACGATCGCCTTGTAATCGTGCGGCTTCTCGGAGTACTCGGCCTTGTCGTTGTGGCCCGAACCGCGGGTGAAGTACGCGGCCTTGGCGTGGTCCGTGCCCGGCAACGTGCGGTACGGGATGCCGTCGCCGTCGACGTCGCGGTAGCGCGCGAACTCCTTGATCTGGTCGAGCTTCTCCTTCGACAGCACCTTGCCGCGGCGCAGCGGCTTGTCGTGGTACGGGAAGGGATCCGACATCCAGTTGTTCATGCCGAGGTCGAGGTCCGACAGCACGAACACCGGGGTCTGGAACTCCTCGGCGAGATCGAGCGCTTCGGCGCCGAAGTCGTAGCAGTCGCGCACGGTCGCCGGCAGCAGCACGATGTGCGCCGTATCGCCGTGCGAGAGGTTGTACGTGAACGCGACGTCGCCCTGCGCCGTGCGCGTCGGCAGACCGGTCGACGGTCCGACGCGCTGGACGTCCCAGATCACCGCCGGGATTTCCGTGTAGTACGCGAGACCGACGAACTCGGCCATCAGCGAGATGCCGGGACCCGCAGTCGCGGTCATCGAGCGCGCGCCCGCCCAGCCCGCGCCGATCACGACGCCGGCCGAGGCGAGCTCGTCCTCGCACTGGACCACGGCGTACGTCGCCTTGCCGTTCTTGTCGTGACGGAAGCGTTCGAGGTAGGTGATCGCCGATTCGCAGACAGACGACGACGGCGTGATCGGATACCACGCCAGCACTTGCAGCCCACCGAACACGGCGCCGAGCGCGCCCGCGGCGTTGCCGTCGATGATGATCTTGCCCTTGGTCTTCTCGCGCCGCTCGACGCGGTAGCCGAGGTTCTCGACCGGGTTTTCCGTGGCCCAACGTTGACCCACGCGCACCGCGGCCTTGTTGAGGTCGGCCGCCTTCTTCTTGCCCGCGAACTGCTTGTCGATCGCGAGGTCGATCGCTTCGGTGTCGATCCCGAGGTATTGGCCGACGATGCCGACGTAGATCATGTTCACGAGCAGCTTGCGCAGCTTCATCTCGGGCGAGATCTCGGCCACGAGCTTCGTGAAAGGCACCTTCAGGAGGCGCAGATCCGCGCGCTCCTTCAGCAGGCCGATCGTGTCGTTCAGCAACACGAGCGTTCCGGGCGCCATCTGCGCGACGTCGTCCGCGGCCGTGGCCGGGTTCATCGCGACCAGGATCTCGGTACCCGCGCGGCGGCACATGTAGCCGTGCTCGCTGGCGCGGATGTTGAACCACGTCGGCAAGCCCGCGATGTTCGACGGGAAGATGTTCTTGCCCGCGATCGGCACGCCCATGTTGAAGATGGAGCGCATCAGCACGAGGTTCGCCGATTGCGAACCCGAGCCGTTGACCGTGCCCACCATGATGTTGAAGTCGTTGACGATGACGCCCACGCGAGAAACCTCCTGGTGAACCCGGTGCTCCGCGTCGCTGGATGGAATCGCGCCGCCCGAAACCGTGTCCACGACAGGCCTTGTTCAGCCCGGCGACGAAGCGGGGAAGCCTAGCTCATGGTCCGACGCAAGTCCAATGACGCGGCGACACCGAGCGCGGCGTGGTGTATCGTCGGAATTGCCTGAAGCCAAAGGAGTTCAGTCATGTCGTCACGCGCGGCGCTGGTCGGTGGTCTCCTGAGCATCGTTGTCGCAGCGCCCACCAATGCGCGCGCGCAGGACAAAGCCCCGTCGGCCGCCGCGGTCGCGGCGAGCACCGATCCGCGCGACACCGAACTCCCGCAGTGGACCGGCGAGCAGGCCACGGCCGCGATCGCCGCGTTCAAGAACGCATGGCGTGAAGCGAAAGCGCCGGAGGCGAAGCTCGCCGCCGTCGACGGGCTCGTGAAGGGGCGCCACTCGTTCGTCGCCGACGAACTGGCGAAGTTGATCAAGGAGAAAGACGCCACGCTTCGGCTGCGCGCCGTGACCTTGATCGGGACCCAGCAAGGCGTCGGCGCGGAGAAGCACCTGTTGCCGCTCTGCAAGTACGCGCGCAACTACGACACCGCACGCGGGCGCGCCGCGATCCGCTCGCTCGGTTACATCGGGTACGGCAAGGACGGGTACAAGGTCCTCGAAGACCTGTTCTGGAAGTGCGCCGATCCCGAACTCCGCGCGGATCTCGCGTTCGCGTGGGGCAAACAGAAGGAGAAGCGCGCGTTCTCGATCCTGGTCGCGATGCTCGACATGCCGCGGCCGGTCGATCCGAACGATCCGAACAACCCGCCTGCGTCCTACTGGGAAGCGATCGGCAAACAGTGGGAGGTCGTGAAGGGGCCGACGGGCGTCGCGCTCGAACAGATCTGCGGCAAGAAGATGTTCAACAAGGATGCCGCCGAGCGTTGGTTCGAGGACGTCGGCAAGAAGCAGGGCTTCAAGCTCGAGCGCGTCGAGGCGGTGTTCAAGGCGTGACCGCGGCACGCGCGCGAATGGAGCTTCGCTCTACGAACGCTCGGCTCGATCGATCGCGCGGGCCAACTCGACGTCCTTCGCCGTGATCCCGCCGGCGTCGTGCGTGACGAGGTCGATCGACACGCGATTCCAGGCGTTGCTCCAGTCGGGGTGATGGTTCGCGGCTTCCGCGAGCGCCGCCACGCGCGTCATGAACGCGAAGGCCTCCGCGAAGTCCGCGAACCGGAACTCACGGTGGAGTTTGCCTTCGATGACCGTCCAGCGTGGAAGCGAACGCAGCGCGGTGTCGAGTTCGTTCGGTGACAGATTCATGTGATGTCCGCGGTTCGACGCCGTGCTGGGCGCGCGTCATCCCCGCTTCCGTTCCTCCAACTCCTCCGCCGTCGTTGGCCAATCGCCGCGCAACAACCGCGACAACGCACGATCCGCGAGCAGCTTGCCGTTCGGTTGGCACGTCGGACAGTAGTTCGATTCGTTCTCCGCGTAGACGATGCGCTGGACGTTCGCGCCGCAGACCGGACACGGTTTGCCGAACTTGCCATGGGCGGCCATCCGCGGCCGGAAGGCCGTGACCTCCTCAGGGAAGCCGTTTCCGACTTCGGCGCGCGTGCGCTCGATCCAATCGAAGAGCGTCGTCCGCATCGCGTCGAAGAGCCGCTCGATCCGCGCTTCATCGAGTTTCCGCGTGTGCGTCACCGGCGACAACCGCGCGAGGCTCTCGACGTAGATCGCGACGTCGGGCAATTCGGGCATCACTGGTAAGGTACGCCGCGCGCGAGCCCAGCAGCGTCCTTGGAGTCCGTCACAGATGGAAAGTCAGCTCGACCGCATCCTCGAACCGGAGTGGATGGACACGTTCGAGGAAGCCGACGCGTACGACCGCATGGATCATTCCGCGGTCAATCGCGCGTTCGTCGAGAGCCTGCTCGCACTGCGTCCCGATCAGGGGACGGTGCTGGACGTCGGCACGGGGCCTGGGCACATCCCAATCGAACTCGCGACGCGCACGACCTCGACGCGGATCGTCGCGGTCGATGCCGCGCGCCACATGCTGGCGTACGGCCGCCGCCACGTCGAACGCACCGGATTCGCCGATCGCGTGCGTCTGGTGTGTAGCGACGGCAAGCGCCTCCCGTTCCCCGACGCGACCTTCGACGCCGTGATGACGAACTCGATCGTCCATCACATTCCCGACCCGGTGCCGTGCTTCCGCGAGTTGCGCCGCGTGTTGAAGCCCGACGGCGCGCTGCTGATCCGCGATCTGCATCGTCCGCGCGATCGGGAGGAGCTCGACCAACTCGTAGCCCTGCACGCGCATGACGCGGAACCGACCCAGCGCCAGCTGTTTTCCGACTCACTGCACGCGTCGTTCACGGTGTCGGAAGTGGAGCGCATGTTGGCGGCGGCGGGCTTCACCGCGGTCGCGGTGAGCAAGACCAGCGATCGGCATTGGACGGCGCAGCGCGCGGCGTGTGCGTGAGGAGCGGTCCGGAGTCCCTATGCGCCCTCAAGCCGTGATCGCCGTGCTGGTCGCGATGCTCGGCATCGCAGCCCTGACGTTCGTGCTGCTGAACGACGCGCCTCGTTCCGTCGTCGAAGAGCCGACTCCGCGATCGACCGTGTCCGAGCCGGCACAGGTTCCCGTGCCGCCGCCGACACCCGAGGCGCGTCGTCCTGCGGCGCCAGCGGGTGAAGCGCGGATCGACATCCGCGTCCACGAGGACGGCGGCGGCCGCGTCGTGGGCTGCGACATCGAGCTATGGCCCGCCGACGGCGACGCGACGGAAGCGCTCGCTCGCGCGACGAGCGCCGGAGGCGGCGCGATCCGCTTCGAGGGGCTCGCGCTCGGCGGGTACGTCCTGCGAGTCGTCGACTCGGACTGGGTCGGGGACGACGTCCCGATCACGCTGACCGACGCCGCCGGATTCGGGCAAGCGGGCGTGTTGGTGAGCCGCAAGCCGTGAACCCGGGCGCTTCGCGAGGTGGGGGCGCCGCGAAGCAGCACTGGATGAACCCGGCGTCGTGCCGTCGCACGCTCCGTCAGCGGGACGAGGTGCCGCGCTCGGCGATCGCCGCGTATTCCCAATCGAGCAACGGCGTCGTGCGCGGATCGCGATTCGGCAAGTAGCGAGCGAGGAGCGCTCGTTCGTCCCAGTGCTCGCGCAGCGCGAATCCGCGCTCGCGCAGGTATTCCGCGAGTCGCTCCGGATGGATGCCGGAGCGCAGTGGCTCACCGTAGAGCTTCAACAAGAACCGCGTGCGGGCAGCTGCGTGCCCGATCACGGGACGACCGGCGTCGTCCGCCGATAGGAACGTGAACACGAGGCGCGAGCCTTCCGGCGTGCTCGCCGCGAGGTCGTCCAACAAGCGCTTCACGTCGTCGTGGTCGAGGTACATCAACAGGCCTTCGGCGACGAACACGGTCGGCTGCGCCGTGTCGAAGCGCGGAATCGTCGGCAACACGTCGCGCAGGCTGCGCTGGGACAGGTCGACCGACTCCAGCCGCAGGTTCGTCGGACGGTTGGGCAGAGCATCCAGACCCCGCAACTTCGCGAGTTGAGAATCCGGATGGTCGATCTCGAACACGGCGCGCGTGGGGTCGTCTTCGGCGATGCGCAACGCGAGCGTGTCGAGTCCGCCGCCGACGACGACCAACTGTTGCGCCCCGTCCGCGAGCGCAGCGCGCACGCTGTCGTCGATGAAGCGCTTGCGCAGCGCGAGATGAAGGAATCCTCCGCGAACCCAAATGCGCTCGTGCACACGGCCGAGGGCTCGATACCACGATTGGCTGAGCAACTTCAGCTCGAGCGCCTGCGTACGCGACTGCGCACCGAGGATTTTCTCCGCGTAGTCGCCGGCGCGAGGCGGGCAGACCGACGAGAGCGTCGGATCGGCCGCCGCGAACACCAATCCGCGCGCCACACCGAGCGCGGTCTTGCTGGGTTGACCCTCGCGCATGCGGCGGACTCCTGGACGCAAGATCCGATCGGGCATGATGCCGGTGGAGGCGTCGCGCCGCCATCCGTCGAACTCAGAGTCCTCCATGTCGGTGTGTCCCACCATTCGTCGCCGTGAACGGAGTCCGCTCCGCGCGCCTCGCACCGCGTTCGCCGGGGAACTTCCGGCGCCTGGACTCCGCGGATGTCCGGACCGACCTCGATGGCCGCGACGCACTCCCGGCACCAGTTGCGCTCGCGGACCCCGAGCGTCTGGGCCGACCGGATGTTCCAACCATGCAACCATTCCTGCGAAGTTGGCGCCTATACGTGAACTTCCGGGTTACTTGAGACGTCGAATCGGCTGGCTGGGACTACTTCGCACACCGACTTCGACGGCATAAGTCGATGAACGACAGTGACCTACGGGATCTCGGCGCGGCCGCGACGCGGCTCCGCTCCGAGAACCGTCGGTTCCATGTGTCGGTTCTCGGCCGATCTTCGCGCCTGGACGAGTTCCGTCGTCATCCCCACGGGCGGATCGTGCTCGGAGGGGTAGCGACCGCCTCGAGGAGACGACTTCGAATGTTCGAACGCGTGCGGAACCCGGCGGCGACGTCCGTCGGTTTGGTGTTGGTCCTCGCTTTCACGGCGGCCGAATCTCTCGCGCAGACACAAGAAACCCCGACGGGCGGCACACCCGGGACCTACCCGTCCTGGACGGCGGAGAGCAATCAGGTCTCCGCGATCATGGAAGGCATCCTGGGGCCGGGCGATTTGAACGGCGATGGACTGGCGGACGTCGTCTGCTCCGCTCCGCTGTTCAAGGCGAACTACGCCGCCGAAGGCATCGCATTCGCGTATTTCGGCGGTTCGGCGGGACTCAACAAATCACCTTCGTGGCTCACGTTCGGCACCACGTCCGGGCAGAAGATCGGGCGCTCGATGGCGAGCGCTGGCGACGTGAACGGTGATGGCCACCTGGACCTGTTGGTGGGCGGAACCGGTCGCGTGCTGGTGTTCCACGGCACTGCGACCGGGCTCGGCACCGCGCCAGCCACGGTCCTGCTCGGCGCGCCGATCGGCGACTACGGGCGCAGCGTGCTCGGCATCGGCGACGTCAACTCCGACGGTTACGACGACATCGCGATCGGCGAGCCGTTCTTCACCGGTGCGTTGCTCGAGATGGGCCGCGTCCACGTTCACCTCGGATCGCCGAGCGGCGTGGCGCCGACTCCCGCGTGGCAGGCGGTTGGCCCGTCGGCGTACGACGAGTTCGGTGTCGCCCTCGGCGCGGGCGACGTCAACGGCGATGGTGCGGTCGACTTGATCGTCGGCGCGCGCACGTTGAGCGCGGTCGAGAGCGAAGAAGGCGGCGTCGCCGTGTTCTCGGGGAATGGATCGGGACTGGCGTCATCGCCGACGTGGCTCACGACCAGCGGGCAGAAGAACGCACGACTCGGCGCATCGCTCGCGGTCGCCGACCTCAACTCCGATGGCGTGGACGACGTGATCGCCGGCGCGCTCGACTGGGACGGTCAACAAATCGACGAAGGCCGCGTCGTCGCGTACTTCGGCGCGGCGAGCGGCCCTTCAGCGGCGCCGTCCTGGGTGCGGGACGGGGTCCAGGAAGGCTCGCGGTTCGGAGTGGTGGCGGCCGGCGATGCGACCGGCGACGGATTCGTCGATCTGCTGGTGGGATCCCGGCTCTACGACGGATCCCAGCCGAACGAGGGTCGCGCGCAGTTGTACGTCGGCGGCCCGAACGGTCCGAGCAAGGTCGCGCGTTGGAGCGTCGAAGGCAATCAGCCTTCCGCGAGCTTCGGCAGCCAGGTCGCGATCCTCGGCGACATCGACGGGGACGGAGCGGTCGAAGTCGGCGTCGGGGCGCAGCAATACGACTACGGGCAGAGCGACGAGGGGCGCGTATTCGTGTTCCGCGGCAACCAGCCCGCGCTGACGACGATCGCGGCCAAGTCGACTTCGTACGGCGCCAGCGAGGTCGGGCAGAACGGGCCGGTGGTGCTGGTCACCACGGGATTGCCGCGCCTCGGATGGCCGGCGACGCTGCGCGTGAACGGCGGGCCATTCTTCGTTCCGCCCCTGCTGTTCTTCGGTGCGGGCTCGACGACGATCCCGTTCGACGGTGGCCAGTTCCTGGTGCAATCGGGCACGTTCGTCCTGATGCCGTTCGTCGACGTCTACGGCAAGACGGAGTTGACCGTCGAGGTCCCGGCGACACCGGCGATCGCAGGCGGGCACGTGTTCTTCCAGGTCATGTTCCCGGGATCGCTGTCGGGAGCGGGCTCGCTGCTGTCGAACGGCGTGGAGTGGACGATCGGCGGTTGAGCGTCGACGCCCGCGGAGCTGCGTCGTTCCCGCGGGGATCACGGCGTCGGCGTCATGGCGTCGAGGTGCGAGCGCGGCTCCGCGTCGTGATCGTCGCGTCGATCGGTTCGACCTTCTCCTTCACCGGTGCGTCGGCTTTGAGGTCGAGCGTCGCGGTGCAAGTCGCGATGCGCGGCAGCGCTAGGGCCGGGTCGAGCTCGAAGTCGCCGCGACCCGAGCCGCGGAGTTCGCGCAGCGTCAACTTCGCGTCGTCGGGCATGCCGGGCAGTTTCACCGCGGACCCCAGCGCCGAGTACTCGAACTCCGCGTGCACCGTCCACACCGCGTCGGTGCGGGCCGTAAGCCGCCACGTGGCGATCTCGCTCATCTCGATGCCCGAGAAGTCGAACGCGCGCGTCGTCGTCCACTTGGCGCCGATGCCGATGGGATCGCGCGGCAGCGGTACGACGCACTGATCCAACGACTGGCGGAGCTGGTTCAGTACGTTGCGCAAGATCGACGACGAGGGGCCGGTCAGGTTCGACGTCGTTTGGCGCTTCATCCCGCCGTGTTCGCTGGTGAGCGTCCCGCCGAGCCCCAGGATCGCACCCGCCTTCAGTTCCTTCTCCAGCACTTGGCGTGTGTTCGGATCGCCCTGCGTCGTCGCATCGAGCTGCGCGTCCGTGACCGCGAACCGCAGGCGCATCGTCTCGCGCGTGCGCTCCTGCAACTCGAGTCCGAGCTTCAACTCCAACGCGGGGATGGCGGTCTCGGGAACCGTCTTGCCGTCGGCGAACAGCGCCATCGACGAGGACTGCGTCAACTCGAGCACGTAGCGCGCCCCGACCGGAGCGACGTGGGCGAAGGCGATGAGGGGCGCCGCTCCTGCGTCGAGCACGACCATTGGCGACGCGGCCTCGGGTGGAGCAGTGTCCTCGGTGCAAGCCACGGGACCGACGACACAAGCCAACACGACCGCGAAGGACGACGCGCGCATGGGATGGACTCGTTCCTGCCAAAGCGCATGATCATAGGCACGCATGGAGCAGCGCGATGGATGGCCCTCGGCGGCGGGAACTCCCACGATGAGCCGATCGGACGCGGTCTCGCGCCTCGAAGGCGCCCTGCTCGGCGGAGCCATCGGGGATGCGTGCGGCGGTCCCGCGGAAGCCCGCGGCGCGACCACGCTCGACGGCTTGCCGCAGCGACTCCGGATCAGCGACGACACGCAATTGACGCTGGCGACGTGCGAGGCGATCGTCGCGGCCCGCCGCGTGGAGCCGGAAGCGATCGCGGCGCGGTTCCTCGCGTGGTTCCGCTCCGGGCGCCTGCACGGACTCGGATCGAGCACGATGAAGGCCCTGCTCGATCTCGACGCCGGCGCGCATTGGGCGCTCGCGGGCGCCCGTGGCGAACGCGCGGCCGGCAATGGCGCCGCGATGCGGGTCGCTCCGCTGGCGTTCGTGCTCGATCCGCACGTCCCCGATCACATCCAGTTGCTGCGCGACGTGTGTCGCATCACGCACCACCATGACGAGGCCTACGTCGGAGCGCTCGCGATCGTGGCCGCGCTGCGCGCCGCGTGCGCGGGCTCCGGCGACGATCCACTCGCCGTCGCCGCGCGAGCGCTTCCCGATTCGCTCGTGCGCGATCGCATCGTCGCGCTCGCGGCGTGTCCGTCGACATCCGCGATCGAAGACGTCGCGGGACGGTTCGGGAACTCCGGCTACGTCGTCGAATCGGTTCCGCTCGCGCTGTGGATCGCGCGGGACGCGGCGACACTCGGCATCCTCGGCGTGCTCGAACGCGCGCTGCGCGCTGGGGGCGACGTCGACACGATCGCGTCCCTCGCCGGCCAGGTCGCCGGTGCGACGCTGACGCGGGAACGGCTCCCGGACGCGCTGCTGCGCCGAATCGACGAGATCGAGGCGATCGCGGCGGCTGTGCGCGCGTTCGCGGACTTCGTCCAAGGCGGGTCCATGGGGCCACCGCCTCACGCCAAGCGCCAGTAGCGCCAATGGCGCCAATGGCGCCAGTAGCGCAAGTAGCGCCAGTCGCGCGGGTCGAGTAGACCATCGCGCGCCGAGAGTGCGGGACCGGAGGCGACGACCATGCAGACCTCGGAAGGCGCGCAACCGAGCTCGGAGCGCCCGGACCTCCGCGACATCGTGACCGACGCGCTGCGGTATTGGGAGCCGCGTCGGCTGATCTACAACGCGGCGCTCGCGTTGACGGTCGTGCTCACGGGAATCGGTGCTCCTCGGGTGGAGCCGTGGGCCGACCTTTCGATGCGCGACGTCCTGTGGCTCCTGCTGTGCATCGGCGTCGCGAACGTCGCGTACTGCGCGGCGTACGTCGCGGACGTCTTCGTCCAGAATTCGCGCGGACGTGAGCGGTGGCGGGAAGGCCGGTGGATGCTGCTTTTCGTGGGGACCGGGTTCGCGATGTCGCTCGCGGCCTGCGTCGTCTGGATGCGGCTCGGTCATTGAGAGGAATGGAGGGCGGGCTTGCGTTCGCGCGCCCCGTTCGCTTCGCTCCGCGCATGACTCCGCGTCCCGCGCACCACGTCGCCGCCGTCGACCTCGGCTCGAACAGTTTCCACATGCTCGTCGCGAAGATCGTCGACGGGCGCATCCACGTCGTCGACAAGTTGCGCGAGCTCGTCGTGCTCGCGGACGGACTCGATGCGCAGCGCAAGCTCGATGCGAAGACGCAGGTCAGAGCGCTGGCGTGCCTGGAGCGCTTCGGTCAGCGGCTGCGCGACCTGAAGCACGGCGCGGTGCGTGCCGTGGGCACCAACACGATGCGCCAGGTGCGCGACGGCGGGCGCTTCGTCGCGAAGGCGCAGAAAGCCCTCGGCCATCCGATCGACGTCATTCCGGGCAAGGAAGAGGCGCGTCTCGTCTACCTCGGCGTCGCACACGACTTGTCCGATGACGCGGGTCGCCGCCTGGTCGTCGACATCGGTGGCGGTTCCACGGAGTGCATTCTCGGAGAGCGTTTCGAACCGCAGGAGACCCACAGCCTGTTCATGGGTTGCGTGACGTACACGCGCCGCTTCTTCGGCTCGGGCAACATCACCGACAAGGCGCTGGACAAGGCGTTCGTCGCCGCGCTGCTCGAGATGCGCTCGATCAAACGCCGTTTCCTGAACTTGGGTTGGGAGACGTGCGTCGGCTCGTCGGGCACGATCTTGACGATCGCGCAGATCCTGAAGGCGAACGGTTGGTCGGAGCGCGGGATCACGGCGAAGGGTCTGAAGCGGTTGCGTCGTGCGCTGCTGGACGGGCGCACGACGAGGCGACTCGATTTGAATGGACTGCCCGAAGAGCGCCGCGCGACGTTGCCCGGCGGCGCGGCGATCCTGTCGGCGATCTTCGAGAGCCTCCAGATCGAACGCATGGATCCATCGGGTGGTTCGCTGCGCGAAGGAGTGATCTACGACCTCCTCGGCCGCATCCACCACGAAGACGTGCGGGATCGGACGATCAAAGCACTCGCCGAGCGCTACCACGTCGACCTCGAGCAGGCGGCGCGGGTGGAGCGCACGGCGCAGCAACTGTTCCAAGGCGTCGCCGAAGCCTGGGAGATCGACGTCGAGGACGGCGCGCGGTCCCTGTCGTGGGCTTCGCGATTGTTCGAAGTGGGGATGTCGATCGCGTACTCGGGGTATCACAAGCACGGCGCGTACTTGGTCGCGAACTCGGACATGCCGGGGTTCTCGCGCGACGATCAGCACTTGCTCGCGGCGATCATCCGCTCGCACCGCGGCAAGCTGCGCGACGAGACGTTCGCGGAACTGTCGTCGTCACGAGCCCGGTTGGCGCGGCGGCTCGCGATCGTGCTTCGTCTCGCCGTTCTGCTGAACCGGAGCCGGACCGCGCGCGCGCTTCCGCCGCTTGGCGTCGCCGTGTCGCGCCGAGGCCTTCGCCTGGCCCTCTCCCGCGACTGGTTGCGGGAGCACCCGCTGACGCGAGCCGACCTCGACGCCGAAGCCGCCGTTCTCGCGCGGGAACGATTCCAACTCGAGGTCGCGGAGACTCGTGATCTGGCGTAGCAGCTTGGTCTGGACCGACAACGGCTTCGTGCGGCCGGGGTCGCTGCGTTGCCAGGTTCCATCGGGTCCGAGGGTCCACGCGAACGTGTTGTCGGCGAGTCCGAGCCGCAGCGTTTCTTCGAACACCCGCGCCTTCGCTTTGGAATCCTCGATCGGGAAGCACGTCTCGACGCGACGGCTGAGGTTGCGCTGCATCCAGTCGGCGCTGGAGCAATAGACGCGCTCCTCGCCCGCCGCGTGGAAATAGAACACGCGGGCGTGCTCGAGGAAGCGGCCCATCACCGAGCGCACGTGGATGTGTTCGGAGACGCCGCGAATGCCCGGCTTCAACCCGCAGATGCCGCGCACGATGAGGTCGATGCGGACTCCTGCTTGCGATGCGCGGTACAGCGCCTGGATCACGTGCGGTTCGGTCAACGCGTTCATCTTCGCGATGATGCGCGCGGGGCGTCCCGCACGCGCTTCCTCCGCTTCGAAGTCGATCCACTGCACGAGTCGCGTCGCGAGATCGAACGGCGATTGGATCACACGCTTCAGGCGGCGCACTTTGCCGAGGCCCGTCAACTGGTTGAACAGGCCGTGGACGTCCTCGGCGATCGCGTGATTCGCCGTCAACAAGCCGATGTCGGTGTACGCCTGCGCCGTGCGCGAGTGGTAGTTGCCCGTCGAGAGATGGACGTAGCGCCGCAGCTTGCGGCCCTCGCGGCGCACGATCAGCAGCATCTTCGCGTGCGTCTTGTAGCCGACGATGCCGTACGCGACCTTCGCGCCCGCGTCTTGCAAGCGCGTCGCGAGGTCGATGTTCGCCTCTTCGTCGAAACGCGCGCGCAGCTCGACCAGCACCGTGACGTCCTTACCCGCCCGGCACGCCTCGATCAGTGCGTCGACGATGGGCGAGCGCGCTCCGACGCGATACAGCGTCTGCTTGATCGCGAGCACGTTCGGATCCGCGGCGGCGCCGCGCACCAAGTCGATGACCGGCGCGAACGAGTCGTACGGATGGTGCAAGACGAGGTCGCCCTGCAAGATCGCGTCGAACATGGTCGCGGCCCGCTCCAGGCGCGCCGGCAGGCGCGGCGTGAACGGCGGGTACTTCAGCTGCGGTTGATCGACCAGTTCGTGGATCAGCGACAGGCGATTCAGGTTCACCGGGCCCGGGCAGCGGTAGAGGTCGTCGTCACCAAGACCGAAGTTGTCGAGCAGGAATTGGGCGATGCGCTGCGGACAGCTTTCCGCGACCTCGAGCCGCACCGCGGTGCCGAAGCGCCGTTGCGTCAGCTCGCCCTTCAAGGCGCGCATCAGGTCGTCGACGTCTTCCTCGTCCACCCAAAGGTCGGAGTCGCGCGTGACGCGGAACTGCCAGCAACCGGTGATCTCCATGCCGGGGAACAACTCGTCGACGTGCGCATGCAGGATCGAACTCAGCAGCACGAGCCCGCGCGTGCCGGGCGGACACACGTCGCTCGGCAGCCGGATCACGCGCGGCAGTGAGCGCGGCACTTGCACGATCGCGGTGCCGCTCTCGCGCCCGAACGCGTCGTAGCCCTCGACCGTGATCGCGAAGTTCAGCGACTTGTTCTGGATCCGCGGGAACGGGTGCGCGGGGTCGAGTCCGACCGGCGTGAGGACGGGCAGGACTTCCGACACGAAGTAACGCTTCACCCACGCGCGCTGGGTGTCGTTCCATTGATCGCGGCGGATCAGTTCGATGTGGTGCCGGCTGAGGCCGGGCAGCAGGACGTCGTTCAACACGCGGTACTGCTCGGCCATCAATTCGTGCGCGCGCTTGCCGACCTCGCGCAGCGTCCGTTGCGCGGACATGCCATCGGGTTCGGAGCGCGTCAGCTGGTGCTCGACGAGTTGCTTCAGCCCCGAGACACGGATCTCGAAGAACTCGTCCAGGTTCGAGCAACTGATCGTCAGGAACCGCAGGCGTTCGAGCAGCGGGATGCGCTCGTCCTGTGCCAGCGCGAGCACGCGGCGATTGAAGTCGAGGACACTCAACTCGCGGTTGAGGTACAGACTCGGATCGCGCAGGTCGATCGGGGCGGCCGGCGTCGTCGAGGTCGTGTTGTTCGTACCGTCGTGGTCCACAAGTCGCCCGATCGTTCGACGCTGTCGTTGCCGTCATTCTGGTGAGGGTCGGCGCGCACCGCAGCGGTGCGTTCGATGGTCCTTGGATCAAGATTCGGCAAAGGAATAGGCGCGACGGGAGTCCGTGCGCGCGCCCGGTGCTCCGCGGGGATGACGCTTTGTCGTCCTAAGTGTCTGTCGAAAGTACGATTACGAGATCCCGCGGTATCCTCCGATTGCCACGCTGCGCCGGGTGTGTCGCGGGGGTTGCGGCCCCGCGGGTCGAAACCGCCCGCGGCGTTCGGTCCTGCGCAAGTCCCGCCGGCGACGCTAGTGTTCGGCGCGTGCGGACCTCCGACCCGAAACTCAACGCCCGCCTCCCGAGGTTCACGCGCGCCGTCGCGTGGCTCCTCGCGGCCGTGTTCGGGTTCGTGTTCCCCGCGCACCTCGGTGGCTCCGACCACCACGTCACGCACGGCCATACGCATCACACGGCGACCGCCGGCGCGGCGGCCGTGCCGGTGATCGAGGCGTGCGATCCCTGCGCGCATCAGGGTGAGCACGACCACCATCGAGGGCACGATCATCAGCTCTTGCTGCCGAGCAAGGGCGGTTCGCACGCGTCCAAGACCGTGGCGACCGCGACCCCATCGACGCAGGACATGGTCGCGCAGACCGGGCTCCGCACGTGGTTCCGAGTCGAAGCCGAGCTCTTGCGCGGTCGCATCGATCGCGCGGCGCCGCTGCCCCGCGGGCCGCCCGCTCCGACGACTCTCGTCGTCTGACGCCGTCCGAGCGCCGCTCGGGTCGTTCGCCATCGTCGTGAACCGCACACGGCACGCGCTCTGCGCGTGCGGGGCCAGTCACCATGCTTCCCATGATTCGTCCGTCGCGGACGCCGCGTGTCGCGGCCGTTCCGCTGTTGTCGATCTTCCTGTTGCCGTTCACCGCGTGCTCGCACGACCATCCGCCGCACGATGCACACGGCGACGACGCGGGCCACGACGCGCACGAAGCCGAGCACGGTCCGCAGCCGTGGCACGTCACGCGGTGGTCGCCCGCGACGATGGTGTTCGCGGCGTTCGAGCCGCTCGTGCGTGGCCGGCCCGCTCGCTTCCTCGTCCACGTCACGGATCGAGCCAGCGGCGCCGCGGTCACCGAAGGGACCGTGCGCGTCCAGCTCGACGATGCCGCGACGTTCGTCGCGACGGCCCCGCAACGCCCCGGCATCTTCGTCGTCGAAGGCACACCCGCACATGCCGGCGAAACCAAGCTCGCCTTCGGGATCGAACGCGAGGGCGGTCTCGAGCGGTTCGACGCCGGAATCATCAGCGTCGCCGAGGATGCGGCGACCGCGCTCCATCCGGAGGAAGACGAGGAGTCCACGCGCATCGGGTTCTCGCTCGAGCAGCAATGGCAGGTGAAGTCGAAGACCGCGGCCGTCGTGCGGCGCGACCTCGAAGCGAAGCTGCCCGTCGCCGGACGCGTGCGCGCGAAGCACGGAGCCGAAGCATCCGTGACGCCGCCCGTCGCGGGCACGCTGGTGGCCGTCGAGGGCCGCCCGCTGCCGCACCTCGGCGACACCGTCGCCAAGGGTGACGTGCTGGCGTACATCCGCCCGCCGGCTCCGCTGGCCGCGCGCGCGCAACTCGCGGCGGACCGCGCGGCGTTGCGGCAGACGGCGATCGACCTCGACGTGCGCGCGGCCGACTGGAAGCTGCGCCGCGTCGAAGCCCTGGCGAAGCGCGAGCAGGTCGCCGTTTCGCTGGAACTCGCGGAGAAAGTGCTCGCGCGCGTCGCCGTGCTGCGGCCGCAAGGACTCGCGACGGAGGCGGAACAGGACGCCGCCAGTGCGGCGGTCGCGGCCGCGAAAGCCGAGTGCGCGCATCTCGAAGCCGTTGCGCGCGGGCTCGACGAGGCGCTCGGCCAACTGCGCGCGATGCAATCGCAACTCGCGGCGGCGCACGACGTGCGCGACGCGGACGACCTCGTGCCGCTGATCTCGCCCATCGCCGGGATCGTCGTCGACGCGGAGTGCATCGAAGGAGAACAGTTCGAACCCGGTCGCACCGTGTTCCAGATCCTCGATTCCAGCGTCGTCTGGATCGAAGCCCGTGTTCCGGAGTTCGATCTCGCGGCGCTCGCGCCGTCACCCTCGGCGCGCGTCGTGTTGCCCGGAATGAGCGGCGTCGAGATCGACGTCGGAGCGGCCGGAGGCTCTGCGGTCCTGGTCGGGGCGACCGTCGACTCGCAGACGCACACGGCGCCGATCGTGTTCGAGTTGCCGAATCCCGCCGGCGCACTGAAGGTCGGCATGGCCGTCGACGTCCTGCTCGGGACGAACCAGGTGACGAACGCGCTGACGGTGCCGCGCTCGGCGTTGGTCAGGGACGGCGAGCGCTCGATCGTGTACGTCCAGTCGAGCGGTGAGCAGTTCGAGAAGCGCGCGATCGAAGTCGGGATCACGGACGGAGTCGACCTCGAGATCCTGTCCGGTCTCGCGGACGGTGAACTCGTCGTGACACATGGCGCGCGCGCGGTGCATGCCGCGTCGTTCCGGCCGGAGGCGATGGGGCACGGTCATGTCCACTGAGCAGGACATGGACGGCGAGCTCGACACGCGGCCCTCGGAGCGCGCTGGAGGCGGGTGGGTCGCGGCCTTGGTCCGCCTCGCGCTCGCGCGCCGATTCGCGGTGTTGGTGATCTCGGCGGTCGTGCTGGTCGCGGGCGGCTTCGTCGCGCGCACGTTGCCGATCGACGTGTTCCCCGATCTGACGGCGCCGACGGTCACCGTACTGACCGAAGGTCACGGCATGGTTCCCGAGGAGATGGAGCGGTTGGTCACCGTTCCGATCGAAACCGCGGTGAACGGCGCGCCGGGCATGCGTCGCGTGCGGTCCGCGACGGCGATCGGTATCTCCGTGGTGTGGGTCGAATTCGAGTGGGGGATCGATCCCGCGCGCGCGCGGCAGATCGTCGCCGAACGCTTGAGCCCGCTCACCGGACGGATGCCCGAGGACGTGCGGCCGCCCGTGATCGCGCCGGCGTCGTCGATCATGGGTGAGATCGTGTTCGTCGCGCTGACGTCGGATCGACACGATCCGATCGCATTGCGCTCCTACGCGGTCAACGAACTGCGCCGTCGGCTGCTGGCCGTGCGCGGGGTCAGCCAAGTCACTCCGATCGGCGGTGACGCGAAGCAGATCCAAGTCCTGCTCGATCCCGCGCGGTTGGCGGCGCACGGACTCGGCGTGACGCAGGTCGCGGACGCGATCGCGAGCGCCAACGCGAACGTCTCGGCCGGCATCGTCGTCGACGGTGGGCAAGAAGTCCTGCTGCGCGGTGTCGGTCGACTCCGGACGACGGACGACGTCGCGGCGACGGTCGTGCGCTCGAACGACGATGCGCCCGTATTGGTGCGCGACGTCGGCGACGTCGGCATCGGCGCGGCGCAAAAGCGCGGTGAAGCGATGGCGTCGTGGCGCGAAGCCGATGGCTCTGCCGCGAGTGCCCGCGCCGTCATGCTCGCGATCCAGAAGCAGCCCGGCGCGAACACGCTCGAGCTGACCGCGCGCCTGGACGCGACGTTCGCCGCGATCCGCGCCGAGCTCCAGCCGGGCATGCGGCTCCACGACCGCTTGTTCCGCCAGGCCACGTTCATCGACGCAGCCGTCGACAACACGGTCGCGGCGTTGATCGAAGGCGCCGTCATGGTGTTGCTGGTCGTCGTCGTGTTCCTGCTGTCGGGGCGCGCGAGTCTGGTCACGCTGCTCGCGATTCCACTGTCGCTGGCGACGACGATCCTCGTGCTCGCGTGGTCGGACGTCGGCGTCAACACGATGACGCTCGGCGGCATGGCGATCGCGATCGGTGCATTGGTCGACGACGCGATCATCGACGTCGAGAACGTGGCGCGCCGCTTACGGGAGAACGCATTGCGCCCGCTCGCGCAGCGTCGATCGACGTTGCGCGTCGTGTTCGACGCCAGCATCGAAGTGCGCTCGTCGATCGTCGTCGCGACGGCGATCATCCTGCTCGTGTTCGCGCCGCTGTTCTTCCTGTCGGGAATCGAAGGCCGGCTGCTGCGCCCGCTCGGGATCGCGTTCTGCGTGTCGTTGGCCGCGTCGCTGCTGACGGCGATCACGCTGACGCCGGTGCTGTGCTCGGCGCTGTTGCCGAATTCGCGCGGAGTGCGACGCGGCACCGAACCATGGACGGCGCGCGCGTTGGCCGCGCTGTATCGACGTCCGCTCGCGTTCGCGCTCGATCGCCCGTATGCGGTGCTCTGCGTCACGCTCGCGTTGCTCGCGGGGGCGGGCTACGCGAGCACGCGTATGGGCGTCGAGTTCCTGCCGCCGTTCCAGGAAGGAGCGCTGGTCGTCGGCGCCGTCACCGTGCCCGGCACCGCGCTCGCGGAGAGCGATGCGCTGATGCAGCGCGTCGAGACGGTGCTGATGCGGCACCCCGAGGTCGCGACGATCGGGCGTCGCACCGGACGCGCCGAAGAAGACGAACACGTGCTCGGCGCCGAAGCGAGCGAGCTCGAGATCACGTTGGACTTCGCCGCGGCCGCGGCGCGTGGAGCACCGCGGCGTTCGCCGGCGGACCTCCTCGCCGCGTTGCGCGAGGAAGTCGCCGCGATCCCCGGCGTGCAATTCTCGTTCGGGCAGCCGATCGGACACCGCATCGATCACCTGTTGTCCGGCACGCGGGCGGCGATCGCGCTCAAGATCCACGGCGACGACTTGGACCTGTTGCGCACCGCGGCGGCGCGCGTCGAAGCGGCGATGCGACCGATCGCGGGCATCGTCGATCTCGCGGCGGAGTCGCAATCGACGGTGGCGCAGTTGCGCGTCGAGTACGACCGCCGTGCGCTGGCGCGCCAGGGCTTGACGGTCGATCAAGCGAATCGCGCATTGGCCGCGGCGGGGCGCGGAGAGGAAGCGACCGCGATCCTCGAGGGCCCGACGGCCGTACCGGTCGTGGTGCGGACGGAGTCGGCCGCGGCGGCGCCGGCGGCGGTCGCCGACACGTACGTCGACTCGGCACGCGGGGCGCGCGTGCCGCTGAAAGCGGTTGCGGCGATCGAGCAGGATCGCGGCCCGAACTTCATCAGCCGCGAGAACGTGCGCCGCTCGATCTCGGTGACGTGCAACGTGCAGGGTCGGGATCTCGGCAGCGTCGTCGACGACGTGCGTGCCGCGGTCTCGAAGGAGGGAGTGATCCCGCGCGGATGTACCTGGGAGATCGGCGGCCAGTTCGCGACGGCGTTGGAGACGCAATCGCGTCTCGCATGGCTGTCGATCGCGGTCGTCCTCGGCGTCGGCTTTCTACTGCACCAGACGTTTCGTTCGTCGCGCGACGCGGTGTTCGTGCTGCTCAACCTGCCGCTGGCATTGATCGGTGGTGTGCTCGGCGTGTTCGCCGGCGGCGGTGTGCTGTCGGTCGCGTCGCTGATCGGGTTCATCACGGTGTTCGGTGTCGCGGCGCGCAACGGGATCATGCTCGTGTCGCACGTGCGGCATCTCCAGGCGACGGGCGAAGCGCTGTCCCTGCGGGACGCGGTGCTGCGCGGCTCGATCGAGAGGTTGCCGCCGATCGTCATGACGGCTCTGGCGGCGGGCTTGGCCTTGATCCCACTCGCGTTGCGCGGCGACGAGCCGGGCACCGAGATCCTGGTGCCGATGGCGCGCGTGATCCTGTTCGGCCTCCTGTCGTCGACGCTTCTGAACATGATCGTCGTGCCAGCGCTCTACTTGCGCTTCGGCCGGCCAGTGACGCCGCGCGCGGAGGTGGTCGGATGAGGCGCGTACGAGTCGCCATCGCGCGTTCGCTCCCCGTGCTCGCGCTGACGGCATGTGTTGGCGAGCGGCCGACCGGCAGCGTCGAGACCGCGCGCGCGTTGGCGCAACAGGCCATCCCGTTCGCGTCGACAGCGGAAGCGACGGCGGGTCCGCTGACGATCGACGCGTGCGTGGCGCGCGCGTTCGCCCACGCGCCCGGAGTTCGCGCGGCGTTGGCACGCGCGGGAGTCGCGCAAGCCGAGTGGTCGTTGACAGTGCTCCCGAGCGAGCCCGAACTCACTGCGTCCGCGCTGTTCCCGATCGGCGGTGGCGATCCGGAGCTCGAAGCGGCACTCGCGCTCGATCTGTTGGACCTGTTGCGGATCCCGGCGCGACGGGACGTCGCGGACGCGGCGTTGCGCGCCGCGGTGTTCGACGTCGCGCGGGAGTGCGTCGCCGCGGTGCATGAGGTGCAAGACGCGTACATCGCTGCGCTCGCCGCGGACGAGGCGGTGCTCGCGCGTGAACGCATCGCGCAACTCGCGCGGACGTTTGCCGAGGCACTCGACGCGCAGGTCGCGGCCGGGGCGGCGCGCGCGACGCAAGCGGAGGTCGCGAGACTCGCACTCATCGAGGCCGAGCTCGCGCGCGACGCGGCGATCGTGGAGGCGCGCGCGGCGCGGCGGGCGCTCGCGCAGCGGATCGGGCTCGAGGGTGATGAGGCGACGGTGGAGCTCGTCCCATTCGATCCGGGAACGACACCGTCGGTCACCGACGAGGAGTTCGAGGCGGCGTTGGCGCGCAGACTCGACGTGCGCGTCCACGAGCAGCGGGTCGAGGAGGCGCGTGCGGCGCTGGAGCTCGCGGGGGGAATGCCGGCGCTAGGTCTAGGAGCAGGCGTCTTGCGGCCCGAACGTGCAGACGGAGCGGAACGTGAACCAACACGGGTGGGCCCGAGCATCGCGCTGCCGTTGCCATGGTTCGGTCGCAAACAGGCGCGCATCGAGGCCGCGCGCGCGGAACTCGAGTGGCGCGCGGCGCAACTCGATGCGGTGAAGTCCGACGCGAGGCGCGAGCTTCGGGACCGGCTGGATGAGCAAGCACGGGCGAACCTCGAGTGGCAACGCCGCGAACGCGAGGTCGAGCCGAAGGCGCGTGAACTCGCGGAGCGAGCACAAGCGGCGGCGAGAGCGGGACAGATCGCGTGGCTGGATGCGCACGCGGCGCAGGTAGCGGCGCAAGAAGCCATGCTGGCCAAGGTCACGAGCGGCCGCCGCGCAAGAACCGCAGCCCTGGAGGTGCAAAGGTGGCTGCAGCCTCCACCGGCCTCTCGCTCGTGTCGCACGGATGCGGCGATCCGCGGGCAAGGGGGACAGACGGGGGACAGATGGGGGACGGAGGCGCCTCCGTCCCCGTCATCGCGTCGGCACCCATGCCTTCAACCGATGCGATGGAGCGCCGAAGGCGCGAGCCGCAATCCTCCCCGGTCCCAAAGCCGCCAGGCTCCAGCCCACTCCGTCGCCAGATAGGTCCCCGGACCCGGCACGACCGCCGGCCCTGGCCCCCGGCCTCTCGTCGTTCCGCACGGATGCGGCGATCCGCTGATACGTCTCGTGCAGGCACCCCAGCTCAACCGCGTTCTTGAGGGGTGGGAACACCAGTTGGACGCGGCAGAAGCCGCCCCGTGCGTTCGAGAGGCCG
>JBPOIU010000015.1:0-8055 GCA_052034255.1 Planctomycetota bacterium | reverse complement strand
TATCACGGAACGTGGGTTCCATGTCCGCACACAAGTTAGTGTCGGTGATCCAACGAATCACAAGTACCGCATCGATCTAGTCGTGGAAGGGATGCAAGGGCGTCTTGCCGTCGAGTGCGACGGCGATGTGTGGCACGGCCCAGAACGTTACGAATACGACATGTCAAGGCAGCGAGATCTTGAACGCGCGGGTTGGCGGTTCTCTCGTGTTCGCGGAAGTGACTACTATCGTGACCCGTCGCGGGCAATGGTGCCGGTTTGGGCCGAGCTGGAGCGATTGGGAATTCGACCCGGTGGTGTCGACGTGGCGGCTGCCGAACCACCGGCTCCGCTTTCCACCGAGACCGCTGGCTCGATACAGGGGTCGGTCTCAAGTGACGCGGGTGTGAGATCCGAAGTCGTGGTAGTCGACTCGACCAGTGTCGTCGCTTCGGATTCGCACCAGGCACTACTGAGTTTTGGCGCGTCGAGTGGCGAGCGCTTTCGCAAATTGCCGGAAGTGGATACTAAATCGCAGTCAGCGGTGTCGCGCGCAGATGCGTCCGCGCACGGAGAAGCTCCCGAACGTTTACCTCTACTTCTCGCGCGTGCGCCCTATGTTCCTTATCAGGGCGTCACGGGTCACGATCCTCGGTACGCGCCGGCTGCAACCGTGTCCGATGGCCTCGTTCGGATTATCACGGTCGAGGGTCCGGTTGTCGCTCGACGCGCTTATGACATTTATCTCCGGGGGAGCGGAGTGCATAGGATGGGGGGAGAGTTGAAGCGCATGATGGATAACGCATTGCAGCTTGCGGTTACGGCGGGTCGCATTGTCCAGGAGGACGAAGCCGGCACGGGAGATCCTGTCGACGCTGTGGTGCGCTTGGCTGGCTGCAAGGCGATTTCCGTGCGCGAGCGCGGTCCACGCGTTCTCGAAGAGATTCCGCCGAGCGAGCTTCAATTCGTGGCACGAAGACTTGCGACGGCGATCGGAACTGAGCCTGGTTCAGATGCCCACCTCAGGGCAGTCTTGGATTTCTTTGATCTCAAGCGACTTACTGTGCAGGCAGGGACCGCGATCCTGAATGCTCTGGGTAGGCACTATCCATATGTAGACGACGCGATTGGACGGGACCCATGACTTGCATTAGTCAGGCGCGAGTGGGATCTCCGGTGGACGGTCACATGAGTGGCGACTTGAGTTGCTTCTCAGCTCGCATGGTTCGCGTTTGACGATGACCAACTCCGGGGCATGCGATGAATGGCGGTACGCGTCCGGCGAACGCCACCTTGCCCACGCTGACCTGTTGATCGAGAGTCCGCGCCGGAGGTACCGGCGATGGCGACGACGATCCGCGAGCGCATGCTCGCCTTGCTCAAGAGACGTGACCGCGAGGGGCTGAGCTTCAGAGCTCTGGGCGAGATCAGCGGCGAGCCAATCTGGCGGCTCGCTTACTACCACCGCATCTTGTTCAGAACACACCCGGGCTTCGTTGAGGTCACGCCGACCCCGACCGCCGATGTCGTATCCGAGTCGGCGAAGACCTTCGACGTCACGCTGACCAGCGGCGTCCGCATCGCGGTTCCCACGGGCTTCGACGCGAGCGAGCTGCGGCGCTTGGTCTCCTCGCTCGACTCCCGATGCTGAGTCTGCCGCCCTCGGTTCGCATCTTCCTCGCGCGCGAGCCAGTCGACTGCCGCAAAGCGTTCGACGGCCTCTGCGCTCTCGTGCGCGATCGCTTCGGCGACGATCCGTTCTCCGGCCACCTCTTCGCCTTCTTCAACCGGCGCCGCGATCGCGTGAAGATTCTAGTGTGTCCCGCTGGACCTTGAGATTCACGGCAACAGTGAGGCTACGACAGGGCGACTCAGTACCCCGGAATCCAGGCCGGCCTGAAGGACAACATTGAAACCGATCAGTGACGGGGGAAGAGAGACTGGGATGCTGATGCCTGGTCCTGCGATGACGGCCACGACAAAAACAGAGTTCGGTTGCATGAGGAGTACTTGATTCCCGATGTTCAGGAGCGGACCAGGGACGCCAGCAAGCAGGACAGCAAAGGAGCCTGTCCAAGACAGCGTCCAGCTGGAGTTGTTGACGAGTGCCCCGCTCGCGGTGAAGTCACTCGGAATCGACTTCCAGGTATCTGAAAATTGAACCTGGTCCCCCGCGGCAAATGTGAACAACGCTGAGCCGTCGCAAGAAGCGGTACCGCCCGGTCCACCTATGATCGTGCTGTTCGAAGCTACGACCGTGCTAGCGACGATGCCTGTGCCCGGTGAGCCCCACGCGGTTGGATTGCATGGCTCATTCGGAATTTCAATAATATATGACTCGTTGGAGTAGTTTGGGCCGGCACCGCCGGCAACATGCGAGTCGAGCACGACCACGGTTGAGCCATAGGCGGAGATTCCGTCTCCGCCGTTCTTGTCGCCCGACGCACCGGGTGCTGGAAAGCAAACGCCGAGTGCGTCCCCGCCCAGTACTGTCGATCGTTCGATGACGACTTGCGGGATTTGCCCGACCAGAATACCGAAGCCGCCACTCAATCCGAAGTACGAGCCGTCGATTGGTTCGATGCTGAAGACCAGCGGATTGATTGTGCAGTCGAGGAGATAGAGTCCGGAGAACCCATAGCCATAGATTCCGTGGTTGCTCGTTCCGGACGATGATGACCAAGCACTCGCGTAGCCGGTGGTCTGCACCCGTGAAAGCACGACGTCGCCGGATCCCGAACCCTGAAGTGTGATCGCGGGCGTGTTGTTGCTATTCCAACCGCCATCAAACGTACAGATTGGATTTCCGATCAGAGTTATTGGCTTTGTGATTGTGATCGGTGGATAGCTCGCTGCGGGCACAATTAACGTGTCACCTGGGCTGAGTGCGTCGATTGCGGCTTGGATGTTTGCCGGGGCGCCGCTGTAGGCGGATGTGCCCCCGGCCGCATCGCGATACGAGCCAAGGAACACAGGAAGCAGCAGCAGTGATCGACCAAACATCTGACGCGCAACTTTGCGCATGGGACGCCCCCCGACAGCGAAACTCAGCCCCTTGTCACACGCGGAGATCGACGACTGAGGACAATGCTCTATTTCGACGGACGGTATCGGTGTCGGGATTCGAAGGCAACGAAGTTGCGCTGTTGACGCGTCGCCCGCTCCCGACGGCTCACGGGTACTTGACTCGGATTCGGGTCGTGGAACCCGGCCCGATCGACGGCCGACTCCCACCCGTCTCCGAATCGATGTCAGGTCAGCGTCCTTGGCGGCGTAGCGGGGATGACGGAGTAGCGTGCTCCGTCGAAGTCCGGGGTCGCCGAGAAGAAGAACGGGAGACACGACGAATGGAAGAAGCACCGCGATTCAACGAAGGCGACACGGTCGTGCGCGCCACCAACCGCAGTGAAGTCGGGCAAGTGATCGCGCAGCCGCGTCGCGATGCGGGCGAGTACTGGGTTCGCGTGCGCATGTTCGCGACGGGATCGGTGAAGGACTTCGCCGAGGACCAACTCGAGCCGTACGAAGCCACGGCGACGAGTGTCGAGGATCTCGCGAAGCGCGGGCACTTCGGTCCGCTCGAGTCGTTCCGGCGCGCACTGGCGGTCGAGCGTATCCGCCAGCGCGATCGCAGCACGGTGTACTCGTACAACGCGCAGCGCATCCTGTTCGAGGCGTATCAGTACAAGCCGTTGCTGAAACTCCTCGACTCGGTCGACCGCCGGCTCCTGATCGCGGACGAAGTCGGTCTCGGCAAGACGGTCGAAGCCGGACTTGTCCTGTCGGAACTCGAGGCGCGGCAGTCTGTGGAGCGCGTGCTCGTCGTGTGCCCGTCGCGCTTGCGCCAGAAATGGCGCGAGGAGATGAACCGCAAGTTCGGCCAGGACTTCGTCATCTACGAACGCAACAGTTTGCTCGAGTACCTGCATCGCGCCCGCGAGAATCCGGCGCGGACGCCGTTGCGTGGCATCGTCTCGATGCAGTCGCTGCGGAACCGTGGTCTCATCGACGAGTTCAAGGCCGTCGTCGCTCAACTCGACGTCGCGATCGTCGACGAAGCGCACCACGCGCGCAATCCCGGCACCTTGACCGCAACGATGCTGACAGATCTCTGCGACATCGCCGACTGCGTGCTGTTGCTGACGGCGACCCCGTTGCACTTGCGGAATCGCGACCTCTACACGTTGGCCTCCGCGCTCCGTCCCAAGGACTACACGAGCGAGTCGGCGTTCGATGCGGACCTGCGCCATCACGAGCCGCTGCATCGAGCGCTCGCGCTCGTGCGAACTCGAGATGCAGAGCGCCTTCCGCAAGTGATCGAAGCCCTGCGAGATGTCTTCGCGTCCGGAAAGTCGGGTTCGATCGAGGATCCGCTCGCGGCTGACGTCATCGCCGCTCTCGAGCGTTCAGCACCGACGACGCGACGGGAGTGGATCGATGTCGAACGCAAGATCGACCGCCTCCATCCGTTGTCGGCGGTGATGACGCGCACGCGCAAGAGCGATGTCCAGGAGCACCGTGCCGTCCGGCGCCCAAAGGTGCATCGCGTTCCGTGGACCGACGCCGAGCAGCTCGCATACACGCAACTCGTGGACGGTGTGAACGGCCACGGCTGGGTGCGCCAAGCGATGGGTTTCGGTCAGATCCAGCGTGCACGTCAAGCAGCAAGCTGCCTCCCCGCGATGCTCGAGAAGTACGCGGAGATCCACGCTCCGGATCTCGCCGACGAACTCTCGGACATCGCCTCCGATGAAGACGCGAGCGCACCGGGTTCGGCCGCGACGGCGAGGACCAAGCGAGTGGTGCTCCCGCGCGACTCGAAGTTCGAGAAACTCGTTTCGATCTTGCAGGAGATCGAACGTCAGGAGCCGGGCACGAAGGTCCTCGTGTTCACGTACTTCGTCGGGACTTCGGTCTATCTCGCCCGTGAATTGACTGAACGTGGGATCCCGGCGCTGCGCATCGCCGGCGACGTCCCGTCGACTCCGAACCAGCCGGCAACCGACGAGCGCGGCAAGGTCATTCAACGGTTCCGCGACGATCCCGAGATGCGCGTGCTCGTGTCGACGGAGGTCGGTAGCGAAGGCCTCGACTTCCAGTTCTGCCACCAACTCGTGAACTACGACCTGCCTTGGAATCCGATGGTCGTCGAACAGCGCATCGGCCGCATCGATCGGTTCGGGCAGCAGGCCGACGTGCTCGTGATCCACACGCTCGTCGTCGAAGGCACGGTCGAGGATCGGATCCTGTTCCGCCTCTATGACCGCATCAAGATCTTCGAGCGCAGCATCGGCGCACTCGAGTCCATTCTCGGCGAGACGATCAGCGACCTTCAGGCCGACTACATCGCGGGCCGGCTGCTTCCCGAGGAGGCCGACGCGCGGGTCGAACAGGCGGCGAACGCCATCGAGAAGCGCAAACTCGAACTCGAACAGCTCGAAGCGCAGGCATCGGACTTGTTCGGACATGAGGACTTCATTCGCGACGAGATGGAGCGCGTGCGCAAGCTCGGTCGATTCCTGTCGCCGCGTGCGCTGCTTTCGGTCGTTCGGGGCTTCCTCGACGTCAAGCACTCGGGTCTGCGCCTCAAGGACGAAGGCGGCGACGTCTTCAGTCTGCGCGTCAACGATGCATTGCGCGCCGATCTCCGTCACGCGGCGGACGGTGATGTCGTGTTCGATCACGTGGACGGTCGCATGACGTTCACGACGGATGGCCAAGCGGCCTACCCCACTCCGGGGATCGAACTCCTGAACGTATCGAGCCCGCTGATCCGCGCTGCGGTCGCGACGCTGGGCGACTCGCTTCGTCAACCCGAGACGCGCGTCGGTGCCGGCATGGTGCGCGTGGATCCGCAAATCGACCCCGACATTCCGGAGGGCGAGATCGCGATCGTCGTGCACACGCAAGAAGTCGAGGGCGTACGAAAGCGCCGGTTTCTCGAGCTCGTCGCGTGGTCGTGCCAGTCGCGGAAGCTCCTGACTTCCGAAGCGTCCGAGCGCCTACTCCACTTGCTCAGTGAGCAAGGCAGCGAGTGGTCGAAGTCGCAGCCGCCGCCAGCCCTCGCCGACGACGCGCTCGCGGCCATGACGACCGAAGCGCGTCGTCGCAATCGCGAGCTCAAGGAAATCGAGCGTCGCGAGAACGACGCGTTGATCGCGCGCAAGAAGAAGCTGATTCTCGACGAAGCACGCCGACGCTTGGTCCAGGTGCGCGCGAAGCTCGACAAGGTCGAAGCGCGGGGGCACGACGAGAGCATCCAGCGCATGTTTCGCGCACAGATCGAGAAAGCCGAGGAACGGCGCGACCGCAAGCTCGACGAACTCGCGCGTCAGGAGCAGGTCAGCGTCGTCCTCGACGCCCCGATCGCGATCGCGATCGCCGACGTTCGTCATGTGCGAACCGAGTCGACGAACGGAGACGCGGCATGATCGAGTCCCGCACGAAGCGCGACCCGCCGAGCCCGCGTTCTCCGACGTTCATCGTCGGGCTCGACTACGGCACGCACTCGACCAAGATCGTCGTGCGGCGGCGCGATGATCCCACGACACCCGACGCGCTCATCGTCGACCCTCGTGTCGGCACCGAGACCGACGAGTATCCCGCGTTCGCGTCGCCGTCGCTCGTACTGGTCAAAGACGATCAGAACTGGTTCGGGCGCGAAGCTTGGCGCAGGCGCGCTCGCGGCCAACTGCATCGTTCGTTGAAAGTCCGGCTGCTCGAACACGACACGACCGATTCGCCCCCGGCCAACGAAGTCGACGTTCTGGTGGCGGCCTATCTCGCGTGGATCATCGGAGAGATCCGTACCGACATCGAGGCGCGCACGCCGAGTCGCTCCGCTCGCATCGTGCTCAATGTCGCGGCGCCCATGAGCCACGTGGAGAACCCCGAGCTCAAGTCGCGCTACGAACACATTCTCGCAGCTGCCTGGGCCGCTTCGGTCGAGCGCCGCATCGGCCAAGGATCCTCGGTGCGAGAGACGCACGAGATCCTGCGACCCTTGATCGAGTCGACGGTTGCGCCCGAGTCCGACCGACCGTTCAAGGTGTTGCCGGAGACCGTGGCACCGGTGATCTCGCTGTCCGAACACCCCGATTGCATCCCGGGTCTTTACGCGGTCGTCGACATCGGCGCCGGAACGACCGAGATCTCGCTGATCCACCTCGGCGAACCCGGCACGGGCCAGAAGATCGTCTGCTACGACGATGTTTCGTTCGGCCTCGGAGGCGATCAACTGTCGAGCGTCACGCTGAGCGAGCAGCGGGCGCTGTCGCACGAGTTCCAACACACGTTGCGAAAGTCGTGGTGCACCGCGTACCGCAAGGACGCACACAATCGCGCCGCGATGGAACGGTGGCGGTCGTTGCGCATCCTCCGAACCGGCGGAGCAGGCAGACATCCGCACATCGAACGCAAGCTCGCGGCGGGCCATCCCGCAACAGCACGAGGCGAGGCCGCGCAGATCGAGGTGCGTCGCTACGAATGGAAGTCGTGGTACGACCCGGTCGTCCGCATTCCGAGTGCGGCAGGATCACAGGCGCCGCTGCACTTGCTCGCGGTCGCGCACGGCCTGTCGATCGAGGCCCCGCGCTGGCCCGACTGGTTCCGTCCGAGCGAGGTTGAGAAACTCGGTGGCGAGGAAGCGCGCGAGTCCGATCCGAACTGGTACATGGACTGAACGTCGCATCGGTTGTCGAGAAGGGAACCCATGACGAACACGATTCGCGAGATCCTGCGCGACCTCGAACGCGTGCGCGAGAACATGCTCGCGCTGTCGGACGACATTTGGCTCGGCATCGATCACAACGATCCCGAAGCGCTCGATGCCGGGTACACGTTCAAGCGCGACTACAACAAGCGCATGATCGAATTCGATCGGCTGGCGTCCGAGATCTCGGACCTGGTGCAGACGTTCACCGCGGTGAAGATCGAGGGACCCGACGAGGGCGCCACGCTGCCCTAAACCGTGCAGCTGAAACGCGAGCGGTTCATCCGCGACCTCGACTAGTCGCAGCCGCACGGGATCTCCGAGTGTTTCACGTACAAGCGGCCGTATGGATTCAAACTGGGCGG
>JBPOIU010000246.1:0-22308 GCA_052034255.1 Planctomycetota bacterium | reverse complement strand
TGCGCCGGATGGGGCCCGGGGCCTACGGCCCCGGCTCGCATCGATGCCCGAGCGGGCATCGGGCCGAGCGGCCCGAGCGTTCGCTACACTCCCGCGCCCCCCGGTCCCCTCCGGAAAGGACCCTGTCCTCATGTCCGACCCGAATGGTCTGTCCCGACGCCATTTCTTGAAGGGTGTCGGAGCCGGCGCGATCGTCGCCGGCTCGATCGAAGCCCTCTCCGCCGAAGCCCGCGCCGCCGCACAGGCCGCGAACCCCTGCGTCGGGCCCGAGGCGGTCGCGATCAAGCTCTCGATCAACGGCTCCGTGCGTGAACTCGCCGTCGAGCCGCGCACGACGCTGCTCGACGCGCTGCGCAACCAGCTCGACCTGACCGGCACCAAGAAGGTGTGCGATCGCGCCACCTGCGGCGCCTGCACCGTGCTGATCGACGGCAAGCCCGCGTACTCCTGCACCACGCTGGCGATCGCCGCGCAGGGCCGCGCGATCGAAACCGTCGAGAGCCTCGCGAACGGCGCCGAACTCGCGCCGATCCAGAAGGCCTTCGTCGAACACGACGCGCAGCAATGCGGCTTCTGCACCCCGGGCTTCGTGATGGCCTGCGAAGCCGTCCTGCGCACGAACGCGTCCCCGGACCGCGCCGCGGTGCTCGAAGGCCTCGGCGGCAATCTCTGCCGTTGCGGCACGTACGTCGGCCTGAAGAAGGCCTGCATGAGCGCGGGCGCTCCCGCGAAGGGAGGCCGCCGATGAGCTCGATGCGCATGGACAAGAACTGGCCGAAGCTCGAGGACACCCGTCTACTCGGCAAGCGCGTCTCGCGCCTCGACGGCCCCGACAAGGTCACGGGTCGCGCAAAGTACACATACGACCAGAACCCGAAGGACCTGCTGTACGCGAAGTTCGCGTGGTGTCCGTACGGCCACGCGAAGATCAAGTCGATCGACGTCTCGAAGGCCGCGAAGATGCCGGGCGTCGTCCGCGCGTTCGAGTTGGTGAAGCCGGGTGACGAGATCTCGTATGCCGGCGTCGAAGTCGCGGTGGTCGCCGCGGACACCGAAGAGCGCGCGCGCGAAGCCGCGAAAGCGATCGTCGTCACGTACGACGTGCTGCCGCACAACGCGGAGGACAAGGACCTCGACGCCGTGGCGAAGGAGTTCCGCGGCCGGCCGCGCGAGAAGAAGAGCGGCGACGCCGACAAGGCCTTCGCCGAGGCGAAGGTCACGTCGACGGGCCGCTACGGCTGCGCGCAGATCACGCACTGCTGCCTCGAGTCGCACGGCTCGGTCTCGCAGTTCAAGGACGACGAGCACGTCGTGATCTGGACGTCGACGCAGGCGATCTCCGGAATCCCCGAGCAGGTCGCGTCGATCACCGGGGCCGAACAGAAGAACGTCGAAGCGATCTGCCACGTGCTTGGCGGCGGCTTCGGCTCGAAATTCTCGCTCGATTCGTGGGACGCGACCGCGCTGCGCATTGCCGAAGAGACGAAGCGCCCGGTCAAGGTCATGCTCGAGCGCGACCAGGAACTGATGATCGCCGGCTCGCGCCCGTCGGGCTACGCCGACGTTCGCATCGCGGCGCAGGAAGACGGCACGATCACCGGTTGGGTCTCGGAGGGGTGGGGTTCGGCGGGTGCGGGCGGTGGCTCGAACCTGACCCTGCCGTACGTCTTCGCGGGTATCCCGAACGTGCGTGTGTCGCACACCGGCATCGTCACGCACGCGGGCCCGGCTCGCGCGTGGCGTGCGCCGAGCCATCCGCAGAGCGCGCTGGTGACGATGGCCGCGCTCGAAGACCTCGCGGCGAAGCTCGGCATGGATCCGCTCGCGCTGGTGCGCAAGAACCTCGCGCTGACCGGCCAGCTCGCCGACATCTACTCCGAAGAGCTCGACATCGCCGATCGCATGATGCAGTGGTCGGCGAAGTGGAAGCCGCGTGACGCGAAGCAAGGCGTGATCCGCACCGGACATGGCCTGTCGCTGCACACGTGGGGTGGCGGCGGACACGAATCGAGCTGCGACGTGCGTATTCATGCCGACGGCTCCGTCGACCTCGCGATGGGCACGCAGGATCTCGGCAGCGGCACGAAGACGGTGGTCGGCATCGTCGTCGCCGAAACGCTCGGGCTGCCGCTCGAAGCCGTGACCGTGAAGATCGGCGAATCGAAGTTCCCGCCGTCGGGCGGCTCGGGCGGCTCGACCACGGTGGGTGGCGTGTCGAGCTCGGCGCGCGTCGGCGCCGTCGACGCGGCGAATCAGCTGTTCGCGAAGGTCGCGGGTGAACTCGGCGTCGCTCCCGAGCAACTCGAAGCCCGCGACGGCGTGATCCGCGTCGTCGGCGAGCCGGACAAGAAGATCGCCTTCAAGGACGCGTGTCGCGCGATCGGGCCCAATCCGATCGTCGGTCGCGGCAAGGAAGATCGGTCGCTGATGAACTCCGGAGTCGGCGGCGTTCAAATGGCCGAGGTCGAGGTCGACGTCGAGACCGGCGTCGTCACGGTGTCGAAGGTCGTCGCGGTCCAGGACTGCGGCACGATCGTCGACCTGAAGACCGCCGAGAGCCAGGTCTACGGCGGTGTGATCATGGGAATCACCAGCGCGCTGTACGAAGAGCGCGTGCTCGACCCGATCACCGGCATGGTGCTGAACCCGGACATGGAGTTCTATCGACTCGCCGGCGCCGGCGACGTCGGCGAGATCGAGGTCCACATGATGCAGACCGAGCGCCATCACCAGCGCGGAGTCATCGGCCTCGGTGAGCCGCCCGTCATCTCGCCGATGGCGGCCGTCGCCAACGCGGTCGCGAACGCTCTCGGCGTGCGCGTTCCGCGTTGCCCGATCACGCCGCGTGAAGTCCTGCTCGCGCTCGGAAAGGCTGGTGCCTGATGCAATCGTTCGAATACGCCGCGCCGAAGTCGATCGACGAGGCCCTGAAGTTGCTCGCTCCGGCATGGGGCGATACCGAGGTCCTCGCCGGCGGCACCGATCTCTTGTCGCTGATGAAGGACTTCATCGTGCGGCCGAAGCGCCTCGTGAACCTCGCGAACGTCGGCCTCGCCGGCATCGCGCCGGAGGGCGACTCGCTGGTGATCGGCGCGATGACGACGCTGGATGCGCTGCTCGCGCATGCGTCGGTCCCCACGGCGCTCACGCAAGCCGCCGCCGGAGTCCACTCGCCGCAACTGCGATCGATGGGCACGATCGGCGGCGATCTGCTGCAGCGCCCGCGCTGCTGGTACTTCCGCCGCGGACATGGCTTGCTCGCGCAACACGATGGCGCGTCGATGGTCGAGGCCGGTGATCACCGCGACCACGCAGTGTTCGGCAACGGCGGCGCCGCGAAATACGTGAACCCGTCGAGCTTCGCTCCCGCGCTGATTGCGCTCGGCGCGAGCGTGAAGGTGCGCGGCCCGAACGGTGAGCGCTCGCTGGCCGTGAAAGACCTCTACCGCACGCCGGCGAACGAAACCGAGCGCGAGTTCACGCTCGCCGCGAACGAGATCCTGACGCACGTCGTCGTGCCGACGTCGCGCGCGATGAGCGCGACGTACGAGGTGCGCTCGCGCCACGGACTCGACTGGCCGGAAGCGACCGCCTCGGTCGCGATCACGCTCGCCGATGGCAAGGTCACCGCCGCGACGGCGTGCCTCGGTCACGTGGCGCCGACCCCGTGGAGCGTCGACGTCGCGGGCTTGGTCGGCACAGCGCTGACGGCCGAGACCGCGGCGGCGGCGGCCGCGAAGGTCGTCGCCGACGCGACGCCGCTGAAGAACAACGGTCACAAGGTCGAGCTCGCGAAGGTCGCGTTGACGCGCGCGCTGCTGCGGGCGGCGGGCAAGGAGGTCGTGCGATGACGTTCCTGAACACTCGTGCCCCGGCCGGTCACAAGCTCTGCATCCACTTGCGGGCGAAGGAGATGTACTACACGCAAGTGGTGCGTCCGGCGAACGACGACTCGTTGCTGAAGCCGGGCGAGCACGACCGCAACCACTATTGGTGCTTGAAGACCTGCACCCCTCTCGGGCCGGGCGCTCGACCGCTTTCCATGGATGCTTGCGGCCCGGACCGCGAGTGCTACGTAAGCGATCGTCCGTCGACCTGACAGCCCGTTGAAAAAGTCTGCCGGCATTCGGCCGGCTGCGAACGAGCATGGCTTCGTTGCGCTTCCTCGCCGTATTTCGATTCAATACGCCTCGTCAGCGCGCCTCGCCCTGCTCGTTCTCGCTCGCCCGACTGCTCGGCAGACGTTTTCAACGGGCTGCTAACCCCGGCGCCCTGCCCCCGAGGATTCGCATGCTGTTCCCGTCGTTGCTGTGCACCCTGGCTCTCGCGAACGTCCCGACCGCGAACACGACCGTCGGAGTCGACGTCTCCGGCCAATATCTCGAGATTCGGACGTGCGACGTCTACACGGGACCGTGCTTCGCGAACGCGGAGTGCGGGATCGTCGGACGCGAAGCAGCCCTGGCGTGGAAGGTCGATCGCGGCGCCATCGGCGGCGTCGACGTCGCAGGGCTCGCGGTAGTCGCGGTGCTGTCGTCGGATGCCACGTTCGGCAACCCGTATGAAACGGCGACGGACGTGAAGTCGGTGTTGCTGCTCGACGCGAAGGCCGATGCGGCCCAGCGCGACGCATTGCGCTCGTTCGCAACGGCGCAGCTCGAGCCGATGCGCGCGCGGGTGACGAACGAACACGTCGTCGCGATCGAGCTCGCGACCGGCTGCTGCGACAACGCCGGCTGCGCGACGCTGGAGGCGGGCACGATCGTCAACGCGAAGACGCGCTGCGTGCACAAGGAAGACAAGCACTGCGGCAACGAGTCGATCTTCTATCCGCCGCTGCAAGACGTGTCGGGTGTGACGCCCGCGGTCGCCGAGACGTTCACCGTCGAGGTGCCAGAGCTCGACGCGCGCTTCACGGAAGTCCAACGCCGCGGCGCGTTCACCGCGCGCTTCACCGAGAACGGCATGGTGCCGGTCGCGATCGCGAACCTGCCGCCGGCGCAGCGCACCGACGCCGACAAAGCGGAGTTCGGCATGCAGGCGCTCGACGTCGCGCGCGAAGGCGCGGCGAAGGACGATGCGGTGCCGGCCGACGTGCCCGAGGCGTTCAAAGCGCTGGTCGTCGAGAACGGCCTGCGCGTGACGACGCGCAAAGGCGAAGAGATCAAGCCGCTGTACGACCTGTGGACGGTCAAGGAACTGCCGATCGTCGACGCCGAGGACAAGAGCGCGATCCAATTCGGTCAGATCCCGGTCACGTCGTTCGTCGGCATCCTGAAGAGCTACGACCGCGGTTCGGACTATCGCGACAACGCGATCCCGGCCGGAACGTGGATCCTGCGCTACGGCCTGCAACCGTCCGACGGCAACCACCTCGGCACCGCGCCGAGTCGCGACTTCGTCGTGCTGACGAACTTCGAGCACGATCCGGATCCGGCACCGCTCGCGTCGATGAAGGCGCTCGAAGAGCTCGCGATGGCGGCCTCGCCGAGCGATCACCCGACGGTGCTGTACCTGTTGCGGCCCGAAGTCGAAGCGAAGGACGGCCCGCAGTTCTACAAGCACACCGAGCGCGACGAGTGGATCGCCGACGTCGTGATCAAGGGTCGCGCGAAGGACGCGAAGGACACGACCGACGTGCGTCTTGGCATCGTGCTCGTCGGGATGTCCGAACACCCCTGATCGATCGAAGAGAGCGCACTGATGCCGACCGCTGCCCTCGCGCTGTTGCTCGGCTCCGCGCTGGCCGTCGCCGCGGGTGATCCGCGCTACGTCGACGACTTCGAGTTCATCCGCTCGACCGTGGCGCAAAAGGGCGCGGCGGTGCACGTGCGCAAGCTCGATTGGAAGGCGATCTGCGATCGCTTCGAGCCGCGCTTCGCGTCTGCGGTGAGCGACGCCGAGCACGTGAAGAACGTCATGGAGCTGTTGGCGACGCTCGGTGACGCGCACACCGGAGTGACGCGATCGGCGGTGGCGCGGGACGACCTTCCGCGCAAGTTCGACGGCATCTTCGCGGGCGGGCTGTGGTGGCGCGAGGACGCCGGCAAGTTCGTCGTCGCGGGCTTCGAGGCGAGCGTCGACCGCACGCGCGTTCCGCCGCTCGGCTCCGCGCTGATCGAGATCGGGCACGAGCCCGCGTGGATCGCGCTCGGCCGCGATCACGCGCGCCTGACGCGTTGGTTCGGCACGTCGTCGGACCACAGCCTCTACGCATCGCTCGGCAACGCGCTGCTGCCGTATCGAGGCGCGAACGTCGCGCACGTGCTCGTGGCCACACCGGACGGCAAGGCCAAGGACTTCGAGCTCATGCGCTTCGCGCAGAGCGGCAAGGCCTTCGACCCATCGCGAGCGTTGCTCGCGCCCGGGCTCGCATGGCAAGAGGGCGCGGTCTCCGGCTTCGTCGAGCATCGCTCGGGCAAGCGCATCGGCGTCCTCGTGATCACGGGCGGCATGGATGCCGCGACGGTCACGAAAGTCCACTCGGCCTTCGATCGCCTGAAGGACATGGACGCATTGGTGCTCGATGCGCGTCACGCGGGAGGTGGCGGCGACGCCGCGGCCTGGGAGATCGCAGGCCGGCTCTATCCCGAGGGCGAGGACAACGGTTTGCATGGGCGGATCGAGCCTTCGGGGTCGTGGCAATTCGCGGGCCCCGTCGTGTTCTTGCAGGACGCGTCGATGGTCTCATCGGCGGAGACGCTCGCGTGGGCCGTGACCGAACGCGGCCGTTGCGTCTCGATCGGACGCGCGACCGGCGGCTGGGGAATCATCCCGAACGGGTTCAAGTGCCCCTCGGGCCTCGTCGACTTCCGCCTCGGAGTGAACGCACGACCGACACCGGTGAAGCGGGTGCAGACCGAGGGCGTGGGTTGGCCGGCCGACGTGACGACGCCACCGACGTTCACGTGGCGCGAACCGAAGTCGAAGGACGCGCAGGAGGCTCTCGATCCGACCGTGGACCTCGGCCTCGACGTCGCGGCGCTGATGGCATGTGGCATCGGTCGCGACGACGCCAGGAACTCGTTCCGCGCGTTGTTCGACGGCAAGTGCGACGAGTTCGCGAAGGCGCTGGCCAAGTCGGCGAAGGCGACGCCGTGGTTCGACGCCCCGCGCGCCGCCGCTCGTCGCAAGGACGAGATCAAGAGCGAAGTGGAACAAGAGATCGCCCTCATCGTCGGCGACGAGGTCCGCAGCCCCGACGTGCTGTCGAGCGCGACGCGGTATCCCGCGGGCTCGGCACGCGCGAAGGCCGCGGGCTTCGCGAAGCTCGCCGATGCGTGGAAGGCGGCGCTCGATGCGCGCAAAGCCGAACCCGCGGCGCAGAAGGCGCTGCTCGAGACGATGGGTGAGGCCGAGAAGCTCGACGCGACGCAGAAGAAGGCGTTCCTCGCGAAGCACGGGAAGACGAGGGTGGGCGCCGTCGTGAGATGACGCGGCGCCTCCCCTGGCATCCCACTCGCCGACCCGCAACACTGTGCCCCTCCGCGTCCGCACCGCAGGGCTCCGCGCATGCTCGTCCGCCGTTGGCTGCTCGCTTCGCTGCTCGCCGTTTCGGGTTGTGCATCGCCGCCCGAGGATCCCGCGCTCGGCCCGTATCGCAGTTTGGTCGAGATCGTTGCGGAGCTCGGGCTCGCGCGCGACGTGGACCTCTACCGTTTCGATGCGCCGCGCGACGTCACCGGGGAGAACGTCTGGCGAGCGACGCTGCGTCGACTCGAGAACTTCGAGAGCCTGATCGAGGATCCGCGCTTCCGGCCGGCGTTGCGCTTCGCGCAGGCCGAGTGTCGCGAGCATCTCGCGGATTTCGCGGGCGCGGCCGCGCTGTGGCGTGAGGTCGCGGCGTTGCCGGGGCCCGAGGCGGCGGATCTGAAGGTGTTGGCAGCGACCCGCGCGCCGTTGTGCGACGAGCTCGCGACGAAGACCCGACCACTCGACGCCGACGAAGCGCGCTCGCCCGATGACGTCGTGCGCGCGCTGGCGACGCAGCGTATGGCGTTGAAGGAGTTGCTCGCGGCGAACGCCGCCGATCCGCGCGCGAGCCTCATCGAATGCGCGATCGAACGCCAGGACGTCCGCGAACGCGAGTACTTGTGGCGCGTGCGCGCGTTCGTCGACGACGGAGCGCAACTCGCGCTCGACTCCGCCCAGCGCGTGATCGCGAACCACGTCGACAGTCGGCGCATCCACGAGCATCGCCTGCGGCTCGCCGACTACTACGCCGAACTCGCCCGCGGTTACGTCGTCGCGGTCGACCCGACGCAGGCGACGTTCGATGCCACGCGCGCGCGCAACTTGATCCAGGCGGCAGGACGTACGTATGCCGAGGTCGCCGCGATCGACGGCATCCCGGAGCGTGAGGAGGCGCGCGCGGGGCTTGCGTCGCTCGAAGCGCTGCTCGATCGCATCGCGAGTTCCGCGCCATGACGGCTCGTCGCGCGCGTGTGAGGTTGGCGGGCGTCGTCCTGTCGTGCGTACTCGCGGGGTGCGGAGCGTTGACGCTCGATCCCGCTGTGCTCGAAGCGCGCACCGATCTGGTCGACGCGACGCGCCATGCCGTCGAGAGCGCCCTCGGCGATCGCTTCGATCCGGCGACCGTCGCCGCAGTGGCCAGCGCCGAAGCGACGTATGTCGTCGACGCGCGGCGGCCGGCGGGCGTGACGACACGCGCCCGCGTGCTCGAAGCCCTCGCGATCGAAGCTCGCGACGAGCGGCTCGACGCGCTGGACGCGTTGCGGGACGGCGCGGACGATCCGCTGTTCAAGACGTACGTCGAGCATCTGCTCGAACAGGATGAGCGCTGGTACGCACTCGCGCTCGAGCGGGACTCGGTGTGGAACGTGTTCGCGGGCTTCTTCAACGGCGTGCTCGCGACGGGCTACGCATTTCTGAACGCGAACCCGATCGGCGTCGTGAAGCCCATCGTGCACGGGGTCGACGGGCTCATTCGCGACGTGCCGCTCGATGCGCGCGACCGCAAGCTCGCGGCGCTGAAGAAGAGTCTGGCGAAGCAGGGCGATGCGTCCGAAGACGTCGTCGACGCGATCGCCGAGCTCGAAGACGCGACGCTGCGCGAGGAACTGTGGCTCGCCCAGCGTGCGCTCGAACGGGATCGCGTGGACGTCGCCGCGATGCATTGGAACGTGGCGCGGACCGTGCGCCCCACGGCGCCCGAGATCGACGCGATGGCACTCGCGATCGAGACGCAGGTGAAGGCACGCGCGGAAGCCCTCGATCGAGCCCTTCGCGTCGAGCCCCGCGAGCGCGAGCTGGGGCTCGACCAACGCGATGGTCCAGCACTCGATGCCAGTGCGATCGCCGCGGCGCGTCTGTCGCGCGGCGATCCGCGCCTGTTGCCCGCGCCGCGTCCCACCGCGGAGGAGCGCGCTCGCGCGGCGGCGGAGCGCCACGACGACGAGCGCAGTCGATTCGTGTGGACGGGACGCCGGGACAGCCACGATCCGCTGCGGCGCTACGCCGAAGCGCGTGCCGCGCTGCATCGCTCGATCCTCGATCGCTTGGAGCCCATCGTGTGGGTGCCGGCGACGCTGTTCCGCGCCGTGCTGAACGCGTTCACCGATCCGGTGGCCGATCAGCCGTTGGTCGATGCGCTGGCGTCGAACGCGCGGAGCGTGCCACAAGACGATCCCGCGCGCGCGACGCTGCTGCGCGAGCTCGCGCGACGCCTCGCGGACCGCGGACAGCCGGAGCAAGCGCTCGCGGTCGCGAAGGCGGCGGATGCCGATGCGAGCGAACTCGCCAGGTACGAACGCGCGGCGTCGAAGCGTGCGGCGAAACGTGCGGAGGAGCGCGAGCAGCGTGAGGCGGCGCAAGCGAGCCAGGGCGCGACCATTCCCGCGTATGCCCTCGCGCCGTACGCGGCGCGCTACGGCTTCGACGCGGACGTGGTGGACGGCAGGCGCGAGAACGGCGAGGTCGCTCCACGCGGAGTGCATCTGGATGGGTCGAAGCTCGCGCTCGACGTCGAACGCGACGGTTTGATCGAGCGCTTCGAGGTCACGTTGAACGCGACGGAGACGAAGCGCATGGAAGCGCTCGCGCGCGAGTGGGGATGGAGACGTCGAGCGGCGCAGGTCGAGACGTACGCCAAGCTGCACGATGGATGGCCGGTGGAGATGTACACGGGCGTTGGCTCGTCCGGGGTGGCCGTGTATCCGCGACTGCTGCCGGAGGGCGTGCAGGGCGAGGATGAGAAACTGTGGAAGTAGGTCTGCGTCTGTGAACGCCTGAAGGCCTGAACGCCTGCTTCCCCTGAATCCCTGCTTCCCCTGAATCCCTGCTTCTACTGCTCACTGCATACCTCGTCCCCTGCCTCCCGCCCGACCTCGTTGGATGCACGAAAGAGGGAGGCAGGGGACGAGGGGTGCAGTGAGCAGTAGAAGCAGTAGAAGCAGTAGAAGCAGGGATTCAGGGATTCAGGCACGCAGGGGTACAGGATGCATGGGCGCACAGCAGTCGATGCAGGACAAGTCGGCACCCCTCACCTTCGATCGATCCTTGCGCGTGGCACTCCCCAAACGGCGCGGGCCGCTCCATCCGTTCTCTAGCATGCTCGGCCAATGCCCGCCCTCGAGCTCATCCACGTCTCCCGCACGTTCACCGCTCCGATCACGCGTCGCCGCGTGGTCGCCGTCGACGACGTCTCGTTCGCCGTGTCCGCAGGGGAAGTCCTCGGATTGGTCGGTCCGAACGGGTCCGGCAAGACGACCGCGCTGCGTTGCGCGCTCGGGCTCCTTCGTGCGACGTCCGGTGCCGTGCGCGTGTTCGACGCCGCGTGGTCGCGGTCGGCGCGCGCCGCGACCGGGTTCGCGCCCGAGCGCTTTGCACTCGATGGACGTCGCACGGGACGTGAGATCCTCGAACTGATCGCGCGCCTCGCGGGATTCAGTCGGTTCGAAGCACCCGCGCGCGCTGGACGGGCACTCGAGCGCTTCGGCCTCACCGATGCCGCGGATCGCAAGGTCGCCGAGTACTCGAAAGGGATGAACCGCCGCGTCGCGATCGCCGCAGCTTTGCTGAAGGATCCGCGACTGCTGGTGCTCGACGAGCCATTCGATGGCCTCGATCCGCTCGGCAACTTGCTCGTGCGCGACGAAATCCTCGCGCGCGCGCACGAAGGCGTGGCCGTGCTCGTCACTTCCCACGCGATGCACGACCTCGAGGCCGTCGCGTCGCACCTCGTCATCCTCGAGCGCGGACGGGAGCTCGCCGCGGGCACCGTCGATTCCGTGCTCGGCGCCGCCGCCGTGACGCGCTTCGTGATCCGCGGTGGCGATGCCGCGAGCCTGCAACGCTGGCGCGAGAGCATCGAACGCGAAGGCGGCGAAGTGCTCGCGCAGCGACCGGAGCGCGAGACGCTGGAGGACTTCTTCCGGCGTCGCTTCGGGTCGGGTGGCGCGTGATCCAAGCACTCGCTCTCGACTCCATGCGCGTCCTGCTGCGCGGCGCGACGGCGCCGTTGCTGACGATCGTCGGCGTCCTGCTCGGCCTTTTCGTGCGCGCGACCGGAACCGTCGAACATTCCCATCTCGACACCGCGCCTCTGTCCGGCGGCGCGATCGAGATCCTGCTGTCGACGCTGTTCGGTGCGGCGCTGATCTACGCGGTCGCGGATGGTGTCCGCCTGGCGAACGACGATCGCGCGCGCGGACTCGTGATCGCCTGCGCCGCGCGGCCCGTCTCACGCGTCGCGTTCGCGTCGGGGCGCATCCTCGGCCTCTGCCTCGCGCAGGCGAGCGGCTTGGCTTGGTTCGCGTTCGTCGCGTTCCTTGCGTCCGGCTTGCCGTTCGAGCCGCAGCCGACGTTGCGCCGCATCGTCGAAGCCCGAGTCGTGACCGTCGGCGAGCGCACGATCGAGCCGGGCACGGAAGCGCTGATCGACGCGAACCTCGCCGCGCGGTTCGCGTTCGACGGTGGTGAGTCCATCCAGGGTCAACTCCGCGTCGCGCCCCGACTGTTCCCCGGTACGAAGTTCTCCGGGCAAGTCGCCGTGCGCATCGATCTCGAGCGCGGTGGCGCGGTCGTCGAATCGTTCGCGACCGGCCCGATGCGCCCGCATCAACCGATCCCGCTGCTCTTCCGCGACTCCGGCGCGGAGGCGTTCACGTTGGTCGTGCGCTCCGAATCCGAAAACTGCGCACTCGCGATCGAGCCCGAGAACCTGTTCCTGCTCGGTGATTCGGTCGGCATCTGGCTCGATGCGAGCTTGTGCGTGCTGCTGACCGTGTTCGCGTGCTGGGTGCTGACGTCGCTGGCCTACGCGCTCGGGCTCGGGCTCGCGCTCGGTCCCGCCGCACTCGCGGCCGGATTCGTGTGGCTGCTGGCGCAGGCGCGCAGCGCGGTGCTCGATCTCATCGCCGGGATCGGCGCCCAGGCGGAGAGCGCCCCGGGCACGGGAGTCTTGTTCGCGCGCGCGGTGTTGAGCGGCCTCGTGCGCCTCGCTCCCGACGTGTCGGTGTTCCATCACGCCGCGCGTCTCGGTCGCGAGCAAGCGCTCGCGGACGGCGCCGTCGTCGCTGGCGTGCTCGCCGCGCTGCCGCTCGTGCTCGCGGCGCTCGCGCTGGCGATCGCGGCCGTGCCGTATCGGGAGCGCTGACGATGCATCGCGTCGGCGCGCTGCTCGCCTCGATCGGGCTGTTGTTCTGCGGCGATCGCGCGGCCGAGTCGCTGCGCGCGAACTACGACCGTGGACTCGTGGTCGGAGAACAAGACGACCGACGCAGCGGTCCCGAAGCGTTGTTCCCCGCGTTCCGCGAGTTCCTCGGCGGCCTACGCGTCGCACGGATCAACGCGGCGCTGCACGCCGGAGATCCGCAGCGCGCGCTGCGCTATGCGCGCGAGGCACTCGCGTTGGTTCCCGACCGCACCGAGTTGCGCGCGCGCGTCGCCGATGTGTTGGCGTTCGATCTGCCGCCCGTGGAACTCGAAGCGTCGCGTCGCATCGCGTGGATCGGCGAGGCCGTGCGCGTGCTCGACGAGGGGCTCGAGGCGCGTCCCGATTCGGCGTTTCTGCGCTATCGGCGCGGCTTGATCTTGGTGTTGCGCGGCAAGCAATACCCCGAGTTCGAAGCCGCGTGGCGCGCGAGCTCTGGACGTCCGACGCTCGACGCTGCGGTCGAAGAGTTCGTCCGCGCGGCGGAGTTGGCGCCGTTCTCGCGGACGTATCGCTTGTGGGCGGCGGCGCATCTCGAAGAGCGCGGAGCGTTGGCGCTCGACCGCGCGGTCGCGGGAGATCCGCGCGCGGCCGTGCGCGCCGTCGACGACTTCCAATCGAGTCTCGCGCAGTGGGCGGTCTTCGCTCGCGACGACGATCCCGCCGCTCCCACGGCGCGCGCGATGACGCGCTTCCTCGAGCACGTGCGCGACGAGGCGCAGGCGTTGGCGCAGGGCGACGTCGATCCCGCGCGCGTCGCCGAACTCGAGCGTCGGCGTGAAGAGCTCGATCGCGCGCGTTGGGAAGCGCTGGGGCGTTGACAGGTCGTGAGCCCGTCGAACGGGGCCCGCCCAGCCTCGGAGCGCCATGAAATCGGTTGGGCCCCGCGGCCGTCGCGGACGTGGACCGGCTTCGCGGGGGTCCGCCGGGAAGCGGCGTCGCGAGCCCAATGGCGCGGGTCCACGGATGAACGCTGGGTCGCACGGGCGCTGACGCGAGGCCCGCGAAACCGCGCAATGCTCGTGCCGCGCGGTTCGTGCGTTACCCACGCGATTCCCGTCGGGTATCGCGCGCTATTCCTGCCGGGTCGGTACCTGCGTCACGGTCTTTCGCGGTACCGCCTGATCCCGTCAAGACACGCAGACCGAGCTCGAAGGGAGCTATTCCATGCGCTTGCCCACCGCTGCCCTGCTGTTCGTGAGCTTCGGAGGCGCGGCCGTCGCGCAGGTCGATCCTGGCTACTGGCTGCCCGAGAGCAAGCTGTTCGGAACGACGACGATCGAACACATCGATCCGAGCGGTGTCCACGCGACCTATCCCATGGGCGTCCCCGCGCCGCGCCTCGCGCGCAACTCGGTCGGGGACATCTTGGTGGGTGAGGCGCGCGAGCTCGGAGTACCGTCGTTCATCCGTGTCTTGCGCGCGGGGGTCGGGGAAATCGGGCAGCTCGGTCCCGTGGGCGGGATCGCGAACCTCTACACGGACGCGACCGACCACATCTGGATCGAAGAGCCCACGTCGTTCGTCACGCGCCGCGCGCGGCGCGTTTCTCCAGCGGGAGTCACGCTGCTGATGACGGCGCCGGACGTGTTCGTCTCGATGGGGGTCAATGCACAGAACGAATACGTGTGTCACAAGGCTGGGCCCGGCACGAGCACGATCATCCGCCGCATCAAGCCCGACGGATCGAACGTGGATCTGACCGTGCCGTTCAAGTTCACGCGCGGCATCCTGGCGCCGTCGGGAGACATCGTCTGCCAGAACAGCGGGACGAGCTTGATCCGAGTCGTGTCGCCGTCGGGCAGCGTCACCGCGACCTTCTCGCTGCCTGGTCTGCCCTCGTCCGCGCTCGCAATGGAGCCGACCGGCGTGCTGGCCGCGGTCACCGTCGCGGCACCGAACGCGATCGTGCGCTTCCGACTCGATGGCGTCCAACTGGCGTCGATCCCGCTCATCGGATCGGAAGCGGTGAACCGCTTCGATGTCGCGACCGACCGCACGTATTGGCTGCTGCGCGTGCATCCGGTGAACGCAGTCACGATCGTGCAGCACGTCGACTACCTGGGTCGCATCCTCGAGTCGTTCACGCCGGCGTTCGGGGACTCCTTCACGTCGATCTCGGCGGGCGGTGACCTCACGGGCGCCGTGCGCGTCAGCGTGAATGCACCGAACGAGGACTCGGATCTCGACGGTTTCGTCAACGCGAGCGAACTCGAGCTCGGGTCGGATCCGCTCGATGCCGCAAGCGTGCCGCCGACGATCGACGTCTCGGTGTTCGGGACGTTGCCGACGGTGCTGCAATTCGACCTGACGGACGCTGCGCGGCCGAATCAGCCGTACGCGGTGATCGCGGGTCTCAGCGCGGGCGACGGTGTCCCGGTGAACGGCGACGAGCCCGCTCCGCGCATTCCGTTGTCGATGCTCGACGTCGCGCAGTGGATCCAGAGTGGTGGCTTCACCGCGGCGCCGTTGATCGGCGTGCTCGATGGGGCGGGCTCGAAGTCGTTCCAGCTCCAAGTGCCGCATCTACCGGCCGGCGCGTTCGCGGTGCGCTTCACCGCGATCACGGCGAATCCGACCGGTTTCATCGGCGGCATCGCGCCGGCGGAGACCGTCGTTCTGCCGTGAGCACCGCAGCGACGTCCGCTACCGATCGATCGTCGAGGTGGCGCCGCATGACGCAGGGCGGCGAGCCACGTCTGTTGAACGACGTCGTCCGCGGCGTCGGGATCGACGAGTAGGTCACGCGCGATCGAGCGCACCAGCGATTGATGGCGCAGCAGGAGTTCGAGCGTCGGCGAGTCGTGCGTCGTCATGGTGGCGATGCAACACCACCGACGGGTCGCGAGGCTCAAACCGAATCATGACGGGGACGGAGGCGCGTCTGTCCCCGTCCGTGCGCGGCCGTAAGTCATTGCGCCGACTCAACGCCTGACGGGGACAGACGCGCCTCCGTCCCCGTCAGGCGTCGCCCGTCAGGCGTCGACGGTGTGCTCTTCACAGTGGATCGCGGACTCGCCCCCGCATGGGCAGGCGCGTCGTCGACCGCGGGGTCCGCGACCGGCGTGCTCGATCCCTTGCCCGTGTACGGTGCATCCCCACGTGCCTCGCAGGTCGGGGTGAGTGGCCGAGCTCGACGATCGTGTTCCCAGGGAGACGCTTCCATGCGTATCGCCGTCATCGCCTGCGTCGTGTCTCTGTGTGCGGCTTCATCGTTCGCACAAGTCGATCCTGCGTACTGGCTGCCGCAGAACAAGATCCTCGGGGCGACGACGCTCGAGCGTGTCGATCCGGATGGGACGCACTCGACGTTCCCGGTCGGCGTGCTCGCGCGGGCCCTGGGCCGGAACTCGCATGGCGACATCCTGGTCGCGGAAACGCCGGGCGTCGGGTTGCCGGCGTCCGTCCGCGTCTTCCGCAAGGGAGTCGGGCAGGTCGCGACGTTGGGCCCGTTCGGCTCGATCAACTGGATCTTCGTCGATGCCAGCGACCACCTGTGGTTGGTCGAGCCGGTTTCGCTCGTCACTCGCCAAGTTCGAAGGGTGACCCCCGCGGGCGCGACGCAGTTCCTGCTCGGCGCCGATCTGTTCGCTCCGATCGGCGTGAACGCGCAGAGCGAATACGTCAGCTTCCGTCAGGGGCCGGGAACGTCGATGGTGCTGCGTCGCGTCGCGGCCGACGGCTCGTCGCTCGAATACTCCGTGCCGTTCAAGTTCGATCGCGCGTGGCTCGCCCCCTCGGGCGATGTCGTCTGTGCCGGATCCGGCTCCGCGACGATCCGAGTCGTGTCCCCGGATGGAGTGCTGAAGTCGACGTTCGACCTTCCCGGAGTTCCCACGAACGCGGTGGCGATCGAGCCCGGCGGCGCGCTGATCGCAGGAGTGTCGGCGACCTCGCTCGTACGGTTCCGCCTCGATGGCGTTCCCCTCGCGTCGATTCCGATCACCGGATCGGATGCGGTGACGCGGGTCGATCCCGCGACCGACCGCACGCATTGGCTGCTCCGAGTGCAGCAGAGCTCGGGCTCCGTGACCGTGCAGCACGTCGACCACCTCGGAAGGATCCTCGAGTCCTTCGTGCCGAACTTCGGCGATTCATTCACCGCGATCGCGAGCAGCGGCGATCTGACCGGCGCCGTTCGCGTGAGCGTGAACGCGCCGAACGAGGACTCGGATCTCGACGGGTTCATCAATGCGAGCGAACTCGAGCTCGGCTCGGATCCGCTCGATGCGACGAGCCTCCCGCCGACGATCGCCGTGCAAGCATTGACGGCGTTGCCGACCGTGCTGCAAGTCGACATCGACGACGCGGCGCGCCCGAATCAGCCGTATGCCGTGATCGTGGGCCTCAGCGCTGGCGACGGCGTGCGTGTGAACGGCAACGAGCCCGCGCCGCGCATTCCGTTGTCGATGCTCGACGTGGCGCAGTGGATCCAGAGCGGCGGCTTCACCGCGGCGCCGTTGATCGGCGTGCTCGACGCGAATGGCCAGCGGTCGTTCCAGATCGGCGTGCCGCACCTGCCCGGTGGTCCGTTCCCCGTGCGCTTCACAGCGATCACCGCGGACCCGACGGGGTTCATCGGCGGCATCGCGCCGGCCGTCACGTTCGTCATTCCGTGACGGGCCGTCGACCAGCTTCTTCGTGAACGAGGCCGTGAGCCCGGTCGCCGGACTCACGGCCTCGGCCGTCGATGGACTCTCGCGCGCGGACGATCAGGGACGCAGCGTCAGCCAGTCGAGTCCGAACATGTAGTTCTTCGGCCGCGCGCGTTCGTTCGTGCCGGTGATCGTCACGAGCAGTTCGTTCGCGCCAGCGACCAGCGATCCCTCGACTTCGATCGGCGGCGCGGGCTGGACACGTTCGGCCCAGCCGTCGAACGACGGCACGATGACCTTGCCATTCAGCGCGATCGACACGATGCCGTAGTCGGGCGCTTGGGTCAGGCCGAACTGCAGCTTCGCGCGCGCGGCCTGCGGCATCTCGAACTTCAAACGCATCGTCGCGCCGGGCCCTGCGCCCTGCCACCACAGATGCGATTCGTTCGAGAAGCCCTCGGCGAAGTCGAGGTCCTGACGCGCTGCATGGCCGGCCGAGCAGACGATGTCGCGGAAGGTCTCGCCCTCGATCGCGTTCTTCATCGCCCACGGCTTCGGCAACGGCAGGATCTCGAGCTGCTCGGGCGTCGGGCGCGTGAAATCGTGTCGGATGCCCGGCTCGGCGTAGAAGTACGCGACCGTCGCGAAGCCCATCACACTCTCGACCCAATGCCACACTTCGAGGTCGAAGCGCAGCGACTTCTTGAACGGGATGTCGTCGACGAGGTGCCAGCGCACGACCGACGTGTAGCCCTTGTTGCCCGGGCCGTCGCAGCGCGTCTGCGCGTGGAACGGATGCTGGAACAACGTCGGATCGCACCACGCGTAACCGAAGTAGTCCTCGGTGCCGGTGCCGAAGAAGCTCGGGAACGTCTCGCCGTCGACGTAGACCTTCTCGTCGCCTTCGCCCCACCAGGCTTTCACCGGATTACGCACCGACAGCGAGCAACCGACGAACCGGCCGGCCTTGCCGGACAAGTGCGCGACCGGCCAGTCGGTGCGCGGATGGGACTTCAGTTGGTTCTCGCCGCGATAGAACGCGAAGAAGCGGAATGGCCGCGTCGCACCGTCCTCGATCGTGCAGCGCACGTCCGCGTCGACGGCGATCTTCAGCGACTTCGCGAACGGCATTGGGAACAGGCAAATGCCGACGCCGTCCTTCGTGATCTGCATCGGCGCGGACGCGTAGACGTTGCGGCCCGGGCCCGTGCCGAAGAAGTCGCCGAGCGGGCATTGCACGCACAACTCGTCGTCGGCGCGAATCGTCAGCAGCGTCGAACGCAGCTCGTCCTGATCCTCGGGCAGGTCGATCTCGAGGCGACGCAGCACGCCCGGCCCGCGCAGTTCGCGATCCGTCGTCGTGCGGCCGCTCGCGCTCGGCGGCGCGTACGGCGGCAGCTTCGCGAGGTCGGCGCGCGACCAGCGCGCGAGCTGCGTGCCTTCCGGATAGCGGCGCACGTGGACCTGGTAGTAGAGGTCGCCCGCGCTGCAGGTGATCTTCGCGCTCTTCGTGAACGGCATCGGGACGTACAGCGAACAGCCGCGCGCGGTCATCTCCGCGTACGGCTTCGGGAAGCCGGCGGCTTCGCCGGTCAGCAGCTTCGTCAGGTCCTCGTCGAGCACGACTTCGCCGTCGAGTTCGATGCGGACGTCACCGCTCGGATTCGCCGACCAGAAGCGCACGATCGCGCCGGGACCCTTCGCGTCGACGAGCACGTGGCGCCCGTCCTCGACACGCAGGTACTGCCCGCGGTCGTTGTTCGCCCACCATTCCTCGGTGCCGGCACCGCGCGCGCTGGCGCGATCCCACGACGAGTCCTGGACCGCGACGTAGTCGGCCGGCCGCGTCAGACGATCGAGATCGACGAGTTCGGAAGCGCCGGCGACTTGCGCGCCGGCTTGTGCAAGGGTCGCGGCGAGGACGAGGCTCGTGAACATGGGGCGCCCTCCGGGTGTGGAGGGCGCAGGGTAGCGAGTGACGGTGGAGCACGTACGGGATGCTCGATGTCCCTGATTCACTCGAAGTCATGCTCGGGCAGAAGCTCAGGAATCGGTGCGAGAGATCACTCGGCGGTCCGCGTTGAAACCGTGGAAGCGCCACCCCTGAAGACGGTGATGACCTCATCGCAGTAGTAGATGTCGGCGGGTCTTCCGCGCTTCGCCTTCAACGGCTCGTCCGCGACCTTGACGATGCCGCGCGATTGAAGTTCGAGGATGGGATAGCGCATGCTCTGGTTACTGACGCCGAGCTCGTTCGCCATGATGGGAATGGTGAACGCGGGCCACTTGAACAGCAGCGGCACGATCCTGACCAGAGCGTCACCTTTATATCCTTTGACGCGGCGCAGCAGCTCATGGCGTAGCGCCGTCAGCGTGTCCAACTTCGCGTGCATTCTGCGCGCCGCTTCGATCACGACTTCCATGAAGAACATGAGCCAGGAATGGAAGTCACCTTCGGTGCTCACCTTGTAAAGAAGAGCCTTGTACTCGTCTTTGCGCCTCTCGATCTCCGACGACAGGTAGACCCAGGGTCGGCTGACGACGTTCTCGACGGCGAGTTGAAGTGGGATCAGGAGTCGTCCGAGTCTGCCGTTGCCATCCGCGAACGGGTGAATTGTCTCGAATTGATAGTGGAACATCGCCACCCGAACGAGTGACTCGTCCTGATCGTCGTGTGTGGCGTAGTCGAAGAGTTCTCGCACGCACTCGTCCACGAAATGGGCCGGAGGTGGAATGAACTTCGCAAGTGCGATGTCACGCTCCGCCCTCATGTTGCCGATGACGACCTGTGTGCTTCGGAATCGTCCTTTTTGATCCTCTCGGACGTCCGGGTCGTCTTTCAGGAGCTGTGCGTGGAGCTGGGTGATCAGGGTCAGGTTCAACGGCGCGCCGGCGCGCGTGCTCTCGATTCCGAGTTCCAGGGTCTTCTCATAATTGCGGACGGACATCGCGTCGTTGTCGGTCTCCAACCCGGCGCCGGACACTTTGTTGAAGAGTGCGTCCTCGATCGTGGTGATCGTGCCTTCGATCTTGCTGGACAGCACGGCTTCGTCCGCACGGAACGGTGCGATGAACAGTTCCGATTCGGGAAGTTGATCCATGGCCGTCGAGAGGCGACCGAGTGCGTCGCGCGCTTGCCCGATCTTTCGTCCGAGGCTCGGTTCCAGCGGCCGACCTCGGGGAAGCGGAAAGGGTCGGAAGGCATTGATCTTCCGCTCGCGGTCGATGACGACGAGCTCGCCCGGAGATCGTTCTGAGAAGTGCGAGTTCTCCATCGACGCGAGCTTTTCACAAGGAACGGCGCTTCTCCATCAGAAACGCCGTCTTTTTGATGAACATCGACCGCAGTTGCTTAGAAGTCGCAACGTCGTTTCGGTTTGGAGGCCCACGCCGAGGAGTGCGTGATCCTAACTCACAACCCGTACTGGAGTTCCAACCCGTTGCTCGCCGCGACCCCGCCGACGGCGGCGGGGTCGAGCACCAGCAATTGGTGCCAAACGGTCACGCCTGCGACGGCCGGCAGGATCGGTGACGTGTCGATGTCGAGCGTGCCCGCGGCGGTCGCGCCCGGCGTTCCCGCGAGCGGGAACGAGACCACGACGACCGGGATCTGGACCAGCAGCGAGCCGACGGGCAGCACGTTCGCGTAGTTCGCCGGACCGGTCACGCTGATGAACAGGATCGCCGGGGCGCCGCCGAGGCCGCGCCGCGCGCGGAAGCTCGCGGTCGTCGAACCAGGCCGCAACGGGCCGCTCGCGCCAAGGATCGGCACCGCGTTGCCCTGGCCCTTTGCGCCCGTGCCGTACTGCTTCACGATGCCGTCGTCGGCGCCCTCGAAGCGCCGCGAGCGCACCAGCGCCGAGCCGACGACGTCGAGGTCGCCGTCCTCGTCCATATCCCGTACCGTTTGGCCGCCGCCACCGAGCCAATCGCGAGCCGCCTCGTAGACGAGCCCGGGACCGACGCGCCGATGCACCTCGACCAGCACGCGGCCGGAGAAGTTGGTGGGGTTGCGCTCGCACACGACGTCCGAGAGTCCGTCGCCATCGACGTCGCCGACGTCGACGAACCCCGTCACACCAGGCGTGGTCGCCAGCGCGACGCTCGAGCCGAACACGCCACCGACGTTCTCGAACAGCAGAGCCGCGGCCGGCCCGCTCGGGGTCGCGACGATCACGTCGAAGTCGCCGTCGTCGTCGAGGTCGCGGAACGTGCCGCGGAACGCCGAACCCGGCGCGGTCGCCGAGGCGAGGAGCTGCGCGGAGAACCCGCTTCCGGTGTTGCGCATCAGGCTCACGCTCGCCGCGCCGGTCGGATTCGTCACGACCAACGTGTCGAGGTCTCCATCCGCGTCGACGTCGACCGCGTCGGTCGTGTCGTGCGCGGAGTACGTCGGCGTCAACAGCCACTGCGACGTCGGCCCGGAGTTCACCCACGCACCGTTGCCGACGAGGAGGTCGAGATCGCCGTCGGCGTCGAAGTCGGCACCGCGACGAATTGCGTAATTGGAGTGCGCCTCGACCGAGGACGGCGCATGCACGACGATCCCGGTTTCGGAGTACGAGCCGGTGCCGTCGTCGGCCATCAGCGACATGCCCTTGTAGACCTGTTGGAAGTACGGTCCGTCCACGCGCCGGCACAGCACGTCGAGCCGACCGTCCCCGCTGAAGTCGTCCGCGGCGACGATGGAACTGAGCGTCGTGTTCGTGGTCGGCGGCACGATCACGTTCGCCGTCGTCGACAGGCCGGATCCGGGGTTCGTGCCCAACTGTCCGTTCGACGACCACAGGTCGAGGTCGCCGTCGTCGTCGACGTCGTGGATGACGATCGCGCCGAAGTTCGCGAACGGGCCGCTGAACGCCGCAGGGATCGGATCGAAGTCCTTCCCGTGTGTGAACACGACTGCGCGCGGAGTGATCGCGTCGTCCGAACCATCGCCATCGACGTCGGCGCCGGCCACACCGGTCGACGCGTAGTCCGGATCGATCTCGACCGGCGTCGCGCTGCCGAGCACGAAGTGGTTCGTGCCGTCGTTCAAGT
>JBPOIU010000159.1:0-7410 GCA_052034255.1 Planctomycetota bacterium | reverse complement strand
GCTCGTTCGATTTCGGGACGGGCAGGGGCGCGCCGCGTTTCTTGCTCGTGGGCTCGACCCTGGTGCAGCGTGGACTTCCTTTTTGGGGATGCGGCCGGCGAGCGGCCGCTTGCCTTCGTGGGGAATTCGCGGGCTTCGCCCGCGTTCTGTGGGAGTGAACAGAGCCGCCGCGACCTTTAGGTCGCGTCGGACCGTGGGTGGTGTGCAGCGACGACGGGCAGCATGACGGGGACGGAGGCGGGTCTGTCCCCGATGTGTCCCCCGACAACGACGGGCAACGACGGGGACGGAGGCGGGTCTGTCCCCGATCTGTCCCCCGGACGGGCCGGGGCGCGCCGTGGTTCTTGCTCGTGGGCTCGACCCTGGTGCATCTCGGACATGCGGCCTTGGATGCGACCGGCTCGCGCCGCTTGCCTTCGTTGGAGATGCGCGGGCTCCGCCCGCGTTCTGCTTTGAGTAATACGAGCCGACGCGACCTTTAGGTCGCGGCGGACCGTGGGTTCGGTGGGTTGGGATTGGATTCGATCGAATGCCGCGGATCTCGGTTTCGACCCGCGATCCGCGAAGGGGAGCGCAGACCTCCGCTCACACCTTGCCGTCGCGGATGCGCTCGAGGAGCTTCTTCGTGGCTCGAATGCCCTCGGGCTCGCTCATCCGGTCGCCCTCGTACTCGATGCCGATGAAGCCCCGATATCCGGCCGCTCGCACGATCTCCAAGAGGCGCGGGAAGTCCATCTTCGTCTCGAATCCGTCATCCCCGAAGTCCCACGACTTCGCCGAGACGCCCTTCGCGAACGGCATGAGTTGCTCGACGCCCAAGTACCGGTCGTACTCCCGATCCTCGGACATCCTGAAATTGCCGAAGTCCGGCAGCGTGCCGACCCTCGGGTGGTTCGCCGCCTTCATGACCCCCGCGAGCCACTCGCCGTTGCTCGACCAGCCGCCGTGGTTCTCCACGATGACGTTGATCGCGTACTGATCGCCGATGCGCGCGAGCCTCCGCAGCGAGTCCGCGCCTCGCGCCGCTTGTTCCTCCGGCTTGCCACCTCCCGCGACGTTCACGCGAATCGAGTGGCACCCCAGGAACTTCGCCGCCGCGATCCAACGAACATGGTTCTCGATCGCCGTGCGGCGCGCCTCGTCGTCCTCGTCTGCCAGGTGACCTTCGCCATCGATCATGATCAGGACGTTCTGAACGCCGTACTTTGCCGCGCGAGCCTTCAACTCGGCCAAGTAGTCGAAGTCCGTCGCCTTGTCCTTGAAGAACGAGTTGACGTACTCGACTCCGTCGCAGCCGTAGTCCTCGCGTGCGACCTTCGGGAAGTCGAGCGCGTCGAGTTCGCCCGCGTACAGAGCGTTGTGCAGCGACCACTGCGCCAGCGAGATCTTGAACCACGGTTCCGCCATCGTGTTGCCTCGCAGGTTCGGCAGCAGCGCACTCGCGGCGGCCGCCGTCAGACTCGACTTCAGCAGGCTTCGTCGTGTGAGCATGATCAGCCGAACAGTTTCTTGAACAGGCCCGGCGCCTTGCGCTGGATCGGCTCGTTGCGGTGGTAGCGATCGAGGTCCGCGATCAACTCGTCGATCGACGCGAATCGCGCCTTCGGGTCCTTTTCGAGCAGCGCCAGCGTCAGCGTCTCCATTTCCTTCCCGGCCTTGAAGTTGTGCTTCACCGGGCTGTCGGGCTTCTGCTTCAGAGTCGCTTGCTCTTGCGCCTTCGCGTCGCCGTCGAAGACCGGGCGGCGCGTCAAGCACTCCCACAGCACCGCTCCCAGCGCGTATTGGTCCGCGACACTTGTGTTGCGCGCACTCGCGCGATCGGTCGCTTGGATCACTTCTGGCGCCTCGTAGGGCGCGCGCGCCACACCGCACGCGAAGTCCGTCACGATCGGTCGCAGCGTGTCGTCGACCATCAAGTTCGCGGGCTTCAGCGCGCCGTGCGTCACGCCGACCTTCGCCGCCGCCGCGAGCGCTTTCGCCGCGTGCTCGCCGATGCGGCACACGACCTTCGCACCGGTGACGTTCGCGCCGCCGCCACGCGCGCCCGCCGCCAACCGCCACGTCGGCGAATCGGGCGGCACCGTCTCCTTCTGCAGGGTCGCCAGCACGGCCTCGACCGAGACTCCGGGCACGAAACGTCGCACGACGAACGCGGTGTCCGCGCCACAAGCGAACGCGATCGGCGGCGCCAAGTTCGGATCGGTGACCTTCGCGAGCTTCACCTGCGCAGCCGCGGCAATGGCGCGCGCCTTCTTGTCCGCCGGCAACGCCTTCAGCACCAGCTCGGAGCCGTCCGCCGCCGTCGCCTTCACCGTCACCGGTCGACCGGGCTTCGACAGCACCTCGACCACCGTGTAGCCGTCGATCGACGTCCCGACCGCGGGAGCGGGCGCGGTGTTTGGCGCCGCAAACAGCGCGGCGAGCGCCGCGTCCGACGGTGCGCCGGAAGCGATCTGGCGGTCTTGATCAGCGGTGAGCGTCGCGAGCTCGAGCATGCGAGGAATCCCAGGAGAGGAGCGAACGGGGCACGAGGGCCGGGGAATGTAGCAGGCGCCCCGAGTCGCGGCGAACTCCTCGGCCACCGCCTTGCCGAACTCGGCGCGCCGACGGCCCGGTTGCGGCCCAATCCATCGCCGTCGGATCGAGGCGCGCGGCCCGCTGTTACACTCCCGCCCTTTTCATCCGCCTGCGAACCGCCATGGACTTCAAGACCAAGACCGTCCGCGTCCCGTCGCTCGGACTCGATTTCGACGTTCTCGCCGACGACCTCATCATCGGCCCGTCCATCGAGAAGGGCTCGTGGGCGGATCACGAGACCCTGCTGTTCCGCAAGCACGTGCGCCCCGGGGATCGAGTCGTCGACCTCGGCGCGAATGTCGGGTGGTTCGCCGTCCAGGCGATCCTGGCCGGCGCCGATGTCCACGCGTTCGAACCGGTCCCCGGCATCGCGGACGTCGCCGAGCGCAACATGAAGCGCGCAATGGAGGCGGTCGCGAAATCGGGCGGCAAGGGCAAGGGCGTCTTGCACCGCTGCGCCGCCGGCGCCGAGAAGGGCAGCGCACAGATCGCGATCGGCAAGAAGAACTTCGGTGACAACCGCGTCGTCGCTGGCGCGGACCGGCCGAAGGACATGGGCGACGGCTCGAACGTGACGATTCAGATCGCGCCGGTCGACGACTTCGTCAGCGGCCCGGTGCGATTCTTCAAGATCGACACGCAGGGCTTCGAGTGGTTCGCGCTCGCGGGCATGAAGAAGGTGCTCGCGTCGAGTCCTCAATGCGCACTGCTGATCGAGTTCTGGCCGTACGCACTGCAAGGCTGCAAGCCCGAGCAGTTGCTCGACCTGCTGTACGGCCTCGGCTTCACGATCGGCAAGGCGACGGAAGCGCCGTATCCGATGACGAAGGAGCGCGTGCTGAAGCAATCGCTCGATCCGCGGCGCGACCCGGTGAAGGGCGGCATCGATCTCTACGGAGTTCGCGGCGGATTGCCGTTCCACGTCGTGTCGTTGAAGAACCGGCTGCGCGCGTTCGTGCGAGGCATGAAAGAATCCTGAGCGGCGGGATCGCGGGTGCGGTTCGTTCGACGGAATCGAACCGAAACCCTCGACCTGCGCCGCGCGTCGGATGGGTCGGACCATCCCGTGGGGAATGCGACTTCGATGATCGTGCCCGTTTGGCTCGTGCTCGCGTGCGCGCAAGTGGCGCCGATCGATGCGCAGACCATCGTCAACGATGGTTGGGTGACCGATCTCGCGCGCCTGTTGCGCCCGAGCGAGGAAGCCGATCTCGAGCGACGATTGGAGAACCTGAAGCTCACGAGCACGCACGAAGTCGTCGTGCTGACCGTGCCGACGCTGCACGGCGCGGCGATCGACGAGTTCGCGCGCAGCGTCGCCGAACGCTGGCGTGTCGGTGGGCTCGAAGGTGGCGACGGCGCGCTGATGGTCGTCGCCCAAGCGGAACAACGCGTTCACATCCACGCGGGAAACGAGGTGGGGCGACGACTCGACGACGCGACTCTCGGTCGCATCGTGCGCGAACTCATGGTTCCCGAGTTCAAGGAAGGCCGATTCCGCGCGGGACTCGAGCTCGGAGCCGACGCCATCCGTGCGATCGCTTCGGGCGATGAATCGCCGCTCGATCAGTCGTTCCTCAGTCGCTCGCGCCGCGGCGCGTGGACGGTTCCCCTGGTCGTCGTCGCTCTGCTCGGTTTGTCGTGGCGCAGCTTCGGCGGTTGGTTCTCGCGCAAGAAATCCGTTCAGCCCGCGCCCTTGCCGAACGTGCGCGATGCGGCTGCTTCGGGTGCGGCACTCATCACCCACGGAGCGACGGGCAAATGGTGACCGGCGTCGCGACGCTGGCACTGGCGCTCGCGGAGCCGGCGTGGGATGCGCCGGCGCTCGGTCCGGCGACGCCGTGGTGGTTGCTCTATTGCGTCGTCTGTCGCGTGCTCGTCCTGACGATCCTCGGTGTCCTGCTGCTGCGCTCGGTGATCCGCGGCGGCCAATACGACGCGCTCGGGCAGTTGCGCGCCGTGGACGTCGCCGAGCTGACGGACGTCGTGCGTTCCGCCGAGCGTCGCACCAGCGGCGAGATCGTCGTCGTCGTGCTCGAGCGGTCGGATCGCTTCCCTGGAGCGAACTGGCTCGCGGGCTTCGTGTTCTTCGTGGCCGGAACGGTCACGGCGATGCCGTGGTTACCGTGGCACGATCCGGTGCTGACGCTCGCGACCCAGCTCGCGCTGTTCGCACTCGGCTTCGCGGCGACCGCGCTCTTGCCCGACTTCAAGCGCTTCTTCGTCAGCGCGGCGCGCGCGACCGAAATGGCGCAAGAGCAAGCCCTGCAAGAGTTCCAACGCCAGCGGCTGCATGAAACGCAGGGCAACACGGGCGTGCTCGTGTTCGTGTCGTTGTTCGAGCGCTGCGCGGTCGTGCTCGGTGATACGGGCGTCGGCGCGAAGGTGGACCCACGGTTGTGGAGCAACGCGACGCGCGCACTGCTCGACGGCATCCGCAGCGGTCCGTCGCGTCAGGGCCTGAAGAAGGGGCTCATCGACGCGGTGCGCATCGTCGCGGACGTGCTCGCCGTCCACTTCCCGAGCCAGACGGCGGATCGCGACGAGTTGCCGAATCTCGTGATCGTGCGTCGCGAGTAGGACATTCGCGGCATTTTCTCGGAATCGCGCAAATCCGCGTGACGCGTCGACCGGCGTCCTGGTGCCTCCTCGCGCTCGAGCGACTCGGAGGCTTCCATGGCTCGCATTCAGATGTTCATCGCGTTCCTGCTTGCGGCGGGGTCCGCTTCCGCGGCCGTTCTGCGTGTGCCGCAGGACCATCCGACGATCCAGGCCGCCGTCGACGCCGCGAGCGCCGGTGACGTCATCCGGATCAAAGCTGGCACCTATCCCGAGTTGCTGTTCGTCAACGCGAAGCCGAACCTGACGATCCTCGGGGTCGGCAACGTCGTGATCGACGGTGGGAACGCCGCGCAGCCGGCGCTGCTGATCGACCAATCCGACGGCTTCATGCTGAAGAACGTCCGCGTGCGTCGAGCCGATGTCGGCGTCTACGCCGAGGACACTTCGGACATCACGCTGCTCGGACTGCGCATCACGCAGATCGCGACCGGTGGCATCTTCGTGAAGACCGGCGCACGCGTGCGCATCGAAGGATGCGTCGTCGAAGGCGGCACGCACGAAGCGATCCGCAGCGCCGACACGGACACGCTGATCGCGAAATGCGTCGTGCCGAAGTCCACCGGCAGCGGAATCGTGCTGCTCGAGGGACCCGCCGCCTGCATCGGCAACAAGGTCTCGAACGCCGTGGGCGAAGGGATCGTCGCGATCGGCTCACGCACCGTGTTGGAGAAGAACGTCATCAAGGGCTGTGGCGGCACCGGCATCCTGGTGACGACGGGCGCCGAATTCGTGCTGCGCGCGAACAAGGTCACCGGCGCCGGTGCCGACGGCATCCGCGCGAATGCGGGCCAAGTCGTGCTCGATCGCAACGTGGTCCTGAGCGCGGCGGAGGACGGCATCGATGCCACGGGCGACGCGCTGAAGGTCGTGCAGAACACGATCAAGAAGTCGGCGGACGCCGGCTTGCGCATCGGAGCCGGCGGCGTCGGCATCACGCTGCTCGAGAACCGCGTGCGGCAGAGCGGCGGCGCCGGCTTCTCGATCGCGGGATCCGACGTCGTGCTCGCCGAGAACGTCGGCATCGACAACGCCTTGGGGCTCTCGATCTCGGCCAGCAACTACGACCAGTTCAACAACGACTTCTGATCGACAGAGACGGAGCACGAACCATGACGACGTCGACCGCACTCGTTCCTCTCGCCTTCCTGCTCGCGCTCGGCGCCGCCGGGGCGCACGCGAGTGAACTGCTCGTGCCTCAGCAGTTCGCGACGATCCAAGCCGCGATCGACGCGTCGTTCGCGGGCGACATCATCCGCGTGGCCCCGGGCACGTACTCGCAATCCCTCACGTTCGCGAATCGACCCGACCGGGCGGTGGTGGGCATCGGCAAGGTCATCCTCGACGCGCCCGCGGCCATCGACGCGATCACGATCACGAACAGCTCGTTCGTCCGCCTCGAGAACCTCCGCATTCGCGGGGGGACCGACGACGGCATCGAGGTCGACGCGCTGTCGGAGGGCGTCAAGCTGCGCAAACTCGTGATCGAAGCGTGCGGCGACGACGGGATCGTCAGCGCCGGCGACGCCGGTTGGATCGAGAACGTCACGGTGCGCGATTGCGACGACGCCGGAGTGTTCGTTTCCGGCGACGCGGTGTACCTCGCGAACGTCGCGGTCAAGCAGGTCGGCGGTCGCGGCATCATCGTCGCGGGCGCGCGCAACATCGTCACGCGGTCGAAGGTCGACACGTCCGGGGCGGACGGCATCGTCGTGCTCGGCAGTGAATCGATGAACCTCGTGTCGGAATGCGACACGCGCTCGTGCGACGGTCACAGTCTGTGGATCGCCGCCGCGACCTCGGACAACCTCGTGCGCGATTCGCGTGCGCGGGATTCGGCGAGCACGGGCCTGAAGGCCCAAGGCCTCGGATCGGTGGTGATCGGCAACAAGGTGCGCGACGCGACCTCGATCGGGATCGATTGCGCCGGCCCGGCGATCGCGGTCGCGAACGAGGTCAAGAACACGAAGGGTGGCGCGGCCTATCAGATCGAGTCGACGTCCGACGCCGGCATTCATGCGAGCAACAAGCTGTCGAAGTCGGCGGTCGATGGCGTCCTGATCGGCGCCACGGCGACCGGCAACCTGATCGCGCGCAACACGTCGAAGGGCGCGAAGGCCGGCTTCGACATCAACGACGCGTCCAGCGGTCAAAACGCGCTGCTCGGCAACTCGGTGAAGAAGCTCGGCCCCTGACCGAGCGCTGACCCGGACG
>JBPOIU010000164.1:0-27966 GCA_052034255.1 Planctomycetota bacterium | reverse complement strand
GTCGCTCCGCGCAATGGCTCTGCTGTGGTTTGGCGTGTCCGACGTTTGGACGCTATCGCGCAAGTCGTTGGGCCGTCTTGGCGTAGCCCGAACGAGTTTGCCGGCGGCTACCTCGTCCGGGTACCCGGAGGAAGTAGCCGCCGGGTCGATGGGCGCATTCGGTCCGCGTCAGCGAACCACGACCTGCGTCCATCCCGTGTCGTGGGTTTCGCGCTTTGCTACGAGGTCTTCGCCTTCGCGGATCGTGGCGCGCCGCTCGAGATCTCTCAGGCTGATGCTCAGGTCGTCCGACGCTGTCGGCCAGTACCCAACCACCTCGCCTCCATTCACGAAGACGATCCAGACGACACCTTCCTGCATGAGCTCCGGTCGCACGTGGATCGGCAGACGCCACCATCCCCTGAGCCCGTTCACTGCGCGCGACGCGATGGGGAACGAGTCGTAGCCCGAGCGAACGATCGCAACGTCCCACGGACCCTCGACGACTTGACCGAACGAGAAGCTCGTTCCGTCGGCCGTCGCGAGGGCGCGGATCGCTTCGACGTTCAGCGTCGTCGTGAAGGCGTCGGCTCGCGTCCACCATGCGTAGAGCAGCGGCAGCGAGAGCACGATCGCGGCCGCGATGGCCTTCGTCTTGATCGTGCGCATCGACGCTTCCGTTTCGTTCGAGAGGTTTCCCCGCGACCCTCGGGCGTCGTGGCTACTTGCCCGCGCGCTTCTTCTCTTGCGCGACCCACGGCGCGAACTTCTCGAGCAGATACGCGCTCTCGGCGTACTCGGCGGCGAAGCCCTTTTCCTCCGACTCGGCGCGGATCGCTTCCTTCTCGCGCGCGAAGGCCTCGGTCAGGAGGTCGAAGCGCTCGTCCAGCGCCATGTGGCTGTGGATCTCGTCGGCCTGGTCGATGCGGCCGATGCGGTCGAGCAGGAAGATCGCGTCCTCGCAGACCGGATCGATGGCTTCTTCGACGCGGTTCCAACGCTTGTGCGCCTCGGTGACCGAGTCGCATTGCGCCTGGGCGTCGGACAGCATGCGGGCGAACTTCGCTTCGAGTGCTTTCGCGTCCATCACGCGTCGTCGTCTTTCTTCTCGGCCTCCGGCGTCGGCGAGTCGGGCGCGGGCGGGGCTTCCTCGCCGCGCTCCTTCTTCAGGCCGTCGAGGAGTTGCTCCATCTTGAACGCGCCCTCGACCGAGCGGTCGAACACGAACTCGAGGTGCGGGACCGATCGGGTTTCGCAGATCTTGGCGATCTCGTGCTGGACGTAACCACGCGCATCCTGGAGCGCGTGCTCGACCCGCGAGCGATCGCCCTCGGTGCCGAGCACCGAATAGAAGATCTCGACCCTCGACATGTCCTTCGACATCTTCGCCCGCGTGACGGTCACGAATCCGATGCGCGGATCGTGGAGCTCGAACAGCACCACTTGCGCGACCCGTTCCTTGATGCGTTCCGCGAGCCGACTGCCGCGTTCGTATTTCATCGCTGCCTCACCGTCACAACATCTCGAGGGAATGGTCGACCAATTCCGCCTCGGGGTGAATGCGGAGCTGGCGCAGGATCTCTTCGAGCTCGTGCGCCACGTGACTGGAGTCCGAACCGACCGCGGCGAACCCGAGCACGATCGACTGCCACAAGTCTTGGTCGTCGACTTCGGCGACCGACACGTTGAAGCGCGCCTTCACGCGGTCCTTGATCTGCCGCACGACACGCCGCTTCTCCTTCAAGGAGTGCGACGACCGCATGACCAGTCTGGCTTCGAGCACGCCGACTTCGAGCATCGCGGGTTTCCGTGCGGCGCGTGTCGTCGGTCGCCGCGTCGATCAGATCGGGCCGAGCAGGCGCTTCTCCTGCGAGATCTCGTACGCCTCGACGACGTCGCCGACCTTGATGTCGTCGTAGCCTTCGACGCGCAGACCGCACTCGAGGCCTTCCTTGACCTCGCGCACGTCTTCCTTGAAGCGCTTCAGCGATTCGAGCTTGCCGGTGTAGATCACGCGGCCTTCGCGCGTCAGGCGGATCTGCGCGTTGCGGCGCACGATGCCGTCGCGAACGATGCAACCCGCGATGTTGCCGAGCTTGCTGACCTTGAAGACTTCCTTGATCTCGACGTGACCGAGGATGGTCTCCTTGGAGACCGGCGACAGCGCGCCTTCCATGGCCTTCTTCAGGTCGTCGATCAGTTCGTAGATGACCTGATACGTGCGCAGCTCGGTGCCGCGCGTTTCGGCCAGCTGTCGGGCCTTGTCGTCGGCCACCACGTTGAAGCCGATGATGACGGCCTTCGACGCCGCCGCGAGCAGCACGTCGTCCTCGCTGATCCCGCCGAGCGCGTCGCGGATGACGCGCACCTTGACCTCGGAGGTCTTCAGCAGTTCGAGCTCGCGCCGCAGCACTTCGATGGAGCCCTTGACGTCGGCCTTCAGCACGACGCGGATCTCTTCGACCTTGCCGGCCTCGAGGTTCTGGAACAGGTTCTCGAGCGTGATCGTCGCGGTCGGAGCCGGGCCAGCGACGCGCGCGGCGCGTTCCTTGGCTTCGCGCTCCTCGGCGACCTCGCGGGCCTTCTTCAAGCTCTCGACGACGTAAGCCTTTTCGCCGGCGTCGGGCGCCGCGCCGAGGCCGATGACGTTGACCGGCGTCGACGGACCCGCTTCTTGGACCGAGCGACCATGGTCGTCCATCAGCGCGCGAATACGACCGAACGCCGTGCCCGCGAGCAGGATGTCGCCGACGCGCAGCGTTCCCTCGCGCACGAGGACCGTCGCGATCGCGCCGAGTTGCTCGTCCTTCTTGGCCTCGAGCACGGTCGCGAGCGCGGGACGCGCCGGGTCGGCCGTGATGTCCATGATCTCGGCTTGCAGCAGGATCTTCTCGAGCAGCTCCGGAATGCCGGCGCCCGTGGTGGCCGAGACCTTGGCGGCGAGCGTCTCACCGCCCCATTCTTCGACCATCACGCTCTTCTGCGCGAGTTGCTGCAGCACGCGGTCCGGGTTCGCCTCGTGCTTGTCGCACTTGTTCAGCGCGACGACGATCGGCGTGTCGGCGGCCTTCGCGTGCTGGATCGCTTCTTCGGTTTGCGGCATCACGCCGTCGTCGGCGGCGACGACGAGCACGACGATGTCCGTGATGTTCGCGCCGCGCGAGCGCATCTCGGTGAACGCGCGGTGACCCGGCGTGTCGAGGAACGTGATCGATTGACCCGACGGAGCCTTCGCCGTGTACGCACGCGTGCACTGCGTGATGCCGCCGGCTTCACCCGCGGCGATGTTGGTCGCGCGGATCTTGTCGAGCAGCGAGGTCTTGCCGTGGTCGACGTGACCGAGGAAGGCGACGACCGGCGGGCGCGCGAGACGCTTCTTCGTCGTCGGCTCCTGCTGCGCCATCTCCTTGTGGAACGCGTCCTGCTGTTCGAGGAACGCCTCTTCCTTGCCCTTGGCCGACGTGATGCTGACCTCTTTTCCGAGTTCGGTCGCGGCCTCGAGGACCGCCGTTTCGTCCAGAGCGGCGCTCACGCCGAGCATCTGGCCCTTGCGCATGAACAGACTGATCAGCTGGTTCACCTTCACGCCGAGCAGCTGCGACAGGTCGCGGACGCTGATCGGCACGATGATCTCGATCGCACCGGTCGGCGCCATGACCGGGCTCTTGCGCCCGGACTTGCGCGGACCGACGCGGCGCGGCGGACGGCGACCATGCGGGCCGCGTTGCACGTGACCGACGCGGATGCCCTGGAGCAGCGGATCCTCTTCGTCCTCGGGCGTCCACAGCGAGGCGTCGGGCTTCGGCTTGAGGACCGATTGTTTGCGCTTCTCGTCGCGGTCGGACGTCTTGCCGAACCGGTCGTCCTTGACCTCGGTTTCGTCCGTGGCGGTCTTGCTGCCAGGCGTCGGCGCTTGCGCGGCGATGTTGCGGCTGCGTTGGATCTCCTCCTGCGGCAGCTCGATGCGCCCGACGATCTTGGCGCCGGTCGCGGGGCGACGGCGCGGAGTCGGGACTTGCAAGACCTTGCCGGTGGTCGGAGCGATCTCGTGGGCGCGCGACGCTGCCGTGGCGACGGGCTTCGGCTCGGGCTGCGTCGCGTGAGTCACGTGCGGGGCCGGCGCGGCAGGAGCGGTCGGAGCGGTCGGAGCCGGCGATGTCGGAGCCGCGTGCGGATGCGTCACCGCGGGCTCGGCGGGTTCCACGGCAGCGGAACCGCCATCGTCCTGCGCTTCGATGCGGACGGACGGCGCGAGTTCCGGCTCGAGGGCCGGTTGCGGTTCCGGCTCGTCGGTCGCCTCGGGTTCGTATTCCGGTTCGGTGCCGGTGTCGGCGCCCTCGACGCCGGCCATCGACTCGCTCGACTCGGATTCGGTCTCGAGCGCGCCGCCTTCGCCCGCGCCATCGTCGCCGCCGGGTTCATCGGACTTGCGAGCGCGACGCCGACGCGGAGCGGCCTTGGCGTCCTTCGGTTCCTCGACCGCGACGGGAGCGACTTCAGGAGCCGGAGCGGCGTCGCCGTACGTCTCGCGATACGCCGCTTTCAACAACGCCACTTCACCAGGCGCCAGAGTCGCCGAATGGTTCTTGGCTTTGAGATTGAGTTCCTTCGCCAGCTGCAAGAGCAGCTTGCTCTCGGCCCCGATCTCTTTCGCCAGTTCGTGCAGCCTCATATCGCCTAAATGCACCTCGCGTCATGGAAGCCGTCAACCGGCGTCCGACGTGCCCTTGCTGTCGTCGTTGTGATTCACCGGCGGGTTCGCCCCGCCTTGCAGCAGCGCTTGCGTGGCCGCGCGCGTCTCGAGATCCTCGGCCGAGCCGGGCTCGATGTCCGCCACCGCGGCCTGCGTCGGACTCTGGATCTTGATCTCGAAGCCCGACAGGCGGGATGCCAATCGGACGTTCTGACCCTTGCGACCGATCGCCAGCGAGAGTTGGTCGTCGGCGACCAACACGACGGCGACCTTGTTGTGTTCATCGAGGTCGATGTTCGAGATCACCGCCGGACGCAGCGCGTTGACGATCAGCTCGGGGAGGTTGTCGCTCCACCGGATGATGTCGATCTTCTCGCCGTTCAGCTCGTCGGTGATCGACTTGATGCGCGTCCCGCGGATGCCGACGCACGCGCCGACGCAGTCGACGCGCGAATCGTTCGAGATCACCGCGAGCTTGGTCCGGAAACCCGGCTCACGCGCGATCGCCTTGACCTCGATCACGTGATCGGCGATTTCGGGTACTTCGAGCTCGAAGAGCTTCTGGACCATTTCGGGCGCCGACCGCGACAGCATGATCTTGACCTTCGGGCCGACCTTCTTGACGTCGTAGATGATCGCTTTGACGCGATCGCCCGGGTTGTAGTTCTCGCCGCGCACCTTTTCGTGGCGCGGGATGATGCCCTCCGCGCGCCCGAGGTTGACGATGACGTTGCCGCCTTCGATCCGCTGCACCGTGCCGGTGACGATCGAATAGACCTTGTGCTCGTAGTCGCCGTAGATCACGTCGCGTTCCGCGTCGCGGATGCGTTGGATGATCACCTGCTTCGCCGTCTGGGCGGCGATGCGACCAAGGTCCTTCAGGTCGATGTCGGTGGCTTCCTCTTCGCCTTCCCACGGAATGATCTCGCCCGTCTCGCGGTCGATCTCGATCTGGAGGTTCGGGCGCTCGCCGTACTTTTTCCGCGCGGCAGTGAGCAGCGCGGCCTCGATTCCCTCGAACAGGATGTCCTTGTCGATATCCTTGTCCCGGTGAATCGTGTCGATGAGGCGGATCAGTTCCTGACCGTTCATCGTGCGTCCATCCTGCTCCGTTGCGGACCGCTGCGCGGTCAAAACCAAGACGAACGGCGCGGCAACGCGCCGACCGTGGGCTCGATCCGCCGCCATCAGCGGATTCGAGCGGCTTCGGAAAAGGACGGTCACCAAACGAAAAGAGCGGGCAGAGCCCACTCTCTGAGGTCCAACCCCGAAGCGTGTGAGGCGTGATCCTAACCCTCGACCATTTCCGATGCAACGGTGCACGCGCCTGCCGCGTGTCGAGCCTGCCGCAACTCCTGGTGCGCGTGGTGCACATGGTGCGCGCGTTTCAGGTTCACCACGGTTGCCTCCGACGTCGGTTGGCGTGCGTCGGCCTGATCTGCGTATTCGCCGGATCCGCGCTCGCAGGCGACGACGCGCCGCCAGTTCCAGGCGGCGCCACGATCGAAGCCCTCGAAGCCGTGCTCGAACAACCGTTTGCGTGCGCCGACCCGGAACTGGTGGCACGCGCGTGGGCGACCGGCGGTCCGTCGGAACGGCTGGCGGCCGCGGTTCTCGAACTCCGCGCCTCGCCAGCGAACGAACGCCTGGAGCTCCTCGCGGACTACGTGCGCCGGGCAAGCGTGACGGACCTCCGACGGCTCGTCGATTCCGCTCCGCGCCCGATGGCGAAGGGTTTCGCGCCGCTCGTCGGGGTGATCGCGGGACGCCCCCACGTCGCCGCGACCGAGTTGGCGGCCGACCTCGCCGCGGCGCTCGAACGGCCGACCGCGCAGGACGTTCTGCTCGAACTCGCCCGCAACCCCGACCCCATGCTGCCCGAGCGCGACCGAGCTCCAGTGTGGGCGGCGCTGGCCAGCGCGGGTGACGACGTGGCGGCGCGAGCTGCCATCGCCGACCTCTCCGAGCCCGGCGCGCTCGGCGCCGCGGCCCGCTCCACCGTGTTGGCGCTCGCGGAGCGGGCGATGGCGCAGGCGCGGATCGAGGACGGGGTCGCGCTGCTTTCCGCCGCCGCGACCGCGGCGCCCCGCGACCGCGGCATCGTGCTGCGCCTCGCGGCCGGGCTCGGCCTGTATCTCGACCGCAGCGGCGATGCGCGTGCGATCCTGGACGAACTGCGAATCCGCGCCGCCGTCGATCTGCGGTCACCGGTGCTGGCGAAAGAGGACGCCGAAGCCCGCCTGGGACTCGCGGCGTTGGCTCTGCTCGCCGGCGACCACTCCGCGGCGACCGATCAAGTCGATCGGGCGATCCGCCGGTTCGGGGAGCCGCGCGAGCACCGCCGCGACCGCAAGGTCGTCCGCTGTCGCCTCGAATTGATGCGCGCGCTGATCCTCCTACATGCAGGTGACGCGGGAGCCGCGGACGCGGGCCTGGAACACGCGATCCTGCACGCGCCGTTCGAACAGGACTACTGCACGTTCGACGACGCGATGACCGGTCCGTTCGGTCCGGCCGCCGTGCTCGACCTGTTGCGCCGCCGGGGCGAGGGCGAGTTCGTCGTGACCTACTTCGCCGCGCTGACCGGGGCGATGACGCGGGTCGCATCCACCTCCACGATCCGCATCGGTCTGGCGCCGATCGCGGGCCCGGTGAACGGCGCCGAGGCCAGCGACGATCGCTCGCGCGTGAAGTCGTGGCAGTACCTGCGCTACGCGGAAGCGCTGCTCGCCGTCGGTCGCTCCGACGAGGCCGCGGCGGCTGCGACCGGCGCACTGGCGGTGCTCGACGGCACGGAACCGTGGGTGAATCGCTGGCTCGAAGCCGAATTGCGGATCGTGCTCGCGCGGGCGCAGCTCGACCTCGAGCAACCGCGCGACGCGGTGCGCGCTCTGGAGGCCGCCGCGTCCACGCTGCGGCAGATCGGCGAACTGTCGATCCTCGCCGAGATCGAGGACGTCCACGACCGAGCGCCCGAGGGCACGCCTCCGCTGCGGTCCCCGGTCCGCGATCGCGAGGCCGCCGCGCTCGTGTTGCGCGCGCGCGTCGAGAGCGCGATCGGCAACGACGCGAGCGCGCGCGAGGCGAAGGCCGCCGCGTGGAAGGTCGCGCCGATGAGTGACGACGTGGTGCTGCTGTGCGCCGCGACGACCGCCGATCCAGCGCTCGCCGCACGCGTGCTCGCGTCGATTCCCACCACCGGTGGGAATCTCGCCGGACTCGCGCGCGTCGCGGCGCAACACGGCAATCCCGACGACGCCGTTGTCTGGCTCGAGCGCCTCGATGGCTGGAACGCGGTCGCTCCGCGACGCGCCGCGCTCGACCGCGCGGCATTTCGTCGCGACCCCGCGTTCGCACCACTGCGGGAATTGGAACGCTTCCGCAAGCTCGTGGGCGACGCCCCCTGACCGAGCGTGCTCGTGCGGGTCTATACTCCCCCGCGCGCGGCGACGTGTTCCCGCGCGCAGGAACTCGACATGCGCATCGTCCTGAATGGCACGCCGTGCGACGTGGAACCCGGCACGACGGTCGCCGAACTCGTCGCCCGTTCGACGAAGGCCAGCGAGCTGGTCGCCGTCGAAGTGAACCGGGCGATCGTCCGCAAGGTCCGCCACGCATCCACCACGCTGGCCGAAGGCGACACGGTCGAGATCGTCACGCTCGTCGGCGGAGGCTGAACATGGAACCCCTGAAGATCGGTCCGTACACGCTGCAGTCGCGGTTGATCCTGGGCACCGGCAAGTACCCGGATTACGACTCGATGAAGCGCGCGTTCGCGGCGGCCGACGTCGATTGCGTGACAGTGGCCGTCCGCCGCGTCGACTTCAACGCGAAGGAAACCGTGCTCGACCACATCGATCGCGCGCGGATCAAACTGCTACCGAACACCGCGGGCTGTTACAGCATCGAGGATTCGCTGCGCACCGCGCGGCTCGCGCGCGAATTGCTCGACACCGACCTGATCAAGCTCGAAGTGATCGCCGACGACAAGACGCTGCTGCCCGATCCGATCGCCACCCTCGAGGCGACGAAGGTCCTGGTCGCCGAAGGCTTCGTCGTGATGGCGTACACGTCCGACGATCCCGTGCTCGCGCGTCACTTGGAGAAGGCCGGCGCCGCGGCGGTGATGCCGCTCGGTTCGGGCATCGGAACGGGCCAGGGCATCCTGAACCCGCAGAACATCCGCATCATCGTCGACACGCTGAACGTGCCGGTCATCGTCGATGCCGGCGTCGGTACTGCGTCAGACGTCGCGATCGCGTTCGAGCTCGGCGTCGCGGGCGTGCTGCTGAACACCGGCGTCGCGCTGGCGAAGGACCCGGAGCGCATGGCGCGCGCCATGAAACTCGGCGCGCAGGCCGGCTACGAAGCGTTCCACGCGGGACGCATGCCGAAACGGCCGTGGGCGCACGCATCGTCACCGACCGGCGGTCGCATCCACGCCTGACGCGAGACGCGCGAGACGCGCTCTCGCCGCGCTGCGCAGGGGACAGCGCTCGTTCTGGTCCAATGCCGCGGGCGACCGCGGTCGCCGCGGTTCACTGCTTGCGGTACGGCAGCAGCGTGTCGACCATCGATCGCGCGCTGCGATACCCTGCCACGCGCTCGAGCGCCTGACCTTTCGCGTCGACGATCAACACGAGCGGCAGCGCGTCCACCGCGAAGCGCTCGGCCAGCGCGCGATCGCGATCGGCGTCGATCCGCACGCACACCAGGCCGTTCAGGAGTCCGCGGACTTCCGCGTCCTTCAACGTGCGCTCCTCGAATCGCGTCGCACCACGACTCCACGGCGCGGTCACGAACACGAGCACGGAACGCCCCGCCGTCGCGGCTTCCGCGAGCGCCGCGTCGAAGCTTGCGACCCAGGGGATCGGAGTCTCGTCGCGCGGCCGATTCGGCTCCGTCAGCGTCGGATCCTCGCGCATCTCGGCTTCGCGCAGCTCCTCGTCCGACGTCGGCGAGAGGTCGGCGCGGCCGCCCTCCGGCGACACGAAGTCGAGTTTGAACGCGCGATCGCGGATGCGAACCGGCACGCGGCCCGGGCGCCACACCGCGTCCTTCAGCAGATCGAGGTCGGGTCGATCCTCGACGACCGCGTACACGCAGTGGCGAGCGGTGAAGATGCCGTCGCAATCGCCGTCGGCGACGCCGACGCGCACGCGCGTGTCGTCGACGTAGATCGTGCCTTCGCGCCACGATGCGGACACCACGAGAGCTTGCTTCACCTCCGCATCGCGCGGATACCAGATGTACATCGTCAGCGCGTAGCGCTCGCGCGGGCCGTGGCCGTAATAGAGCTCGAACTCGAGGTTCGTGAACTCGCCGTACCAGATGCCGCGCTCTTCGACGAACGTGCCGGTTCCGCGGCGCGGCTGCCCCTCGCTGCGCAGGTCGAGGTCTTGGTCGACGTCGATCCAGATCTCGTCGTAGACCGTCGACTTCGGGTCGCTGCGATCGAGCGCGAACCACGTCTTCGCGCCCTTGCCGAGTCGGAACGACCCGAACAGCGGCTTGTCCGCGTGGAACATGGGCACGCCGGTCAACTCCTTCGGCCGTTCAGGGGTCAGTTCGATCGCCGTCGGACGGTCGTTCGTCGGACCACGGCGTCCCGCGGCGGGCATCTTGAGTTCGAGGACTCCACCGAATCGCACACCGAGGCTCTTCGCCGTCAAGTCGTCGGAGTCACCGACTTCGGGGACGTTCTGGGCGCCTTCCTGGCCACCCGCGGGGGGCGGATCCTGCGGCGTCGCGGCAACCGGAAACGCCATCGAACTCAACCACGCGGCGTACAGCAGGACGAACATCCACGATCTCCGCACTGGCGCCGGAGAACCCGGCGCGCGAATCCCCATTTCGACAAACCGCGGCCCATCAGACAAGGGGCGAGTGACGATGGCTGCAGGCGCGTGCGGCCCGAGTGCCGCCCGCGAGCCGCAAGACCCGCGAGAACGGCAAGCGCGGCGAGGATTGCCGTAGCGAGCCAGAGGCTGTGAACCCGTTCAACGGCTTCGTGGCCTCTCAGCGCTGGAAGATCGGCAGGTACTGGTAGTCGATCTGCAGCAGCAGGCAGGCCGTCGCAGTGGCGTAGACCTGTCCGTACTGATCGTCGGCGAAGCTGCCGGACGAAGTCTTGCGACTCTCGATGTCCTCGACCAGAAGGGGGAACCAGCGCTCCCAGAGCTTGCGATCGCGATAGGCGTAATACGCCTGCGCGGCGTAGAGCCGGGCGTACCACGGGAACTTCTGGTCCTCGAGGTAGTGCGCGTGCGGTTCGAAGACCGGATCGTTGCGCTTCATGAACTCGACGCCGGAGTCGATGACCTTCGAGTCGTAGTCCCCGGTCGCATTGAGCGTCGAAACGGCGGCCGCGGTCAACGCATAGGTGACGCTCTCGACGCCGGTGATCTGGTACTTGAAACCGCCATCTCCCGGGCGTTGCGACTTCCTCACGTACTCGACCGCTGCGTCGATGACCGACTTCTGGACGTCGATCCCGACGTCGCGCGCCGCGCGCAACGCCTGGATCATCGTGATGGTCACCGAGCCTTCGTCGAGGTTGTCGCCGGGCTGGTAGAACCAGCCGCCTTTGTCGCTTTGCGACGCTTCGATCAGCAGGACGGCGCGCTGCAGCGCGACCTTCATGCGCGCCTGGTCTTGGCGCATCTTCGATTCCGCGGCATCGCCGAGACGCGCATCCGGGGCGAGCGTGCCGTACGCCTCGGCGATCGCGAGCGTCGCGTAGCCATGGCCGTGCGTTCGCGAGGTGGAATCGGACTCCACCTTGAAATATCCGGGCAACAGCGCGACCCCGTCCTCACCGATCGGCCCGGGCGGCGCGCCATCGAGTTCGAGGTCGATCTGATGGTCGAGCAAGTACTCGATCGCCGACCGCACCTGTTGTTGATACGGCCCGCGCCCCATCGTCGAGCCGTTCGCCATGAACGCGAGCGCCGACAACGCCGTCACCGCCAACGGCGCCTGGATCACGTCTTCGCCGCGAACCGCGGAGAACGAACGGTCATCGTTCTGTTGCTTCGACAGGAACTGGAGGCCGGACTCGACGAGTCTGGCCACGCGCCGATCGAGGTCGTCGTCCCGCATCGCGTCGGCCGAGCGCTCCGACTCGCCGTATCCGTTCGCGAACGCACCCCCGCCGCTCGCCGTCAAGGCGAGCGTGAGGACGAGGACGCGACCGGCGACGCGAGGCCGAGACGTCATCCGTCGGACTTTCCGCTCTTGCGGTAGTACTCGTCGAGGATGCGGCGGTACTTCGCCGGAATGCGGTCGTAGCTGCGGGCGTCGATCTGTTCTTGGACCTTCGGCGGCAGGTTGCCCCAACGACCGCGCGTGTCCTCGCGCTCGTGCTTCTCGGTCTCGGAAGGCGGCGGCTTCATGCCTTCGTCCTTCTGCTCGCCCTTGCTCTGTTCCGGTTGACCGTCCTTGGGCTGCTGCTGGTCCTTCTGTTGGTCCTTCGGCGTGCCCTGGTCCTTGAGGTTTTGCGGGTCCTTGTCCTTCTCGCGCTGCTGGTTCTGCTGGGACTGCTGTGGCGGCTGCGAGGGATCACTCTGCTCGCCCTGACTCTCGCTCGACTTCTTGTACTTCGTCAGGCGCGCGAGCTCTTCGATGTTGTCGATGACCTTGCCCTGCGTGTCGCGCGTCTGCTCGAGCAGCTTCTCGAGGTTCTTCTTCACGTCGTCCATCGCCGCTTTCGCGTCTTCGCCACCGACTTCGTCGGCGCGCAACAGCAGGTCGTCGATCTTCGCCAGGTCCTTCTTGATCTGGGCGACCAACTGCTTGGCCTTCATCTCGTCCGCATCCTGCGCGTGCGCGAGGCCGGCGAACGCGAGCGACGTTCCGAGTACGAGCGTGGACAGCTTCATCACTTGTTCTCCTCGGACGGCTGAGGTTCTCCCGACATCGGATCGTCGGGCACCAAGTTCGTGAACAGTTCGGTGATCTTGGAGTGCTGGTGCCCCATGCGGATCAGTCGATCCCGCGTCACGTCGTCGAGACCTTCGTCACCCAACTCGGGATGGTTCTTCAGGAAGGCGTCGATCTTGCGCAGAGCGTCCTCCTCCATGCGCTTGACCATCAGCAGCTCCGCCAGTTCCGGGATCAACGGCTTCTTGCCGTTTTGCTGGTTCTGCTGGTTCTGTTGCTGCTGCTCGGGCTTCTCTTCTTCGGGCTTCGATTGCCGGCGGCGGTCGAGTTCTTCCTTCAGCGCGCCGAGCAACTGGTCGTAACGCCCGATGACGTCTTGTTGCAGCGCCTGCGTGTCGACGTCGGTCGAGAACGGCCGCACCGAGAGGCGCTGATCGACTTGATCCAAGTCTTCGGAGTTCCGCTCGAGCAGGAACGTGAACACCTTGGCGCCGTCCTCGCGGAGCTTGCCGTTCACGTCGTCGTTGCGCTGCTTCAGCGTCTTCGTGCGCGTCGCGAGTTGACGCACGCGCGAACGCGCGGAACGCGACAGGTTGCCGTCCTTTTCGGCGCGCTCGAGCTCGATCGCTCCGGTCTCGTCCAACACCGAGGCCTGCTCGTCGCGCAGCTTTGTCAACTCTTCACGGACCTTCACCAGCAGTTCTTCCTGGCGCAGGTTCTCGTAGCGGTCCTGTTGCTGCTGCAGTTCCTGCTCGGCCTTGTTCAGGTACTTCTCGGCCTCTTGCTGGCGCTCGGCGGCCTCTTCGCCCTCTTCCTGCTCGAGCTGCTGCCGGCCTTGCTGCATGCGCTCGTTCGCGCCTTGCAGTGACTCCTGGCCATTCTGTTGCTTCTTCTCCCGCAGGCGGTCCATCAGCTCGCGTGTCTTCTGCGCGAGCTCGTCTTGGCGCTTCGCCAGATCTTGGTACTGCTCCTTGCGCTGCTCCGGCGTCAGCGACTCCTTCGCGCCGGCATCGGCCTGCGCGAGCTCCTGCTGCATCTGCTGCAGTTGCTCGATCGCCTGCTGCTGCTGTTGCGAGGCTTGCTGCGGTTCCGCGCGCTGCAGCGACGAGGACGCCGACTGCTGGCTCGCGGCGGCTTGCGCCGACGTCTGCTGCGCGCGGTCCACCGCCTGCTGTTGCGCTTCCGGACTCGCGGTCTTCAGGCGCTCGAGCAGTTGCTCGAGCTCTTTGGTCTGTCCGCGCAAGTAGTCCTGCTTCTGTGCCAACTCCTGGCGCTGCGCGTTCTGTTCCGCCGTCGCTTTGGCCATCGCGTCGCGCGCGCGCGACAGCGCGTCCTGCGACTCGCGCTGTTCGCCGAGCGCGCCGGCCGGGTTGTTCGCGCTCTGCTGTGCGCTGGCCTCTCGAGCGTTCGCGGCGGCTTGCTTCGCCGCCTGTGCCGCTTCCTTCATCGCCGCGGCACGCTGCTGCGCGCCTTGTTGCCCCGAGGCCTCGCTCGCCTGCGCCTCACGCTCGAGCGCAGCCGCCGCCGCTTCCGCGCCCTTCGCGATCTGGTCTTGCTGCTGCGCTCGCGCCTGCGCAGCCTTCGCGGCGTCTCCGCTCGCGCGTTGCGGCTGCGACGTCAGCGCCGCGCGTGCGTCGTCGAGTGCCGCTTTCGCAGCCGTGGCCTTCGCCTCGGCGGTCGCGGCGTCGTTCGCTCGCGCGGCGTCCGCCGCTTCCTTCGCGGCGTCCTCGGCGCGCCGCGCGTGTTCCGCGGCCGCTGCGACGGCCTCTTCGCCGGCCTTCGCCGCGGCGGCGTCGGCCGCAGTCGCGTCCGGCGCTTGCGCGCGGTCGGCTTGCGCGTTGCGGGCATCGCGCAACGCGTCCTTCAGCGCGGCGATCGCGTCCTGCGCTTTCGTCTGCGCCGCGAGGAATGCGTCACGCTGCTGCGGAGCGAACGACGCGCGAGCGGCCGCCTCGGAGTCCGCGCGCTTGCGCTCGGCATCGGCCTGCGCGCTCGACTCCGCGGACGCCTCCGTCGACTTCGACTCCTTCGACGCGTTGGCCGCCGCGGCTTCACTGGCTGCCTTCGACGCCGCGTCGCCGCTCTTGCTCTCGTTGGCTTCGGACTTCGCACCCTCGTTCGGTTGCGGCTTTGCCCCTGCGGCCTCGGGCTGCGCCGGGCTCGAGCCCGAGCTCGTTTTCTCCGGCGCTTCGGAGCTCGGCGCGGCGGGGCTCGGTTCACCCTTCGCGTCCGGATTCGCGTCGCTCGGGCGCACGTCCCCGTCTTGGCGGGTGGACGCGTCCCCGTCCTGGCGTCCGGACGCGTTCGCATCGCGTGCTTGCTCGATCGCCGCGGCTTCGGCGCGGCGGGCGCGCTCGATCTGCTCGAGCGCGGCCTTCATGCTGGATTCGAGGGCGTCCTGCGTCGCTTCGATCGCATCGGCCTGCTGCGCCGCCAATGCGTCGAGCTGGCGCTGGATCGCGCCGGCCGCATCGTCCTTCATCGCATCGGTCGCCCGCTTCAATTCCTGCTGACGCGCGAGGATGTCGGCCGCCTTTTCCTTGGCCTGATTCGCGAGCTGTTGCGGATCGTCGCCGAGCTTCTGCGTCTCCTTGCGCACTTGCTGTTGCTCGGAACGCAGACCCTGGATCGTCTCCAGCGCTTGGCGCACCGCGGCCAGCTGTTCCTCGATCTGCTCCATTTCCTTGCGGTCGAGCAGGATCGTGTAGACCGACTCGAGGCGCTTCAGCACGGCTTCCTGACGCTCGACGGTCGTGAAGTTCGTCGCACGCAGCTCGGGCAACAGTTCGTCGATGCGATCCGCGAGCGAGTTGTCGCGCAGTGCGCCCAGCGCGAGCTTCAGACGCCCCGCCGCCTCGACCTTGCCCTCGCGCTCCAGCGCTTGCGCGAGCCGCTCCATCTTGGCTTCGATCTTCTTCAGTCGGTCCTTGATCGCCCGCTGGTCGCTTTCGATGCGGCCGAGATCGGCCTCCTCGGAGGGAGGTGCGCCGAATGCCCGCACCGGCATCACGACGGCGAGGCAAGCGAGGACTGCGAGTTCGCTCAAGCGCAACATGGGCCACTCCATGGTCCGGGACGCGGTTCTAGCGGCGACTCACTTCCGGTCGTTCTCGTCACCCTTCAGCACCGAGCGGGTCTTCGCGTTCAAGTCACGCTGGTCGTCGAGCAGATCGCGGAACAGCGTGACGATTTCCTGATAGTCCTCCCACTCATCCATCTTCTCGAGCAATTGATCGATCCGTGCGAGGGCAGCTTCCTCCGCCGCCAGCGCCTTCTTCAGTTCCACGGGGCGCACGGCATCGTCGGTCGTCAGGCGCGCGACGTTGATCGAGCTCGCCGCCTGGGGCGACAGACGTTCACCGACGTCGAGGATCGCGCTCAACATCTCGATGAGGCGCCCGAGATCGTCCAGCTGTCCATAGGCGCCGCTCACCCACTGGTCGACGATCGGGCGATAGACCGCGACGTCGACGCCGTCGAGGACCACCGAAGCCCGCTTCGCCGCGACCAGTTGCTGGAGCAGACGCTCGGCGCCGGCCGCTCCGTCGAGACGGTTGAATGCGAAACTGTCGAACAGGTCGGCGAACTCCCCACAGAGGCGCAACGCTCGGTTGGTGACCTGGTTCTGGCCGACTTCGAGCGCCGCGAGATCGGTGGCCTCGGGCTTCGCTGCGGCATCCGACGCGGCGAAGTCGTCGATGACTCCGCGCAGGCGTTCGATCTTCTCCGCGGCCAACGCGCGCAGTTGCTTGACCTCGTCCTTGCGCCGGATCTGGCGCTCGGTGAGTTCCCGCAGCAGTTCGCTCTCCGACACGACGTCGATCCGTCGGTCCTTCACATCGACGCGGTTGCCGCTGCCGGTGCCGTCCGCCTCCGTCTTGTTGTCGACCGCCGCCACGGAATACGTGAACGAGTCGTTGACCTGGACCTTGCGCGCGGCACCCTCGGACGGGAACTGCATCGCATTCAGATCGAGCAGCGAGAACGTCAGCAGGCGCTGGCGCGACGCGGGATCCTGCGCGTCCTGCGCCAGATCGACCTCGACCGGCGTCGTCGCGCCGTGCGGCGTCAACACCAACGTCAATGCGGCGACACCGAAATCGTCGTCCGCGGCGACCCGGAACGGGACGATGCCGTTTTGGACCACGTTCAAGTCCGCGAGCTGCGGTTCGAGCAGTCGCACGACCGGCGCGCGGTCCTTGATCGCGACGACCGCGTAGGTCGCGGGCTCGAGGTTCTTGAAGCCGTTCGTGCCGGTGAGGTGCAACGAATAGGACGTGGATTCGGTGACGACGAAGGAACCGGTCAGGCGGCCGTTCGTCGGCGCGGGCTGCGCGTCCGTTGACGCGGGCTCGAGAGCGATCTGCCCTTTCTCGTTCTCGAACACGAGCAGCGCGGTGGCGACCGGCTCGGAGGTCGTGACGTTCAACGTGACGCGCGTGCCGATCGGCGCCTCGAGATCGCCGCGCGGATCGATGCGGCGCGCGAGCCCGGTGTACGCCGGGAAGTCGAGCGTCGCTTCGACCGCGGAGACCGTCGGGGCCGAGTACACGGCGACGTCGATCGCGCGATCCGAGCCGTCGTCGTCCCCGCCCCGCGCGATGAACGTGAAGTCGTCGCGCACGGCACGGAAACGGCCCGTCCATTCACGTTCGCCGCTGCGCACCAGCGGGACCGCCCCGAGTCCGGACGTCGGCACCAGTTCCACGAACTCGGGGTCGTCGCCTTCCACGCTGACGGTGATCGGCAGGCTGGCGCCGCGCGCCAGCTTCACGCGAACGGGCCGGTCGCCTTCGGACTCGACGACGAAATGCGTCGCGGTCTCCGGGAAGGCGATGCGCAACTGCGTGCGCTGCGGCCAGCGCGCGTCGCCGCCGAACACGCGCCGCGCAAAAATGCTCGCGAGCTGCGGATGCGCCAAGCCGTAGCCGACCACGACCGACACGAGCACGACCGCCGCCGCGACCATGCGCCATGCCGGCTTCGGATCGAGGATCGCGTCGAAGCGCACGCTCCGCAGTCGGCGTTCGGTTTCCTGCCGCAGTTCGTCGACCAGCTCGACCGAGACGTTGCGCGACGCGTCCAGCGCGTCCCCATCGAGTTCGAGCACCGAGATCAACCGACCGTCGAGGTCCGGGTGGTGCTTCTCGACTTGCAGTGCGAGATCGCGCACTTCGATCGGACGACGCAGCGGCGCCAACAAATCGCGCCACAGCATGCGAGCGACGACGCCGATCGTCAGCAGCGTGAGGACGACCCGCACCGACGCCGGCAGCGACAGCCAGCGATCGAGCGCGAACAACACGGCGATCGCCGCCGCGGCGACGGCGGCGGTCTTGCCCGCGCCGTACCGGACGAACAGGCCTCTGAGCCGGTTGCGCAGGCGCAGCAAATCGTTGCGGATGGCGGCGAGGTCGAGCATGGTTCAGCGCTGCAGAATCGGGAGGTAGTTGAACGGGACTTGCAAGATGATCGTCGCGACCGCGGTCCCGAACGCGTCGCCGGGACCGACGGTGTTGCGCCAGCGGCCGTCGTCCTGTTGTTCGGACAGCAGGTCCTTGCGCACTTGCGCGTAGTAGCGCGACCACCACGGGTCGCCGGCGACGTGCATCGCCTGCACCGCGTAGTAGTTGCCGTACCAGAAGAAGTAGTGCGAGTGCCGATCGCGCAGCTTCTCGTACGTGATCTCGAGGACCTGCAGCGATTCGGTCAGCCGATCGTCCGAATACACGCCGGCGTTGTAGAGCGACGCGATCCCGGCCGCGGTGACCGCGAACGACGAGCGCGTGCTCTCCTGCTTCTGGTACATGAAGCCGCCACGCCGGTAGAAGTAGTAGTCGTCTTCGTATTCCCAGCGTGAATTGGAATGACCGCGCTCGATGAACGACTCGCGGACGTACTGGACCGCCCGATCGATCGTCGAGCGCGGCACCTTGATCCCGATGTTGCGCGCGGAGCGCAAGGCCATGAGCTGGCACACCGTGATCGACATGTCGGATTCGTTGGCGAACGGCTCGTAACGCCAAGAGCCGAGCTTGTTCTGCGAGCGCACGATCAAGTCGACGGAGAGCTGCAGCTTGTCGCGAACGTCGGGGCGTCGCGTCATGCCGTAGACCTCGGACAGGTACAACGTCGCGAACGCGTGGCTGTACATGCGCGTGCCGTGGTGCGACACGAACCCGGACGTGTCGTCGACGCAACTCAGGATGAAATCAGTCGCGCGCGTCAGCGTCTCGCCGTACTCGCCGCGATCGGGCAGATGGCCGCCGGCGAGGAACCCCATCGCGGCCAGCGCGGTCACGCCGACGTGCGGCTCGGCGGCCGATTCGATCTCGTAGTCCTGGTTCAGTTTGAAGCCGACCGCGGCGGTCCACGACCCATCGGGGTTCTGGGTCTTCTTCAGCCATTTGAGGCCACGGTCGACGGCCGCAAGGACCTCGCGGTCGACGTTTTCGTCGGCGACCGCGCCTCGCGCCGGCGCGCGGGGATCGACGTCGTCCTGCGGCTCGACGGGCGTGTTGCACAACGCCAGCATCGTTCCCAGACAGAATGACGACGCGACGACGAAGCGCATCATGCGCCGCCTCCAGCAAGGAACACGAGGAGCTTACCTTGCCGCATCAGCACGTACGACGCGGGCGTCACCGCCTTGTCGGTCTGGGCGCCCCGGGTTTCGAGCGACGGAACCGGTGCCCACGCGAAATTCGACCCGTCGATGCCGACCGCGAACACGGCCGTCGAATCCGGGGAGCGGATGCCTCGCGTCTGCCTCATGTCGATCGTGCCCACGAGTTGGCCGTCTTCCGTATGCGTCAGTGCGAGTTCCTTGTAGCCGAGCGGCAAGCCTTCGAACGTCGCCACCGGTTGCTCGGTGCGCTCGAACGGATCGACGGTCAGCAATCGGGCCTTGCCTTTGTTGACGCTGCCGCGTGACGAGTCCACGGCGAAGAACACCAACCGATCGTCGATCGCCATCGGGCCGACGCGCGCGAGGTTGAACGCGTTCAGTTTGTTCATCTCGGAGATCGAGCGGCCCGTGCGCGGCTCGAGCACGCGAACCGTATGGACGTCCGTCGGCCGCACGTTCTGACCGGCGCCGAGCAGCATCACCAATCGATCGCGCACCGCGACCGCCCAACGGGCGTCGCCGGCATTGGAGTCCGGTTCGCTGCTCCACAACGGGCGCCCGTCGTCGAGATCGAACGCCAGCAGTTGCCGGCGCCGGGTCGGCGCGTCCGCTTGCCCCGAAGCCAGCAGCACGCGGAATTGCGGCAGCAGCGCGATCTGTTGGTTGTCCGGCGTGAAACCGAGCAAGGAGACCTGGTAGCGCATCGCGCCGAGCAGCGGATCGATCGCGTTGACGATGCGGTCACGCGTCAGCACCAGCAAGTCTTCCCCGTCGCGCTGGACCGACGCGATGCCGGCCCGGAACGATCGGTGCCAGACGATGCTGCCGCTCGCGAGCTCCATCGCCTCGACGTGCCCGCCGGTGATCGACTCTTCTGAGGTGAGCAGCAACAGTCCGCCGCACGGTCCCACGTCCTTCAGCGGGTTGTGCGCGAGTTCCCGACGGAACAACAACGCCCCGTTCGACGGGTCGATCGAATACACCGTCGCCCGTTGCTGGACGACGATGCGACCGGCGATGCACCACGCTCGAACCGCGTCGTATTGGGCGTCGTAGGCATCGACGCGCAGCCGCCAGATCTCGGCGGGTGGGCCGCCGACGTCGACGCAGCGCAGCAGGCCGGGCTCGTAGACCAGCACGCGCGACGCGTTGCCGGGCAACGGTTCACCGTCGATCGGCACCAGCATCATCCGCTGATCGGATTCGATCTCGAGCGTCAGCGGGGCGAGCGCCGGCCGAGTCCTCAAGCGAACGGCCGCCGGCTTCGGGTCGCTCGCGTCGCCGAGTCCGGCGAGTTCGGCACGCGCGATCGACGCGAAGGACTCGCCCTCGCCGGACGCCGTGGGCACCCCCTCGCCGAGCTTCGCGATCCGCTTCCAGTATTGCCGCGCGAGCGCCGTATCACCGGCCGCGGCCGCTGCGCGCGCCAGCAACGCCAGCGCATCGCAATGCGCGGGCGTCGCGGCGATCTCCTGGACCAGCGGGAACACCGTCTGGAACACGCTCGCCGAATCGCCGCGTTCGAGCTGGGCGCGGCCGAGATCGAGGCGATACGCGACGCGATCGCTCGAATTCGGATAGCGATCGACGAGCAGCTGCAGCGCGGCGACGTCGTTGTCGCGGCGCGCGGTCGCGTGCAGCGCGCGCGCTTCCGCCTCGAATTGGTCGTAGACCGCCGGCCCGTGGGCCGTGATCGCGTCGGCGATCCGCTGCGTCGCGATGGCGCGCACCGCATCTCCGTCCAGGGACTCGTCGGGGAAGCGTTCGATCATGTGCTGCCACGCGGCGACCGCGGCGGCCGGCCTCGAACGAGCCTGCGCGAGCACGGCGCGCAGGTCGAGCGTGTACAGACCGGCCTTCAGCGGCGCTGCGCGGTTGCGGAACGGGAATTCCTCGTTCGGGCAGGTGGCGTCGATCCAGTCGAGTGTCGCCAACAGGTTCGCGTCGTCGCCACTCGCCTGCTGACTGGTCAGGATGTCCTCGGCCATCGACAGGAAATCGAACGGCTTGCGCGCGTGCCGCGCCGCCGCTGTCGCGTAGCGCAGGTGCGCGGCGGCGTCGCCCGAGTCCGCCGCGTACGCAGCGAGTTCGCGATAGACGTGGAACAAGCCGTCATCCGCTTTCGCCGTCAGGTCGAGGTCGTTCCCGGCCCGCTGGCGTGCCGTACTGAGCGCGTCGACCGCGACGTCGAGCCTGCCGCGCAATCGCTCCAGATTGCCGAGAGCGAGGAAATCCGCGGCGATCGCATCGGCACTCTGCGTCCGCGCGAGCGCCCGCGCCGCGAGCGCCGCCACGTCGAAGAACACCGTCGTGGCCTCGCGTCCCTGCGTGATCGTGAAGTCGCCGTGGACCAGCACGTTGCCGCTCTGCGCCGGATCCCACGGCACGAACCGCGAGCCATCGGCGGACTCGATGCCGTAGCGCCCCTTCTGCCAGCGCATGATCGCCAGGCCGTCCTGGAACGGCACGTGGACGACACGCTCGCCGAGGCAGGGCCGCCCGGTCGGCGTTCCTCGCTCCTGGACCGGGAACTCGAGCGTCTTCAACTTCTGGCCAGTGCGCACGTCGTAGAAGCCGAGCGCGTACTGGCCGGCGAGCACCAACACTCCCTCGTCGACGCCGAGGATGTGCTCGAAGCCGTGCTGCGAGTCGTTGAAGCTCTTCTGCCACATCCGCTTGCCGGTCGAGACGTCGAAGCCCATGAAGTCGTGCGAATCGAGCGGTGCGACCACGCAGACGCCGTTCGCGAGGATCGGCGGATCGTTCTCCCAGTTCGTGCTGCGCTCGTTGATGCGCATGTAGTTCTGCGAACTGATGATCGGGACCGAGTCGTATTGCGAGATCCAGCGCAATTGTCCGGACAGCGTGTCGACCGAGGCGATCAAGCCGAGGTTCGTGCAGAAGAACAGCGCGCCGTCCCGCTCCGACGGCGACTGGATCGAGAACTCTTTGAACGGCTTGTTGAACATCGTCAGTTCTTGCTGACCCACGGCGATCGGGGTGCGCCACAGCAAGCGACCGTCATCGAGCGCGAAGCACAGCGCGAAGCAATTGATCGCGCCCTCGAGCACCGTTCCGATCGCGTAGACGCGATCGGAAACGACGAGCGGCGGGCTGAGGATCGAGACGCGGTTCTCGAATGCGTCACGGCCGAGCTCGGGCCGCCGTTGCGTCCACACGCGCGCACCGGTCGCGAAATCGACGCAGTGCAGACTGCGGGTCGGGATCGCGGGATTGATGCGGATCCCGTCGAACGTGTTGTCGCTGGTGCGCCGATTCGCATCGAGCAGCGCGACCAGCACCCGGCCGCCGCCGATCGTCGCCGCGTGTTGCAGCGAGCGAGCGAGCGTGCCGCCGTTGTTGTTCATGAACGACGTTTCGACGTAGTCCTGGAACGGGATCGTTCGCGAGTCGCGGCCGCCAGCGGACAGCGGTCCCGCGTAGGTCCACAGCGGCTGCTCGGAGTAGAGCGCGTGCGCGCGGACCTCGATGCCGTCCGTCGTCACCAGGACGTCGTCGGCGATGACCGGATGGAATGGGAACTCGGCGCCCAAGCTCCACGGCATCGGGCCGAGCGAGAACGCCGGCGCTTGCCAGTACGTCGTGAACGAGGCGGGCACGTCGCCGTGGACCATGCCGTCGCGCGCATTGGTGCCACCGAGCAGAGTCCAGTCGAGTTTCGGTGCGGGCGCGGGGATGCGCTCGAGCGCGGCACCCAGCGCGTCGGGAGCTCCCGCGACCAGGATCGAACTGTCCTCCAGGCCCTTCGCGCGCTCGTGGGCGAGAACCTGATCACCGGCCAACGTCAGCGCCGCAGCGGTGCGCGCCGCCAACGCCACGTCGTCACCGCGACCGGCCGCTCGATCGAACGCCAGCCGCCGCAGATAGCAACGCGCGGCCAGCGCGTACGCGCCGCGCTCGCGGAACAGGTCGCCGAGCACGAGCAGCGCGCGCTTGCCCTGCGGGGCAGGTCCCCACCGCGCCGCGATGGTCTCCAACTCGGTTTCGTCGCGCTGCTCGATGGCGCGCGCCAGTCGCCGGCCGACGCGCAGTTCGGCGTAGTCGGCGAGCGCCTGGGTCCCGTCGGCGTCGAGGGTCGCGAGCAAGTATTGGGCGTACTCGCCGGCGCCGACCCAGCGCATCGAGGCGCCCTTGGTCCGATTCGCCACTTGCGCCATGTGATCGGGGAACATCTGCGCGACTTCGACCAACGGCTCGACGGCGCCGACGGAATCACCGGCGCGCAACCGTGACAGGCCGAGCTCGATCCGGAACCGCGATTCGCCCGAGGCCTTGACGTAGTAGGTCGCGACGTCGGTCCGGTCGGGATCGAAACGGAACTCGACCCCGGCGTCCCCCAAGTGATCGAAGCCCCGAAACGGATCGGTCTGGCCTCGAGCCGAAGCCGTGAGCAGGCACGCCACCGCCAGCAGGCGGGCAGCCAGGTTCGCTCGGCGGGCAACGGGACCGGCCACGGTGTACCTCCACCTGGAGACGGGGGGCGGGAGACGGAGCGAAGGACGCAGCACAGTGGGTGATCGACCCGCGAAACCTGGAAAATCGAGGCTCGCGTCGACGTGACCCGGGACAGGTGAGGGGTGCCTGCCGGCGAATCGTAGCCCCGGAACTCCGCCATCACCAACGTAGGATCGGCGCAAGAGTTGGGTCGAGTTGACGACGACTGTCCCCGGAATCCCACCGGGACGCGAAAGCCGGGTCGAGTCCGCTCGAAAACGCCTCCGGACGGGGGGACGGAGACCGTGCGCAGGCCGCAGCGCCTTGGGACCGGATCGGCGCACGGCCTCGCGGCGCGGGCTTCGCCCGCAACCCCATGAGTGCGCGCGTGCTCACGGTCTCGCCGAACACCCGTGCCCAAGGCGTGAACACGGCGGCCACCGCCGCCTCGGACACTTGGTGCGGGATCGACTCCGTCGGAGAATCGTCGCTGAGCGCGACGGCTCTCGGACGGACTCGATCAGGGCCCGAGGACCGAGCCCTCGGTCTGTTCGCGGTACAGCCCGAGGATCTGCTCGCGAGACAGCAACCCGAGCAAGGGCGGATGAACGGCCCCCACGGCTGGCAAGCCGACGACTGGAATCTCCTCGACCTTCTCCTCCGTCAGCTTGCGCAGCGCCTCGAGCAACGGCGCGTCGACGGTCACCGTCGGGAACGGTCGCGCCACTTCCTGGACCAGCACCAGGCGATGGATCTCGGTGTCGAACAGGATCTCGCGGATGTCCTCGACGGTGACCGCGCCCAGCAGGCGGTGTTCACCGTCGACCACCGGAAACGTCGTCTGGCTGGTGCGAGAGACCAGCCGCACGACGTCGCCGATCGGCCGGTCGCCGCGCACGGTGGTCACGGTCGACGCGCGGAACGCGTCGGAGACGTGGAGTCGACTCAAGACGTCGGTCGAGTACTCGCCGAGGTTCGCCGGCGAGTCGTACCGCGAGCCCACTTGGCTGCGATAGAGCGACACGCTGCCGGTGAAGACGTAGGCCAGTGAGCAAACCAACACCAGCGGCAGCAGCAACGCATACGAGTCGGTGATCTCGCACACCATCACCAGCCCGGCGATCGGCACTTTCGTGATGCCGGCGAACACGCCGCTCATGCCGACCAACACGTATGCGCCGGGCTGCGTCACCAGATCGGGGAACAGGCGGACCGCGAGCTGGCCGTAGCCCGCGCCGACCATCGCGCCGACGAAGAATGCGGGTCCGAACACGCCTTCACCGCCGCGCGACCCGTACGTGATCGACGTCGCGACCACCTTCGCCAGCGCCAGCGCGAACAACAGGAACACGCCATACCAACCGGGCCCACCGAGGGTGCCGTCGATGGCTTCCTGGACCCAGCCGTACCCCGTCCCCCACACCCACGGCACGCCGATCGCGAGGCCACCGAGGACGAGACCTCCGACGGCCGGCTGCAGGTATTGCGGAATGCGCACGCGCTTGAAGATCGGCTCGAACACGCGTTCGCGCGCGGCGTGCAGAATCGTCACGTAGAGCACACCGGTGCCGGCGCAGACCAAGCCGAACACGGCGTACAGCGCGAGCTCGAGCGGGTGCGAGAGCTGGAGCTTCACGGTCTCGAAGACCGGATGGAACTCGTACACGAGGCCGAACGTGACGTACGCGGCGACCGCGCCGATGATGGCCGGCACGAACGCGCGGTACTCGAACTCCGGGTTCCGGTACGGCGATTCGACGGCGAAGATCGCACCCGACAGCGGAGCGCGGAAGATCGACGCGAACCCCGCAGCGGCGCCGGTCAGCAGCGCGATGCGCCGTTCGCGCGGCGGCATCTTGAACAGCCGTCCGATCGCGGAACCGATCGCCGCTCCGAGGCTGACCATCGGCCCTTCGCGACCGACCGAGCCACCGGAACCGATCATCACGACCGACGCCAACGCCTTCCACAACGGGGAGCGCACGTTCAGTCGCCCCCGCTGGCGATGGAACGCGTCGAGCACGGCGTCGGTGCCGCCCTTCTCGGCGTCCGGGTTGAAGAAGTGCGTCACGATGCCGGCGATCAAGCCGCCGAGTGCGGGAACCAGCAACAGTCCGAACCACAGCGCGGAGGACAGCGGCGCCGGATCACTGCCTCCGGGGTCGCCGCGTGGGACCGGCGGAACGATGCCGGCGAGGCGATGGGAGAAAAACTCGATCGACCATTCGAGCGCTTTGAAGAACACGACGGCCGCGAGTCCGGACGCGGTTCCGATCAACAGCGCGACGAAGAACCACTGCCCGGCGTAGGCGACGTCGGGGCGGCTCTTCAGCGCCGAGCGCAACGTACTGATCGACGACTCGCGCCCGGCGCCCGGATTCAAGACCGCTCCCGCTGCTGCGCACGACTTCACACCCGAAGTCGAAGCGGCAAAGCCTACGCAGCCCGCACGGAGAACGTGAACACTCCGTTCGATTCACTCCCCCGGAATCGCCTACCGCCCGGTTGCGGTCGAACTCACGACGTGACGACGGCGCGACGCGCGCGTGCGGCGCGCACCAACGCGTCGATGTTCGCGTCGGGCACGTGCCAGGGCAGTTCCGGCCCCTGATTGCCGAGCACGAAGCCGGGCCCAGCCGCGCGGATCACGCGGCGCGCCTCGAACTCGACGCGCTCGGGATCCCAGCGCATCAGCTTCAGGTTGTTCAAGTTGCCGATCAGCCCCTTGCTCGCGCCGAGTGCCTTGCGCATGCGCGCCGGATCGTCGTTGCCGCCGATCAGCACCGCGGCGACATCGAGTTGCGCGAGGTGCGGCGCGAACGGCTGCGAATCCCCGACGAGTTCGAGCGCCTTCAGTCCGCGCACCTGACTCGACCAACGGCGGATCAGCGGCAGGGCTTCGGCGACGAACGTGGCTTCGGTCAACAGGCTCGCCGACGAGATGCCCTCGGCGACGACGACGAGATCGCAGCCCGCGTCGAGCTGCGCCTGCGCCCAGCGCGACGTGTACTCGACCATGATGTCGACGAGCTTCGGGTACCACCGCTTGCGCAGGTCCGGCCAGCGCAGCAGCAAGTCGAGGAACTTGCCGGTCCCCATCAGCAGCGTCGGCAACGAGAACGGACCGATCACGGCGCCGAGGATCGGCACCGTGCCCTTGAACCGTCGCGCGAGCGCACTCGCCGCTTGCAGCGTGCGCTGCAAATACGGGTGCCGCGTCGGATCGGGGACCTTCCAGTGCTCGAGCTCTTCGTAGCGCTGCAGCGCCATCTTGCGGACCGACGGCGGACCTTCGTCGTGGAACGTCAGCTCGACTTGGAACGGCAACGTGTCCTGGACGACGTGCGGGAACGCGAACACGACGTCGTGCTGGAAGCGCTCGAGCAGGCGCTCCTGCCCTTCCGCCAAGCGCCGCGGATCGCCGAAGTACTCGCGCAGCGGAACGCCGAGCAGGCGCGCGCCCTGTTGCAGCAGGACCGGCGCCACCGGAGTGCGATCGACGGCTTGGCCGCTGAGCGCCGCGACCACGCGTTCGAGCGAGTTCATCGACGCACCTCACGCGCGTTGAGCACCGCGGTCTTCACGCCCTGGTGCGACGCGCTTCTGGCCGCGTTCTTCGCCGCGACGATGCCGAACACGAGGCGCACTGCATCGTCGGGAGTCCGCCCCACGCCGTCGACTTCGAAGCGTTCACGCAGTTGCGGATCGACGAGGAAGATCGCGCCGCCGGCGATCACCGGCAAGTCGGCTCGACCGCGACGCGCGAGTTCGCGCTTCAGCGCCGGGATGTGCTGCGCGGTGTGCAACAGCAATGCGGAAACACCCACGACGTCCGCGTTCTCGCGCACCGCGGTCTCCACGAACGTCTCGGTCCGCACCGAGAGCCCGAGGTCGACCACGCGACAGCCGGCGGCGCGCAGGTTCAACGCGACCAGTCGCCGGCCGAGATCGTGATGGTCTTCGTACGCGTTTCCGAGCACGACGGTCGGAGCCCCCGGCGTCGCGGCGCCCGCGAGCTTCGGCTCGAGTACCTCGAGTACGGCGCGCAGCACGAAGCCCTCGCGGTAGTAGGCCTCGAGCGGCAATTCCTTGCCGACGCGCGCGAGAGCCGAGTTCGCGACTGCGCGCGACAGCGCCTCGAGCACGAGTCGCGGCTCCAAGCCGATCTCCTGAGCGCGAACCGCGGCCTTCGCCCCGAGTTCAGGATCGCCAGCCTGCAAGGCCCCGCCGAGCAGGCGCTCGAACTGCTCGAAATCGCGGATCACCGCCGTCGCGGCGGATGCCGGCGTCGCGCGCGCGCGCTGTTCGATCCGCGCACAAGAGCGTTGCA
>JBPOIU010000168.1:0-21596 GCA_052034255.1 Planctomycetota bacterium | reverse complement strand
GTCGAAGGGGGCCGAAGGCCCCCTTCCTCCGCAGATGGCGGAGCGGCCTTCGGCCTCTGGAGGACGGGGGCTTTGCCCCCGCCCAGGCCTGCGGAGGCGGAGCCTCCGCATTCCCCAGCTACGCTGGCCCCATGTCCACACGTGTTCTGTTCGTCTGCCTGGGGAACATCTGCCGCTCACCGCTCGGCGAGGGCATCTTCCGTGCGCTGGTCGAGCGCCGCGGCCTCTCCGGCCGCTTCGAGATCGACTCCGCGGGCACCGGCGATTGGCACGTCGGCGAGCCGCCCGACCCTCGCTCCGTCGCCATCGCCGCGCAACACGGCATCGACATCCGCGGCCAGCGCGCGCGTCAAGTCCGCGGCGACGACTTCGAGCGCTTCGACCGCATCGTCGCGATGGACCGCGCGAACGAGCGCGACCTGCGCGCACTGTGTGCGCCGGAGCGTCATGACCGGATCCGCCGGCTGCGCGAGTTCGACCCGATCGCCGGCCACGACGTTCCCGACCCCTGGTTCGGCACCCACGGCTTCGACCTCGTGTTCGCGATGATCGAGCGCTGTTGCGATCGCCTGCTCGCGGATCTCCACCCGGAATCGCGCCGATGAACCAGGCCCGCGAGCGCGCGGTCCACGCGACGCTCGAAGCTCTCGGCCTGATCGACGCCGCGGCCGGCGCGCGCGTCATCGCGGCGGTGGCGGGCGGCATCAACAAGACCGCGCGCGTCGAGATCCGCGATCGCATGCTGTTCGCGAAGTGGAACGACCGCGGCCTCCGCGCGCACTTCTCCGCCGAAGCCGCCGGGCTCGAAGCGCTTCGCGCCGCGGACAGCGGCCTGCGCGTCCCGACCGTCATCGCCCACCGCGACGAGCCGGCGACCGAGGCCTTCCTGCTGCTGGAACACATCGAGAACGTGAATCGCCCCGCGGAGTTCGACGAGACCCTCGGCCGCGGCCTCGCGCGTCTGCATCGCACGTCATCGCGCCAAGGCTTCGGCTTCGCGTGCGATACGTACTGCGGCGCGACGCGCCAGATCAACGCGTGGTACACGGACTGGATCGACTTCTTCCGCGACGAGCGCCTGGCGGCGCAAGTCCAACTCGCGCGCCACCGCGGCATGTCGCGCGTCGACGCCGCGCTGTGCGATCGCTTGCTCGCGCGCTTGGACGAGTGGATCGCCGACGACGAACCTCCCGCATTGCTGCACGGCGACCTGTGGTCCGGCAATCTGCTGTGCGACGCGGCCGGCGTCCCCGTGCTCGTCGACCCGGCCGCGTACTTCGGCCATCGTGAAGCCGAGTTCGGCATGACGGCGCTGTTTTGTGGCTTCTCGCGCCGCATGTACGACGCGTACCACGAGTTCCACCCGCTCCGCCCGGGTTGGCAAGAGCGCGTGGATCTCTACACGCTCTACCACCTGCTCAATCACTTCAATCTGTTCGGCGGCGCCTACCTGCGCGAAGCGATGGTGATCGTGCGTCGCTTCGTCGGCTGACGTCGTGCGCCTCCCGCGACTGCGGGAACTCGAACGGACGCCGACCGGCTCGATCCGCTTGCGGTCAAAGGCTGTGGCTTCGAGGGATCGATTCACGGCCGAACGCACAAGGTGCCGACGGCGGCACCCCGGTCGCGGAGCGACCGACGTCTTGACCGCCGTATCCACAGGTTGTTCGCGTCATTCAACGCCGTACATCTGTGCCTGTTGAACGGGGCGGCGACTGCCGCCGCCTCGGACACCTGGTGCGGGATCTACCACGTCCGAACGTCGTCGCTGGACGCGACGACTCTCGGGCGTAATAGATCAGTCCTTGCGTTCGATGAACACGTAGACGTTCGGACCACGTACCGCGCCTGCGCCCGTGCCGTCCTTCGCGAGCGACGTCTGCGTGACCACGCGCGCCAGTTCCTTCGGCGCGCGGAAGTACGGGAACCAACCGAGCCACCACTCGAGCAGCATGCGGTCGAACGACGTCAGATCGCGGTGGTAGTGCGCGAGGAATAGCGAGCCACCGGGCTTCAACTGCGCGAACGCGTGCTCGAGGCAGCGGGCCGCCAGATCGTCGGGGACGTAGTCGAACGACGCCGGCGAATAGACGAAGTCGAACGCGCGCGTCGACAGCGGCTCGCGCAAGAGTGCGGCGCGCGCCGGTTCGATGCGGCGCAGCTCCAACGTCGCCTCACAGCGCTGCTCCGCGAAGCGTTGTTCGACGTGGTTCAGACTCGCCTCGTCCCCGTCGACGACGACGGCGTGCACCGACCGCCCCTCGGGGCCGAGCCCCGCGAGGAACTCGAGCAGCTCGGGGGCCGGCCCGGCGTTCAGCGCCGCGACGCGGAACACCGCACCGTTCTCTCGCGCGCGGAAGCGCCGCACCAACTCACGCCCGAACACGACGCGTCGCGCCCGCAGCGCCGATAGCGCGTGCGACGACAGCAGCACCCGGTCGAACTCCTTGGCCGCCAGGCCCTCGCCGTACGGCTCGTTCTCCAGCACGTGCTCGATGACCGAGAACGACCGCCGCGTCCCCTCGCCGCGGCGCGCGCGCTGGACCAACGTGGCCTGCGCCGACCAGCGCTCGACGCCGCGCACGCACGCATCGCGCAATGCGCAGCGCGCCTCCGGTTCGCGCGTCGCCCACGCATTCGCCACTCCCGCCAGCGCCGCGCGCAGCGCGCCGCGACCACTCGGGTCGCCCGCGTCGAGACGTTCACACGCGCTGACGAGCCGGTCGACGGGCTCGGCCAGCACCGACGAGCGCGTCATCGACGCCTCGCCCGGACGCGGATGGGGATGGGCATGACCGCCGGCGGGCCGCAGAGGACGGCGACCAGACGACGAATCGCCGCCATGACGATGGCGGGCAGGCGCTCATGGACGGGCTTCAAGGTGCGGACCCCCGGTTGCGAATCGACCCCCGCCCTCGGTGTCGAGCGGGAATCGCGTGGGCCGTGTATCGACCCCGACCAGGCCCGTCTTGAGCGCCAAAGCCGGCGCGCCTTGCCGCAGCGAACGTCCTGCCCAGAAACGGGCTGCGGAGAGATCAGGAGCGGCAAGGAACGCTCGAACGCGAGCCCGCGCCAGGGCCGAACGCGACCGTGCTCGGCCACCCTCCCGAGCCCACCACGGAGCCGCCGACCGCACGACGGTCGAGACCGCGCTTGCCGCCCCCGACCGGCTTCGATAAACCACTCCGACTCATCCCTAGGAGATCCCCATGCAGAAGGTGTTCCACGTGCTCCTCGGCGCCGCGCTGGCGTCGCTCACCGCTTGCCAGGTCCACTCGATGGAGACCCCGACGGCGGATCAGGTGAAGGCCATCCGCATCCTCGAGAAGCCGGATGTCAGCACGCTCGAAGTGCTCGGCCACGTCGACAACTGCATCGAGGTCGCCGCGTCCGAATCGGACCCGGAAGAAGTCGCGCGCGAAGCGCTGGTCGCCACGGCAATCCGTCGCTTCCCGAACACCGGTGTGATGTTCGCGGTCGACGTGCGATCGAGCGGGCGCGAGAACTGCTACTGCGTGTCGGGCATCGCTGCTCGTCGCAAGGGCGGTTGACCGGTCGCGACGTCCGTTCGACGGCGCACGGCGCGGGCTCCGCAACGCGGATCCCGCGCCGTGTGCGTTGCAGACCCGGGCGCGCGAGGCCGACGAACGGAGCCCGCGACGCCGACGCGCGTCACCGCTCGTGCGCGAGCGCGGTCGGGGCGATCGGAGCCAGCGGTGCGCCGAGCTTGCCCATGCGCACGTCGAGCGACGTATTGCCGGTCCGATTGAAGTGCTCGACGACGATGCGGTGGAACCCCGCGGCGAGCGCAATGCCCCCCGGCCTCGTCTGCTCGCTGTGCAACCCGTCGAGGTCCACGACCAACGCGCCGTCGATCCACAGCCGCGCACCATCGTCGGACGTCAGCGAAAACCGCCAGTAGTCCGTCTCCGGCACGTGCAGTAATCCCTCGAAACGGTGCGCGACGTTCTCGCCTCGCTCGCTCGCGATCAGTTCGATCGCCGGGGCGACGCGCAACGCCGACGGTGACACCGTCGTGAAGTCCGGTAGCTGCGCGAACTCCCCGCGCACTTCCGTCGCGACCAGTCCGGCGGCCAGCCGGCCCACCGGCACGACGGGCGGGTTCGGATCGAGCTTCGCGAACGCTCGCGACACGACGCGCGACACCGGCTTGCCGGCGTGGAACGCGCGCACCTTGACCGTCGCGCCCCGCTCGAGCACGAGCGGTCCGATCACAGGCGCGGATTGCGCCGTCGGATCCGCGCCATCGGTCGTCGCTCGCAGGTCGAGCGCCGCCGACGGATGCGTCACGCGAACCTCGAGCTTCGACACGAACCCGTCCGCGTCGGCGTCGATCGTCGGAGCGCTGTAGACGATCGGCGCTTCCGCGAGCTCGAGCACGATGACCGAGCTCACCGCATCCGGCGCGGTGGCGCCCACCGCGATCACCACGTCCGACTCCGCGCGCGCGATGGGCAGTGCCGTTTCGGGGCGCGCCAGCGCGAACGCACGCACCGGTTCGTTGCCGAGCCCAGGCACGATCAAGCGCCCGCTCTTCGGCCAATCGAACACATGCAAGTAGAGTCGCGTGCCGTCGCCCACCGTCTTCACGGTGCATCGTCCCCACGGCAACTCGGAGAACACGCTCGCCCGCGTGCCGTAGATCGCTTCACCGTTGACGGCGAGCCAGGCGCCGATCGCTTCGAGCCGCTCCACGCACGCCGCGGGGAACTCCCCCTCCGCGGTCGGTCCGACGTTCATCAGGAAGTTCCCGCCCTTCGACGCGATGTCGCAGAGCATGCGGATCATCTCGGCGGCGGACTTCCATCCGGTGTCGGCGCGGTTGAATCCCCAATGACCGTTCATGGTCATGCAGGTCTCCCAATCGACGCCGGGCAAGCCCTCGGCCGGAATGGTCTGTTCGGGAGTGCCGAAATCGCCGTACGACTCGCGATCCGACGAGAACCCCTCCATGCCCGCGCGCGAGACGTCGACGCGGTTGTTCACGATCACGTTCGGCTGCAGCCGCCGGCAGAGTTCGTAGAGCGCCTTGCCGCGCTCGTGCGTCCACGACGATTCCCATTCGCCGTCGAACCACAGCACGCCGATGTCGCCGTACTTCGTCAGCAATTCCTCGACCTGCGCGTGCAGGTACTTCACGTAGCGCTCGAGATCGGCGCCGGCCGTCGAGCGTTCGGTCTCCCACGGACGACGCGGCAGGTAGTCCGGATGGTGCCAGTCCATGATCGAGTGGTACCAGCACACGCGCAGACCGCGCGCACGGAACGCGTCCGCGATCTCCTTCATCACGTCGCGCTGGAACGGCGTCGACATCACGTCCCAATCCGTGTGCGCCGAGTCGAACAAGCAGAAGCCGTCGTGGTGCTTGGTGGTGATGACGACGTACTTCATCCCCGCCTTCGCGGCGATGTCCGCCCAGCGCGCGGCGTCGAACTTGGTCGGATTCCACGACGCCTTGAACGTCTCGTACTGGTCGACCGGGATGTGCGCCGTGTCGCGGATCCACTCGCCGTGATGCGTGGCGCCGTTCCACGCGCCCGCCGGGATCGCGTAGAGCCCCCAGTGGATGAACAGCCCGAAGCGCGCGTCGCGCCACCAGGCCATGCGCGCGTCGTCCTGAGCCTTCGCCGCGGCGGCATCCGCGGACGGGGCGCTCGGTTCCGCTGCCGGCGTTTGTGCCGCCGCGATCGAGTGGACGAGGACGGCGGCCAAGGTCACACGCATCAACGCGTCGAAGAACGCACGCACGGTGGAGTCTCCAGCGGAACGGAGCGAACGCGACTCGATCCGAGCACTTCGCGTCCACGGCCTCGAAGCGGCCGAACATACCGCGCGATTCGTCACGCTGCGATCGTTCGTGCCACGGTCTATGGTGCACGGGTCCCGCCGCCGTGTTGACGAACCCGCATGCCCCTCTCAAAGCGCGTCCTCGTCCCCGAGCTCATGGACGCTCCCGACCTCGAGCCGCGCGCGCACCGCGACGCGCTACGCGGCTTGCGGCGCTTGAACCTGCTCGCGGCGAGTGCGCGCTTGGTCTGGCCGGCGATCGCCGCGTTCGCGCGGCGCGAGCCCGCACCCCTTCGCGTCGTCGACGTCGCGTGCGGCGCGGGCGACACCGCGATCGCATTGGCGCGCCGCGCGCGATCCCATCGACTGCCGATCCACGTGACCGGTGTCGACGTCAGCGCGACGGCTCTCGCGCATGCGCGCGACGCCGCCGCGCGCGCGCGCGAGGTCGTGCATTTCGTCCGCGGCGACGTGCTCGCCGCGCCTTATGTCCCGCTCGCCGCGGACGTCTTCACGTGCTCCTTGTTCTTGCACCACACGACGCGCGAGCAAGCCATCGCGTTGTTGCGCTCACTCGCCGGCGCAGCGCGCGTCGGCATCGTCGTCGTCGACCTGCTGCGCACGCGGCTCGGGCTCGTGCTCGCGAGTGCGGCCGCGCAACTCGTCACGCGCTCGCCGATCGTCCATTTCGATGCGTCCGCGTCCGTGCGCGCCGCGTTCACCGCCGACGAGATCGCACCGCTCGCCGCGACGGCGGGGCTCGCGGACGCGCGGATCGATCGCGTCTGGCCCGAGCGCTTCCGCCTGGTTTGGAGCCGGCGATGAGCGCGGGCGACTTCGATGTCGTGGTCCTCGGCGCGGGTCCCGCGGGTGCGGGCGCCGCGATCGCACTGCGCCAGCGCGGCCTCACCGTCGGCGTCCTCGAGCGCGCGGCGTTCCCGCGCGACAAGGTCTGCGGCTGCACGCTGGATCCGCACGCGATCGCGACACTCGAGCGCATGCGCGCGGACTCGTGCCTCGCCGGTGCGCGGGCTCTGACCCACGTGCGCGTCGCCGCGCGCGGCGCCCGCACGATGCTGCCGCTGCGCCGCACGCTCGCGTTGTCACGCCGACGCTTGGACGCCGCGCTCGTCGATCGGGCGCGGGCGGATGGCGCGCGCGTCGAGTGCGGAATCGCTGCGGTCCACGTGACGCGGTCGCCCGCGGGTTTCGCGGTCGAGCGCTCCGACGCCGCCGTGTGGACCGCACGCGCGATCGTGACCGCGACCGGGCTTTGTGACGTCGTGCTCGGCTCCCCCCACGCCGTCGACCCGCGCGCCCGAATCGGTGTCGCGGCCACGCTCGCGCTCCCATACGGCGGTGTGCCCGACGGCGCGCTGGCCATGCACGTCGGCGACGCGGGCTACGTCGGGCTCGTCCGCCTCGAAGACGAGCACGTCCGCGTCGCGGCAGCCATCGACCCGCACGCAGTACGCGGTGGAGACGTCGCGGTCGTGATCGAACGCATCCTCGCCGCGTCGGGCGAAACGTTGCGCATCGCGCCCGACACCGTGTTTCGCGCGACGCCACCGCTGTCCCGCACGCGAACCGCCGTCGCCGCGAACGGTGTCTTCGCGGTCGGTGACGCCTGCGGCTACGTCGAACCCTTCACGGGTGAAGGCATCGGTTGGGCGCTGCGCTCGGCCGAACTGGTGGCGCCGTTCGTCGATGCGTGGATCCAGGGCGACTCGCGCGCGGATCGCGGCTACGACGTCGCGTGGCGGCGCTCCATCGGCGGCTCACGCGGCGCGGCGCGGCGCTTGCGCGCATGGAGCAGACACCCGCGCTTGGTCGCCGCGGCGCTGCATGCGATGCAGGTCGCGCCGGCGCTCGGACGCCTCTGGATGCCCGCATGAGCTTCGTCGTCCACGGGCTCGGACTCGCCACTCCGGCCACGCGCGTCGCCCAACCCGACGCGCTGGCATTGGCACGTCGCCTGTGGAGCTACGACGCCACCGCCGATCGGGCGCTCGACGCGTTGTATCGGCGCGCCGCCGTCGCAACGCGTCACGTGGTCCTCGATCCGCGCACGGGAGCGCCGCTGCGATCCGGCGCGGAGGAACCCGCGCAAGCCCCATCGACCGCCGAGCGCATGATCGCGTTCGAACGTCTCGCACCGCCACTCGCGATCGAAGCGGCGAAGGAGGCACTCACCGAGTCCGGCTTCGATCCGCTGCGCATCACGCACGTGATCACGGTGTCGTGCACCGGAGCCGCGGCGCCGGGCGTCGAGTTCGCGCTGATCGATGCGCTCGGCCTCCAGCCCACCGTTGCCCGCACGCACGTCGGGTTCATGGGCTGCTACGCCGCGCTGTCGGGACTTCGCGTCGCGCGCGCGTTCTGCGCCGCCGATTCGCGCGCCGTCGTGCTGATGTGCTGCGTCGAGCTGTGCTCTCTCCATTTCCACTACGGCGACGATCCGACCCAGCTGGTCGCGAACGCGCTGTTCGCCGACGGCGCGGCCGCCGTGATCGGCAGCGCCGAGCCGCGCAACGGCGCGTGGCGATTGCTCGCGAGCGGCAGCACGATCGTCGGCAAATCCACCGACGCGATGTCGTGGACCATCCGTGACCACGGCTTCGTGATGGAGCTGTCACCGCGCGTCCCGGAGATCATCGAGCACGAGCTCGCGCGCTTCGTCGACGGATGGCTGCAACCCCACGGTTTGCGGCTCGCGGACGTCCGTGGTTTCGCCGTCCATCCGGGCGGCCCGCGCGTGTTGGACGCGGTCGAACGCGCACTCGGGCTCGATCGCCACGCGACCGCGGCATCGCGCGACGTGCTCGCGCGCTTCGGCAACATGTCGTCGCCGACGGTGCTGTTCATCCTCGATCGGATGCGCGCGCAGTCCGCAGCGACGCCATGCCTCGCGCTCGCGTTCGGACCAGGGCTCGTGGTCGAGGCCGCGCTGTTCCAACGCGACGCGTGAGGTTCAGCCCTTCGCCTTCGCTGCCTTGGTCGCGGACGCCGGCGCCGCGGCCGGCGCGGGAGCTGAGGACGGCGACGATGCGGGCTTCGTCGTCTTGGGTGCGCTGGGCGTCTTGGCCGCCTTGGGCGCCGCGGGCGCCGCGGGCGCCTCCGGTTTCGCGGCCGCACGTGGCTTCGCTTCGGCCGGCGGTCGCGGCGGCGGTGCTTCGGCCAGCGCGGGTGCCGGCGCGCTGGGCGTCGCGGCTTCCGGAACCAGTGCTTCGTCGGCGCGCTTCTTCCATTCCCACATGCCGAAGCCGACCGCCTGCGGGAGCGGCTTGCCGAGTTGCTTCGCGAGCATGCAGATCTGCCCGCGATGGTGCGCTTCGTGTGCGACCGCGTACGTCACGAAGCCGACGACGTCGGGCTTGAAGTCCTTGACGTGCCCGCCGCCGATCAGCGACGCGCGCAGCAGCTCGATCATCGCGACGCCGCTCGCCGCGAGGCCGAGTTTGGCCTGGTCGCGCGTGACGTGGTCGCGGTCGAGCTTGGGCGGCGCCTTCTTCGACTTCGCCGACACGGCGAGCCACATGTGGCGCACGTTGTGGATATGCGCCACGATGGCCGCGATGGTCCGTGCCTGCGCGCTCGCCGCACCGGGCGGGAGCGTTCGCCAGATCGAAGCGTCGATCGCGTCGAGCAACAGTTGATTGACGCGCTCGTTGGTCGCGAACGCGCGCAACAGCGCGGCCGCGAGATCGACGGGCTCCTTCGGCGGGACAGGCGTGGTCTTCTTCGCGGCCATGGACGCGTCACCTCGATGCATGGGTTCGGCAGAGCTTCGGCTCTGCACCGCCCCGCTTCAACTGCGCGCCGAAAAAGTCCGTGGCTTCCGCGTGGGCTCTCGTGTCCGTGATCGCGGTTTCGCGTCGCCCGCTGCCGCGCGTCGTGTGCTCCAATCGCGCGCGTTCGCCTGCCCTGTTCGTTCCGTCGGGAGCGCCCATGCACACCGCCCTCCTTTGCGTCGCGCTCCTTGCGGCCGACGACGGTTTGCCACGACCGTTCGAGATCCCGGACCATCCCCGCGAAACGGCGGCGCTGAACGCGATGTTCGCGCAGTTCCATCCGGGGTCGGGGCCGAAAGCGACGCTGTGGGACGCTTGGCTTCCCCAGTGCGCGCTGTGGCAAGATCGCGGCGCCGACGGCACTCCGAACACGCTCGACGCCGCGTGGAAGCAGGCGCTGTCGACGCGCATCGTCGATCCCGACGGCTATGTCGCGACGCACCAGCATCCGTCGATCGCGCACCCACTCGGTTGGCCGTTCCCGTTTTGGACGCAGGGCAAGACGGGAGTCGGCTTCCACTTCTCGTTCGAGGACACGGTCGGACCGCCGTGGCGTCCAGAGGCGCTGTCACCGACCGACGGGTGCTCTCTGGAGGGTCTCGACGATCGCGGCCTGGGACCGAGCGGCTGGACGTTCGCGGTCCATGCCGAGCACGCGACGTGGACGACTCCGCCGCTGCAGGTCGACGTGCTCGAAGCCCCGTTCGTCCAAGTGCGCTGGCGTGGCACGGATCTCGCCGCTGCGCACGTGGCGTTGGAGTTCACGACGGACGCGGAGCCCCAGTTCTCCGCCGCACGCCGCATCCCGCTCGAGACCCCTCCAACGAGTCCGACGCGCGTCGAAACGATCGAAACTTCGGCCCATCCTGCGTGGCGCGGAGTGATCACGCGCATGCGCCTCGTCGTCGACGGCGCGCCGCGCAACGCGACGATCACGCTGCAGGCGCTGTTCACGCAGTTCGACACGCGGCACACGGTCAACAACGCGGCGTTCCTGCTCGGAATGCGCGACGTGTGGACGTGGACCGGCGACGACGCGTTCCTGCGCGCCAACGCGGAACGCATCCGGTCGGCCGCGCGCTACGTCGTGCGGCAACAGATCGACCGCGTGGCGCACGTGGTGTCGACGCGCTTCGTCGGACACGACGGTCGCTCGGGCCTCGCGTTCGCCGCGGACGGCACGAAGACCCTCCGGCCCGGGGTCGGCATCGGCGGCAATTATTGGGACCTGTTGCCGTTCGGCGGCCTCGACGCGTACGCGACGATCTCCGCCTATGCGGCGCTCGACGCGATCGCGACGCTCGAGGTCGCGCTCCGCGAACGCGGCGGCGACTCCGTCCCTCCGGACTTCGCGCTCGACCCCGAGTGGATCGCGGCGCTGCGCGACTCGATGCGAAACGCGTTCGCGACGACGTTTTGGAACGAAGCAACCGGACGCTTCGGAGCCTGCGTCGACGTCGACGGCGTGCTGCACGACTACGGCTACACGTTCCTGAACGAAGAGGCGATCGCGCGCGGCCTGGTCGAGCCGGACAAGGCGCGGTCGATCCTCGATTGGATCGACGGCGTGAGAACCGTGGACGGCGACACGGCGATCGGTCCCGACGTGTTCGCGTTCCGCTTCGGGCCGCGCTCGAGCACGCGCCGCAACGTCGATTGGTACGGCTGGTACTGGAGCGGACCCGAGTCGATCCCGTTCGGCGGGCAAGTACAAGACGGCGGCGCGGTGCTCGGCTTCTCGAGCGACGACGTCCTCGCGCGCATCGCGGTGCGCGGTCCGGACGCCGCCTGGGAGCGCATGCGAGAGATCCTCCATTGGTACGACGAGATGCGGGCGGCCGGCGGACCACGCGCGTACTACGACGGCAAGACCCGAGCCGGAACGCTGCAGGGCTGCGGAGTCGCGGGCGGGCTCGGCATCGACTGCGAGTTCTTCGAGAGCGCGCTCGTTCCGAACGTGATGCTGACCGGATTCGGCGGCGTGCGCGCGACGGCAGACGGCTTGGCGATCGTGCCGCGCCTCGCGCGCGCGTGGCCGCTGCTGCGCGTGCGCGGTGTACGGATTCGCGGCAACGTGCTCGATCTCGACATCGGCCACGACGGCGTGCGGCTCACGCGGGTCGGTGGCACGGCGTCGACGCTGCGCATTCGATGGACCGACGACGTCGGCAACCATCGCGGAGCGGCTGACACGACGTTCCCGGCCGAGGACGCGCAACTGCTGCTCGGAAGCGTCGACGCTTCGGATCCGCCTTCGCCGCGCTGACCCGCGCGTTTGCCTTCGCGGCCGCGCGGTACCACATTCGACGCGTTCGCTTTAGTCTCCCGCGCCATGACGCCGACGCGAACGCGCGAACAGTGGATCGGGCTCGTCGCCGGCGTGGTCGCCGCCGCGTGCATCATCGGCATCGAGTCGCCGCTGCATCGCTACGGCGAACACGGTCATCGCGTCGCCGCCGCCGCGGGCGTGACGGTCTTGATGGCCGTGTGGTGGTTGACCGAAGCGCTGCCGATCACGTGGACGGCGTGCGTGCCGTTGCTCGCGTTCCCGGCTCTCGGCGTGTTCGCGGATGCGGCGATCGACAACGTCGCGCCGACCGTGAAGCCTTACCTCGACGGCTACATCTTCCTGTTCGCCGGCGGGATGGGCATCGCCGCCGCAATGCAGCAGTGCGATCTCCACCGCCGCATCGCGCTGTCGATCATGCGACGGATCGGAACGCGGCCGGCGCGATTGCTGCTGGGGATGCTGATCGCGACGGCGTTCATCTCGATGTGGATCTCGAACACCGCCACCGCGGCGCTGATGATGCCGATCGGGCTCGCGATCATCCACGAGACCGAGCAGCGGCTCGGCATCAAGAAGCTGCATGCGTACGGCGCCGCGCTGATGCTCGCGGTGGCGTACGCGGCGAACCTCGGCGGGATCGGGACCAAGATCGGGACCGCGCCGAACGCTCAGTTCGCGCAGTTCATGGAAGCGCGCGGCCACGAGATCTCGTTCATGGCATTCCTCGGGGTGGGAACGCCGTTCGTCGTGATGTTCCTACCGATCGTCTGGTGGCAGTTGTGGCGGCTCGCGCGCCGTGACGCGCCGCGCGACGACGTCGGGCACGACGCGGTCGAACTCGCCCTGGCGCGACTGGGCCGCGTGAAGCCGGCCGAGAAGGTCGTGCTCGGTGTGTTCCTCGCGACCGCGGCGCTGTGGGTCGCATCGAAGCCGCTGACCGATGGACTGCGTTCGGCGTGGGCGCCTTGGCTCGATCGTCAGGGCTGGAAGTTGAGCGGCGGTGACGTGGAGGGCGCGATCGCGATGCTCGCGATGTTGGCACTGATGGTGATCCGCACGCGCGGACGGCAAGTGCTCGAGCTGCGGTCGCTGGCGTTGGTGCCGTGGAGCACGCTGCTGCTGCTCGGGGGCGCGTTCTCGATGGCGAAGGGGATCGAGATCTCGGGGCTGTCGCAATGGCTCGGCGAGCGCGTCGAAGGAGTGCGCCACCTGCCGGCCCTCGGACAGATCCTGCTCGCGAGTTTGGCGACGGTGACGCTGTCGGCGTTCACGTCGAACACGGCGACGATCAGCGTGCTCCTGCCCGTGCTCGCGTCCGTCGTCGATGCCGGGCGGGCACCCGCCGTACTGTTCGCCGCCACGATCGCCGCCTCGTGCGATTTCGCGTTGCCCGCGGGGACACCGCCGAACGCGATCGTGTTCGGCAGCGGCTACGTGACGGTCCGCCGTATGGCGACGACCGGCGTCGTCCTCGACGTGCTGGCCGCGATCGTGTGCGGGCTGTGGTGCTGGAGCGTAGTGGGTTAGCTCGGGCCGCATGGCCCGACGCCCGCTCGGGCGTCGGGGCGAGGCGGGGGGGGCAGCCCCCCCGCCCCCCCCCCCGCGCCCCCCGCGGGGGGCCCCCACGACCAAAGAGGGGCCTCACAAACGAGCGAGGCCCCTCTTTGGAAACACCCGCGCCCTTGAAGCCGGCGGTGGATCTGGCGACCGGTCCCCGGGCCCGGCACGACAGCCGGCCCTGGCCCCCGGCCTCTCGAACGCACGGGGCGGCTTCTGCCGCGTGCAACCTGCGCACCACCCCTCAAGAACGCGGTTGTTCCGGGGCTCCTGCACGAGACGTATCAGCGGATCGCCGCATCCGTGCGGAACGACGAGTGGCCGGGGGCCAGGGCCGGCTGTCGTGCCGGGCTCGGGGACCTATCTGGCGATGGAGTGGTTTGGACGCGCCGGGCTTGGAGAACAGGGAGAAGTGCGGCTCGCGCCTTCGGCGCTCCATCGCTTCGGTGGAAGGCATGGGTGCACACGAGATGACGGGGACGGAGGCGCCTCCGTCCCCGTCCGTACCGCCCTGGCTTGCTTCGCGAGTTACTCGAAGTGGATCTCCAGCGCTGCCGTGGACTCGTACGTCGCTGGCGCCGTGGGGTCGGGGATGAAGGCTTGCATCCACAGCGTCGTCGTCGGGAGTCCTGGCGGGAGCGTCGCTGGGATCGAGAAGCCTCCTGTGCCCGGCGTCGTGCCACCCGTCGGAATCGAGATCGTCAGCGGCAAGAGCCCGCCGACGCGCAAGACGCAGCCGGCGGACAGCATCGTCGTCGCCGGCGTCGTGCCGAACAGCAGGAGTGCCGACGAGTTCGGCGTCGCCTTCGACAGCGTCAGCGCGATCGACGCATTCGACGTGGGGCAACCCGTCCACGTCAGCTGCGGCAACGTGCCGTTGGCGTCCGGACAGCCGAAGCCTCGCGGCTTCGCGTAGCCCTTGCAGTTCTGCGGCGTGACCTGGACGGTCACGGTTCCGAGATTCGAGTCGGTGAACGTGTCGCGCGCGGCGTACTTGAACGTCGTCGTGCCCGTGAACCCGACCTCGGGGAAGTACGTCGCATTCACGCCCGAGAGTGCGACGCTGCCATGTTCCGGCTGCTCGACGATGCGGTAGGTCAGGGCTTGGCCATTCGGATCGGTGCCCGTCAACGCGAGCGTCAGAGTCTGATCGGCCGCCGTCGACACCGACTTGTTCGTGACGACCGGCGGCGCGTTGTTGATCGAGTCATCGCTGTTCGGCCCGCTGTGGCAGTCGTAACAACCGATCCGGAAACCGCGCCAGAACGTCTTCGTGCCGTACTTCGTGTTCAGCGTGCGATCCGCGAGCGCATACGACAACACCGTGCCCTTGGAGTCGGTTCCGTGGCAGACGCGACACTGCGTCGATCCACCGTTCTCCGCGACGTCGCCGTGCTGGCTGACCCAGTTCTGACCGATCGAGTGCATGCCGTGCGGACCGCCCGTCGTCGTGCTCGGCATCGAGACGTGGCACGCGGTGCACTCGGAGACCACTCCGATGTGTCCCTGCATCTGCTGGCTCTGGATGTTGTCGTTCGGATGCAGCGCCGGATACTCCGCGTGCGGCGAGCCGTGGCACGCCGAGCACTGCAGACCACCGTGCCCCGCGGAGAAGCGGTAGAGGTCGAACCCTGGCCCCGGCACGTTGGCGTTGGTCGCGAACGTGTTGTTCGCCGGCACGTGCGGATTGCCGTTCGCGTCGAACACGGATGTGAAGCGAATGGCGCCCGAGTTCTGCGTCGCGGTGCCGGTATGGCATTCCTGGCAGGCGGGCTCTTCCAGCCACGGCGTGCGATTCGGGTTCGCGACCGCCGTCATGTCTCCGTGACAGCTCTGGCACTGCATCGCCAGCGATCCGTCCTGCGCGACCGCCTTGCCCATCGCGCCTCGCAGGCAGCGCGTCTCCGAACCCGGGTGGCACGTGTAGCACGACGCGCGGTTCGTCGAGTCGTCGAGCGTCGTGCCCGTCGAGTCGATGACGTCCGCGTGGAGCCCATGGAGCGCCGACGTGAGCATCGAGATCCCAGCGATGCCCGTTCCCGGCAACGCGTTCGACGCGTGGCACGCGGCGCACAGGATCGCCTTGCCGGTGGTCTGCACGGTCGCGAGCAAGCCGGCGGCGCTGTAGCCCTTCTGCGCGAGTGCGCTGGCGTACAGCGGGTCGTTCGCATTGCGCTCGTCATGCAGGCGCAGGATGTTCAAGCGCCAGTCGTTGACGACGTTGCCATCGAAGATCCAGCCCGTCTCCGGCATCGCGAACGGGCTGCTGCCCGACGCGTGGCAACGCGCGCAGTCCATCTCGTCCGACACCGGCGCGACGTTGACCGTCGAGCCCAGTACCGCACCCGTGACGGGATCACGGGCGACGGTCTTCAGCATCGGGTACGGGTTCTTCGCACCCGTGTCGTCGTAGGGCGTGATCGGAATGCCCTCGGCGTGGAACCAGTTCATGCCGGCCACGAACGGCACGGGCTTCGGCGTATTCGCGGTTCCGGGCATCGCGAATCCCGCGAGGCCCGTGTCGACCGGCAGGCTCACACCGAACAGCGCCGGGACGTGCGACCAGAAATCGGTCTTCCCCGCGGAGGTGGTGTTGATCGATCCCGTGGGATCCGGAGTCGATTCGTACGTCAGCGTGATGACGCCCGGGCCTCGCACCAACTTGCCGTCCGCGACGACCTGAGTGTTGAACGTGTTGAACGGCGGCAGCAGCGCGAACACCTGATACCCCGGATCCATGCAGTGCATGCCGAGGTCGTTCCACGAGATCACGCGGACCTTGGTCGGAGCGGCGCGAAGCGGGGACGACGCGAGTGTGGCGGCCGCGAGCGCGGCGAAGCCGAGGATCGTCCGCGTGGCGGCATTCGTGCGTGGCATGAGGAGACTCCCTGAACGAGGAGAGGTGGCTGCCGAGGAACGCATCGGAGCGGCGCGCCCGAAGTCGATCGACCGTTCCGACGGACCTCGTACCCGGGATGTTGCGGGGAACCGGATGAAAGATCCGTCACCTTGAGTTCGCATCCCGTTTGGCCAATACGAGTCGGGGAATGCAGTACCGGACGGTCTGGTAGAGATTGCGCGGTCGAAGATGGACCTCGCACCGCGACCGGGTCGTGCGTACGAAGCCGCGAACGTTTCACCGGTATCGAACCTGAGGAGGAGTCATGGTGCGGATGTCGCTCGTCGTCGGTGCGCTCGTCGCGGGAGTGGCCGTCGTGGAAGCAGCGCAGGAACCGACCCGCCAGCCGGTGCAACCCGCGGACGTGTTCGAACTCGAAGCCGCATACGACCCGCGCATCTCGCCGAGCGGCGATCGCGTCGTCTATGTGCGGCACGGCGCCAGCGCGAAGGACGATCGCTGGCACGACGAGCTGTGGTGCATCGACACGCGTACGGGCGAACAACGCCCGCTGGCGTCCGGTGATCGCCATGACGCGCAACCGCGCTGGTCACCGGATGGAACGCGCATCGCGTATGTGTCGCTCGACGACGGGTCGCCCCAGATCTGGGTGCGTTGGATCGATCGCGGCGAGGTCGCTCGCGTGACGAACATCGACCAGGGTCCTGGCGATCTGTCGTGGTCACCCGATGGAACGATGATCGCGTTCACGGCGTTCGTCGAAGCGAAGTCCTCTCCGTTCGTGACGATGCCTACACCGCCCGAAGGCGCGACCTGGTCGCCGGCCGCGAAGATGGTCACGCAGGTGGACTACCGCGCGGACGGAGCGGGTTACCTGACCGAAGGCGCGACACAGTTGTTCGTCGTGCCCGCCGACGGCGGAACGCCGCGCGCGCTGACGCACGATGCGTTCGATGTGACGGGACCGTTGTCGTGGACTCCCGACGGCAAGAACATCGTCTTCGCGTCGAATCGTCGTCCGCCCGCCGACCTCGAGCCGCTCGACTCGGAAGTGCACGCGATCGACGTCGCGACCGGCGCCCTGCGCACGTTGACGGATCGGCGTGGTCCCGATCAAACGCCGGTGTTGTCGAACGACGGCAAATGGGTCGCGTACACCGGCTTCGACGACCGCCGCCAGGGCCATCAGGTGACGCGCCTGTACGCGATGCCGTTCGAGGGTGGGGCGGCGAAGGACCTGACGCCCACGCTCGACCGCGACGTACAGGACCCGGTGTTCACGGCGGCGGGTGACGCGATCGTGTTCCTCTACGACGATCGTGGCGACACGAAGATCGGCAAGGTCGCGGTCACCGGCGGCGCGGTGACGACGCTGGCATCGGGCGTGGGCGGAATGGACTTCGGGCGGCCGTATTCGGCCGGAGCCTTCACGCTCGCGAGCGACGGGCGCATCGCGTTCACGTGCACGACGCCGGAGCACCCCGCGGACGTCGCGCTGACGACGCAGGACGGCGCTGAGCCGCGGCGCCTCACGCGGCTGAACGACGATCTCGCGGCGCAACGGATGCTCGCTGGCGTCGAAGCGCTGACGGTGCGCTCGTCGCACGATGGACGCGACATCGGCGCTTGGCTGATGAAGCCCACCGACTTCGACGCGACGAAGAAGTACCCGCTGATCCTCGAGATCCACGGCGGGCCGTTCGCGAACTACGGCCCACGGTTCTCGTTCGAGTACCAAGCGTTCGCGGCGCGCGGCTACTGCGTGCTGTACGCCAATCCGCGCGGCAGCACGAGCTACGGCGAGGAGTTCGGCAACCTGATCCACCACGCGTATCCGAGCCACGACTACGACGATTTGATGGCGTGCGTGGATGCGGTGCTCGAACGCGGGTTCGTTGACGAGAAGCGCTTGTTCGTGACCGGCGGCAGCGGCGGCGGATGCCTCACCGCATGGATCGTCGGCAAGACCGATCGCTTCGCGGCAGCGGTCGCCGCCAAGCCGGTGATCGACTGGACCAGCTTCGTGCTGACGTCGGACGCATACCCGTTCTTCGTGCGCTACTGGTTCCCAGGTCCGCCGTGGGAGCACCAAGATCACTACTTCGCGCGCTCGCCGATCTCGTTGGTCGGCAACGTGAAGACGCCGACGATGCTGATGACGGGCGAACAGGATTGGCGCACGCCGTTGTCGCAATCCGAGGAGTACTACCAGGCGCTGAAGCTGCGCGGCGTCGACGCGGCTTTGGTCCGGATCCCGTTTTCGTCGCACGCGATGACCAACCGGCCGAGCCAGCTCGTCAGCAAGGTCCTGCACATCCTGCAGTGGTTCGACACGCACGGCGGGGCCGCGCCGGGCCACTGATTCCTCCGCGACATCATGCCGATGCGCTCTTGGCCGCGGGGGTGCGCTAGAAGGGGCGGTTCAATGAACGCATGAACCGCAACACCGAGGAGGAGCCATGTCGACGAAACTGAATCCGACGCAAAACGACCTTCCCGCCGGCGCCCGCGCCGAACTGGTCGCGCTGCTGAACGAACGACTCGCCAGCGCGATCGACCTGCAATACCAAGCGAAGCAGGCGCACTGGAACGTGAAGGGCCCACACTTCATCGCGCTCCATGAGCTGTTCGACGACGTCTCGGAGTCGGCCGAAGAAGCCGTGGACGAACTCGCGGAACGCGCCGTGCAACTGGGCGGCACCGCGCGCGGCAGCATTCGTCTCGCGGCGAACGCGAGCGCGCTCGGTGAATATCCGCTCGACATCGTCGACGGCGATGCGCACTTGAAGGCGCTCGTCGCCGCGATGGCGAAGTTCGGCAAACAGATCCGCGACGGCATCGAACTCGCCGCGAAGCTCGGCGATGCCAATACGTCCGATCTGTTCACCGAGATCTCGCGCTCGGCGGACAAGCAGCTGTGGATGGTCGAGGCGCATCTTCAGGGCAAGGGCTGAACGACTTCGCTGCGGCTCTCGGTACGAGGCGCGACACGCCCGACGGCGTGTCGCGCCTCGTTCGTTGGTGCACCGAATGACAGGCTCGTCATCGCCGCTACCCGCGAAGATGACGAACGCGCGACGGCGCGGACCGTGCGGCGCATGCTCTTGAACGCGCGGGTTCGCTCGTCGCGCTGCGCAACGATCCGCACCACGCACGCGCTGCGCGCGACGAGTCCAGACATGCATCGTTCGCTCGTTGCGGCAGTGCGGGCACGACGCTTGCGCCTCGAGTTCGCACGGAGCGGTACGCCACTGCTCGCCCAGAACATCGCGGATTGCGGATTCATGGAGGTTTCGTCATGTCACATCGCTTCGCACGGATTGCTCTTCTCACCGCCGTCATCGGCGGGTTCGCGGGTGCGCACGCGCACGCGCAACTGCTCGCGTACGACGGATTCGGCAATGGCCCCAAAGCGAATCTCGCGGGAAGCACCGGCGGTGCGGGCTGGACGTCGGCATGGGCCAACGGGAGCACGGACCTCACGAAGATCGCCGGCAACGGACTCAGCTACACGGGACTCGCAGCGACAGTGGGTGGCGCCGTCACGCCGACCGCGAGCGGAGTCTGGCCGAGTTCGATCTACGCGCGGGCTTTCACTCCGCCGCCGACCGGCACGAACACGATCTACGCATCGTTCCTAATGCGCGACGACGCCGCCTACGGAAGCTGGGGCGGCGTGTCCTTCGGGCAGTATCCATCCAAAGTCACGGTCGGCTCACCGCTCGGGTACTACCAGTACGGGCTGATGATGAGCCAGGGACTCGGTGACGTCGCGAGCAAGCCGCTCGTCCAGGGCCAGACGACGTTGGTCGTCGTCAAGATCACGAAGAACGCGACGGGGGCGAGCCTCACGTATCGCCTGTTCTTGGATCCGGCGATCGGTTCGAACGAGCCGGCGTTCGCCGCCGCCACGCTCTCCGTCGGTGGCGCGATGCCGTCCGCGATCTCGATCGACAACGGCACGGGCTTCACGACGGACGAGATCCGCATCGGCACGACGTGGAGTTCGGTACTGCCCGCGGCGCCCCAGGCGTGGTCGGACCAGGGCTTCGCGAAACCCGGCGCGCTGGGCGCCCCGCACCTCGCGGGCACTGGTCCGCTGTCGGCGAACACGCCGGTGACGCTCGAGCTGACGAACACGATCCCGAACGCGCCGACGTTCCTCGTGCTCGGTCAAAACGCCGTGAACCTGCCATTCATGGGCGGCATCCTGGTGCCGAACCCGACGATCCTCGTCGCGCTGCAGACGAGCGCTTCGGGTCGCCTGACGCTGAACGCGACGTGGCCCGCGGGAATCCCCGCTGGCACGACGCTCTGCACGCAGATGTGGATCCAGGATCCGGCGGCGACGTTCGGCTTCGCGGCGAGCAACGGCTTGCTCGGCACGAGCCACTGATCGATCCACTCAACGCGAGTTCGCGGTGATCGCGACGCCATGCGCGTCGGGATCTCGCACCGTGAGCACGCGCGCCGCGCCGCAGTCGATCCCGCCGGGAGAGACGAAGCGCGGCGCGCGCGCTTTCGTGGCGGCTTCGATCGCGTCGAGGTCGCGGGCTTCGAGCTGGGTCCACCAATGTGCGACATCGTTCGCGCGACGATCGCGCTCGCCGAGTGCTCCGTCGGACGGACTCAGATAGTCGAGGAGTTCGACGCCGATGCCGTCGGCCGCGCGCAGCGTCGTGATGCGCAGTCGCGCACCGAACACTCCGTTCAAGTGTTCCTGTTCGATGCCGAAGTTCTCGCTGCCGCCGGCGACGCGCAGGCCGAGCGTGTCGCGCCAAAACGCGAGCGCGACGTCGGTGTCGTCGACGACGATCGCCGTGTGGTCGATGCCGAGGAACAGCGCGTCGCTGGGCGTTTGCCAGCGCGGATCGCCCTTGTCCTTTGGGAAGTGGATGAGCTCGAGCCAATGCAGGTCGGGATCGCGGAAGTAGAACGCGGTGATCCCGGCCGCATTCGAGTTCCACGCTGGCAGCGTCTGGGGCTCGTTCGATGCGTGGACGACGCGGTGGCGCTCGAGGTGCGCGTACGCAGCGGCCATGTCGCGCACGACGATCGCGACGTGTTGGAACGCCGCGTCGTTCGGCTTCGTCTCGATCGGGAACGGACGGCCCGGTGCGGCAACGAACTGGCGCAGCTCGATGCGCTCGCGTCCGAGCGCGAGCGTCGCGACGTCGAGTCGCGCGCCGAACACGCCCTCGCGATGCTCGACGGCGGGTCCGGACTCGGTGCGCCGGTCGACGACCGTGAACGGCAGCACGCGCGTGTAGAAGTCGAGCGAACGCTCGAG
>JBPOIU010000025.1:0-3239 GCA_052034255.1 Planctomycetota bacterium | reverse complement strand
CCGACGTCGGCGCCTCAAAGACTCCCGGCGAGCCGTAGCACTCGATCGTTGCCCAGTGACGCGGATGCGACAGTGGGAAGGCCTGATTCAGTTCGTCCAAAGTGCTGAGCTTCGTCCGCGCCGGTCGTCCGCGGACTTCATCGGATTTCGTGCGTCGTCGGTCCCGCTTCACGTCGCGTAGTGCGGCGGCCGCCGAGACCGAGCCTTTCATCCACTTCTCGTAGAAGTCGTCCAACATCGACTTGGTGCCCGTGTCCGGTGTCGCGCAGCGCGTCGCGATGACCGAGCGCGCTCCGGCGCACAGCAGCGCGTGCGCGATGGAATGCGCGCCGTCCGTGCCGATCGGCGGTCCGATCGCGCCGTCGCACGTCGCCAGCACCGCGAGGTCGAGATCGAGCGACAGGTCGATGATCTCGCTTGGCGTCAGCAATCCGCTTTCGTCGCCATCGGCCGCGAACGCCAGGCCGACGATTCCCGTGGACAGGTCGTAGAAGCCGTGCGTCGCGAGGTGCGCGAGCCGCGCTTCCTCCAGCTGGGTTCGGATCAGAGCTTTGGTCGCGTGAGCGCCGGTCGCGACCGTCAGCGTGCCGCGGGTCAGCGCGAAATCAGGTGCCGCCCGCGCGGTCGCTTCATCGACCGCGAGTTCGGCCGGCAACGCTTCGTCGTCCGCGAAACATGCACGGAACGCGTGCTCTCCCAACAGCGTCGCCTCGGCGCGGGCCGCCGGTAGTTGCGGCAATGAACCGAGGATCTGGGCTCCCGCCGCCGAACGACGATCCCTAGCTGCAGGTGCGACGTCCGAATCCGCGACCTCATCCCCGAACTTCGGGTCTCCAACGATCAACCAGCCGTGCGTGGCGGGCGCCGGCAGTCCGCGAATCGCGACGACCGTCGCGGTCGACGGTGCGGTTCGCGTCTCGTACGCGTCGATGACGAGTCGCGCCTTGGCCCAGCAGGCCACACCCTGCGGACCATCGCCGACGACGTCCAGCGCCAGCGCTTCGATCGGGAGCTGGCCCCACTGCGGAGGAATGGACAGCGTCAGGATCGTGGCGTCTTCGCCTGCCACCGCGACCAAGGGCTGGATCAGTGCGGACGCCAAACGCTGCGCGATCTGCAGCTGTTTCGTCTCGCTCAGCGCAGAAGACTTGCTGCTGACCACGTCGATGAACGCGCGGATGTCCGACTCGATCGCGACCGTGTTGCCGAGCTTCACCCGGCGAATGCCAGCCTTCGCACTGGCGACGTACCCGATCGTCTCCGTGCGTCCGAACGCGTACTCGATCATCAACTCGCCGGGCTCGAGCCGATCCCGAAGGGTTGCCGGGTCGAGTGCCGCGTTCGCCTTGGCATCACGCACGCGGAGACGCTCGAGCAACATCCGGCCGCGCTGCGAACTGGCGCTGCGCCACGCGTCGCCCGTGATCGTCGCTTGCTCGGCGGCGGTCGTCGCTCGGGCGAGGCGCACGCTCGTCAAGTCTTCGCGTAATCGTGCGCTGTCCGAGAATCGGCCGAGCAGACCCAAGCGCTGCGTCGCCTCCAACGCCCGTTGACTGCCGATCATCGCGCGGACGGATGCATCGAGTTCGTCGAGTGCCGTCGCACAGCGGTCGAGATCGCCGGCTTCGAGCGCGCACGTCGCTTCGGCCTCCTGGACCGAGGTCTCCCATTCGAGGTCCGTGGGTGACATCCGCGCGCGGAACGCATCCACCCAACGCTTCGACGCTTCGGCATCGCCCGTCCGCGCATGCGCGAGAGCCAGCAGCGCCGTGGCAGCTTGCCGAACCGCGTGGGGTGCTTGCTCGTCGCGCGATGGCTCGTCGAGCCAGGCGATCGCATCGGTGACCAAGCCGAGGTCGAGGCAGGTCGATGCCGCCATGATCGCCGCCTTTTGGCGCAGCGGCTGATTGCCCTCGTCCGCAGCCTCGTCGAAACAGCGTGTGTAGACCTTCAAGGCCTCGCCGTGCTCGCCGTCGAGGCGCCGCACGAGAGCGATGTTCAACAGCAGTTCGGGGCGCTGCTCATCCTGAGCGTCGATCAGGTTCCGGATGCGCGGCGTCGACGTGGCGCCGAGAAGCAGGTCGAGTCTCATCGCGAGCTCGTCCATGCTCTTGATCGTCCCTGCGGGTAACTCGTCGCTACGGAGAGCCTCGATCTGCTCCACGGCGTCGATGGCCTCGTCGTAGAGCGCGAGTCCCACCAACGCGTTGGCGCGGGCTCCGAGCGCCCGAATGGTGCGCTCTGGATCCTCGGCATTCGCGAGCATCTCGTCGACCAACTCGAATCCGTGGTCCACGCGGTCGGCATCGAAGCTCAACTCGGCGACATTGAGGGTGAGATCCCAGACGTCGTTCGACGCATCTGACGTGAATCCGTCCGACTCACGAGCGAGGGACTCGGCTTGGTCCAACGTCTTGCTCGCGAGTTCGAGTCGATTGCTTTGGATGGCGAGCCGAGCGAGTTCGAGGTGCAACGTGAGCACCGCCATGGGGTCTTCGATCGTCGTCGGGCGATCGATCGACCAGCGCGTCGCGGCGAGAGCAGTTTCGATGCGCCCCGCACGCACCAGCTTCGTGCGGGCTTTGTCGAACTCGTTGTCCACCGACGTGTTGTCGGCGAGAGTGTCGTCGCGCTCCACGTAGGCGCCGAAGACCTCGTAGGCTCTGTCGAACGCCCCGTCGCACATCTTTGCTTGAGCGGTCGCGAACAGAGCCGGCGCGAGATAGAAGGGCTTCTCCAATCGCGTGGCGGCGTCGTTCATGCGATCGGCGCACTCCGCGAGAAGCGAACCCATGGGTACGCGATCCGAGACGATTGCCAGTGCGAGGAGCTTCGCCGCATTGCGATAGCGCTCGGCATCTCCGCCGGTTGCGTCCATGCGTGCGATGCATGCCCGGACGCGAGCTTCCGCTTGGCTCATCGTGGGCTTTCGGGCGCGAGACGGTCGAACGACGAGCGCGGCGACTGGTGGAACCTTCTCCTCGAGCACGACATCACCGATCTCCAGGTGGAGAGCGGTGGGAGCGAACGGCAATGGCGTTCTCCCATTCAGCTTGAGGACGGTCGGCGCCGCGCCGTTTTCGTGGACGATCGTGACCGTCGCCGACGTGAGGTTGATCCCGAGCAGTTCGATGCCATCGCAGTCGTTCGGCGCGAACGTGATCGACTCCGTTGCGAACGTCGGCGCAACGTCGATCCACACCGCTTCGGGCTCGGGTGTTTGCTCCTCGGCGGGTGCC
>JBPOIU010000211.1:0-25820 GCA_052034255.1 Planctomycetota bacterium | reverse complement strand
CGTCGCGCGACGCGGTACCGCCTTCGGCGCCCGAGAGATGGAGCGCGGGGGCCTTCGGCCCCCGCCTCGCCTCGGCGCCCGAGCGGGCGCCGGGCCATACGGCCCGAGTCACACTAGGACGTCGTTCACGACCCGTCCGGCTACGTCGGTCAACCGGAAGTCGCGGCTTTGGTGGCGGAACGTCAGCTTCTCGTGATCGAGCCCGAGGCAATGCAGCAGCGTCGCGTGCAGGTCGTGCATGTGCACGGGCTGCTCGACGACGTCCCAACCCCAGTCGTCGGTCTTGCCGTAGGTGAAACCGCGTTTGAACCCGCCACCGGCGAGCAGCACCGAGTTGCACAGCGCCTGGTGGTCGCGGCCGTACGAGTCGAACGACAGCGGCCCCTCGCAGTAACTCGTGCGCCCGAACTCGCCCGTGAACATCACGATCGTGTCCTCGAGCAGCCCGCGCTCCTTCAGGTCCTTGATCAGCGCCGCGGTCGGCTTGTCGACGTCCTGGCACTTCTTCGGCAGCACCGTCGGGATCTCGAAGTGTGTGTCCCACCCGCCGTCGCAAATCTGCACGAAGCGCACCCCGCGCTCGACGAGCCGGCGCGCCAGCAGACAGTTGTTCGCGAACGACTCCTTGCCCGGCGTCGCGCCATACGCATCGAGCACGTCCTGCGGTTCCTTCGACAGGTCGGCCAACTCCGGCACCGACGTCTGCATGCGCGCCGCCATCTCGTACGCCTGCGTGCGCGTCGTGATGTCGGGATCGCCGACGGAGCGCTGCTCGAGCTCGTTCAGCGCCGCGATCGCGTCGAGCACCGAGCGCCGCGCCTTCGTGTCGATCCCTGGCGGATTGCTCGCGAACAAGACCGGGTCGCCGCCTGAACGGAACTGCACTCCTTGGTGCCGACCGGGCAGGAAGCCGTTGTGCCACAAGCGCGGATGCAGCGGCGTCCCGCCCTTGCCACCCGACAGCAGCACGACGAACTCCGGAATGTTCTCGTTCAGCGTGCCGAGCGCGTAACTCACCCACGCACCGAACGACGGCCGCCCGAGCAGCTGGGTTCCGGTGAACAGGATCGTCATTGCCGCTTCGTGCAGCACGTGATCGGTCTGCAGCGAGCGCACGAGCGTGAGCTCGTCCGCGATCGAGCCGAGCTCCGGCAAGATCTCCGCCATGCGCATGCCGCTCTTGCCGTAGTCGCGGAACTTGAAGCACGACGCCGCCACCGGCAGCGCCCCCTGCTTCTCGGTCAACCCCGTGATGCGCTGGCCGCGTCGCACCGATTCGGGCAGCTCCTCGCCGCGGTGCTTCGACAGCAACGGCTTCTCGTCGAACAGGTCGATCTGCGACAGACCGCCCGACAAGAAGATCTGGATCACGCGTTTCGCCGAGGCCTGCGGCAAGGCGTACGCGGGCGCGTCGTCGGCCAGCGCGACGCGCCCCAGGAACGACGCCATCGACAAGCCCATCAGCCCCCGCGCACCGGCGCCGAGGAACGCCCGCCGGCACAGCCGGTTGCGCAGCGGATCGAGATGCGATTCGTTCATGGCTCGCTTCCTGTTCGGTTCGAATCGAAATCAGCCGCGATGGATCGTGGCATCGAGATTGAGCAGTGCCTGCGCGACGCCGGTCCATGCTGCCAATTCGGCCGCATCCAACTTCGCGTCGGCCTTGGCATCGCCGACCGTCAACAGCTTCTTCGCGGCTTCTTGATCCGCCGCGTAGTGCCCGCGCTGCGTCTCCAGCAGCTTCGTCAGCACCGCGACCTCGTCGTCGCTCGGCGTACGGGACGTGCACCAACGGAAGCCCAACGCCAGTCGCTTCGCGTCGTCCTTGCCGCCTTCCTTGACCAGCCGTTGCGCGAACACGCGCGCGGCTTCGACGTACACCGGATCGTTCAACAGCACGAGCGACTGGAGTGGCGTCGTCGTCAGCGGGCGCGACACGGTGCACGTCTCCCGTTTCGCCGCGTCGAACGTCAGCATCGACGGGTAGGGCACACCGCGCTTCCAGTAGACGTAGATGCCGCGCCGGTACTGATCCTCGTTCGCGTCGCGCTTCCAGTCGCGCCCGCCCGTGATCGCCTTCCACAGGCCTTCGGGCTGGTACGGCTTCGCGCTCTTGCCGCCGAGTTTCTCGACCAACAACCCCGCGGCGTACAGCGCGTTGTCCCGCACCATCTCCGCCGACAACCGCAAGCGCGGCCCACGCGCGAGCATTCGATTCTCGGGATCCGCCGCCCACTTCTCCGGCGTGATCGACGCCGCTTGCCGATACGTCGCCGACAGCACGATCCGCTTGTGCAGCGCCTTCATGTCCCAACCGCTCTCGCGGAACTCGACGGCGAGCGTGTCGAGCAATTCGGGGTGCGACGGCAGCTCGCTGCGCACGCCAAAGTCCTCGGCGGTCTTCACCAAACCGACGCCGAAATACTGCGCCCAGATCCGATTGACCGCGACGCGCGCGGTCAGCGGATGCTCCGGCGCGAACAACCACCGCGCGAGCCCGAGCCGGTTCTTCGGCAGCTCCTTCGCCAGCGGCGGCAGGATCGACGGCACCTCGGCACTCACTTCGGCGCCCTTGTGCTTGTACTGCCCGCGCTTGAACATGAAGGTCTTGCGCGCATCGCGGCGCTCCTCCATGACCATCGCTTCGGGCACCGCGCTGCGCACGGTTTCCAGCTCGGCCTCGAGTTTGTCCAGCTCGGCCGCCAACACGCGCCCGATCGGATCGATGTGTCGGCGATACCACGCGCGGATCGTCCGCGCGCGGCGCTGCTCCCGCGTCACTTTCGGCGCGGCGCTGGTGTCGGCAACGCGCGCGACCGGCTTGCGCTCCAACGCGGGTGTCGCCGCGTCCTGCGGAGCGCTCGGCGGTTCCGCGAGCAGCGTCGCCACTTCGAAGTTCAGGACGTCGTCGCCCTCGACGGCGACTCCGGACGTGAACGATGCGCCGGCGCCGCCGAAGCGACCGAAGCCCATGCCACCCATACCGCCCGGTTCGCTCGCCTCGCCCGCGGCGCCACCTTCGCGACCCTTCGCCTTCGGCAGCGCGTAGATCGCCTTCACGACCAGTTCGTTCTCACCCGCGCGTATGCCGACGCGAACGGTCCGCTTCGGGGAGCTTGGTCGTGGAAACCCGTCGCCGAAGAACATGGCGTCGTCGTCGTCGTCGTCCTTGCGTTTGGGCTCGGCCTTCGACGGCGGAGCTGGATTCGGCGGCGCTTCGCCGAACACGAGTTCGCCGTTCAACCACGCCTTCACGCCGACCGGACCGTCGAGCCGCAGCACGACGGTGCGCGCACGATCGGCGACCAGCTTGCGCGTCAGGTAGAACGCGACGTCGCCGCTGGCTCCGCGCAAGGACTGCGTGCGATCGTCACGCCACGTCGGGCGCTCCTGCCACGCGAGCTTCTCGGGTTTCTTCGGTCCGCGGCCGCCTTCCGCACCACCCGCGGCGTTCGCCGGCGCGGGCGGCGCGTCGGGCTTGCCCTCGGGTTTCGCGACCGGCTTCTCGGCGGCCACCGGCTCGTCCTTCGCCGCTCCCGGCGCGGGCTCTGCGGCTTCCTTGGGCGAAGTCACCGTCGGCGTACCCGGAGCCCCGCGCGACGCCTTGGCGTCGGCGGGCGCAGCGGGTGCTTTCGTCGCGGCGACTTCTTCGGGTTGCGCGTCGGGCTTCACTCCCACGCCGCCACCACCGGACTTCTTGCCGTCCGGACCACCGCCGGCGCCCGGGCCATCACCTTTGCCCGGCCCTGACGTTCCGCCGTCGGCCTTCTGCTGTGCCGGCGGTGCCGGCGGATCGAACGTCTTGCGCAAGTCGATGCCGCCCTTGATCGACGTCTCGGGCTCGAACGCGGTTTCGTACGCCGCCGGCGCGTGCTCCGCGCCGAACGGACCGAGCGTGCTCCACGTCTTCGCCGTGACCGGCAGCAGGCGCTCGCGGATGCGCGGATCGTCGGTCACCGAAATCCGGAACCGCGCGATCAGCGCCTTGTACTTCGACTGCGACGTGTGATGCAGCGCCATGCGCAACACTGCGGCTTCGTTCAGCTCGAGCGGCTCGAGCGGGATCAGCACCGCGGCGTGCGGCTCGCTCATGGCATCGCCGACGACGCACCAGCCGCTGCCGAACCCGCGCGGTCCGTCGCCGCCGCCGTCCGCATTGGCATCGTCGACGGCGATCGCGCTCGCGACGTCTCCCGGAGTGGCGTCCAGGAAGCTCGACTCCGGATCACGCTCCTGCTCGATGTCGGCCTGCGCCACCGCGACGTGGACGAGCGGCGGCTCCTTGCTCTCCGACAACGTGGAGTTCCGCAGCTCGAGGCTCGTCAGCAGGAACCGCCCGTCGTCGGCGCGCCCCGACTTGCCTCCTGGCGTCGACGGATCCGGCAATACCTCGAGTCGCAGCGCGTGGATCGTGCGCTTGCCGGGTTGGAACACGAGGTCGTACGTGTCGCGGACCGGCGACGGCCCCGTCGACAGGATCGAGCCGTCGGGTTGCCGAACGAGCGTCGATCCGTTGCGTGACAGCAGGCCGGCCGGATCGAGCGTCTCCCACCGGAACGGCTCGGCCAGACTCGCGCGTTGGCGCGTCTCCCAGTCCGCCTGCGCGCGATCGCTCAACGGGTCGTCGGCGGTGAGGCGCTGCTTCAACGCGTCGATCCGCGCAGTCAGATCGGCGAGCCGCGGAGCCTGATCCGGATTCGGGATCGGTAGCGACGGCCGCGGGTTGCTCGACCCGAAGCCGTCGGAGTCGCGCTCCGCGACTTGGTCGAAGAACGCATAGAACGAATAGAAGTCCTTCTGCGACAGCGGGTCGTACTTGTGGTCGTGGCACTGGGCGCACGCCAGCGTGAGTCCCATGAACGCCGTCGCCGTGGTGTGGACGCGGTCCATCACGTACGCCGAGCGATACTCGTCCTCTTCTTCGCCCGCTTCCGAGTTCGTCGGGTGATTGCGATTGAAGCCGGTCGCGATCCGCTGTTCGAGCGTCGGGGCTTCGAGCAGATCCCCCGCGAGTTGCTCGATACCGAAGCGGTCGTAGGGCATGTTCGCGTTGAACGCGTGGATCACCCACTCACGCCACTTCCAATTGTCCCGTCCCTCGTCGCGCTGATACCCGTTCGTGTCCGCGTACCGCGCGATGTCGAGCCACTCCTGGGCTTGGCGCTCCCCGTATCGCGGCGACGCGAGCAAGCGATCGACGACCGCGGCGTACGCGTCGGCGCTCTCGTCCTTCACGAATCGATCGAGCTCCTCCGGCGTCGGGGGCAACCCGGTGAGGTCGAACGTCACGCGGCGCAACCACTGCTCACGCGAGGCTTCGGGCTCGGGGCGCAGGCCGTCGTGTTCGAGGCGTGCGAGCACGAAGCGATCGAGAGGATCACGCGCCCAACTCGCAGCTTCGACGGCCGGTGCGTCGTGCGCTCGCGGCGCGATGAACGCCCAGTGGTCGTGCCACGGCGCACCCTGCTCGATCCAACGCTCGATCGTCTCGATCTGCCGTTCCGACAGAGGATCGGCGTCCTTCGGCATGCGCTCGTGCGGATCGGTCGACTTCAGTCGAGCGAGCACCGTCGACGCCGCGGGATCACCTGGCACGAACGGCGCGCCGCCTTCGGGCACCGCGGCGAATGCGTCTTCCCGCAGATCGAGACGCAGATCGCCCTTGCGACGCTCCGCATCCGGGCCATGGCAGGTGAAGCAATGCTGCGCGAGGATCGGTCGCACGTCCTTGAAGAAGTCGACCGGTCGAGCGCCGCGCGCGGGCTCGAGCGCCGTCGCGCTCCAACCGAGCAGCAGCCAGACCAGGAGGGCGCATGCACTCGCGCTCGCACGCGCAGAACGCAGTCGGCCGCAGGCCGATCGTGCGCTGCGCCGAAGGACATCCGCGCATCCACGGACGCACACGGCATGAACGCGCCACTTCACCGGGGCTCTCCGCGGGACCCCGAGCGTCGATGCCGCACCGAGATCGATCGCCGAGCGTTCTGGGCTCGACGTCATCCTCAGGCAACGGGCGGCGAACGGCAGGGGGTCGTTCCGATGGACCGAGGCGGGAGTGTAACCCCGAACGCCGCCGTTCCACCGCCGCGGTTCGCGCGACTGCCCGCCGCCGCGAGAGCGGGCGATCCACCGTAGAGCCCAAGAACGGCGCGCGAAGCGGGCCCGACACGGTGTTCGCGCCGGGGGGTGACGATGTCGCGTTGTTTCAACGCAAGCGCGTGGAACACGCGCGATCGGTCGATTCGACCGATTCTGTCGCATCCCCGCCCGTTGGCGTCGCCCGCGTGTTTCGCGATCGCAAATCCGAGCAACCGATCCGAAAAAGCAACGACTGAGGCATTCAGCGACTGGCCACGTGCGTTCGACATGCGACTGCATCGCCGGCTGTCGTTCGCTTCTCGGCGAATCGACGAGCCGCACGCAAACCGCCACCGGAGTCGCTCCGCCATGCCCACGATGACCAGCATCTTCCGCTCGACGCGCATCCACTCGGATCCGAACTGGCTGCGCACGATGCTCGACAACGTGCCGATCAATGTGATGTTCGCGGACATGGACTTGGTGATCCGCTACATCAACCCGGCGTCATTGCGTCAGCTGAAGGCGATCCAGCAACTGCTGCCGGTGCCCGCGGACGAAGTCGTCGGGCGCTCGATCGACATCTTCCACAAGACCCCTGCGCGCCAGCGCGCGCTGCTCGCCGACCCGCGGAACCTGCCGCACCGGACGCAGTTCCCGCTCGGCAACGAGGTGGTCAGCCTCGAGGCGAGCGCGGTCCACGACTCGGGCGGCAAGCACGTCGGGACGATGGTGTCGTGGGAAGTCGTCACGAAGCGCGTCGAAGCCGAGCGCAAGGTCCAGGAGGCCAACGAACGCGAGCGCCAACTCGCCGCCGAACTGCGATCGAAGGTCGACGCGATGCTCGAAGTCGTGAACGCCGCCGCGCGCGGGGACCTGACGCACGACATCACGGTCCGCGGCGACGACGCGATCGGCCACATGGGCGCTGGCCTGTCGAAGTTCCTCACCGATCTGCGCCAGAGCATCGGCGAAATCGGCAACAACGCCTCGTCGTTGAACGTGGCGTCCGACGAACTGACGCGCCTCGCGTCGCAGATGGGCGCGAACTCGGAAGAGACGTCGGCGCAAGCCGGTGTCGTCGCCGCCGCGTCGGAGCAAGTGAACAAGAGCGTTCAAACCGTCGCGCAATCGACCGAACAGCTGTCGTTGAGCATCCGCGAGATCTCGAAGAGCGCGAGCGACGCCGCCCGCGTCGCGACCGGCGCCGTGAAGGTCGCGCACGACACGAACTCGACCGTCGAGAAGCTCGGTCAGAGCAGCGACGAGATCGGGAAGATCGTGAAGGTCATCACCTCGATCGCACAGCAGACCAATCTGCTGGCGTTGAACGCGACGATCGAGGCCGCGCGCGCCGGCGAGGCCGGCAAGGGCTTCGCCGTGGTCGCGAACGAGGTCAAGGAACTGGCGAAGGAGACCACGAAGGCGACCGGCGACATCTCGCGGATGATCGAGACGATCCAGCGCGATGCCAAGCAGTCGGTCGAGGCGATCGCCGAGATCTCGTCGATCATCAATCAGATCAACGATCTACAGGCCACGATCGCCAGCGCCGTGGAAGAGCAGAACGCGACGACGAACGAAATCCAACGCAACATCGGCGAAGCCGCGCGCGGGACGTCGGAGATCGCGCAGAACATCTCGGGTGTGGCGATCGCGGCGCAGAGCACGTCGTCGGCGGCCTCCGCGACCGCGAAGGCGTCGTCCGATCTGATGCACATGTCGAGCGGGCTCACGCAGCTCGTCAGCCGCTTCAAGGTCTGACCGAGTCGGGCCACGCATCCCACGTCGCAGAGCGGACGTTCGGCCGCGGACTCCGCTCGGCGATCGGTCTCACTTCGGCGCGCCGTCGCGCGCCATGCCACTCGACTTCACGTGCGCGTCGAGCCACGTGCACATCTCCCACAGCACGTGACCGACGCTTTCTCGCGCGCGGTACCCGTGATCCTCGAACGGCAACTGGACGTAACGCGCGGTTCCGCCGTTGCCCTTGATCGCCGCGTACAGCCGCTCGGTCTGGATCGGGAACGTGCCCGAGTTGCTGTCGTTCTGCCCGTGGATCAGCAGGATCGGCTCGTCGATGCGCGGCGCGACCGTGAAGGGCGACATCGCGATGTACGTGTCCTGCGCTTCCCAGAACGACCGCGGTTCGGCTTGGAACCCGAATGGCGTCAGCGTGCGGTTGTAGGCGCCGCTGCGCGCGATGCCGGTCGCGAACAGATCCGAATGCGCGAGCAAGTTCGCGGTCATGAACGCGCCGTAGCTGTGACCGCCGACCGCGATCCGCGCGCGATCAGCGACTCCGCGCTCCACCACTGCGTCCACGGCGGCCTGCGCGCTCGCGACCAACTGTTCGACGTACGTGTCGTTCGGTTGGCGATCCCCTTCGCCGATGATCGGCATCTTCGGATCGTCGAGGATTCCGTAGCCCTGCGTCAGCAGGAACAGATGATCGCGCGATCCTCCGCTCGGCCGCGTGAAGCGATACGGCGAACCGCGCACCTGTCCTGCGGCGGCCCTGTCCTTGAACTCCGTCGGATAGGCCCAGAACACGAACGGCAGCGGCCCTTGGTCTTTCGTGTAGCCGGGCGGCAGCAGCATGGTCGCCGACAGCGCGACTCCGTCCTTGCGCGTGTACGTGATCAACTCGGGAGTGACGGTCGCGAACTCGGGTGCCGGATCCCGCAAGGACGTCAGGACGTCGGCCTTGCCGTCGGGGCCATGGCGCACGACGTTCTGCGGCACCGTCACCGACTCGCGACGGGTCAGGAACACCGACGCCGTCGCATCGAGCAAGTCGATGACCTCTTCGTAGAACGGCGCTTCGCACCGCCACAACCGCTCGCGCGACCAGCTCGTGAGATCGATGCGGTCGAGGAACGGGAACTCTCCGGCGTCCGATGCGCCGCGACCCGCGAGGTACGCGAACTTGCCGTCGGGCGTGGTCCAAGCGACCGGCGTCCCGCGCTCGGAGGTGCGCGTCAGGACCGATCCCGGATCCGCGTACGCGTCCTGCGACGACCGATCGAACACGACGCGCGGTGCGACGGCGGAGTTTCGAGGATCGATCGCCCACGTCCGCGTGCGGCGCGTCGACCACCACGATTCGGTCACGAACGCCAAGTCCTCACGCAGCGCGACGATCGACCCGAAACGCCACGCGAGATCCACGAGCGGCTGCGGCGCGGCATCGAACGGCGCGGCCAGCGTGAACACGCGATCGCGCACGTCGGCGGCGCGCGACGGGTCGCCGCCGTCGATCGCCTCGGCCCACGTCAGCGTCGCGTCCGCGTCGGCTTTCCACGTCGCCGCGCGTGGGCCGAGCGCGACGCGATCGGGCGGAATCGGCGGGAGTTCGGACAAGCCGGTGTCGGCGAGTTCCCGCACCACGTTGCCTGCACGATCGAGGATCACGTGGCGCGTCGGGAACGACGACAGCGGCTCGACCCGCGAGTACGGCCGATGCACGCTGGTCACGTAGACGTACTGCCCATCGGGCGACGGTGCGAAGTCCGTGATGATCGCCGGCGCGCCGAGCATCGCGAGCTTGCCGCCGAGATCGATGCGCACGAGCTGGCAGCCGCCGTAGTACTCGAATTGGGCTTCCTTCTCCGGCGATGTCAGCACGTCGGTGTACGTCCACGACGCGGCAGCCTTGCCTGCGGTCTCTTGGACGATCGGGCCGAGCGGAGCTCGATCCGTCGGGGGCGCCGCGCCGCGATCCCGCACCACGACGGTCGCGATCAAGCCGCGGCCGTCCGCGAGCCAGCGGAAGGGACTGCGCACGAACGCCGCGTTCAACACCGGCGGAGTCACGGATCGAGCCTGCGCGGACATGACGTCGCAAACCCAGAGTTGCACGCCCAGATCGGACGTGACCGTGAACGCGAACGCGTCGCCGACGCTCGACCACTGCGGCGCGCCGATCCGGTCCGACGCCGGCATCATCACCACGCGCTCTTTGCGGGTGGCGAGGTCCAGCAGCACCAACTCGCGGAAGAACGTCGAGCGCGCGAACGCGGGCCCGTTGGTGCTCGGATCGATCCGCGCACCGGCCAGACCGAGCACCGGGCGCGCGAACTCCGCGATCGACGGCATCGCGCGTCGGCGACCGAACAGCAGGTGGCGACCCGACGGACTGACCCACATCGAGGGCAGCGGTTCGGCGTCGAGGATGCGCGCAATCGGCTCCGGAGGCCGTTGGTAACTCGGATCCTGTGCGGCGGCGATCCGCGTGACGCAGCAAGGAACGACGACGGCGAGAGCGAGCCATGCGCGCATGACGACCTCCACGGAATGCCCGGCGAGAGCATAGGGTCGTCGCGTGCATCGGGGATGCCCGGACGCCGGACGATGGTTCCTCACCCGCCCGGTTCAGGCTTCCTGGGCCGTGGTGTCTTCCGCGCGGCTCGCGCTCCACAGCTCGCGGACGCGCCGGACCACCGCGTCGACGACGACGGCGCCACCGCGCAGGCGCTCTTCGAGCCCGGCCAGCACACGGCCGCGGATCCCGACCTCGTCGAGCGCGGCACGATCGTCGAGCACGCCGTGCTCCTTCATCCATGCGACCAGCTTGTCGCGCATGCGGAAGTGACGCGTGCGCTCGTCGGTGCGCGCGTCGATCGTCTCGATCAGCTTGCGCGGGTCGCCACCCAGATCACGGGCGAGGCTCGACAAGCGCTCGACGAACTGATCGGACACCCCGGCCGCGAGCAGCACGTCGGTGTCGACGGCCTTGCCGCGTCCCTCGGAGAAGGCCTGGACGAAGCGATCGAGGACGTCGACGTACGCGTCCAATTCGGCCGCACGGGTCGCGCCGACGACAGCGGTCGCTCCTCCACCCGCGCGCAGTTGGCGCCACTGCCCCACGGTGGTCACGCGGGCGGACAACAACGCGTAGAGCGCTTCCAGGTCGTGACGGGCGAGCCAGAACACGTGTTGCGCGCTGGCCGCACGCCACGGCGAGAACGGCGCGGCACCGATGCGGCGCGCATAGTCCTCGGGCGACGCGCCGACGGGCGCGGGTACGTGCCGCGCCGGCTCGGCGACGAGTTCGAGCTCGGCCGCACGCGCGCGGCCGCGGACGTCGTCGAGATCGAACGCGCGCACTGCATCGTCGCCGTGCTCGGCCGCGAATGCGCGCCACGCGGCGACGTCGAGTGGATTCGCCGACAGATAGAACACCTGGCGCCGTTCTTCGCGCGCCATCACGAGCAACGCTTGCGCGATCGCACGAAAGCGATCGCCGTCGGCCGTCGTCAGCACCTCGTCGAGGAAAAGCGGTAACTTCGTGCCGCGTTCGGCCTGCGTCGCGTACGCGAGGCGCGCCGCCAGCAGCAGTTGGATGCGCGTGCCGTCGGACAGCTCCTCGAGGCTCATCACACGCTCGCTCGCGCTGTCGATCGCGCGCAGCTCGTCGACGTCGTCCCCCACTTCGAGGCGATACGCGTTCGCCGTGAAGCGCGCGAACCACTGCTGTGCTTTCTTCACGACCGGAGGCCGCGATTCCCGCACGAAGTCGCGCGCCACTTGATCCATCAAGAACGCGCCGGCCTCGTGATCCAGCGTCGTCGAACGCGCGTCCTCCAGGTTCTCCTTCGCGAAGGCTCGCCGCTCCAGCGCGCGCGCGACCGCGTCGGCCGCGGTCGCCTGCTCGACCTCGGCCTGGATCCGCGCGCGTTCCTGGACCAAGTTCGTGCGCGTGGCGGCGATGCGCTCGAGCCGCTCCGCTTCGAGCTCCAGCTCGGTGCGCGGCAACGTCGCGAGGTCGTCGTGGCCCGCCAGCCGTTCCGTGCGTTCGTCGAAGCGCGAACGCAGCTGACGGCACTCCTCGGCGAGGACCTTCCAGCGCGGGAACTCGTCCGCCATCGCCTTCAGCGTCGCGACGTCGTCGACCGCCAGGCCGGCTTCGCGGAACAAGCGCTCGCGGCGCCGCGCGTTCTCGGCCGTCCGATCGTTCAACGTGTTCAGTCGCGGCTGTTCGCGCGCGAGCACGGCCGTGGCCTCGTTCAGCGCTCGCGCGCGATCCTTCAAATGCGCGAGCGCGGCGGCGCACGCGGAAGTCGTCTCCGCCGAGGTCTCACCGTTCTTCGCGAGCACGGCCCGCACGCGATCGAGGATCGACGCGAGCTCGCTCTCGAGATGCACGACGGTCGCTTCGGCGCGCGCACGTTCGCCGGCGCGCGCCTGGAGTTCGCGCACGCGATGCGCGAGCACGCTGAGCGACAGATCGCTGCCGTCACCCGCGACGAGCTGCAGACCGTCGGCGACGCGAGCCCGGCGCGCGGCGTGGGCTTCCTCGTCGCTCTTCAGTCGCAGGTCCTCGGCGGCCAAGACCGAGCGCATCTGGAAGTCGTGCAGTTGCGCGCTCCACTCCTCCTCGAGTTCGCCGCGCAGATCGACGACCGCGTCTTCCGACCACTCCGCGGGCTGCCGCAGGCGCAAGCGCGTGTACTCGACACGCCAGCGGTCGCGCTCCGCGGCGCCGTCGCGCAGCGCACCGGCGAACGCGAAGAACGCCAGCAGGCCGAGCGACATGCCGAGCGCGGCGCCACCGGCCAGCGGTAACTCGGTGATCAGCACGCCGGCCCCGAGCAAACACGTCACCGCCGCGACCAGCGCCACGCGACGCCAGCGCGTGCGCGCGGGATCGGGCATCTCGGCGAGCCAATACGACAAGATGTCGACGCCCTTCTTCCACCGCGCCGGTTCGGGCTTGCGCTCGGGATGCATGACTTCGCGCAAGCGCGCCTCGAGACCGAGGCGCCGCAGGCGCAATGCGTCGGCGGCTTCGACCATCCGTTCGGCCGCGTCGAGCGCGGCGGCGTCGACGTGCAACGCCGTGTCTTCGGGGACGTCCTTGCCGAGCGTGATCCACGCCGAGCGGTAGTACGCCCGCGCCTTCTCGCGTTCGTGCCGCGCGGCCTTCAACTGCGCTTCGAGTTCGGTCGCCTCGCGCAGATCGCGCTCGGCAGCGGCTTGGCCGACGACGTCGATGTCCTTGACCTGACCGGTCGCGAGCACGCCCTTGCTGTCGGCGATGCGCCGTTCGCACTCCTCGCGCTCCCTGCGCGCGGCCTCGGCGTCCCGATCGAGTTCCGCGAGCGTGCGCAACTCGTCCCCGCGCATGCGGTCGAGACCCGCACGCAGCGCCGAACGTAGGCGTTCACGCTCCGACAGCTCGACCTGCGCGCGTTCCCGTTCGAGCGCGATGCGCACCAGCGGCAAGCGCCGCGCGGCGTCCTCGGCGGCCGCGAACGCCACGTCGAGTTCCGGCAAGCGACGTTCTTGATCCGCCAACGCGCGTTGACGCGCCAGCAACTCCGCGAGCGTTCGCGACGCGTCGTCCACGGTGACCGCATATTTCGCCGCCGCCGGCCGCTTCGCGAAACACGCCTCGGCGACCGCGCGCACGTCGTACCCGCCGGCCATCGCGCGCCGGAATTCCTCGACGACCAGACGATCGGTGGCGTCGCCGCCGATCAGGTCGCGCATGCCCAGCGTGAAGCAGCGCGCGAATCGCGCTTCGGGCAATGGTGGCGCGTCGGCTTCGACGCCGTTGCGACTCCAGTGGACGTCGCGATGTTCGCGGACCGCGACCCACGGCTTGCCGTCCTCCTCGAACGTGATTTCGCCGGCCGCGGAGTGCGGCAGAGTCTGCGGCCACAGGGTGCCGCGCACGAAGCGGCACAGCGAGCTCTTGCCCGAGCCGTTGCGCCCGACGATCACGTTCAAGCCCGGCGCGAGCCCATCGAGCGCGAACCGCTCGGCGATCCCAGGTGTGCGGCGGAGTTCGATGCGTTCGATCCTCACGACGCCACCTCCGCGCTCGCGCGCTGCTCGAGCAAGCGTTCGAGCGCGATGCGTCCCGACCGCAGCAGGCGATCGCGGATGGCGTCGTCGCCGAGATCCGGGAGTTCGAGCCCGCGGAACTCGCGCGTGGCCGCCGCGGCGCGCAGGCGATCGCGCGCGCTGGCGACGAGCTTGGCGCAGTCGTCGCCACCGTGTTCGAGCTGCAGCAACGTGCGCGCGAGCAGGCCCGGCGGATCGGACGCGCGCGCGAGGGCGGCGAGATCCCGCGCCGGCTGCGCCAGGTCGACGACGCGATCGACGTAATAGAGGATGCCGTCCTCGTTCGTCGTGAAACGCGCCAAGTCGACGGCGGCCAGTTCGTCGCGGATGCGCGCGTGTGCCGCGGTCTTGCCGGTCAACGCGATCCGCACGCCGACCGCGCGCGCTCGGCCGAGCGACGACCGCACGGAGCGATGCAGGCGAGCCAACGCCGCGACCAGAGGCTGCAACACGTCACCGTCGACTCCGACCTCGTCCAGCGCGACGTCGATCGACTCGAACCGCAGCGGCGCCAGCGCCACGTGGTGCAGCGTCATGCGATCGCCGTCGATCGCGAGCTCCCATGGCCCGTGCACTCCGGTCTCGCTCGGGTCGAGCGCGGTGACCGAGCCGAGATATCCGAGCGGCGACCGCGCGCTTGGCTCGAGCGACGGCTTGTGGATGTGGCCGAGCAGCCACGCACCGACCTCGTGTCGCAACAGTTGCGTGCGCGACAACGGTGCGTGCGGGCTGTCTTCGCGGCCGAGATCGCCGTGCAACAGACCGATGCGCGGCAAGCCGCCCGGCGGCGGCTCGGGCACCGTCGAGCGCTCGAACGGACTGGAGGTCACGCGGGCTTCGGGGAACGACCACCCGAGCACGTGAGCGACCGGACGTCCTGCGGCTTCGACTTCGACCCATTCGAAGACGCCGCCGCGACCGATCAGCCGGAAGCCGGGCAACACGTCGGCCAACCGCGGCAACGCGTCGACGTCGTGGTTGCCGGCGACCGCGAACACGCCGATGCCTGCCGCCAGCAATCGCTCCACGCCGTCCTTCAGCGGGCCGAACGCTTCGAAGCGCGCGTTGTCCTGATCGACGACGTCGCCCGCGAGCAGCACGGCGGCGACCTTGCGCTCGAGCGCGTGCTCGACGACGTTGCGCCACGCCGCGATCGGGGACAGGTCGACGGCGGTGAGGTCCCGGCGGATCTCGTCTCCCGGCAGGTGCGCCGGACGGCGACCGAGGTGCAGATCACCGACGAACAACAGCGTGGCGGCCATGCGAGTCCCCCGTGGAAGCACGCAGGATCGGGAGTCGGGGGAGTCGAGTCAAGCGCGGCATGGCGCGGTTGCGGAGGTCGTTCGACGGCTGCCGCGGAGTCGCGTCGAACTCGAACACCCGTGATTCCGGCGCGGCGTCTATGCTCGGCCCCATGACGACCTCCCTGCTCCCGTCCGTCCGCCTCGACCCACCGGGCAAGGCCACCCACTGCGTGATCTGGCTGCACGGGCTCGGCGCCGACGGCAACGACTTCGTCCCGATCGTCCCGGAGCTGGGGCTGGATCGCTCCCTCAAGGTGCGCTTCGTGTTCCCGCACGCCCCGGTGATGCCGGTCACGCTGAACGGCGGCATGCGGATGCGGGCTTGGTACGACATCACCGAGCTCAATTTGAAGCGCACCACCGACGAACCCACGATCCGCGCCAATGCGCAGCGCGTGCGCGACCTGATCGCGCACGAGCAGGCCGAAGGCATCCCCAGCAACCGCATCGCGCTCGCCGGGTTCTCACAGGGCGGCGCGCTCGCGTTGTTCACGGGCCTGCGCCACAAGGACCGATTGGCCGGGATCCTCGGGCTGTCGTGCTACCTGCTGTGCGACGAGAGCTTCGACGCCGAGCTGTCCGCGCACAACCGCGACACGCCGGTATTCCTCGCGCACGGCACCCACGACCCGGTCGTGCCCGTGGCCGGCGGTGATCATGCGCATTCCCGCTTGAAGCAAGCCGGCCTCCCGGTCGAGTACGCGACGTTTCCGATGCAACACGAGGTGTGCTGGGACGAGATCCGAGCGATCGGCTCGTTCTTGAATCGCTGCTTCGAAGCGGTCTGATCGCGCCATGTTCAGCCTCGTTCTGAAAGTCCACATCGCCGTCGCCGTCCTCTCCGCGCTGTGCTTCTGGCTGCCGATCGTCGTCGACAAGGGCGGCAAGGCGCACAAGAAGCTCGGATTCGTCTACGTGTTCCTGCTGTTCGTGACGACGGCGACCGCGATCACGTTGTTGATCCTCACGCGCGAAGGAGCGCACGCGCGTCCGACGACGGCGCGCATGCCGCTCGACCACTACGCCGGCGATCCGGTGCTGTACCGCGCGTTCCAGTGGTTCCTCGGCTACGTGGCGTTCGCGACGTTCTCGGCGGCGATCACCGGCTTGCAGGCCCTGAAGCACCAGGCGCGCGCGGTGCTCGCGCAGACTGCGTTCCATGGCGTCGTGGCGCTCGGCGGCTTGGCGATGGTCGTGCTCGGCGTGCTGCACGGCGTGACGCCGATGATCGCGGTCGGCGCGGCGGGCGCGGCGCTCGGTGCCTGCTCGATCCGCGTCGCGCGCACTCTGCGACGCGACCGCACGGCGCGCTGGAATGGCCACATCCTCGGCATGATCGCGTCGGGCATCGGGGCATACTCGGCGCTCGCGATCGTGCTCGCGAACCGCCTCGCCCCAGCGTTCTTCCACGGCGAAGCCGGTGTCGTCGTGTGGTTGATCCCGGCGACGATCGGCGTGCCGGCGATGGTGTGGGCGATGAAGCGCTACGCGAAGGTCGCGTCATGACGGTCACGTCGTCGTGGCGCGAACGCGCGGTCTCCGCCGACGACGTGATCGCGCGCCTGCCGGCACGAGCGACCGCGTTCGTCCACGGCGCATGCGCGACGCCGACGCCGTTGCTCGACGCGCTGGTGCGCCGGAGCGATCTCGAGCACGTCGAACTGTGGCACCTGCATCTCGGCGGACCGCTGGCGTTCGCGGCCCGCGAGCAGGCCGAGCGCATTCGTTCGGTATCGCTGTTCACGTCGCCCGGTCTGCGCGACGCGGTCGCCGAGGGGCGGGCCGACTTCGTGCCGATCTTCCTGTCCGACATCCCCGCGCTGTTCACGTCCGGGCGCGTGCCGCTCGACGCGGCATTGGTGCAAGTCTCCCCGCCCGACGCGCACGGCAACTGTTCGCTCGGGACGTCGATCGATGCCGCGCGCGCCGCGACCTCGACGGCGACGCTGATCCTCGCCGAGATCAACGAACGCATGCCGCGCACGCACGGCGACACGATCGTGCCGCTGCGGCGCATCGATGCGTTCTGCGCGACGAACCGTCCGCTGGTCGAACACGCGCCCGACCCGCAGTCCGCCGTCAGCGCCGCGATCGGCGAACAAGTCGCCGCGCTGGTCGACGACGGCGCGACGCTGCAGCTCGGCATCGGCGCGATCCCGGACGCCGTGCTGGCGCGCCTGCGCGACAAGCTGGAGCTCGGTCTCCACACCGAGATGTTCTCGGACGGCATCGTCGACCTCGTCGAGCACGGAGTGGTCACGAACCGCCGCAAGAAGACCTATGTCGGGCGCTGCGTGACGAGCTTCGTCCACGGCTCGCAGAAGCTGTTCGACTTCGTGAACGACAACCCGCAAGTCGAGTTCCTGCCGTGCGACCTGACGAACGACCCGGCGCACATCCGCAAGAACGACGCGGTGACCGCGATCAACTCCGCGCTCGCGATCGACGTCACCGGTCAGGTCTGCGCCGACTCGATCGGATCGCGCATCTACTCCGGCATCGGCGGCCAACTCGATTTCCTGCGCGGCGCCGCGTTGTCACGCGGCGGCAGGCCGATCCTCGCGCTGCCCTCCACCGCGAAGGACGGCACGATCTCGCGCATCGTCGAGACGCTCGCTCCGGGCTCCGGGGTCGTGACCACGCGCGGCCACGTGCATTGGGTCGTCACCGAGTACGGCGCCGTCAATCTCCACGGCCAGACATTGCGCCGGCGCCGCGAATTGCTGGCGTCGATCGCGCACCCGGAGTTCCGCGCGCAGCTGTTGCGCGGCTGACGCACCACGCGCACCCGGCGCACCAGGCGCACCAGGCGCACCAGACGCACTGCCGCTGATCACGCGCGCGCGACGTCGACCGGCGTGACCTTGTACTCGGGGCAGTCCGTGACGCGGTCGACCACGTCGCTCGTCACGTCGTTGGTCGCGCTCGCGGGGAAATGGAACGACGTGAACACGACTCCCGGACGAATCGCGTCGGTCACGTGCGCGGTCAGGTGCGCGACGCCCTGCGCGCTGCTCACGCGGACAGCCGCACCGTGGTGGATGCCACGCGCGCGCGCGTCGTCCGGGTGGATCTCGAGGACGTCGCACAGGACCAACGCCGCGTTGCGCGTGCGCCGCGTCATCGAGCCCGAGTTGTAGTGCTCGAGCACGCGCCCCGTGACCAGCACCAGCGGTCGCTCGCGCGTCACGACGCTCGGGGACGGCACGAACTCCACGATCGCGAAGCTCGCCCGGCCTTCACCCGCGGTCGCGAACGCGGAGCGATGCAGCAGCGCCGAGCCATGCGGCGTCGCGGCGGTGACCGGCCATTGCAGACCGGCGGCATCGATCGCGGCGTAGCTCGCGCCCGCGAACGCCGGAGCGACACGGCGCAGTTCGTCCCAAATCGTCTCCGGAGCGGTGAACGGTTGCGGAGCGCCCGTACGCTGCATCAGGTCCAGCAGGATGCGCCAATCCGGCCGCGCGTCGCCGGGCGGCGGCAGCACGCGGCGCACACGACGCACCCGACGCTCGCCGCTCGTGAACGTGCCGTCCTTCTCGAGGAAGCTCGCGCCGGGCAAGACCACGTGCGCGAACTCCGTGGTCGCCGAGCGGAAGATCTCGCAGACGACCAGGCATTCGAGGCGCGCCAGGCGCTCGCGGACGCGTTCGGCGTCCGGATCCGTCTGCACCACGTCCTCGCCCAAGATGAAGAGTCCGCGCACGTCCCCGTGCTCGATCGCGTCGTAGATGCGCGGCAACGTGCGTCCGGCACGCGTCGGCAACGGTTGGCCCCAGACCTGCGCGAAGCGCTCGCGCGCGGCGGCGTCGACGACCGGCGCGTAACCCGCGAGCAAGTCCGGCTGGCAGCCCATGTCGGCGGCGCCCTGGACGTTGTTCTGGCCGCGCAACGGATTGACGCCGACACCTTCGTGCCCGATCGCGCCCACGAGCAACGCCAGATTGCACAACAAGCGCACGGTTTCGGTGCCCTGATGGTGTTCGGTGACGCCGAGTCCATGCATTTGCATCGGCGCTCGCGCGGTCGCGTACAGGCGCGCAGCGCGACGCACGAGCTCGGGCGCGACGCCGGTCCACGCTTGCGTGGCCTCGGGCGACCACGCGCGCAACGCATCACGCAGCGCGTCGAAGCCCTCGGTGCGCGCGGCGACGAAGTCCGCGTCGACCAAGTCCTCGGCGATGATCACGTGCGCGATCGACTGCAGCAGCGGGACGTTCGTGCCCGGCCGCGGAGCCAAATGCACGTCCGCCATCGCGGCGAGCTCCGTGCGGCGCGGATCGATGACGACGAGGTGTGCGCGCTTCTCGAGGACGGCTCGCAAGGCGCGCTGACCGATCACAGGATGGCTCGCCGTCGTGTTCGAGCCGCAGACGAACAGCAGGTCGGCGTGATCCACGTCGGCGTAGGCGTTGGTCGCCGCCCCCGCACCGAGCATGCCGCGCATGCCGGCGGCACTCGGGGCATGGCAGACGCGCGCGCAGCAATCGACGTCGTTCGTCGCCAGCGCGGTGCGCGCCCACTTCTGCGCGAGGTAGTTCTCTTCGTTGGTGCAGCGCGCCGACGACAACACGGCGACGTGGCCGCGCAGGCGCAGGAACTCATGCGCCACGCGCGCATAGGCCTCGTCCCACGACGCGGGCACGAGCTTGCCGTCCACCCGCACGAGCGGCGTCGTCAGCCGTTCGGGATGCCGCACGAACGTGTGTGCGTAGCGGCCCTTCACGCACAGATGACCGTGGTTCGGCTCACCGCGCGCGCCGTCGATCGCGCGAATCGAGTCGCCCGCGACGCGCACGTCGAGCCCGCAGCCCACGCCGCAATAGCCACACGTCGTCGTGACGACGTGTTCGTCCGGCGACGCGGCCCGCTCGCGGTCGACGTCGGTGATCGCGCCGCTCGGACAGGCCGAAGCGCAGGCGCCGCACGACACGCAGTCGGTCTCCGCGAACGCCGTGTCGCCGAAGCCGATCGCGCTGTCCGCGCCGCGGCCCGTCATCGCGAACACGAAGCGGCCGGCGAGTTCGGCGCACGCGCGCACGCACAGCCGGCAATGGACGCAGCGCGACAGGTCGATCCGCAGATACGGATGCGTCGCGTCGCGGACACGGGAGCGCGGCAACGCCGGATAGCGCGAGCCATCGGCGCCACAGCGGCGCAGCAGCGCCGCGGCCGCGCCCTGCGCGTCGGCTTCCGAAGACACCAGCTCCGCGAGGTCGCGGCGATAGTCGCGCAGCGCTTCGGTCTCGGTTTCGACGCGCATTCCGGCGCGCGCGGGTGTCGCGCAGGCGGCGACCATGCGGCCGTCGACTTCGATCATGCAGGCGCGGCAATGACCGCCGACCGACGTCCGCTCGTCGAAGCACAGCGTGGGCACGTCGACACCGGCGTTCGCGCACGTCGCCAGCAGCGACCCCGTCGCATCCACTTCCCGACCGTTCACGTGCAGCTTCACGGGAACATCTCCTCGGGGAACGCGCGCACCAGATCGCGCAGCGGCCGCGGCACGCCTTGGCCGAAGCCGCACAGGCTGCCGCTCTCGATCGTGCGCAGCAGGCGCTCGAAGCTCTCGGGAGTCCGACGACTCGGCAATTGAGCGCAACCGATGCGGCACGGAGCGCAGGCTCCGCACGATTCGCGCGCGGCGAACCCGAACAGGTGCTCGGCCAGGGCACGTGCGCCGACGCGGTGATCGAGCAACACGATGCCGCCGTGGCCGAGCCCCGGCAGTGCGTCGTAGGCCAACGGGACGTCGAACTCGTCTTCGCGCAGGACGCGCCCCATCGGGCCGCCGATCAGCGCCATCTTCCACGGCCGCTGCGGCAACGGACCGCCGCCGCCGCGCAGCAGGACGTCACGCAAAGGCGTGCCGAGCGCGATCTCCACCACGCCGGGCCGCGCGATCGCTCCGGACAGACAGATCGCTTTGGTGTCCGCGCGCGCGCCGTGCGCGACGACCCACGGCGCGACCGCCAGCGTCTCCACGTTCTGCACGATCGTCGGCAAGCCGTGCAGCCCGCGTTCCGCGGGATACGGCGGTTTCACTTGCGGCTCCGCGCGCAAGCCCTCGATCGACCGCAATAACGCCGTCTCTTCGCCGGCCACGTACGAGCCGGCGCCGCGCAGCACTTCGACGTGGAAGCCCTCGAGCTTGCCGGCAGCCTTCGCTTCCGTGATCGCGCGGTTCACGCGATCGACCGCGCGCGGATACTCCGAACGCACGTAGACGATGCCGCGACCCGCGCCGATCGCGCGCGCGCACGCGAGCATGCCCGCGAGTACGCAATGCGGCGCTTCCTCGAGCAACAGGCGATCGACGAACGCGCCGGGATCACCCTCGTCGCCATTCGCCACCACGAAGCGTTCCGGCGCCGGCGTCGCTCGCGCCGTCGCCCACTTCGCTCCGGTCGGATACGCCGCTCCGCCGCGACCGCGCAATCCCGACGCACGCATGACCTCGAGGATGGTCGCCCCGTCGGGCAAGTCGTATTCGCGCAACGGATCGTTGGAATCGAGCAGGCCGCGCAGCACGACCGGCTTCTGGACCAGCGCGCGATACGGAATGCGCGCCGGAGTCGAGTGCGCGTCGTACGGCGCCTCGTGACACCGACCGAGACACGCGACGGGACGCGGAGCGACCCGCGCGTGTGTGCACGGCCCCGCGAACGCGCAGGCCGTGCCGGTGCAGACCATCGCGGCGCCCTCGTCGTCGAGGTGGTCGTAGAACGACGCGATGCCGGAAAGCCAGGCCGGCGACAGCCCGCTGCGCTGCACGGCGTCGGCTTCCGTCACGGCGCCGCGCAACGCGTCGAGCGGCCGCAGCGGCGCACCGCCCCCGGCGCGTCGGCGCGCCCATTCGAGTGGATTCACGCGTGCCTCCGTGCGGCTTCGAGCATCAGTCGACGCTCGGCCACGCCGACGGCGCGCCGCGCCGCCGCTACCGCGTCGACGTTGACCGAGATCGAGTCGATTCCCATGCGCACCAGCGTCTCCGCGAACGCGGGCCGATTCGACGGCGCCTGGCCGCACAACGACGACGTGATGCCGGCCGTCTTGCAGGCGGCGAGGATCCGGCCGATCGCATCGAGCACCGCGCCGTCGGCTTCGTCGAACAGCTCGGCGCAGATCTCCGAATCGCGGTCGACGCCGAGCATCAATTGCGTGAGGTCGTTGCTGCCGATCGACACGCCATCGATTCCGAGCTTCGCGTACTCCGGGATCCAATACGCGGCGGAAGGCACTTCCGCCATGACCCAGCGCAACAGCGTGCGATCGCCTCGCAGCGGACTGCGATCGATGCGCTCGATGCAGCGCGCGAGTTCCCATCGCGTGCGGACGAACGGGATCATCACGTGCAGGTTCGGCGTCTCTTGCCGCACGCGCGCCAGCGTCTCGAGTTCGAGGTCGAACAGCTCCGGGTCCTTCACGTAGCGGAAGCAACCGCGGTAGCCGATCATCGGATTCTCTTCCTTGGGCTCGAACGCGGCGCCGCCCTTCAGTCCGCGGAACTCGTTGGTGCGGAAGTCGTAGGTCCGATAGACGACGGGCCGCGGGGCGAACGCGCGCGTGATGCGCAAGAGTTCGGCGGTCATCTTCGTGACGAACTCGCGGGCGCCGCCGCTCGCCACCAGTTGCTTCGGATGCTGCCCCCCCAGCGCGTTCAACAGCATGAACTCGGCGCGCAGCAGGCCGACGCCGTCGACGTCCTCCGCGGCCGCGCGCTCGGCCTGATCGCTCATCGCGAGATTCACGTAGATGCGTGTCGCCAGCGATTCACGAGCGCCAGCGGGTGCGCTGGCGGGCGCGCTCGGCTCGGCCGGCACCGTGGCCCGTTCGACCGGCTTGCCAGCGGTCACGCGCCCCTTCGCTCCATCCACGGTCACGATCTCGCCGTCGCGCAGCACGCGCGTCGCCGTGCGCGCACCAACGATGCAGGGAATCCGCAGCTCGCGGCTGACGATGGCCGCGTGACACGTCATGCCGCCGCCGTCCGTGACCACGGCTGCCGCCTTGCGCAACGTCGGCACCCAATCGGGAGCGGTCATCGGCGCGACGAGGACCGAACCGGGAGCCAGCGACTCGCCCTCGCTCGGCGCTGCCAACACGCGGACCGGGCCGGACGCGATGCCAGGCGCGGCGCCGAGTCCGCAGACCAACGCGTCGGCGCCGGCAGCCGCCGCCGCTGAGTTCGCGACGTCCGGCGCGCCGGCTCGCATCGGTTCGAGCGTCGTGATCGGCCTCGTCTGCAGGATCGACCAGCGACCCTGCGCGTATGCCCATTCGATGTCCTGGGGCGATCCGTAGTGGTCTTCGATGCGTTGTCCGAAGCGCGCCAATTCCAGGACTTCGGCATCGCTCAGCACGCGTTCGCGCGCGCGCGCCGCATCGTGTTCGACGCGCCGCTCGGCTCCATCGGGGCCGCGCTCGATGCGAAACGTCTTGACGCCGATGCGCGCGGATTCGAGCCGGGGCCCGTCCTTCGCGACGACGTACGTGTCGGGTTCGACCAAGCCGCCGACGACGACTTCGCCGAGCCCGAACGCGCCTTCGACGACGATCTTCGTGCGATCGCCGCTCGCGGGATCGGCGGTGAACATCACGCCGGAGCGCTCGGAGTCGATCATGCATTGGACGACGACCGCGAGCACCGGCTCGTCGCGCAGTTCCCGCGCCTTGCGATACGCGAGTACGCGCGGCGCGTAGGCCGACGCGAAGCAACGCAGGATCGCCGTGACCAAGGCGTCCTCCCCGAGCACGTTGGTGAACGTCTCGTGCATGCCCGCGAACGATGTCGTCGCCGAATCCTCCGCGGTCGCCGACGAACGCACCGCGACGCGGCCCGCGCCGATCGCGCGATACGCCGCGACGACGGCGTGGCGCAACGAGGAGGGCAACGACGCGCCGAGCACGAGCGCGCGCGACGTGGCGCTGACGTCCGCCAGCGCCGCGGCGTCGTCGACGCGCAGCGCGTCGAAGCGTTGCGTCAACGTGCCGCGAATCCCGGCCGCGTCGAGGGTCGCGAGGAACGCGGCGGCGGAGACGACGAACCCGTCGGGAACGGGGAGCCCGGCGCGCGCGAGCTCACCGAGGTTGGCACCCTTGCCGCCGACGGCGGCGACGTCGCCGCGCCCGAGCCGAGCGAACGGAAGACAGAGTTCGGTCAAGATCGCCTCCGGCGTGGTGGGATCGAGCGTAGGCCGCGATTCGGATTCCGCACCGACTGTGCCGAGCGAACAGCAATGCGAACGAGCGACCAATGAACGGTGAAACATTCCCGACGCCGGGCAAGCGTCCGCGACGCCGGCGAAGACCCGGTCCGTGCTCGGGTTTGGGAACTGGGCCGCCCCAAGCGAGCACTCAACCAAATGTTCCCCTGCGCTCCCTGCTCTCCAGGTCCCCTGCTCTCCAGGTCCCCTGCTCTCCCTGCTCCCTGCCTCCTGCACCCCTCGTCCCCTGCCTCCCGGTCGCTCGGCCGACAACTTCTGCCGGGAGTCCGTGGACCCAGCAATGCCCGAAGATCCAGAAAGCCGGCCTTCCTGATCGCCTCGAGCCTCCACGTTTGCGTCTCGATTCCTCGAGTTTCGTGAACTCCACCAAGAACCCCAGGTCCGGTGCCGTTGCACCCCCGGACACGGAACGCAAATGAACGAGCCAAGCGACGGCACCTTGCTCATGGCCTACGTCCGCGGGGACCCCGCGGCGTTCGAAGCGTTGGTCGCTCGCCACGGCGCGCATCTGCTGCGCGCGATCACCGCTTTGATCGGGCCCGAAGCGTCCTCGCGCGTAGCGCAGGACGTATGCCAGGACACCTTGCTGAAGCTCGCGCAGCAGCCGCCCGTGCTCCCCGATGAGGTCCGTGGATCCCCCTCGCTCGAGCGGGCGCACCTCGTCGCGTGGCTGCATCGAGTCGCGAGGAACCGAGCCATGGAATTGTTGCGCAGCGAGAAACGGCGCGATGCGCGGGAGAAGGCGAGCTCGTCCCCGGAGTCGCACGACGACGGAATGGAGGCGCGCGAACTGCGCGCGGCCGTTCTCGAGGGACTGAAGATCCTCCCGGACGATCAACGCGAAGCCCTAGTGCTGAGGTTGTTCCACGAGATGTCCTACAAGGAGATCGCGCAGACGACGGGGAAGAAGATCGGCACGGTCGGCTGGCTGATCTCCGAAGGCCTGAAGGTTCTGTCCGCGCGTCTGTCCCCCACTCTTGCCGTCGTGTCGACGCGGGAATCCCGCGGAGGTCGATCATGAACTCGAACGAAACGAACCCTGTGGAACTCGATGCCCACGCGATGTTGACCGCGCTGGTGCTCGATGAACTCGAGCCGGAACTCGCGGAGCAGTGGAACGCGCGCTGCGCCGCGGAACCCGAACTCGCCGCGCTGCGCGATTCGATCCGCGCGACGATCGGTGCGGTGCACGCGGCGTTGCCGAGCGCGCCGACGCTGTCGGCGCAAACGCTCGCCGCGTTGAAGTCGGCCGCCCTCGCCGGCCCGAAGCGACCGGCGTTCGGTCGCCTGTGGAGCCTCGCGATCGCGGCCGGCGCCGTCCTCGGCGTCGGGTTCGCATTGACGCGGCTCGCGGATGATG
>JBPOIU010000200.1:0-10955 GCA_052034255.1 Planctomycetota bacterium | reverse complement strand
CGGCGGGGGCGCCGGGGACGGAGGCGCGTCTGTCCCCGGCGTTGGCGTGGGGCGCCGGGGACGGAGGCGCGTCTGTCCCCGTCATTGGCGTGGGGCGCTCCGGTGCCGCTGGGCGCCTTGGGACCGTTACTTCTCGGCGTCGCGCCACTTCTGGATGCGAGCGAAGAAGAGGTCCGTGAACTGCGCCCACTCGTGCTGCGGGTAGAGCGCCTGGACCTTCTTGTGGACCGCGTCGCGCGCGGCTGGGGTCGAGAAGAACTCGTGCGCGACGGCGTCGAGGTGCTTCAGGTGCTTCGCGCAGAACTCCTCGAACTTGTCGGTCTCGAAGTGCTTCGCCGCGAGCTTCGCGTACTGCGCGAGCTTGTCCTCGAAGCTGCCGTCTTCGTCCGCGATCTTGAAGTACGCGGCCCAGTTGAGGTCGTGGCGGAACTTGCGCTTCGTCGCCGCGGCGTAGATCGCCCAGCGCAGCTTCGCCTTCACGAGCCACGGGAAGTGGTAGTGCAGCGACGTGACCTGCGAGTCGGGGCACGCGTTCGCGAAGTCGATCGGGTGGAACGTGCCGCCCTTCTTCAACGACTCGCACGAGTTGAAGTCCCAACCGAAGAACGCGTTGATCGTGAGGCAGACCGCGGCGAGGTGTTCGCGCTCCTTCGCCGACACGAACTCGGCTTCCTTCGCGACGACGTAGCGGTCGTGCAGCGGCGCCGCCGGGTCGTACTTCATGACGCGCACCTGCGGCCCGACGCCGAGCGCGCGCACGAACAAGTCGAACGGAGCGACCGCCTTCTGCAGGTGCATCACGTTCTTGCCGGACACGTCGTAGGCGGCCTTCAGCGCCGACTCGTTGTCGATCTTGCTGACGCCGCGCCACGCGCCGCCGTCGTACGGCTTCATGAACAGCGGGTAGCCGACCTTCTTGCCGACCTCGCCGAGGTCGAACAGCTTCGCGTAGCGCTCGAGCGTCGGCTGCAGATCCGGCGTCTGGTCGTAGCTCTTCGGCGGCACGAGCCACGTCTTCGGAATCGGCAGGCCGAGCCGCATCATCGCGACGTACGTCGTGTGCTTCTCCATGGACTGGATCGTCCACGGGTTGTTCAGCACGTAGAGGCCGTTCATCAGCACGGCCTTCTTCACCCACTCGCGGCTCGTGTGATACCAGTGCGTCAAGCGGTCGAGCACGACGTCGTACGTCACGTCCTGCGCGAGGTCGAACGGCTCGATCGTCACCCGATTGACGTCGAACGAGACCGTGTTGCCGCCGAGCTTCACCTTCAGGTCGAGGCGCTTCAGGATCTCCTCGAAGCACAGCGGCCAGCAGATGTCCGCACCCAGCGACAGACCGATGTGACGCGTGACGTTCGACACTTCATTCCTCCGGTGGGACAGCCATTGCGAAGCGAGGCGAGCCGAAGGGGGACAGTCCCCGCAACAGCTCTGTCCCCCGTGCGGGACGCGGCGACTCAATGCTCAGTGGGCTCGGTGGGGACAGAGCAGATGAGGGGACTGTCCCCCTTCGACGACCGGGTCATTCATACACGAGCAGCGACGGCCCCGGGAACAGCCACGACAGGCCCTCGCGCATGCGGTCGCGCCAGTTCTCCCAGTTGTGACCATCGCGGGATTCGACGTAACGCACGTTCATGCCCGTGCGTTCGAACAACGGCACCATCGAGCGGTTCTCGTAGATCAGCGACTCGTACATGCCGCAGCTCACGAACGCCCGCGGCGCGGGCTTCTTCGGCGCGGCGCGGTACCCGTTCATGAACTTGACGACCGGCTCGAAGGCCGGCCCGCGCCAGTGCTTGCCGATGTCCGAGAACGCGAACGAGCCCGACTGCAGCAGCAAGTTGCCGAACACGCCCGGGTGATAGAGCGCCGTCGCGAGCGTTTGGACCGCGCCGAAACTCGCGCCCATCAGGCCGCGTTGCGCCGGGTCGTCGAGCAACGGGTACGTGTCCTCGAGCCACGGCACGAGCTCTTTCGCGACGAACGCCGCGTGCGCACGTCCCGCCGCGTACTCGGTGAGCCGCGCGACCGGGTTCGTCAGCGCGACGATCATCGACGGGATCTCGAGGCGATGGATCAGGTTGTCGAGCACCGTTTGCAGGTTCGAGAACCGCAAGTAATCGTCGCCGTCGTGCACGACGAGCAGCGGATAGCGCCGGCGCCGACGGAACCGAGCCGGCAAGTACACGCGGAACTCGCGGTTGCCTTCGAGGTGCTTGCTGTCGAGCCGATGCGTTTCGATCGAGCCCGTGCGCGCCTCTTTGTCGGCTTCGGCCCACGTCGGGTGCTCGTAGCCCTGGCCGAGCAGCACCGAGTTCGCACCGTACGGATCACGCGCTTGGTGCGGGTTCAGCGCATCGAGCACCAGCCGCGACTGCCCGCGCTGCGCGACTTCGATCTTGTATTCGATGCGCGACCCCTCGGGCACGTCCATGACGTGGTACCAAAGCGGCGAGTTCATCAAGCGCTTGAACGGCTGCGATGACGGCAGGCCATGGATCCAATGGCGCAAGCTCACGGACTCCGCTTCGCCGACGTACGCGAACGTCGCGGTGTGCTCCTCGATGATCGGGAACTCGTGTTCGCGCAGGAACTGCGTCAGCAGTCCAGGCGTCAGGTTCTTGCGCGCGGCGAGCTGGCGGATGGCGCGACTCATTTGCGCCTCCGGCGGGACTTCGGCGCCCGCAGTTTCTTGACGCGCCCATCGACGTCGAGCACGCGCGTCGCCGGCGAGAACTTCCATGCCTGGCCGGTCCAGTCGATGCGGTCCGACTCGTCCATCGGTACGCACCGGCGCGGCTGGAAGCGTCGCGCGAGCATCTGCACGCGCAACGGATCCTGCAGGTGGAGGCGCTTGCGCGCATGCGGGAACGGCACGACGTCGGGACAGACGTCGAGCCCGCGCTGCAGTACTTCCGCGTAGCCCGAGCCGTGCGGTGTGTCCTCTTGGAACAGCACGACCTCGCTCGTCATGACCATCGCACCGGCCGACCACGCGACGATCGGCTTGACGCCCGCGAGCTCGAGCGCGGCGAACAGGCGCATGCGGTTCAACAACACCGCGACGTTGCCGCCGGCGATCAGCAGAGCTTCGCAGTGCTCGAGGATGCGCGCGATCTGATCGCGGTGCGCGACGACGATGTCGCGCTCGGCCGGTGTGTATTTGCGCTCGAACTCGAGCTCGGTCTCGAGCATGCGGTCGGCGTGATGGCGATCGAGTTCGCGCACGCGGTCGAACGCGGCTTGGCGCTCGGGCTCCATCAGCGCCGTGTCGCCCGGCGTCTCCAGCATCTCCTTCGCGGCGTCCATCGCGTGGTGGAGTTGCTTGCGATAGAGCTCCCGCAAGCGGATCTGTGCGTCCTTGCGCTTGCGGAAACCCTTGAACAGCTCGACGTCGCGCTCGAAGATCCGTTCGCAGCGCTCCCACAATTGCAGGTTGAAGCAACGCCCGCCCACGTGGTCGCGCAGTTCAGCGTCTTCGGTCTCGCGCTCCTCCCATCCGGCCGTGATCGACGCCAACGGGCCGTCGATGCCGAGGGAGCGCAACGTGACGTTGACGGACGGTCGCAACCGCTGGGGGCCGAGCAGGGTGATCGAAGGCATGTCGCTTCGTGCCGGTGGCGAAAACGCGGGAGATTACCCGGAAGCGCACGGGAGTCGGCGTGGCGGAATGTCCCACGCCGCTCGAATCACGCCTCCTCCGCGGGCACCGAGTTGCCAGCCGCCCGAACCTCGGTGTAGATTTCGGACAGAATCGTCCGAAATGACGGACACCCGTGACGAACATCCTCGGCGAGCCGGCTCCGATCCGGCCCGAAGACTCCGGAGGTGGAGCGTGCGCGTCGTTTTCCTGCAGAAGTTCCTGCCGCAAGAAATGCTTGGCATCGCGTACCTGTCGGGGGCGCTGAAGCGAGCCGGTCACGAATCGAAAGTCCTGCTGCTGCCCGATGCCGATTGGGAGACGAAGTTGCGGGCGTTGCGGCCCGACCTGTTGGCGGTGTCCGCGACCACCGGCGACCACGTCTTCTACGCGAAGGTCGCGGAGCGCGCGAAACAGCTGGTCGGCGCCAAGACCGTGTTCGGCGGCGCGCATCCGACGTTCGTGCCGGACATGGTGCGTGAGCCGTCCGTCGACTTCCTGTGTCGCGGTGAGGGCGAGGCGGCGCTCGCCGAGCTGGCGACGGCGCTCGAGCGCGGATCCGACCCGTGGAGCATCCGCAATCTGTCGTTCAAGCGCGACGGCGAGCTCGTCCACAACCCGCTGCGGCCGTTGGTCGACGACCTCGACGCGCTCGGCTTCCCCGATCGTGAACCGCTGTACGAGGCATCCCCGCTGTATCGCGACTGCGAGCGCAAGATCTTCCTGACGCAGCGCGGCTGCTTGTACTCGTGCTCGTTCTGCTTCCACCACGCGTGGCGCGACAAGCTGTACGCGGCCAAGTCGAAGGAGTACCTGCGCAAGCGATCGGTCGAACACGTGCTCGCCGAGCTCGACGACGTCCGCTCGCGCTGGCCGCTGCGCTTCGTGCACTTCCTCGACGACATCTTCAACGTCGACGACGCCTGGCTCGACGAGTTCTGTGCGAAGTACCCGAAGCGCATCGGGATCCCGTTCGACGTGATCCTGCGCACGAACCTGACGACGCAGGAACACGTCAGGCAGCTGCGCGCCGCGGGCTGCATCTCCGCGCGTCTCGCGTTCGAAGCCGCCAGCGACCACGTGCGCAACAAGGTCTATCGCAAGGGCACGTCGCTCGACGATCTGCGCAACTCCGCGCGCTTCGTGAAGGCCGAGGGCATCCGGTTGACGACGTTGAACCTGCTCGGTGCACCGGGCGCGACGCTCGACGACGAGCTCGCGACGCTGCAGCTGAACGTCGACTGCAAGGTGGACCATCCGCTGTGCTCACTGCTGCAGCCCTACCCGCAAACGGACATCGACGACATCACGCGCGAGATGGGCTTCGCGGTCGATCGCCTCGACGCCTTCCCGGAGAAGTTCAATCGCACGACGTCGATCGCGTTCACGGATCGCACGCGCGTCGAGAACCTCCACAAGCTGTTCCCGATCGTCGTGCGCTTCCCGTGGCTGATGCCGATCGTGCGGCGCGCGATCGGGATCCGCATGTTCTCGAAGCTCTACCTCGGGGCGTACCTGCTGTGGACGGAGTACCTCGTCTGTGAGCAGAACCGCCTGTTCTCGAAGGTCACGGGCAAGACGGGCTTTTCGACGCTGCCGATCGTCGACCTCGTGCGGCGCGTGCTGACGAAAGGCGCGATCAAGGTGAAGGAAGCGTTGTTCGGCCGACGGTTCTCGTCCGACAAGCTGAAGTTGACGATGGAGACCGACACGATCGCGCACGCGGACGGCTGAGGTACTTTTGGATGTACCGCGTCGTCGGCCCGCGACGTCGCCGTCCTAGCCCGCCAGTCCGACTTCGCCCTCGAGCGCGAGCCCCTTCAGCCACGCATTGACCTGCGTGACGACCTCGTCGTTGAGGCTCGCGCCGAGCCCGGTGTGCCACCCCGCCGAGTGCGGTGAGACCAGCACGTTGCCCTTCGCGAGCAAGGCGGCCGAGTCGACCCACGGTTCGCAGGCGAAGACATCGAGGCCGATGCCTGCGAGACGCTTGTCCGCGAGCAAGGCCGCTTCGTCGACGCATTCACCGCGAGCAGTATTGACGAGCACGGCGCCCGGCTTCATCGATGCCAGAGCGCTTGCGTCGATCATCGCGCGCGACGTCCTGGTCAGGGAGCAATGCAGTGTCACGACGTCCGCACGCGGCAACACGTCGGCGAGCGCCAGCGATCCGGCCACGGCGGGATCGGACGCGAGCACCGTCGCCCCCAATGCTTGCCACACCTCGCTCGCGCGTCTCCCGATCACGCCTTGGCCGAGGATGCCAACGGTCAACGTCGAGAACAGCGGAACGGGCCACGCTTTGACTTCGGCGCGCATCCAGCGCCCGCCCGCCGCGGCAGCCGTCGTCAGCGGCAACCGTCGCAACAGCGCCGTCGCCATCGCCAAGGACGTGTCGACGACCGCGTCTCGCCGCGAGCGCGCGCAACGCGCGACGCGGATCCCACGTTGCCGAGCCGCCGCCAGATCGATGTGGTCGTAGCCCGACGTCGTCGTGACGACGAGCTTCAGGTCCTTCAGCCAATCGAACGCCTTCGCGCCGACTTGCATCTTGCTGTTGACGATCACGACCTGCGTCTCGGCGTTCGGCGCGGCGTCCGCTCCGACGTGCGAAACGATCAGGTCGAGCGCGGCGAGTCGATCGCGCAACGCATCGGCCTCGGCGGTGGCAACGTGATCGGATGGACCCCACAGCGCGACGTGCATGGCGGCGATCGCACGGAGGCGACGAGACGTTGTCAAGCCGCGCAACGGGCATCGAAGCCGCTGGCCGCTCGGCGCGTCAAATCCGACAGCCGGTTCGCCCGAGCGTCGCGGAGTGCGGAGTCGATGGGCATACTGCGCCGCCGATGTCCCCCCCGATCCCTCTCGCACGCGCCGCACCCTGGTTGATGGCGATCGCCGTGTGCGGCGGCCTGGCGTTCGACGCCTGGCTACCGCGCGTGGGGCACTCCGTCGCGAACGGCTTCGTGCTGGCGGTGTTCGCGATCGCGTTGAAGCTCGCGACGCCGCACGAGCGTCGCGCGCTGTTCGTCTGCTTGGTGTTGGCGACGCTCGGCGAGCTCTTCCTGTGTTTCGGCTGGGGCATCTACTCGTACCGCCACGGCAACCTGCCGTGGTTCGTGCCGCCCGGCCACGCCTTGGTGTTCGCGACCGGGCAAGCGTTCGCACCGCGCGTCGGTCCGCGGTTCGTGCGCGGAGTGTTCATCGCGAGCCTCGTCGGAACATTGGCGCTGGCGCTCGCCGGTTGGACGATCGACCTGCTGTGGTTCGTGCTGGTGCTGACGTGCTGGACGCATCGGGTTGGTCGGCCGCTGTACGCCGTGATGCTGCCGCTCGCGTTGTCGGTCGAGATCCTCGGCACGGCCGTCGGCTCGTGGCGTTGGCACGAGACCATTCCGTACTTCCCGCTGACGTCGTTCAATCCGCCGCTGCTCGCGGGCTCGTTCTACTGCATGCTCGATTTGCTGGTGCTGGGCATCGGTCGGCTGTGGTGGATGCGCACGCGTGCCGTCGCGAACGAGGTCGCGACGTGACCGGCACGCGGTGCGCCGAGCCGGCTCCGGGCGGGGTGTTTGCCCTGGTGCTCGCCCTCGCGTGCATTGGCGAAGCGATCGTCGCGCACGACGGCGAGTACTCACGGCGCGGTTTGGCGTGGCTCGCCGCGGCGTTGGTCGCGATGGTGTTCGCGCTGCGGCCGCGCGGCGTGCTCGAGCGCATGGATTCGCGCAGCGTGACGCGCATGCTCGGCACGCTGGTCGGTCTCGGGTTCCTGCGTGCGTTGTCGCTGCCGCCGAGTGGACGTTTTGCGTGGTCGAACGACCTGCGCCCGACCGACGTCGACGCCACGGTCTTCCATGCGCTGGTCGCGAGCGCGCTCGCGCTCGGGGTGCTCGCGTTCTGGTTGCGTGAAGCGTGGCGGAGAGTGCTCGTCGTCGCTCTCTTCGCCGTCTTCCTCGCCGCGGGCACGTGGGTGATCCGCGCGTCGCCGTACAGCGATGCCGAACCGCGCATCGACGTGATGTTGATCCAGCAGGAGAGCGCGGCCGCGTTGCTGCATGGGCAGAACCCGTACGCGCTGACGTTTCGCGACATCTATGACACGGAGCGTTCGGACAAGCCGTCGGTGTACGGCCACGGTCTGGTCGAGAACGGACGCTTGCGACACGGGTACCACTACCCGCCGATCTCGTTGCTGTGCGGGACGCTCGGTTTCGCGCTGTGCGGTGACGTGCGATACGGCGCGCTGACCGCGATGGCTCTCACGGGCTTGTTGCTGTACTTCGCCGCGCCCGGACGCCTCGGCCTGCTGCTCGCGCTCGCGTGGTGGTTCCAGTCGCGTGGGTTCTTCGTGCTCGGTCGCGGCTGGAACGATCCGTACGTGGTGCTCGCACTCGTCGGCTGGGGAGTGGCGCACGCGCGCGGTTCGCGACTCGCGCCGTGGTTGCTCGGACTCGCGTTCGTCGCGAAGCAGCACGTGATCGTGCTCGCGCCTTTGTTGCCGTTGGTGCTCACCGGGGACGTGCGTCAGCGGTTCGCAACCCTCGCCCGCGCGGCGCTGGCCGCGGCCCTCGTACTCGTGCCGTTCTTCGTCTGGGATCCGCGCGGATTCATGCACTCCGTCGTCGAGGTGCATTTGGCGCAACCGTTCCGGTTCGACGCGCTCAGCTTCACGGCCTGGCTCGCGAACACCAGCGGGGTGGTGGTGGGCTCGTGGCTCGCATTCGCGTTGCTCGTGCCCGCGTACGCGTTCGCGTGGCGATTCGCGCCACGCGGTACCGCGGGCTTCGCGCTCGCGAGCACGTTCGTGCTGCTCGTGTTCGTCGCGTTCAACAAGCAGGCGTTCGCGAACTACTTCCACGCGATCGTGGGGGTGGGGCTCCTCACGATCGCGATGCGATCACGATCGGATCCTCTGCACAAAACATGAACGCGGCGGTCGCGAGCGAACTCGCAACCGCCGCGTTCGTCGATCAAGTCGCGAACGTCACGGCGTGATCGGCATCGACACGTGGTTGTCGCATGCCGGGAAACCGCCCGTGCGGATCGCTTGCGCGTGGACCGTGACACCCACCGCTGCCGGCGCCAACGGGACGACGGTCGAGAACGCGATGATCCCGGAGCCCGGGAACGCACCGATCGGCGTCGGCGTGAGGAACATCAAGCCCGGATCGAGGTCGAACGTGCCGGCGAACGAACCCGACGCGATCGGCGTCGGAGCGAGTCCGAACGACGCCGCGAGCAACAGCGTTTCGCCGGGCGCGCCGCCGAACTCGAGCGCGAAGGTACGCCCGATCGACGTGGTGCCGAAGATGCGGAAGCCCTGCGCGCCGCGATCGAGGCTGTAGCCTTCGCCGCCACTGCCGAGGCTGTTCGCGTGGACGGCCTTGGTGCCGGCGACGAGGAACTGGCCGTCGCCCGACAGATCGCAGTCGAACGGCGAACCGGGCGTGTCGATGTTGGCGACCGGAACGATGCCGACCTCGCGATCGAACAGCATGACTTCGGGATGCGCGTTGTTGCCGGTGCCCCAGCTCGCGACCGCGATGAACTTGCCATCGTCGGAGACGGAGACGGTCTGCGGCGAGTCTTGCACCGAGCCGAGTCCGTTGCTGACGAAGCGCCATTTCAGCGTCGCGGTGGTCTGCGTCAGCGTCCAGCAGTAGACCCGCATCTTGTTCGAGTTGGTCGCGTCGTACGCCGCGGCGACGAACGTCGAGCCGTCCGCCGACACGTCGCACGCGGTGGCGACGAAGAATCCGAAGTTCTGCGTGTCCTTGAAGTTCAGGATGCGGTTGTAGGTGCCGCCGGACTCCTTCCACACCCCGACGTCGAAACCGCCGCGGACGAACGTGTCGCCGTCGCCGTCGATCGCGTGCGAGTCGATGGACACCGTCGAGGAGTCGACGAAGATCGGTGTGCCCGTGGTCGCGTCGAACAGTTGGTCCGTGTTCTGCGTCGCGAGCAACACGACTTGGCCGTCGGCCGAGAGGTCGTGCTCGCGGAACGCCGAGGCCGCGGACGGCGCCGCGACGATCGTCGTGACGAAGACCAACGCGCTGCCGCCGAACGTGTCGTAGACGTCGACGCTGCCGATGCCCGACAGGTCGGTGTAGCCGATCGCGACCCGCTCGCCGTCATCGCTGATGGCGACTTCGACGTCACCTTGCGTCGGAACGAGCACGCTTGCGACGGCGATCGGTGAGAACGCCGAGTACAGGCGTACCTCGAACAGACCGTTCGGGAAGTCGCGGTTCACGACCGCGCACACGGGCGCTTTGTCGGCGGCCGCGACCTCGACGTAGTCGGGGTTCGGCAGCACGTCCTCCCAGATCGGCAGCGCCGGAGCTTGGTCGTCGGTCGTCGAGACCAGCGTCACGCGTTCCGCGTTCTGGTTCTGACCGAGCCAAGCGAACGTCCCGCGATTGCCGACGGACACGTCCTGCGTGATCCACGGGCCCGCCACGCCGTTCGGGTACGTCCAGCGCAAGCTCGACGGCGACGGGTTCGGATTCGGGAAGGTCGCGGCGAAAATCCCGCCTTTGGTTTGCGGCAGCGTCGTGGTCTTCGTGAACACGCCCTGCGGCGTGACGTACTGGACGGTCGTCGTTTCGACGGTGCCCAGCGCTGCGGTCGACAGCAGCAGTGCGAACGATGAAGTCAGGAGCATCGGGAGAGTCCCCTCGTTGGTGTGAAGCAGCGGTGCGAAGCGGGCAGAGGGAAGGTAACGGATCCGTGGCGAGGGAGGGCACGTCCGTCTTAGTGGAGGTTGCTGATCCGTGTCCTACCCGCAGGAACCCTGCGATCCCTGCGATCCCTGCCCACCCTGCACCCCTCGTCACCTGCCTCCTTCGTCGATCGCGCCGGGGGGAGGCAGGTGACGAGGGGTGCAGGAGGCAGTGGAAGCAGTGGGAACAGTGGGAACAGTGGAAACAGGGAAGCAGGGAAGGCTGTGGAAGCAGGGAAGGGTCAGGAGCCTGAATTCCTGCGGGCCTGAATTCCTGAATCCCTGCTCTCCCTGTTTCTCCTGCTTCCACTGCTGACTGCACCCCCTGTCCCCTGCCTCCCGCCCGAGTTCGTCGGAGCAGCGAACGAGGGAGGCAGGTGACGAGGGGTGCAGGAGGCAGTGGAAGCAGTGGAAACAGGGAAAGCAGGGAAAGCAGTGGAGTTGAGATCCGATCTCGGGGGTGTCAGACGAAGTGTGGACTTGGGTCGGTCGCGGCGGGCTCCGGTACAACCACAACGGAGTCAATGCGATGACCAAGAAACGAACGAAGCAACCCACTGACTTTGACGCGATTCCGGAAGA
>JBPOIU010000202.1:0-28196 GCA_052034255.1 Planctomycetota bacterium | reverse complement strand
ACTTCCTTTTGGGGATGCGGCCGGCTAGCGGCCGCTTGCCTTCGTTGGGAATTCGCGGGCTGACGCCCGCGTTCTTCTTTGAGTAAGAGGAGCCGCCGCGACCTTTAGGTCGCGTCGGACCGTGGGTGGTGTGCAGCGACGACGGGCAGCATGACGGGGACGGAGGCGGGTCTGTCCCCGATGTGTCCCCCGGACGGGCGGGAGCGCGCCGTGGTTCTTGCTCGTGGGCTCGACCCTGGTGCTTCCCGGGCAACCGGCTTTGGATGCGGCCGGCTCGCGGCCGCTTGCCTTCGTTGGGAATGCGCGGGCTGACGCCCGCGTTCTGTGTGAGTGAACGGAGCCGCCGCGACCTTTAGGTCGCGTCGGACCGTGGGTTCTTTCGGACCGTGGGTTCTTGCAGGCCGGTGAGACTTGGAAATCGGTGGGGACGCGCGGGCGGACCCCGTTTTCGATGCTCGTCAACGGCCACGCGGTCGATGGGGTCCGCACTTCGTCCAGCTCCTCACGCGCCGAGTTGGGCTTGGCCGCCCGTGCCTCTCAGCGTCGTGGGTTGCGTGACGGACGATGTCGATCGCGCGAGGAGGTCGATGACCTCCTCGTCCTGGACCTGCGGGAAGTCGTCGTAGAACTCTCCGACCGAACTCATCGTTCTCGGGACGAGCAGAGCCACGACCTCGTCCGCGTAGGCGTACAACAACCGATGGGCTTCGATCGACGCGACCGGGACCGCCGCGACGATCCTCGCTGGCTTCCTCCTTCCCACGTAGCGCAGCGCCGCCACCAGCGTGGACCCCGTTGCCGCTCCGTCGTCGACCACGATGACGACCCTCGACTTCGGGTCGATGCCCGGGCCTCGCCTCAGGCGCGCCGCTCTCGCACGCAAGCGGATCAGTTCCGCCTCGCCCGCCGCCTGTACGTCCTCGGGATGGAAGCCGTGCTTCTGCGCGCGGTCGTCGACGATGATCTCGCCATCCGCCGCGACCGCTCCCAGCGCGAGTTCCGGATTCCCCGGCGCGCCGATCTTGTGCGCGAAGACCACGTCGAGGTCGCCGCGCACCTGGCGCGCGATTTCCGCTGCCAGCGGCACTCCTCCTCGCGGGATCGCCAACACGAGCGGACGCGTCGTGCGCAAATGTTCGAGACTTGCGGCCAAGTGCTTGGCGGCGTCGTTGCGGTCACGGAAGCGCATGAGCTTGCTCCGGCGGGAGAGCCTTGGAGCTGGTAGAGCTCAGCATGCCAACGCCGCTGGCGCCGGCTAGAGGTCGCAGGACCGTGGTGGGCTTCGCTCGGGGTGGGGCCGTCGGTTTCGTGCGCGGCTGGAACGAGCGATCAAACGCTGCCGGAACCGTGCGTCATCGGGTCGCCGAACCGCGCGGCCATCTTCGGGAACAACCAGCGACCCCAGAAGCGCTGGAGCACGCCGTCCGGCAGTTTCTTGCCGAGCCAGCGCATCGGCTTCGAGATCAGCATCTTCATCAGCCAATCCGGAGCGATGCCGCGCGCGCGATGCCGCAGCAGGAACACGTAGGTCAGGAACGAGTGCTTCACGTCGCGCAGCGAGTTGAACACGTTCAGATACGTGTCCTTCTCGCCAGTGATCACGCCGTCCTTCACCGCCTTGTCGTAGATCTCGGTGCCGGGGTAGTACGTGAGCGTGAAGATGTTCGTACGCAGGAACTTCGGCAGCTCGAGCGTGTTCTTGATCGTCTCGAGCTGGTCGTCCTCGGTCTCGTACGGGTTGTCGATGATGAAGTCCGCCGTGACGCGGACACCCTTCGGGATCGCGAACGTCTCGAGGATGCGCAGGTGCTCCTGCACTTTGCGCATCGGCAGGAAGCGCTTGTAGATCTCGCGATTCAGGCGGTCCGAGCCGCTCTGGATGCCGATCTGGACCGTCGCCATGCCGCAATCGATCAGCAGCTCGAGTTTCTCCTGGCTGATCGACGCCGGGATCGCCGAGCAACCCCACGTCAGGCCGACCTCCGCTTTGTAGCGCTTCGCGAAGTACTCGAGGTCCGGCAGCTTGCGCGCGAAGAAGTCGTCGTCGCTGAACGACACGTGCTTGAGGAACGGGTAGCGCTGCGTGCGCTGCTTGATTTCGTCGAGCACGCTGTCGACCGAGCGGTAGCGCAGCTTGCGCGGGCGATCGACACCGTTGTTGTACGTGTTGACGAAGTAGTTGTTGTAGCAGTACGTGCAGACGAACGGGCAACCGCGCGTCGCGAGCACGAAGTACGCCGGCTCGTCGAAGTAGTACACGGTGTGGTACTTGCGCATCAGCTCCTCCGTCAGCGGGAGGATCTTGCGCCCTTCGTCGAGGATCCAGCAGTCGGCGATCTCGTAGTCCGGATACGGATGGACGTCGAGGTTCATCTGCAGGCCGCGCAGCGGGTTGTTCACCAGCTTGCCGTCGACCATGAACGAGAAGTTCTGGACGTCGTGGTACGGCTCGCCGCGCTCCATCTTGTTGATGAGCTCGACGATCGCTTCTTCGCATTCACCGCGCGCGGCGATGTCGCAGTACTGCAGCGAGTGCTTCGTGCGCGCCGTGGCGTGGATGCCACCCCACATGATCTTCTTGTCGGGGAAGCGCGAACGCAGGTAGCGCGTCACGTCGATCGCGCGGTCCTCGTAGCAGGAGTACAGCGACACCGCGAACAGGTCGTGCGTACCGAGCAACGCCTCGAGGTCGGGTGTGATCTCGATCTGCGCCGTGCCGTAGAACGGCAGGAAGAACTGGCTGACGTGATGGCCCGCTTGCTTCAGGCACGCGGCGATGAGGCGGGAGCCTTCGCCCGAGAGCTCGTCGCAGAAATTGAAGAGCGCGATCCTCATCGTGCCCGCACGCCTCCGTGGCCAGAAGACGCCCACCGCGTCGACGCGGGAGGGTGTGATTCCTTGGACGTCACGCCGGCAGGGCGCTGCAGCTAGGACGCGATCCGCGCTGCCGGGCGACGCAAGGCCCCAGGGATAGCATTCGATCTCGTTCCTGGCGCGAACTTTCTGGCGTCCGTGCCATCTCTGCGCGGGCGCGACGGGCCGGGTTCCGCCGGCAACGGAACGAGTTTTCTCCGCACAGGGTCATCGTCCGCTCCCCGCGCACCGCCCGGGACGTCATCGGCCTGCGTAAATGTGCCCGATTTCGCGGCTTCGGGCGAATCCGATCGGGGGCTATCATTCGACTCCCCGCGAGGAAACGGCTCCGAACATGAAGCAGCGCCGTCTCGTCGTTGCGCTCGCCGTCCTGGCATTCCTCGGCCTTTGTTGGATCCCGACCGGGTTGTTGCTCGCGTCCGGCTTCCTGAAGGACGGGGTGCCGAGCCTCGCGCACCTGAAGAGCCTGTTCATCGACCCAGTCACGGGCGCCTACGACCCGCGAGTCGTCGGCCTGCTCCGCAACACGATGATCATCGGACTCGGCGCGGCCACCGCGTCGACCGCGCTGGCGTTGCCGGCCGCATGGCTGCTGGCGCGCACGCGCCTGCCGTTGTCGGGGTTGTTCGGCTTCCTGTTGATGGCGCCGCTGATCGTTCCTCCGTACGTGCACGGCATCGCGGTGACTCAATTCCTGTGGGACATCGGCAAGGTCGACTGGGTCGTGCGTTCGGGGATCACGATTCCCGAACTGGGAGGTCACGTCGGCGCGATCGTGCTGCTGACCATCTCGCTGTTCCCGATGGCGCTGTTGTTGTGCGCGAAGGGATTCCGCGGCGTCGATGGCAACGCCGAAGACGCGGCCGTGCTGACGCGCGGGCCCTGGACGGCGTTCTGGCGCGTTTCGGTCCCGCTCGCGCTGCCGTCGATCTTCGCCGGCTTCCTGTTTGTGTTCGTGTTCGCGGTCTCGGAATTCGGGATCCCCGATTTCCTGTCGTTCGCGTATCCGAAGATTGCCGCGCGCCAGGTGTTCGCGACCGAGATCTTCATGCAGTTCTCGAAGGCGCGCAATTCGGAGCTCGCGGCGGTCTCGTCGTTGCCTCTGATCCTGATCGTCGGCATCGCGGCCGCGTGGCTGCTTCGGTTGGAGACCCGCGAGGATCGGGTCGGACGCGGAGTCATGGCCGTCGAACCTCCGACGCGAGCGCTCGGGCGTTGGAAGCCGATCGCGTTGCTCTATCTCGGCGTGCTGGTCGGAGCGACGGCCGTGTTGCCGCTCGCGCAACTCGTCCATTGGGCGTTCCGCGACGGGCAGAACGGTCGTTTCGCCGAAATGCGCAACGCGTTTCGCGACGCGGGACCGGACATCGGGCGTTCGTTCCTGCTGGCGCTCGGCGCTGCGCTGCTGATGGTCGCGATCGCATTGCCGCTCGCCCATGCGTTCGAGCGCGCGCGATCGCGGGCCGCCCGAACGCGACTCGCGCTGTTCGCATTCCTGCCGATCGCGTTCCCGGCCATGCTGCTGACGATCGGTGAGATCCGATTCTGGAACCGTATCCCGGGCCCGGTGTACGACTCGGTCGCGCTCGTGCTGCTGACGTACGTCGCGCGCTTCTTGCCGCTCGCGTTCTTGAACCTGCGCGCGGGCATTCGGGGTTTCGATCCGGCGCAGGAGGACGCGGCTCGCCTGTCGGGCCGTGGCTACCTCGCGCTGCTCGCGAAGGTGGTGGGGCCCGGCATCGCGCAGACGCTGGCGTCCGCGGTGCTGATCGGCTTCGTGTTGTCGATGCGCGAACTGGACGCGGTTGCGATCCTGCCGCGCGGCTCCGACACGTTGCCGATGCGCGTCTACTCGATGGTCCACACCGCTCGGGATTCCGTGGTCGCCTGCCTATGTCTCGTGCTGGTCGTCTCGTCGGCGGTCCCGCTGTTGGTCTGGCGCTACGTGCTCGGGAAGCGGGTGCGCGTCTTGTGAAGGCGCGCGCGCTTGGCCATACTGCCCGGAATCGGCTCCGTGGGACGCATCGCGTGTCGTCGCGCCTCGTCGGAGGTGGCCAACGTGCCGCCGCGGACGCCGCCTGCTTGGAGCTCCGATGGACTATCCGATGCGAACGTTGGCCTACTTGGCCGAGTTGATCCACCCACCCAAGGCCCATACTCCGCAGGATTTGCAGCGTTTCCACACCGCGGCGTTCCAAGACTCGGCCTGCCTCTACCAGAACTTCCAACTGCATCCGGGTGGCGCGACCCTGTCGAATCCGCCCACGGCGCAGAACCAGATCTCGGCGCTCACGATCATCGGCGACCGGATTCAACTCCGTGAGGAGCTGACGGGCATCGCCCGCGAGGAGTTCCAAGCGAAGCTGACGCGTGCGACCGCGCTGGCGTTCGAAGTCCTCGGCGTCGGGCAGATCCCGGTGCAGAACTTCGTCGTGCGCTCGCTCGTGAACCCGCGCAACTTCTACGACTCGCGCGAGTTCGTCGCCCGCAGCCTGTTCAATATGGAGGAGGAGGACTTCAACTGCCTCCAGCGCAAGCCCGAGATCCTCGGCTTGCGGTTCGTCTTCCCGCAGACGTCCGACAATCGCGGCGTGTTCAACATCCGCGTCGAGTCGTACGCGACCGAGCCGCGCTCGTTGTTCATCGAGAACGTCGGGATGTTCAAGTCGTTGGTGACGGCCGGCAACGTCGAGGACCTCACCTCCAACTTCTTCGCGACGTACGACTACATCGACGGCCAGTTGATCGACTTCATCGCGCAGTTCGACGGCAAGGAGCAGCCGCCGTCGCCTTGACGCACTGCCGCTTCGGCGCTTCGAGATGCGCGCGCTGGATCGCGCGCCCCAAGAAACGCAACGACCCCCGGCACCGCGAACGGCGCCGGGGGTCGTTCTGCTTCAGGACCTTCGGACGTCAGCGAACCAACGTCGGGTCACGCACCGTGCCGTCGTCGGACGGATGCTCGACCGTGTCGAAGATCATCTTGTCGAAGCCCCAGCAGCTCTCGGGCGGGTCGAACGACTGCTCGCCGGTCGCCTTCGCCATGATTTCGAGATGGCCCGGATCGGCGACCTTCTCGTGGCAGCCCTGGATCAGCTTCGGCAGCACCGTGATGATCATCTCCTTGCGACGCGCGCTCGTCGTCTCCTGCCCGAACAGGTAACCGAGGCCGGGGATGTCACCGAGCCACGGCGCCTTGTTGTTCGCGCGGACGTCTTCCGTGCGCGTCAGACCGCCGAACACGAACGGCTGGCCGTCGACCAGACGCTGCTTCGACGTGATCGTGCGCGTGGAGATGATCGGCGTGCCCTGCGGCGTCGTGCCCGACAACTCCGTCGACGAGAACGTGAACTGCACTTCCGCCGATTCCATGCCGACCACCGGCGTCACCGTCAGCGACAGACCGACTTGGTTCGTCGCCGTGGTGGAGCCGAGACGGTGCTTCAGCGTGCGGTTGTGCGTGAAGTTCTGGTCCGCGATGCTGCCGCCGGCCGGGTTCTTGTCGAGCAACGCCGGCTTGGTGCCGAACGGGCCCGGATCGGACGGAGCCACCGCGAACGACAGGAACTGCGTCGTCGACGACCAGGTCGCCGTGCGCGCGTTGCGCACGAAGATCTCCGGCTCGGCGAGCGAGCGGGCCTTGCCCTTCACGCGCAGGAAGTCGAGGTACGCCGTCGTCAGCACGTAGTTCGCCGACAGCAGGTACTGCGACGAGTCGTTCGTGATCGAGTGCGTGCCCGGGTTGATGACGGTCGTCGTGCCGAGGTTCGGATCGAAGAAGCCCGTCGCGTTGCGATACCGCGTGTAGGAATCCTGACCCGAGAAGATCGCCTGGAACAGCGAGCGGCCGGGGCCGTTCTTCCACGCGATCCAGTCGACGCCGAGCTTGAGGTCGTTCGACGTGTCGACCTCGTAGATGCGGACCTTAAGGTGCGCTTGGGGCGGCGGCTGGTCGAGCTCTTCGCACGCGGCGATGAACTTCTCGACGCGATACGGTTCGTCGCGACGCAGCACGCGGTTGCCGTTCGTGTCGGTGAAGGTCGCGCCTTCGCCGGCGTAGAACGACGCGATCGCGTCGAACGTCTCGATCGGCCGGAACTTGGCCCGGTATTCACCCGTCGCCGACCCGTCGCGGACTTCCTTGATCCACGCCTGGTCGAGTTGCTTCACCGCTTCCTCGATGTGAGGGAGCATGAACGCCGGGCAGATGACCTGCAGCCAGTACTTCTTCGACACCTTGTCCTGGATGACCTCGGCGCGACCGCCTTCCTTGCCGCAGACGGTGCGGAAGACGTTGCGGATCTCGCGCGGGAGCACCGTGTTCAACGGGAACACCGCGGTGACGAAGTCGTTGATCAGGTTCTTCTGGTTGACGCGCAGGACCTTCACGACACCCGAATCCGGGTTCACGTTGATCTGCTCGTCCTGGTTGAAGTAGTCGTCGATGCGGCTGTTGCTCTCGAGGTTCGAGAAGCCTCCGCCCGGACTCGTGTCACCGCGACGGTTCTGGACGCCCGTCGCTTCGTCGGGATTCACTTTCTTGTTCTGGGCGGACGCGACTCCGGCGAATGCCAGCGCGGCGCCGACCATCAGCACGATGTGTTTCATGGTCTTGGTTCCTTCGTTCGTGTGCATGGATCAGTCTTCGACGCCGTCGAGGAAGCCGGGCGGGTTTTCCATCGCCTTGGTCGACTTCTCGCCCTTCGCGCGCTGCTCGAGATCGACGTCGGCGTCGGTCTGATTCGCCTGCGCCTCCAGCGTGCGGCAGGTCAACGTCGTGACGACCATCGTCTTCTGATCGAGGCGCGACTCGCCGCCGAACAGGTAACCGATCCACGGCAGATCGCCGAGGAACGGGACCTTGTTCGTCGAGTCCGCGCGGCGCTGCATCACCGCGCCGCCGATGCTGATCGTGCGGCCGTTGTGCGGAACCTTGAACACGGTGTCGATCGCGTGGCTGTGGAGCACCGGCGTGCCGTCGTCGGCGTAGCCGGTGTGCGACACGAGCGACATGACGAGCGGGACCGTCGCGCCGATCTGATTGATGATCGGCGTGAACGTGATCGTGAAGCCCGACGTCACCGAGCCGAGCGCACGCGACGCCAGCGACGGCGACACGGTGCGGTTGTCGGGGTGATCGGCGAGCAGCGCGAGTTCGGCGTCGGTGATCTGACCACCGGCCGTCGTGTCGACGACACCTTCCATCGTGCCGAACGGATCGAGCGGTTCGAGGCGCTGGCCGCCGCGGAGATCGCCCGCTTCCTGCATGCGGTGGAACAGGATCTGGTCACCGACCGTCAGCGTCGCCGGCGTGCGGTTCAACGCGACGAGCTTCGACTGCGTCATCACGCGGGCCTTGCCCTGCGAGACGAGGAAGTCGAAGAAGGCCGACGAGACGTCGAGCATGTAGGCCGAGTTGCGGCCGCTGCTGTTCATCTCGGCGCCCGGCAGACCGAACGTGCCCTGACCCGAGTTGTAGATCAGCGTGTCCTGGTTGCCGTTGAACGTCGTCACCTTCTCCTTCTGGTAGAAGGCGCCGATCGCCGCGAGGTTGCGGCCCGGACCGTTCTTCCACGAGATGAAGTCGAGGCCGAGCTGGCCGTCGTCACTGACGTCGATCTCGTAGACGGTCACCTGGATCTCGAGCGACTTCGTCGGGAAGTCGAACAACGGCCAGTGCTCGACGATGTTGTCGAGCCCGGACGGCGCGTCCTCGATGAACACGGCGTTGATCTCGGTGTCCGCGGCGACAGTCACCGTGTTGGTGCCGTACGTGTTGATGATCTCCGACACGCCGGCGTCGGCGATGTCGCGGTGCTTGAGACGATAGATCATGCGCTTCGTACCGGACGACGTCGTCATGCTCGGGCGGTCGATCGTCGCCATCAGCGCGTCGAGGCCCGCGATCTGGTACTCCGGTACGACGACGAGCAGACGCCCGCCGTTCATGTCCGGATTCGCGAACGAGTAGAACGCGCTCTCCTCGATCTCGATCGTGCGGCGCACGAAGCGGATCACGGCGTACGGGTTCACGTTCTTGAACTCGTAGACCTTCGGCACGTAGCGGTTCGTCTGCGCCTTGTTCGAGGTGCGCAGGATCTTCACGAGGTTGGTCGGCAGTTCCGTCGGAGCCATCGCCGCATTGCCGTTGACCTTGGCGTCCTGCGCGAGCGCGGGAACGCAAAGACCAGCGATTGCCCCGAGAACGGCCATCGTCGTCGCCATTCTCATCCGAACACTCCTCCTTCAAGCAGCCCTGGAGTGAAGGCTCACGTCGCACCGAGCGACGCGCTCGCCTCCAACCCCCCGTCCGCGAGTGACCCGTCGAACGAGTCGGCTCACGGTCTGCGGATCGCGAGGTGGCGTTCGAATCGGGCTCGCGCCCACGCACTCCCGCGCTCCGCTCGCTGGTGTCACGTCCCCACGTCTCGTGGGGGGTGCGACACGAACTTCTCTTCGTCGTCGCGTGCCTGCCGGGTGCTGACCTGGCCCAGGTACGCGTTGACGTAACAGGCGCGTTGGCTCTTGCCATTGGCGTCTGGTTGTGCGAACTCGGCCGTCACCAGCCACATGCCGAACTTCATTTCGTCGAGCAGGTAGTTGGCCCGGACGGCCTTCGGGGACCGCGCGAAGTACGCGGTCGCGATGCGGATCGCGTCGGCCTCGGAGATCACGCCGTTCGAATCGCGATCGAACGCGGGCGGATCCTGGACCGTGTAAACCGCGGCCTCGGACGCGATCGGCAACGAGCCCTGCATGCCTTCCCCGATCTCCGGGCGGTACACCGCGATCAAACGCAGATCACCGGTCATGCGCGCGGCGAGCGGCAGGATGAACTTGCGTTCGAGCGTCGCGCCGGGTTCGAGGACGTTGAACTGGATCGGTTCGAGTGGCGACGCGACGAACTCGACGTGCAGCGGCTCCGGCGAGCGCGTGGTGAACAAGTTGAACTCGAGCGTCTCGCGGGCTGGCATCACGTGCGAGACCGAGCTATCGCCGGCATTCGTGATCGACACGTTCGCGATGACGGGAGCGTTGCGGGCGTACTGCGCGGCGTCGACGTGGAGGACGACCGTGAGATTCGGCAAGCCATCCTCGAGGTCGGCTTGGCTCAGGCCCGTGCAGGCAGGAACCGATGCGGCGGCGAGAGCGAGAGCGCAAAAACGAAGCGTCGAGCGGTTCATCGAAGGGTCCGTGGGGGCGAGGGGCGGGAAAGTAGGGACGCAAAGACCCCGTTGCGTGAAGGCCACGTGAAGCGCTCGGCAAAAGACGATGTGCCGAGCGTCGCGCTCACTCGTCGCGCCAGAAGCAAAGGGGAGGCCTTCGCACGAGGAACCGGGCGCAACACCCCAGTCGGACGCGGATCCTAGGTTCGCGAAGGGGCGGTGCAAGTCTGCGCTGGATACGAACTTGGCCCAGGCGAAGGGTGCCTTAACGGAAGTTTCACGAAGGACTCGAGTCCGCCGAGCGCGCGACGGCAAGGCTTCCCACTTCCGCAGAGCCCGGTGCGTGGGCTTTCCCACGAGTAACGCTCGAGCTTGCGTCGCTACGAAACGCGAACAGCGTCAAACCGCCGCAGGCCATCGAGTTCCGCGCGTTCCAGGCGGTAGCGCATCACGTCTCGCAGGTACCGCCGCGCGTGTTCGACGCCGAGATCGGGACGGGCCGCCGCGTAGTCGTCCAAACGCTCGGAGCCGCGCTCGTACGCGCGGGTCAGGATGGGTGCGAGCGCCGTCGCGGTCGCCTCGTCGCGTGCCAGCCAAAGCGCCCAGACGAACGGCAGGCCGGACCACGCGGTCCAAGCCTCGCCCAGATCCCAAGCCGGCGCCTGCAGTCGATCGAGTGCCAGTGCCTTGTCGCCGATGATCAGCGTGGCGTCGATCGCATCGTCGACGGGTCGCGCCGGATCCGGCGCGACCTCGACCGCAACGAACGCGACGTCGGTCCGATCGAGGATCACGCGGTACGCGAGCCGGGTGAGTGCCGCGGCCGTCAGGCTCGCGCCGTCCAACGCCACGCGCCGCGCACGCCGCGCATCGGTTTCAGCGAAGACCTTCACCGACAAGACCGGGCCGCGGCTCGCGATGCAGAGACCCGGAACGATCGCGCGCTCCGGGTGGCGCAGCGCTTCGACCGACGACACCAACGCCGCGTCGAGCGTTCCCGCGTCGAGGCCGCGCGCGAGCTGAGCGGGGACGTCCTCGCGGTAGTCGAGGTCGGGATCGACCGCGAGACCTTCGACGAGCGGTCGGGCGTTCAAGTACGGCACCGAACCGATCCGCCAGCGTCGCGTCATCGGCCGGGCTCCGGCATCACGCGCAGCGTCGTCGTCAGGGCCTTGAACGACGCGTCGGCGAGCAGCGCGTGGCCTCGCGCATTCGGATGCGGATCCGTGGGGCTGTTGCGCAACGACGCGTCGTGGACGTCATCGACTTGGATGCTCGCGTACGCGATCCCGAGTTCCGCCGCCGCGGCGCGAATCGGCTCGAACCCGTTCAGGTCGAGCACGGCCAGTGCGAACTGCCGCTCGCGGGAGAGCTTCGCGAACTCGGCGTAGATCTGCGCCGTGGTCGCGATGCCGCGCTTCATGTCGAGGTACAGCTTGCGCGCGTCCTCGACTTCGGCCGGCTGATGCCGGAACAACTCCAAGTAGACGATCAGGTCGTGGAGGTGGGGCAGGCACGCCTTCACCGCCGCGCCGCTTCGACCATTCAGCGCGTATCGCGCGAGCACGCTCTGGCGCTCGAAGCGTTCCTCGGCCAGGCGCGTGAGCGGCGCGGACTCGTCGGGGTACATCTCGACGTCGTTGACGTTGAACACGACGACGACCACATCGGGCGCCAACGGCAGTCCGCAGCGACGGAAGCGTTCGAGCTCGTGGCCCGCGTGGAGTCCGGGCACGGACAGGTTGACGACCTCGACGGCGCGGGTCGACCCGTACCACTGGGCGAGCCGGAGCTCGAGCTGCGCGCGCAATGCGTCGCTCTCTGCGACACCCCAACCGAACGCGACGGAGTCTCCGAGCAACACCACGCGCACCGTGTTCGCGGGCTTGGTCGGAGTGATCTCGGGGCCGCGGAAGCCGAGCGCGTTGATCACGTACGGCGGCGTCGTGTCCGAGCGTGAGCCCGGAATCGGCTCGGGATAGGCGAACGTCGGGATGTCCTGATTCACGCGCAGGCAATCCTGCGCGAATCGGCGGTTGTTCTCGAAATGCGAGATGCCGAACGGATCGACGAGGCCGACGGCGATGTCGGCGAGCTTCAGCGCGAGGAGCGTCGCGACCAGGGCGACCGCGCCCCGGACGATCCAACGCTTCACGCGACGCTCTCCTCGACCGCGATCACGTTGTAGAGCGTGTCGCGCTCGACCGGCTCGAAACCGGCGTCGTGCAGCAGGCGCACGAGATCCTTGCGCGTCATCGACATCGGCGTCGTCGCTCCGGCGTCGTGATAGATGCGTTCTTCGGTGACCGTGCCGTCGATGTCGTCGGCGCCGAACGCCAACGCCATTTGCGCGACCGGAATCCCGAGCATGATCCAGTACGCCTTGACGTGCGGGATGTTGTCGAGGAACAGCCGCGCGACGGCGATGTTCTTCAGATCATCGTGCGCCGTCGGCGCCGGCAGATGGGCCATGTCGCTGTTGTCGGGGTGGAACGACAACGGAATGAACGTCTGGAACCCCCCGGTCTCGTCTTGCAGCGTGCGCAGACGATGCAGGTGATCGACGCGCTCTTCGAGCGTCTCGATGTGACCGTAGAGCATCGTGCAGTTGCTGCGCAGGCCGGCCTTGTGCGCCTCGCGAGCGATCTCGAGCCAGCGCTCGGCGCCGATCTTCAGCGGGAAGATCTCGCGGTGCACGCGCTCGGCGAAGATCTCCGCGCCGCCGCCGGGCAGTGAGTCGAGTCCGGCCGCCTTCAACTCCGCGAACACTTCGGGCAGGGACTTGTCGGCGACGCGCGCGATCTCGTCGATCTCGACCATCGTGAACGCCTTCACGTGGATCGACGGGCGAGCCGCCTTCACCGCGCGCAGCAAGTCGAGGTAGTACGAATACGGGAGCTTCGGCCAGATGCCGGCGACCATGTGGACTTCGGTCACCGGTTCGTGCAATCGCTCGCGGATCTTCTGCGCGGCTTCGTCCGGCGTCATGCAGTACGCGCCGGGTTGCCCCGGCAGGCGTTGGAACGCGCAGAACGAGCACAGCTTGTTGCAGAGGTTCGTGTAGTTGATGTGTTGGTTGACGTTGAAGTACGCGCGATTGCCATGCATGCGGCGCCGCACGACGTCCGCGAGGGCGCCGACGAGGTTCAAGTCGTCGGCGGCGTACAACCGCAGTGCGTCGTCCTGATCGAGACGCACGCGAGCGAAGACCTTGTCGGCGATGTCGCACAGGTTCGCGGACCGCGCGCGGTCGAGGAGCAGCGTCTCGTTCATGCCACGTGCTCCGCATGCGCGCGGACCTGGCCGCGCGGGTCGGTGATCTCGTAGTAGAAATTGCGGCGTCGCGGCTCGAATCCCGCGGCGCGGATCTGGCGTTCGATCTCGTCGAGTTGGACGAGTTCGTAAGTGCCGGCCGCCGACACCACGTTCTCTTCCATCATGCCGCCGCCGAAGTCGTTGACGCCGAACCGCAGCGAGAGCTGCGCGGCCTTCGCGCCCTGAGTGACGTAGCTCGCTTGGATGTTCGGCACGTTGTGCAGCATCACGCGCGCGATCGACACCACGCGGAAGTAGGTCGCCGGCGTTGACTTCTCGGCCTCGAGCACCGTGCCCTGCGTGTTCTGGTAGTTCCAGCACGCGAACGCGGTGAATCCGCCGGTTTCGCTTTGCAGTTCGCGGACGCGCATCAGGTGTTCGATGCGGTCGTGCGGCGTCTCGACGTGACCGAACATCATCGTCGCGGTCGTCTTCAAGCCTTGCGCGTGGGCGCGGCGCATGACGTCGAGCCACTCGTCGCTCGAGCATTTCTTCGGGGCGATGACGGCGCGCACGCGATCGACGAGGATTTCGGCGCCGCCGCCCGGGATCGAGTCCATGCCGGCGTCCTTCAGCCGCGCGATGACCTCGTCGACCGAGCACTTGTCGATCAGCGACAGGTGATGGATCTCCGGCGGCGACATCGCGTGGAGGTGCAGCCGCGGATACCGCGCCCGCAGGTCGCGGAGCAGCTCCGCGTACCACTCGGTCTTCAGGTGCGGGTGGTGGCCGCCTTGCATCAACACCAGCGATCCACCGCACGCGACGAGTTCGTCGAGTTTGGCGTAGATCGTCTCCCGTGGCAGCACGTAGGTCTCGGGATCGGTCGGTCGCCGATAGAACGCGCAGAACGAGCAGTCGGTCACGCAGACGTTGGTCGGATTGATGTTGCGGTCGACGATGTACGTGACGACCGGCGCGGGATGCAGACGGCGGCGGACGTGATCGGCCAGGAGCCCGAGCGTCGGCAGGTCCGCGTGCTCATGCAAGAACACGCCATCGTCGGCGGAGAGCGGCGACGCGGCGAAGACCTTGTCAGCGATGGTCGACAGTCGCGTCGCGACGTCCACGGTGCGCATCGGGTCCGGGCTCCGTTCGAGAAGCTCGGGATGATAGCCGAGCACGACCGCCGGATCAGCCCTGGCAACGCGTCGCAGGCAGGAGCGCATCCCCGGCGTTGAGTCCGGTCGCTCGGAGCGGTACACCTACCCGGTTCGACCACCCGGTCGGAATCGACGTGACCTTCGACGGAGCCCCCGATGGCCGCCCCCGACGTGATGGAGAAGATCGTCTCGCTGAGCAAGCGCCGGGGCTTCGTGTACCCGTCGAGCGAGATCTACGGGGGGATCGGTTCGTGCTGGGATTACGGTCCGCTCGGCGCGGAACTGAAGCGCAACGTCAAGAACGCGTGGTGGCAGGCGATGGTGCATCGCCGCGACGACGTGGTGGGGCTCGACTCGTCGATCCTGCAGTCCCCGCGGGTCTGGGAAGCGTCGGGCCACGTCCAGAACTTCACCGACCCGCTGGTCGACTGCAAGGAGTGCAAGGCCCGCCTGCGCGCCGACCACGTCGACAAGCTGCAATGCGGCAACAAGGCCTACCCTGGCCGCGCGGCCTCGAAGTGCCGCGACGCCGGCAACTTCACCGAAGCCCGGCAGTTCAACTTGATGTTCAAGACGTTCATGGGACCGGTCGAGGACTCGGCCGCCCAGGCGTACCTGCGGCCCGAGACCGCGCAGGGCATCTTCATCAACTTCATGAACGTGCTGAACAGCGCGCGCCAGAAGCCGCCGTTCGGTATCGCGCAGATCGGCAAGTCGTTCCGCAACGAGATCACGCCCGGCAACTTCATCTTTCGCACGCGCGAGTTCGAGCAGATGGAGATGGAGTTCTTCACGCCGCCCGAGGATTGGCAACGCTGGTACGGCTACTGGCGCGAGCAGCGCTTCCAGTGGTACGTCGACCTCGGCATGGATCCCGCGAAGCTGCGCATGCGCGATCACGCCTCGGATGAACTAGCGCACTACGCGTCGGCGTGCGCCGACGTCGAATACGAGTTCCCGTTCGGCTGGAGCGAACTCGAAGGCATCGCCGCGCGCGGCGACTTCGACCTCGCGCAACACGAGAAACACTCGGGCAAAGACCTGAAGTTCTTCGACGAAGCGGCGAAGCGTCACTACCTGCCGTACGTGATCGAGCCGGCCGCTGGCGTCGATCGCGCGACGCTCGCGTTCATGGTCGATGCGTATCGCGAAGAGCAGGTCGACGGTGAGACGCGGGTCGTGATGCGCTTCCATCCGCGGCTCGCGCCGACCAAGGTCGCGGTGTTCCCGCTGGTGAAGAAGGAAGGCATGCCGGAACGCGCGCACGCGATCTCCGATGCGCTGCGCAAGCATTTCACGGTCTTCTACGACGAGTCCGGCGCGGTCGGTCGGCGCTACCGCCGGCAGGACGAGGTCGGCACGCCGTTCTGCGTGACGGTCGATGGCGAGACCGCGACTGCGAATACGGTGACGGTGCGCGAGCGCGATTCGATGCAGCAGACGCGCGTCCACGTCGATCAGTTGACGGCGATGCTGCTCGAGAAGATGGCGTGATGGCGCCATGACCAACGGCGACGCGCCGCGCAAGACCGAGACCGTCGTGAACGGGATTCCGGTATCGACCGGGGTCGGCGTCGGCCCGTTGTTCCTGTTCGCCGAGAGCTTCGCCTTCGACGCTCCGGCGTACTGCCTGATGCCGGAAGCGATCGCGCCCGAAGTCGACCGCCTGAAGCGCGCGATCGTCGCCGCGAAGGACGATCTGGATCACCTGCGCGCCGAGGCCGCGTTGAAGGTCGGCGAGCAGGACGCGCGCATCTTCCTGCTGCATCGTCAGATGCTGGACGATTCGTCGTTCCAGACGCAGATCGAGCGCGCGATCCGCGAGGACAAGATCAACGCCGAAGCGGCGGTGTCGTCGGTCGTGTCGCGGTTGTCGGACGCGTTCGCGCGCCTCGAGGACGAAATCGCGCGGGATCGTGCGACGGACATCCGCGACGTCGGGCGCCTCGTGATGCGCAATCTCGGCAATCGTGATCCGTCGACGTTGGTGGCCCCGGGCGAGAAGTACGTGCTCGTCACGCGCGAGTTGTTCCCGTCCGACGCGGCGAACCTCGACAAGGACCGCTTGGCGGCGATCGTCACCGAGATCGGCGGCAAGGCGTCCCATGCGGCGATCCTCGCCCGTGCGCTCGGGATTCCGGCCGTGACCGGCGTCAATCGCTTCGACGAAATCGCGAACCGCGGCGGCTCGACGCTGATCGTCGACGGCCGTGATGGCACGGTGGTCATCGATCCGGCGCCCGAGACGCTCGAGCGCTTCAAGAAGCGCGGCCAAGCGTTCGACCGCATTCGCGCGTCCTTGGCCGCCGGCCCGAGCCTGCCGGGCATGACGCGCGACGAAGTCCCGGTCGAACTCCTGATCAACGTCGAGAACCCGGGTGACGTGCTGCCCGATCGGCTCGATGGCTTGGCCGGAGTCGGGCTGTATCGCACCGAGTTCATCTACATGAACCGGCCGTTCTTCCCGTCCGAGGACGAACAGCTCGCGGTGTACCAGCAAGTGCTGAAGCGGTCGGGTGGCCGCGAGGTCGTGTTTCGCACGATCGACGTCGGCGGCGACAAGCCGTTGCCGTACTTCCGCGTCGACCGCGAGGACAACCCGGCGCTCGGCTGGCGCGGCTTCCGCATCAGCGACCAATGGCCCGACCTGTTCATCGCGCAGATGCGAGCGCTGCTGCGCGCGTCGGCGTACGGCAACGTGAAGATCATGCTGCCGATGGTGTCGACGGTCGAGGAAGTGCGTCGAGCACAGGCCATCGTCCAGGACCTGAAGAGCGACCTGAAGCGTCGCGGGACGCCGATCGCGCCGAAGGTTCCCGTCGGCGTGATGGTCGAAGTGCCGGCGGCCGCGATCGCGATCGAGGCGTTGCTGCGTGAAGCGGACTTCGTGTCGATCGGCTCGAACGACCTGATCCAGTACTTGATGGCGGTCGACCGCAACAACGCGCGCGTGGCGCCGCTGTACCAGGAGCTGAATCCGAGCGTCCTGAAGGTCATCGCGAACGTCATCCGCGCCGCGAACCGCGTCGGCAAGGAAGTGTCGCTGTGCGGGGAGATGGCCGGCAACTTCTACTGCACGCTGGTCTTGCTCGGACTCGGGCTGCGGCGGTTCTCGATGGCGCGGCATTACCTGACCGGCGTCGGTCGCTTGTTGCGCGCCGTCAGCATCGACGAAGCGGAAGCCGCGGCGCGGCGTGCGTTGAACTTCTACACGACCGGCGAAGTGAAGGCGTTCCTCGGCGCGCGGACGCGCGACATCTTCCTGTCGATCGGTGTGCCGATCGAGGAATCGGATCTGGAGTAACGGGGAACGACGCAGGGAACAGGCGGGGACGCCGGCGATACGGCAAGAGATCGGCTTCACGGCGCGACTCGGGGAACACCAACTCCACCGAGCGCGTCGGAATGCCGATCGTGAGCGTCGCCCGGTGGCCCGGCCGGTGTCGCGATGATTCCGGGTTCGCGCTCAAGCCAACCGCGGATTCGTCGAATCAGGACGAGGACGAGTTTCCCCTCGGGGGCCAGCATGGGTCAGTCGGAAAGAGATGGCGGTTTCGAGATCGGAGCGGTTGCCGACGGCGCCGCGATCCGGATCGTCCTGAAGCAGGCCACGTTGAATTACGACGTGTCGGATCCGCTGAAGAGCGCGCTCAAGGAGCACGTGTCGCGTTACCTCGACGAGGGGTACCGCAACTTCGTGCTGCAGCTCGGGGCCGTGTCGATGATCGACTCCTGTGGAGTCGGCGTGTTGATCGCTCTGCACCATCAAGTCACGGCCGCCGGCGGTGTGCTGGCGTGCTCCGACGCCACGCCGTTCGTGGTCAAGGTGTTGAAGATGATGCGCCTCGATCGGTTCTTGCAGTTGTTCTCGAGCGAAGCGAAAGCGCTGAAGGCCGTCGCGGACGTGGTGTGACCCCGTCGTCGCGGCGCGGCCCGGCGTCGCCGCGCTGCCGGACGCGCGCACGCGTGAATCCGCCAGCGAACGCGAACGGGTTCTTTCCGGCGTCGCGCGGACTTCGTTGAATCCCGCCATGTCGAACCGGCGGGCGGTCTGGTCGTGGGCGCTCTACGACCTCGCGAACACGATCTTCTACGGCGTCGTCGTCACCGGCTATCTGCCGAGCTACGTCATCGACGGCCTATGCGGCGGCGAGCACGCGCCGTTCGCGCTGGCGTTCTATCCGGCGATGATCCTCGCGGGATTGGTGTCGCCGGCGCTCGGGGAGATGGCCGACGCGAGGGGGGTCTCGAAGCGCGCGACGCTCATCGCGACGTTCGCCTGCGTCGCCGCCACGCTGGCCCTGCCGTTGTGGTCGTCGCCCGGACCGTTGCTCGCGACGTTCGCGTGCGCGCTGTTCGCCTATCAATCCGCGCTCGTGTTCTACAACGCGCTGCTGCCGACCGTGGCCGACGCGAGGGTCGAAGGCGCGGTGTCCGGGCTCGGCACCGGGCTCGGCTACCTCGGCAACGTGTTGGCCTTGCCGCTGGCGATGGCGCTCGTCGCGCGGTTCGACGGCGACGCGCGGCCCGCATTCGTGCTCGCCGGCGTGCTGTTCCTCGTGTTCACGTTTCCGTTCGCGCGCTTCGTCCCCGAGGGGCGCGCGCGCGCCGCGGCGGATGACCCCGCGCCCCGACGTCCTTCGCTCACACGCACGCTCGAATTGCTGCGCTCGGTCCGCGGGCGCAAAGGCCTGCTCGCCTACTTCGCGGGCAACTTCCTGTGTTCGGACGTGCTCGGTTCGGTCTACGCGTACCTGGTGCCGTTCCTGAAATCGCCGCAGGGCCTCGGCGTCGAATCGGCGATCGCGGTGTTGTTCGCGATCAACGTCGTCGCCGTCCCGACGTGTGTCGTGATGGGGCGGATGTCGGATCGGCTCGGAGCGAAGCGCATGTCGATCGTCGGCGCGATCGCGCTCGGCGTCGCGATCACGCTCGCGCACTGCGTGGCGGAGAGCGCGCGCGCGGATGCCTCGTCGGCACTCCACACGGTCCATTTCGGATTCGCGCTGTATCAATGGATCGGCATCGTCGCCGTGGTCGGGCTCGGTTCGATCGGCATGGGCGGGATCGTCGGTGCATCGCGCCAGTGGCTGTTGCGCCTCGTGCCGATCCAGGAAGTCGGCGCGTGGTACGGCGTGTACGGATTGACGGGCAAGCTGTCCCTGCTGTCGATCTGGCCGTTCGCGAAGCTGCGCGACGTCACTGGCGGCTACGGAGCCAGCATCGCGCTGCTCGCCGTGATGCTCGGGCTCGGAGTGTTGTGCTTCGCCGCCGTGCCGCGCTCGGCGGACGGCGCGCGCGGCGTCACTTCGGGGTCGTGAGCCGCAGGCCGTGGGCGGCGTCGGGATCGTTCGCGTCCTGGCGCAAGGCTTCTTCGAACGCCGCGCGTGCACGCGTCGGGTCGCCGGCGAAGTACAGCGCTTGGCCGAGCCGGGTCCAAACGCTCTTCAACCGCGGCTGCAGGGACTTCGCGCGGGACGCGGCCTCGACGGCGACGTCGTACTGCTTGCGGCCGAACGCGATCCGGGCGCGTTCGAGCCACAACGTGGCGAGATCGGGGTTGCGGGCGAGAGCCTGCTCGATCGCGAACTCGTACGCCGCGAGGTCCTTCGCGGACGCCGCGACCAGTGCACGGTTTTGCCACGGGGATTCGGCGGCGGGTGCGATGCGGCACGCCTGCTCCAGCACCGCGCTTGCTTCGGGATCGCCGCGCAACGCGAGCAACAGGCCGAGGTTGACGCGCGCGTCCACGGCATTCGTGTCGAGCGCGATCGCCTCGCGATACGCGGCGATGGCGTCCTGCGGGCGGGAGACGGCTTCGTAGGCGCGTCCTCGCATGAAGTGGAACGCGGGAACGCGCGCCAGACGCGGTGCCCATTCCGCCCGCGCCAGGGCGTCGAAACGATCGGCCGCCGCGCGCATGCGTCCGAGGTGGGCTTCCGCCATCGCGATCGCGCCGTCGTCCTCGGCTGGATTCGCGCCGGTCGCGCCGGGCCAGCGGAAGCGCGCGAGCGGGCCGTCGCCCGCGGTGTGCACGCGCAGCGTTCGCAGTTCTTCAGGTGCTGGCGGGCGCGTGCGGATCCAGTGATCCGTGACGGCGACGTGGCGCAGGTCGTGGGGCGCGCTCTTGCGCATGTGACACGCGGTGCAGCCTTGCGCCTTGTCCGCCGCGTGATCGGGCGTGCGCGGCAAGCTCTCGGCGGAATGACAGTGCACGCATGCGGCGTCGGACGGCTCCACCGCGTTCCCGAACGACGACGCGTGCGGATCGTGACACGTCGTGCACGTGAGCCCGCCATCGGTCGCGACGAAACAGCGCGACAGGGCGAGGCGCTCGGATTGGCTGACGAAGCCGAAGTCGTCGCTCTGCCGCTGCGCGACCAGTGTCGCGCGACGTTCGAACAACGACTCACCGGGAGCGAAGCGCGGCGCGCCCGGTGGCGTCAGCTCGATGCGCGCATCCCCTTGCAGATGGCAGCGGGCGCAGACGTCGTGCTGGCGCAAGGGAGGCAGTCCTTCGAGATCGCGGATGGTCCCGCGCCGCCCGCCGCTCGCGACATGCTGGGTCGCGTCGCCGTGACATCCCGAGCAGCCGATGCCGCGGAACTCGACGCCGCGCGCCAAGTGCCGCGGAAAGGCATCCGCCGGCGGGGGATCGGTGTGGCAGTCGATGCACTCGCGCGCCAGCGCGAAGCCGAGCCGCGACGACGGCTGGAGCTCTTGGTGCGGCGCCAGCACGAGACCATGTCCCGTTGCCCATTCGGCGGGTGCAAAGAACAGCCGCTCGGCGTGGCCGAGCACGAACGAGCGGTCCAGATGACCGGCGCCGACGATGCCGACGACCTCGCGCTCGAGGTGGTGCGGACCGATCGCGGTCGGGCCGGGGGCGCTCTCGGTGAAGATGAGCCGGCCTTCGCGTTCGGTGAGCCCGAAGCGCATACCGCTCGCGGGATCGTCGAGCACCGCGCCGGAGAACGCCTTCGCGAACGCGGGTGTCAGCGGTGACAACGCGCGTGCCATGCCGTGACGCGCGTAGGTCTCGACGATCGCGGGATGACACTCGGCGCACCGCGATTCGTCGGCCGTGAGCGCGACGCACAGCAGCAGCGTCGCCAGGCTCATGTGCCGCCCTCGATGGGCAACCGCCGGCGCAGGAACTCGAGGATGCGGTCGATCGCGTCGCTCGGCCAGTCCTCGAGCGCGGCGTGGTCGTGGCCCTTCAGGATCTCGACTTCGCACGGCTCGCGCGCGGCATCGAACAACGCGTAGAGCTCCTGCGGCGGGGCGCGCCAGTCCCGATCACCGCCGAGCAACAGCAGCGGCGTCGGCGCGAGTTCGCCGACGCGCTCGATCGGCGCGATGGTGGCGACGTCGATCCCGAGCACCTTCTTGAACGCCCACACGGCCGGGCCGTACCACGGATCGAGCGGCAACAGCGTGAAGCGCAGCGTGCGCGCCGACATCGACTGATCGAGTCGCGCGTACGGAGCGACGGCGACCAGCGCGGCGAGGCCGGCCGTCGCGTCGGGGCGCAGCATCGCCGCGACCGCGCCCATGGAGAATCCGACGTAGGCGCAGCGCGTGGGCTGGAGTGCGAGCACTTGCGTCACGTATGCGACGGCGGCCGCGACGTCCGCACCTTCGTTCGCCCCGAACGTCGAGTACTTCCCGGTGCTCTCGCCGCTGGCGCGGAAGTCGAACAGCAGGACCGCGTAGCCCTCGCGCAGCAGGGCGCGCGCCATCGCGTCGCATTGGCGGCGCGAGCGCCGGAAGCCGTGGCCGACGATCACGACGGGGCGCGTCTCGAAATCGCCGAGTTGCTCGGCGCGGATCAGGATCTTGTCGGAGGTCAGGAACTCGACCCGCTTCAAGCCGCCGGCATCGATCGCGAGCCGTGCGACGTCGTCGGGCGGCGGCTGCAATCCCTGCTCGGCGCTGGTCATTGCGAGTAGCAGCGCGAGGATCTGGCCGAGCCCGAACAGAATCACCAGCAGGACGCCGATGCGCAGGCCGCGGCCCAGCGTCATGCGGGGCGGTCTACCGTATGCAATCATCGAGCGCGGCGAGCAGCAGGGTGACGTTGGTTTCGGTCGCGGAGGCGCCCATCAAGCCGATGCGGACGACTTGCCCAGCCAAAGGTCCGAGGCCACCGCCGATCTCGATCGAGTGGTTGCGCAGCAGGTCGGCCCGCAGCTTCTTCTCGTCGACGCCCGCGCGCGGGCGGACGCAATGGAGATGCGGCAGGCAGACGTCGCGTGCGGGAACGTAGGTGAAACCGCGCGCCTCGAGTCCGGCTCGCGCCAAGCCGTGCACTCGGACGTGACGCGCGAAGCGTCCGTCGAGTCCTTCTTCGAACACCAGATGCAGTGCCGTCCGCAGCGCGTTCAACAACGGGCTCGACGCGGTGTGGTGGTACTTGTGGTCGGGGCCCACGTAGCTCTGCAGCAACGCGAGATCGAGGTAGAACGTCGCCGGCGTCGTCTTGCGCGCCTTGATCTTCGCCCACGCGCGCGGACCGATCGTCAACGGCGCGAGTCCGGACGGCGCGCCGAGTCCCTTCTGCGAACAGCTCGAGCACGCGTCGATCATCCAATCGTCGACGCGCAACTCGATCGCGCCGAGCGACGTCACCGCGTCGACGACGAGCAGTGCGTCGCGAGCGCGCAGCTCGCGACCGAGCGCGGCGAGATCGGTGCGGACGCCGGTCGAGGTTTCGGCGTGCACGACGCCGACGAGCTTCGCGCCGTGGGAACGCTGCGCGGCGAGGATGGCGTCGACGTCACCCGCGGCTCCCCACGCGCCTTCGACCACGTGGACGCGCGCGCCGACGCGCTTCGCGATGTCCGCGAGCCGCGCGCCGAAGTACCCGTTCACCGCGACGACCATCGCGTCGCCGGCTTCGACCACGTTCGCGAGCATCGTCTCGATGCCGGCCGTACCCGTCCCAGAGACCGGGAACGTCAGTTCGTTCGTCGTCACGAACGCGCGGCGCAGCAGCGCTGCCGTCTCGTCCATGATCGCGAGCATCGCGGGATCGAGGTGTCCGAGCGGCGGCTCGGCCAGCGCCAGCGACACGGCGGTCGGAACTTCCGATGGACCGGGGCCGAGCAGCACGCGCTTCGGCAGGCGGAATGGAGCGGGGGCGGCGGTCATGGGCGACAGGTCCTAGGAGGCGCGAACGTCCGGCCGACGTCATGCCCCTTGCGACGGATGTGGCGGTCGCGTGCCTTCGACTCGGCCGAACGGAGCGAATGCGTCGAAAGCGCGGGCGAGGCGATCATACTCGCGCGCTTCGGCGACGCGCAGTTCGGAACCCGCGCTAACGAAGACGAAGACGGCGATCAGGACCAGGCCGAACGCGCTCGGTGCGGCGAGCCCGACCAGCAGCAGCACGACGGCGAGGCCGCGCGCCACCCGGACCGCGACCCGCGTGGCGGTCAGCCAGTCGAGCTGGCGCGCGATCGCGGCGCGGAACACGCGGCCTCCGTCCAGCGGAAAGGCCGGGATCAAGTTGAAGCCGCCCATCACGCAGTTCGTGAGCAGCGCGAACTCGAGCCAGTCGCTCAAGCTCGGCAACGCGCGGGCGAGCGGGAGGCACGCCAGCGCCAGCGCGAAGTTGACCGCCGGCCCGGCGATCGCGACCGCGAACTCGACGCGTGGAGAACTGGGAGTCGACGACAGCCGCGCCAGGCCGCCGAGTGGCCACAACGTGATGTCGAGGACGTGGATCCCGAACGACTGCGCGACGACGCAGTGGCCGAGTTCATGCAGCAGCACGAACAGGAAGACCAACGAGAACTGCATCGCGAACTGCGCCGCCAGCGTGCCGCCGGCCGTGGCGTAGGTCTGCCCGACGAGCAGCGCGAACAACAGCAGGAAGACCGCGTGAAGTCGGATCGGGATCCCGAACAGTCGGCCGACGAGTAGTGAGTAGCTCACGCGCTCACTCCCGTCGGGCGACGCGAACGGTCGCGTCCGCTGGCTGCCCGGGCGTGGTCTCGACCTCGGCCTCGCCGACGAGGTCGAGCGCGCCGAGTTGGCCATGCGGCACGACGGCACTCAGGGTCCACCGATCGGCCGCCAAGTCGTCGAAGTGGAACTCGCCCGCGGCGTCGCTGGCGGTGACGCCGCCGGGCGCGGCGCTGGCGGCCGCCGCGCGTACGACGGCGCGCGCGACCGGCGTCCCTTGCGCGTCGACGACTCGACCGCGGATCACGGTCGGTGCCGACAGGCGCAGCGTTCCGACGTCGATCGTCGGCGTGGTGCCGGTCGAAAAGACAGCGCTGTGTGCCGGCGCGTGTCCCGGTGCGCTGGCACGAATGCGATATGCGCCCTCGGGAAGTCCGGCGAGCGTGAAGCCACCGGACGCGTCGCAGCGCGCGTTCTTGCGGTGCGTTCCCTCGAGCAGCACCAGCGTCGCGTCGTTCCCGCCGACGTCGAACGCCGCGGGCAGCAACACGACCGTGGCAGCGGCGACCGGCTGACCATCCGCGGACACGACGCGGCCGATCGCCACGGCGCCGCGAGCGATGTGCAGTTCGATCCCCGTGACGTCGGAACCGGCCGCCACGTCGACCGGCCCGAAGCGCGTCGGCGCACCGACGTCGGAGGCGACGTCGAGCACGATGCTCCCGCTCGGCACGTCGTCGACGACGAATGCACCATCCGGCGCGACGGGAACTTGCGCGAACAGCAGGGGAGTCGCGCCGGGGCGAGGGACCAGCGCCGCGTCGATGCGAGCGAGTCCGGTTCCCGCGTCGAAGCGCACGACGCCGGACAGCCTCGCCTTCTTCGACAGCGTGAGATCGAGCGTGCGTCGTTCCGCGCGGGCGGTCACCGGCGACTTCAGTGCGTGGTGCGGTCCGGTGGCCTCGATCACGTAGTCCCAGGGACCGAGTTTCTCGAGCGCGAAGGTTCCGTCGGCCGCCGAGCGCGCGTCGATCCGATGGGTCGACCGATCCTCGCGCGTCGCCTGCGCGACGACCAAGACGTCGCCGAGCGGCACGCCCGCCGCGTCGATCGTGCGACCGATCAGCGCGCCGGCGCTCGGCTGCAGCGTGAGGTCGAACGTCGCGTCCTTACGCAGCCGCGCCGCGAAGAACGAGCGATCGACGCTCGTGTCGACGAACTCGGCGGCGGTCACGGTGAAGCGGTACGTCTCCGCAGCGAGGCCCTCGAGCGCATAGTCGCCCTGCGCGTCGGCCGTGGCCTCGACGCCAGCGGCGAGCGGATCCACGGGGACGCCGCCGCGGATCAAGCGCGCCACGACGCGCGCGGCAGGGACGGCGCGGCCATCCGCCGCCGACCGAACGCGGCCGCGGACGGAGACGCCGGTCGACAGCACGACGTCCGGAGCCGTCGTCGTCGCTCCGGCGTTCGCGGTGATGCCGTCGGTGCGCGCGGGCGCGAAGCCCGTGGCCGACGCCTCGATCGCGAGCGGCGTCCGCGGTGGAACGCCGACGAATTGGAAGCGGCCGGAGCCGTTCGTCTTCGCGCGGGCGCCGAGCGGGACGGGCACCGAAAGCAGCCCGCTCGCGATGCGCGAGAGCGTCACGGTGGCGCCGCCGATCGGGCGGCCGACGTCGTCGACGACGCGACCTTCGAGCTGCGCGGTCGACGTCGCGTCAGCCGGTCGGGAAGGGTCGAGATCGACGCGCGCGGCGGAGTCCGTCGCAACGGATGCGGAGCCGGAGTCCGGAGCTCGCTCTGCGGTGTCGGTCGACGTCGGCGCGCCGGCGTGCGCGGCTTCGCCTCGCGATGGCGATGCGTCCGTGGGCGCGTGCGGTTTAGTCGTCGCGGGATCCGGCGCGGTCGTCGCATCGGGGGCGACGTTCAGCCAACTCCACGCCGCGACGCCGGCGGCGAGGAGCAACGCGACGATCGTCAGGCCACGAAATCCGGCGGTCATGGGCGGGATGATAGACCCGCGCTGCGAGCACGTTGAGGCCAGGAGCGAATCCGTCGCATCGAATCTCGAGGGCGGGGACGGGTGAGGCCGAGAACGTGAATCAATCGGATTGATTCACGGCGTCTCACCGCCTCGGAACTCTGGGTGCTCGAGCAACCAGCGTCGCCAGCGATCGCGGATCTGGCGCCGTTCGTCCGCCGATGCGAGAGGGGTGTAGCCCATGTCCTCCTCGGTGATGTCGTGGAGGCACTGGTCGGCGAGTTGGAAGGCGGCCGGGTTCTCGAGCGAAAGGCCGAGCACGAGTTGCTCGACGGCGTTCTTGCCGACCGCGAGGATCCGATGACGGATGCGATCGATGTCCTCGGCGCGCGATTGGGCATCGACGCCGCGCAGCAGGATCGTCACGGCGTCCGAGGTCTGGGTGTGGACGAACGACGCGCGCTTCAAGAACAGCAGCGCGAAGCACGTGTCGACGACGTCGCCCGAGACCACGCGTGGCGCGTTCGGGAGCACGCGGTTCTTCTTGCCGAGCAACCCGCGGCCGCGCGGGACCGCGCCGCGCGGCCGCGAGGGCACCAGCGATGCCGTCGCGAACGCACCGTCGTCGAGCTGGATGTCGACCAAGAATCGCGCGCCCTCGGCGTACCAGTCGCGCTTGCCGAACGTCTTGCTGTCGGCGTGGTGGCCGAAGCGCTCGACGGCGTACAGCGCATAGAACGGCCAACTGGAGCCGTCCGGCGGGAAGCGCATGTTCTCTTCCAGCCATTTCGTCGCGCGCTCGATCGCGCGATCGGATTGCTGCCGCAGCTCGGCGATGTCGGCGGTGGCGGCGCGCTCGAGGGCGTCGACGCACATTTGCAAGGAGCCGAATACGCCCGCCGTCATCGACAGGTACGAGCGCTCACGGATCGAGTCAGAGTACGCCGCGCCGCCGTCCCCGCGCTTTTGGCGCAGGAAGTGGCGCGCTGAGCGCTCGAAGACCTTGGCGTCGATCGCGAAGCCGTGATCGGCCGCCGCGCGCAACGCGAGGATCGCGTACTGCGTATTCGAGTTGTCCCACCAATTCGACGGCGCATCCCAATGCGCGAGTTGGACGGATTTCTTCGTCGCCTTCGTGCCCGAGCCCGTGCGTTCGCGCGGCAGCACGTAGCCGTACGCCCCCGAACCGCGCTGATCGCCTTTGCGCTGTCCGGCATCGAGCCGCGCGACGAGTTCGGTGATCACGGGCGCGTGACGCTTCGCATCGTGTGCGAGCAGTCCCACCGTGGCCAGCGCGAGCGTGTACGTCTGATCGGAATCGCGCGCGGTCGCCACCACGATGGGTTCGAGCCGCGCGATGAACGGATCGTCCTTCGGGACGCCGCTCATCAGCAGGGTGTAGAAGACGAGGCACTCGGTGCCGCCGCGATACGACACCGCGTATTGCGAGTCGGACAATGCGTCTTCGCTCTCGCGCAAGTACGCGATGCCCGCGTCGATCGCGGCGTCGATCTCGGATTGGAACGCACGATCGACCTGGAGCAGCAGAGTCAGGCCGAGCGCGACGGTGGCGAACATCGAGGCTCCGAGGGGGGCGCGAGGAAGGCGCGTTCGCTCGCGATCCGTCGAACGTGATGAACGTGAAGCTCGTGACGCGACACAGCTACGGATGAAGGGGAACAAGGGTAACGCTCGGGCCGCTGGGCCGGATCGCCGCGGGCGATCCATCCCGGCGGGGGCCAGCGGCCCCTGCACCTGACTTGGCCGGCCGAAGGCCGTCCTACCCGCCGGCCGAAGGCCGCTCCGCCTTCTGCGGAGGAAGGGGGCCGAAGGCCCCCTTCGACCCCCTCG
>JBPOIU010000100.1:0-14959 GCA_052034255.1 Planctomycetota bacterium | reverse complement strand
GAGTCGCCTCGGCCATCCTCCTCGCGCTCGCCGTTCTCGCTCGTTCCGCCGCTCGCGGGGGATTCTTTCACGGCCTCTGACCTGACCGGCGCTCACCGGCCGCACGCCACCCGTGCGGCGCCGCTCGCACCGCGCGACTCCGGCAGGCCGCTGCCCTGCGTGCGGCTTCGCACACCTCGCACTGGATCGGCACGTATCGGCCATTGGGCGAGTTCCAGCGCCGTCGTTCGGCGCTCTGGCGCCGTCGATCCCGAAATCGCGACCGCGGCACACGCTTTGCCAATGACGTCTCCCCGCTCCTCGGGGATCGAGTGGTCGAACGCTGCCTTCCAGCCGGCCTCCGCGGAGTTTCGCCCGGATCTTCCTGCCTCCCGGAACGAGACTCCCTCGGAGATATCGTCATGCGCTTTCCTTCGTCCACCCTCGCCGGGTGGTTCGCAGCGACGTTCGCGTCGACTGCGCTGGCCGGCGGCGGATTCGCCGACAAGCCAGGCGGCGGCATCAACGACCCGGTGATCCGGGTTTCGGCATCGATCGGCCCGAACCAGGGTGCCCAGGTTTCGCTCGACCCGGCTCAAGCGAACGCGGGGTATCGATTCGACGCCACCACCGGCACGTTCCGTCTCGCGTCGACCCCACCGCTGCTGCCCGGCGCGGCGAACAACGCGAATCAGTTCATCCGGATCGACTTCCCGTTCGCACTCGACAAGAAGAAGGTCCGCAAGAGCCTGATGAAGCTGAGCCCCGACACCGCGGCCACTTCATACCTCACGCCGAACATCGAGATCACGGATCAGAACGGCAACCACATCCCCGGCATCCCGTTGATCGCGGGGAAGTCGGTCAGCGGAGCCAAGCTCTCGAACTCGCCGGGATTCCCGACGTGGCTCGACTCCGCGGGCAAGAACCTGCTGACGAACAAGAAGTCGTTCGTCTACGTCGCGACGCTGCCGACCGACACCGACGTCGCGTCGGTCGCCGCGTTCGGCGGCACGCCGGGTGATCCGCAGACGATTCCGAGTTCGATCACCGAGATCCGGATCCGCGTGAACGAGGTCAACAAGATCACGATCAACGGCTACTGGGTCATCAAGATCGACGACGGCACGGGCAAGCCGCGCACGGGCGGCGTTCCGCTGGCGTTGGTCGACATCACCGCGAAGTCGCCGGTCTCGCCGGCTGCGGTGGTGAACGGCAACCCGGTCGCGGAGTCGTACTCACGCTATGTGGTCGAGTTCAGCGAACCGGTCGTTCCGTGGTCGGTCGGCTTCTCGGCGGCGAGCGTCGAGTCGTTCAACTCCGGCAATCCGCTGATCCCGATGTCCTACAACGGCAACTCGGCGCCGGTACCGAACCCGTTCAACCTGTCGATTCCGTACATCCCCACGTTCGTGATGCGGGCGACGCCCAACGGCAAGCAGTTCTTCGCGGTGCCGTTCGACGTCCGCCCGATCAATCCGAACAACATGGCGGAGTACGTGGTCGACTCGATCATGGATCTCGCGGGCAATCTGGACCTCACGCTCGGTCCGATTCCCGCGACGCTCAATCCGCATCCGTCGATCCAGAACGCGAGCGTCGCCGTCACGTCGTTGCACAACGAGGCGTACGACGCGATCGCGAACAGCACGCGCGTGTTTCATACCAACAGCGGGAAAGCGTTCACCAACGCGCCCGTCGCTCCCGCGGCGATCTACTACACGCGGCTGTCGGGTTCGGGCATGGGCGCGATCAACCTGAACGGCGAGGGCTTCGAAACCAACGATCCCGCGACGTCGAAGGTGTTGCTGTTCACGAACAACCTGCAGATGTGCGCCTGCACGACCAGCATCGCGTTGCCGGGCTCGTACTTGAAGGGCTGCAATCCGAACGTGTTCGGGGACGGCGGATTCGCGGACCAGAACGGCAATACGGTGCCACCGACCGCGGCGATCGGCTTGGGTGCGAATCCGGCCGGGCACATGGGTGGCGCGACGCCCGTTCCCGGCGTCAACGAAGGATCGACGGGCTCGACGGCGAACAAGGGCAACCCGTTCGGCATCTACCCGTCGGGGTTCGAGACCGTCGTCCGCAACTCGACCGGGGACGCGCGACTCGCGAAGTCGCCCGTCGTCGGCTCGGTCGGCGACGTCCAAGTCGGCGACTTCCTCGACACGCTGTTCTTCGACACCGACAACCCGTTCGCGGCGAATGCGTTCCATACCTCGGCGACGCTGTCGTTCTGGCTCGGTGTGTCGCAGTCGATGAATCGCAATTCGATCTCGGACCCGCCGGTGCCGAACCCGCCGCCGATGCGCGTACCCGTCGGGCTCGCGCCTCTCGACGTCGCCTTCAGCAAGCAAGACCTGTTGAAGCCGGCGTTCGTGCTCGAGAACGCGGAAGTGTTCACGAACTCGTCGCAGATCGCGTGTCCGCCGACGTTCGATCACTTGCCGATCCACGTCCTGCCGAATGCGAACCCGCTGCTGAACGACCGCTTGCCGTCGTTCGCGCAGAACGGTCCGTCGTTGGCTTCGTTCGGATTGCCGGTGACGTATTCGGCGCGCCAGCAGATCGGGAACTTCCTGTACGTGACCGATCGCAACACGGGCGACGTGAAGGTGCTGAACTCGAACAACTTCTCGCTGATCGCGAAGATCTCGACGCCCGACCCCGAAGGCCTCGGCATCTCGCCCGATCTGAAGCGGTTGTACGTGTCGAACTACGGTGACGACACGGTGTCGATCATCGGGACCGATCCACTCGCTGCGTTCTTCCATCAGGAGATCAATCGCCTGAAGGTCGGGAACGGTCCGCGCGCGGTCTCGGTCCAACCCGACAACGAAGACGTGTTCGTGGCGAACTACCTCGGCAACACGGTGTCGATCCTCGACCCGAAGACGCAGACCGTGCGCAAGACCCTGACCGACGGCGTCAAGCGCCCGTGGGACGTGGTCTTGTCGCCGCGCCTGATCAACACGGGTTGGGTGTCCGGGATCTACTTCGGATACATCGGGTGCCAGCAGACCGGCGAGATCCTGCTCTACGAATCGGGTCCGTCGGGGGCGACCGGGATCGGCGCGGACAGCATCCGCTGGAAAGTGGCGAACAACGGTCCGTTCTCCCAACTGCGAGGCATGACGTACGACCCGGGCACGTATGCGGGCTCGTCGACGGGCCTGCCGACGGGTGTGTACGCGACGCATCGCGATGCCCAGACCGGGCTCGCGATGATCAGTCGCGTCGCATTCACGGCGCAGTTGCCGAACACCGGTCCGCTTCCGGCGGTCCCGCTGCCGTCCTCGGTCCAGAACGCGCCTGGCACCATCCAGCGTCAGTTCTCGGTCGTCGGCACGTGGGGCGGCCCGTTGGTTCCGCTGGCGCAGCGCCTCAATCACGGCGGTCAGGATCAGGCGCCCTACGACGTGACGCTGTCCGACTTCAACACCGGCGAGTTCTTCAGCTCAGCCCCGCAGTTGCCGGAGACGAACATCGGCGCGTTGTCGTCGACGTTGTCGCTCGCGGCGTTCGGGCCGAACAGCAAGTCGCCATTGCGCAGCCTTGGCGGCACGCCGATCCAGACCTGGATCCCCGATCGCATGTACGTTTCGTTCCCGGGTGACGATCGGATCGAAGTGCTCGATCCCGGCGCGTCCGGCACGAAGCTGAACACGATCAACGGCGTCCCGAACGTCGGAGCGCTGACCAGCTACTTCGAGCAATGACGCACGTGTGAACGAACGCGGCGACTCGATCGACTCCGGGTCGTCTCGTTCCCGCCCCCGCCCCGCGGTTCCTCTCACGAACCGCGGGGCGGTTCTCGTTCGAGACGTGATCGCACACGCCGTTCTTGGAACCAGAACACGGCCGCCGCCGCACCCCACCCGCCGACCACGTCGACGACGTAGTGGACGTGCCCGAACACGACCGATGCGACGACCAGGACATGCAGCAGTCCGACCACACTGCGCAACCAGCCCCAACGCCACACGTGCAGCAGCAGGAACGCGGTCGTCGCCGTGTGCCCGGAGAAGAACAGGTCCTTCGTCAACCAGATGTTCGCGCTGCGTTCCATGAACACCGCGAACGGATTCAGGATGTCGAAAACGACGCGCGCGTACAGAGTTGGGGTCCAGGTCAATGCGGCGTTGACGTCGTCGCCGCGCACCGGACCGAATCCGGTCGCGACGATGCAAAGCCCGCGCAACACCGACAGCAATCCGCAGCCGACCATCAACCGCACGAAGCGCGCACGATCCTTCGCGAGCACGACGAACAGCCACGGCACCCAAGCGACCAGCCAGACGTGATAGTTCCAGCGTTCGATCCACGGCACGAACGGCGTGACGTCGAGGATCGGATCGGCGATGCGCGTCCCCGGCCGTCGCTCGTTCCAGACCGCGAGCAGCGTCATCAGCGCGAAACACGCCCACCGGAACGCCATCGCGCCGAGGACCGCCCACCAGGACGCGGCTGGCAAAACGGTGTCCGCTCGTGTCTCCGTCAATGCCGCGAGCCCGCCGTGTGCTCGACGAGTTCGACGAGCACGCCGAGCGCGCCCTTCGGGTGGATGAACGCCACCTTCGTCCCGCGCGCACCCGGCCGAGGGATGGAATCGAGCAACTGCACGCCCTGCGCCGCGAGCTTCGGCAGCAGGCCGGCGAGATCCTGCACTTCGATCGCGATGTGATGGATTCCGGGACCGCGTTTCGCGAGGTACTTCGCGATCGTCGAGTCCGGCGACGTCGGCTCGAGCAATTCGATCACCGAATCGCCGCTGTCGAGGCCGACGACGCGCACTTTCTCGGTCGCGACTTCTTCCTCGAACTTCACCGCGAAGCCGAGCAAGTCGCGATAGAGCTTCAACCCTTCGGCGAGCGACGGCACGGCGACGCCCAAGTGATCGATCTTGGCCTGCGACGGGGGATGCGGATCCATGCGAGGTTGCTCCGGTGCGGGACTTCTCGTTTACGCGATATCCTGCGACCATGCGACCCCTCACTCGCGATGAAGCCCGCGCGCTGGACGCGCGTGTCCAACGGGACTTCGAGCTTCCCGCGGACCTGTTGATGGAGAATGCCGGCCGCGCCGTCGCCGACGCCGCGCACCGCTTGGCGGCGCAGCGCGGTGCGACGCGGATCGTCGTGGTCGCGGGACTCGGCAACAACGGCGGTGACGGGTTCGTCGCCGCACGGCACCTGCTCGATCTCGCCGACGTCCACGTCGCGCTGATCGGGGACGTCGCGCAGTTGCCCGCCATTGCCCGGTTGAACGCCGAACGCTGGAGCCGACTCGGCGGCGCGACGGTGACCGTCCGCTCCCCCACGGACGTCGACGCGCTCGCGTCGGACTTGGGGCGCGCTCCGCCCGCGCTGGTCGTCGACGCTCTGTTCGGCACCGGGCTCAGTCGGCCGATCGACGGTATCGCCGGCCAAGTCATCGACGCGATCGAGCGTGCGCACCTGCCGGTCGTCGCGGTCGATCTGCCCTCCGGACTCGATGCCGATACCGGAGCCGTGCTCGGGCGCGCGATCACGGCGACCATCACCGTGACGTTCGTGGCGCCGAAGGTCGGCTTCCAGCGCGGCGAGGGGCCGGCGCGGTGCGGAGACGTTCACGTCGCGTCGATCGGATTCCCCCCGGAGCGCTTCGCGAACTCGTTCTGAGTCCGTCCTGCAACCGACTTGCCCCATTTGGGGTAGTGCAGCGCTGCACATGGGCCGAATCGCTCGTCGTCCGGGCCCTTGAGCGGTTCTCGAAGGTCGGCACGCAGCGTGCATGAATCGCGGATCAGTCCGGACCAGGCTCGCTGCATTCGTCGCTGGATCCGGCCGGATCGCTTCCGGAAACTCGTCCACTGGCTCTCTCTCGACTGGAGTCTCTCGCATGAACGCGGGGCGTTGGCTGCTGACCACCTTGATTGCCGCTGCTGCCATCACGACGGGCGTGATGCTGTTCCACGAGGACCCGGCCGCGCCCGAGTCGACGACGTCCACCGATGAGGCCGTCGCGAAGGCGAGTCCCGAGGTCGCCGTGGATTCATCCGCCGCGACCCCGTCGGCGCAGGATCCGACGGTCCGCGAAGCGGTGGCGACGGAAGCCGAAGCTCCCACCGCCACCACGGACGCGGCGGCCGCCCCGGCGCGCGCCATTCGCGGTCGTGTCGTCGACGAAGCGGGGCGCCCCGTCGCTGGCGCGAGCGTCGACGCGCTCGGGTTCGGCCTCGGCGGTGCGGACTTGAAGCTGCCGACGACGACCACCGATGGCTCGGGCGCTTTCGCGCTGACGTACAAGGGCGATGCCGCGGTGCTCGATCGAGTTCGCGTGCGCGGCCAGCAATACGCGGACGGTTTCGCATCGGTGCCGTCGAAGCTCGGCGATTGCGACGTCGGCACGATCGTCGTCGAGAGTGGCGGCTCGGTCATGGGCCGCGTGCTGGACAAGAATGGCAACCCGGTCGCCAAGGCCAAAGTCTCGGCCTACGTGAAGGACCGCAAGCGCAGCGGCGACGGCATGTTCGTGTTGGGCGATCTCGACCCGAGCCGCACGCGGACCGCGACGACGGACACCTCGGGTGCGTGGCGCATCGACGGTCTGCCCGAAGGCCTGGTCGCGGTGAACGCCGACGCCGACGGTTTCGCTCCGCAGACCGTGCGCGACGTCAAGATCGAGAAGCTGAAGGTCAACCCTGACCTGATCCTGAACCTCGACAAGGGATTGACGATCTCCGGCGTCGTGTTGGACGCGACCGGCCGGCCGCTGGCCGGCGCCGACGTATCGGTATCGCGCGAAGTCATCGACCTCTCGGAGGGCGGCTTCGGCGCGACACTCGGCCGCGATCTCATGCGCAAGACCGACGCGAACGGCCGGTTCACGATGGAGGGACTGCGCGACGAGGGGTACTCGGTCAGCGTTCAAGCGAACGGCTTCGTCGATCGCACCGTCGAGCGCATCAGCGCCGGGACGGCGGACCTCCGCGTCCAAATGAAGGTCTCCGGCGTGGCGTTCGGCGTGGTCTTGGACTCGGTCACGAAGAAACCCCTCACCACGTTCGAGATCGACAGCGTCCCGACGTTCTACGGGTTCCGGACCACCACGATGAAGAAGCCGCGGGTGCTGCGTGGCGCCGAAGCGGCCAAGGTCGCGGACGTCGCCGAGGAACCCGGCCTGTTCGCGATCGCCGACCTCTCCGCCGAATCGTTGACGCTCGAAGTCGAAGCCGAGGGCTACTCGCCGGTCACGATGGGCGACATCGCGACGCCGAGCGGACAGAAGACCCGGGTCGACGTCTCGCTGACACCCGAGATCACGGTGTCGGGAATCGTGCGCGCGCCCGATGGTGCGCCGATCGAGGGCGCGCTGGTGACGATCGAGAAGCAGGGCCAGGACGGCGGCGACTTCGTGGTGCCCGGAGGAGGTCGAACCCGCGTGGCGCGTCGCGCCTTCCGCGTCGAGGACAACGGCGACGGTCCGAAGGTCATCAACGATGGGCAGCCCAAGACCGCGATGACGAACGCGCGCGGTGAGTACGTGATTCGTGGGCTCTCCGCCGGCTCGCACTCGATCCGCGCGAAACACGCGCTGCACGCGAGCTCGACGCACAAGCCGGTCGAGCTCGAGGCGGGCGATCAACTGGAGGGGCTCGATCTCGCGTTGCGCGCCGGCGGCCGCTTGGAAGGCGTCGCGTACGACCAGTACGGCAAGCCGCTGCAAAACGCGAACGTCTCCCTTTCCGCCCCCAACGAGTCCGGGATCACGGCGGGGTCGTTCGCCCTCCAAGAGGTGGGTTCGTTCGGCGAAGAACGCGGCAACGCGATCACGAACGAAGTCGGTCATTACGAGATCCCCGGCATCCTGCCGGGCGACTACGTCGTTCGTGTGTCGAACCCGCGCTCCGGAGGCGGGGGCGGCGGCAGCGTGTTCATCGCGATCGCGGGCATCGACGAAGCCGACGCCGGCACGCCCGTCACGATCCTCGAAGGCGAGACGACGACGCAGGACGTCAGCTTGCCGCCGACCGGCGACGTCGTCGGTACCGTCACCGAGGCCGGACGCCCCGTTCCGAATGCGCGCGTGACGTTGGCGCGCGGAGGCGAGGGCTTGCCGTTCGGCGAACCGACCGGCACCACCGACGAGCAGGGCAATTACGAAATCCGTGACGTGAAGCCCGGTGGATACACGCTGATCGTCAAGGCGCCGAAGTCGGCCGTGCCGCACAAAGCCAAAGTGCGCGTCGATCCGAAGCGCGAGACGACCGAGCACGTCAAACTTCCGAGCGGAGCGATCCGCGGTCGCATCGTCGAGGAGAGCACGAACAAGCCACTCGCCGGCATCGTCGTCGACGTACGGCCGGCGAAGATCGGTGGCGACCAGGAGCCGCAGAACGAAGTTCGCGAGATCCGCATGGTCGCCATGGTCTCGAACGGCGGCGGCGGCGCGACGACGATGAAGTTCGGCAACGACCAAGAGAACGTCGTCACCGATTCCGACGGCTACTACGAAGTGCGCTACCTCACGCCGGGCGAGTACCGCATCGAGATCCGCGGCGGCGGCATCATGAAGATGGGCAAGGAGCGCGTGCTGGTCCCCGAGGGCGGTGCGGCGGACGGCGTCGACTTCCGCGCCGCGCGCGGCGCGACGTTGTCGGTGACGGCCGACCTCGGCGTCGATGCGGAGGATGAACTCGACGAAGGCCAGATCCTGCTGGTCGAGACGACCGTGAGTCCCGTCGACGACCCCGAGAACGAAGACACGCAAGCCGAGATCGGATTGCGTCCGTCGGTGTTCGAAGGCCTACAGCCCGGGCAGTATTCGGTCCGCGTGAAGGCCGGCGACAAGAAGGGCGAGATGGTCGTCTCCGTCGATTCCGGCGAGCAGAAGACCATCAAGGTCCCGGTGCGCTGACCGGTCGGCGAATCGAGCGCGGATCGTCGCGTTCGGCAGACGCTCGAAGAGAGTTCGATCGCATTGGCCTGAACTCACTCCAACGATGACGGCCAAAGAGAAGGGGAGACTCGCGTCGCAGCGGGTCTCCCCTCTCTTCTTGATCCGGGCCAGACGCCGCGGGGGCCCAATTCATGAGGTTCACGGCCTCTCAGCGCGGGCTGCGCCCGCAACCGAATGAGTCTGCGCGTTCTCACGGTCTCGCCGGACACCTGTGCCTGTTGAACGGGGCGGCGACTGCCGTCGCCTCGGATACCTGGTGCGGGATCGACTCCGTCCGAGATTCGTCGCTGTACGCGACGACTTTCAGACGTCGTAGATCAGCGGAAGCCGGTCATCTGCTTCAGTGCCGCTTCGAGTTCGGCTCGCGGATAGCCCGCCTTCTCCGCCTCTCCGAGCAGGACGTCGAGCGCCTTCGTCGCGAGCTTCTCGGTGGCCTCGACTTCGGCCTTCTGAGCGCTCATTTGCTTGATTTGGCGCTCGAGGCCGCGCGCGGATTTCGGCTGCTGCTTCATGCGCGCCTGCATGTCCGCGATCCTCGAGTCCAACGACGTGCGCTGCGCCTGCGCCTGGCGCTGCTCCTGAGCGAACGGCACCAATGCCGCCGCGACCTCTTCGCGCCATTGCGCGGTCTTGCGCCCGTCGATCGCTTCGATGCCCCGGCGCAGGTTCCACGACGCCATCGATTCGGGCGCCGCGGAGAAGCGATCGGTGCGACGCAGGTACGGCACGCCCGCGCGGGCGCAGGCATCGGCGACGCGCGCTTCCGGATCGCCGGGATCGCCGGTGAACGGAGCCGGCTGCGGCGGACCGGTCTTCGAGCCCAGGTCGTTCGCGAGATCGGCGGCGGGATAACCCTGGTCCACGCACACGGCGCGCAGGAGTTCGAGCGCGCGCTCTTCGTGCTGCAGCAAGCGCTTGTACAACTCGGCGTCGTCGCGGCGTGCGAATCGGGAGTCCGCCGGCTGAGCGAACTGCTGTGCGGCTTCCGCCGTCCGATCGCGCTCCTCCATCACCAGCTGCACCGCGACGCGCACCTGTTCGCGCCATTGATTCGATTTCGGCATCACGATCAGCAACACGCTCTGGTGCAGGATCGCCATGAACGGAGTGGCGACGTTCGCGGCGCGCGCATCCCCGAGCGCGAACTCGTTCAGTCCGCTGTCGTCGAGGATGCGGCGCACGATCGGATCCGCCTTGTCGGGATCGGGAGCGCCTTGTGGTTCCCAGCGCTCGTCGCCGCGTTCCTGCAGCTCGCGCCACTTGCGGTCGACTTCGTCCGCCAGCTCTTGACCGATGATCTCGAGCTCGGGGTACGGGCTCTTCGACGGGCCGGCGCCGTGGCGCTTGCGCGGGAGGCCCATCGCGATCATGCGCGCCTCGTCGATGTTCCCCTCCGCCAACGCGACGCGGCACAGCAGCACCTTCGCGTAGAGCTCCTGTTCGCGGAAACGATCCGAGCCCTTGCCGTTGATCATGCTCGGGCCGTACGCGAACACGGGCTGCGCCGTCGAGCGCGCGCGCGCGAAGTCGCCGAGTTTGAACAGCAGCTCGCCCGCCTTCACCCGCGCCCACGCGATGTGCGCGAGGACGAAGAACGATTCGGGCACGACGCCGAGCTCCTGACCGGGATTCGGCAACAGGGCACGCGGGAGATCGTCGACGCCTTGCCCGCGGACGAGACGCGGTTCGATCGCGAGGCTGGCCTCGAGGAACGCCAACCCGCCGCGATCGTCGCCGCGCGCGGTCGCGATCTCCGCCAGCTTGCGACGCAGCGTGAATGCCAAGCCGAGCAGGTGCGACGCGACGGGTCGCGTGTCGCCCACGTCCAACGACGTTCCGCACGTCAGGGCGCGCGCGCGCTCCAGTTCCAACGCCGTCGTGTACTCGCGCGCGGCGTCGTCGAGCTTGTCGTCGGCCTGGGCAGCGACGCCGCGGAACGCCGCGATGCGCGGATCGGCGGGATCGTGCCGAAGCGCATCGGCGAGCACCTTGCGCGCGGATTCGAACTTCGTGCGTTCGAGCAGCCGCCACGCGACGGTCAGGTGCGGAGCCGCCGTGGTCTCGATGAGGTCGAACGCCGCGGCGCGCGCGAACAACGCGTCATCGGGGAGAGTGAGGTCCGCGCACACGCCGGCGAGCTGGAACCACGCCTCGACGTAGTTCGGGTCCTTGACGGTCGCGTCGGAGAACGCGGCGCGTGCGGCATCGAGCCGACCGAAACGACGATCGAGCACGCCCTGGATGAACGCGCCCTGCGCCGTGCCGGCCTTCGCTTTCGCGGCGATCTCGAGCGCGGCCACCGCGCGCGCGAGACACGCGTCCGCTTCGGCTTCGAGTTGGCGTGCGCGATCGAGCTCGGCCTGCGTCGGCTGGCGCCACCACGTGGTCGTGACCTCGTAGTCGCCTTCGATGCGCGTGTTGCTGCCGACGACGGTCGGCGTGCGCAGGCTCGAGGCCATCATGCGCTTCTGCGCCGCGGCGATGTCCATCACTTGCGACAGCAACTGCAGCACGTCGGCGTCGGTCGGCGCCTTGTCGAGTGCTCGATGCAGGAGAGTCTCCGCATCGGCGTACTGCATGTTCCACACGCGGATCGCGGCCTTGACGACGAGCGCTTTCACGCACGCGCGGTCGATCGCCAACGCTTCGTCGCACAGGCGTTCCGCGCGCGTCAGTTCGGCGGTCTGTTGGCCGGGGGTTTGATGGCGTAACAGGCGCGGTTCGCCGCGGGGCTCGACGCGTTCGCGCGGGACGTCGATGTGCGCGTAGAGCCACGACGCGACGTCCGCGCGCGCCGCGGGATCCTGAGCACGCTCGCGGACGCGCCATTCGCGCTCGCGCAGCCCGTCTTGATACATCTCGTCGTAGCGACGACGCGGCGCGGAGAACGCGGCGGGCACGCGCGCGTCGCGCAGAGCGTTCGCGATCGTCGTACGGTTGCCGTCCGCGAGCCGCGCGTCGAGGGCGCCGAGCGCCACGAGGTCCGCGTTCGCTCGTGTCGCATCGCCCATGCGCGCGGCCGCCAACGCGCGGCCGAGGTACGCATGCGCCGACGACGTGTCGGTCGTCAGGACGCGCGTGTACTCGCGACGCGCGGTCTCGAGGTCACCGAGCGCGAGCCGCACACCCGCGTGGTAGTAGAGGACGGTCGGATCTTCGGGATAGCGCGCGAGGGCCGCTTCGAGGTCGGATGCCGCCGCGGTCCACTCGCCGCGATCGCAGCGTGCGCGACCGCGAGCCCACAGCACCTCGACCGCGCCACCCTGTTCGTACTTGCGCGCGACGAACCAACGACGCAAGTCCGCGAGCTTCGCGCGCCGTTCGGCCTGTTCCGCGGCACTGGGCTCGTAGCCTGGTTCGACGGCGCGGAACGTCTGACCCCAGAATGCGCACGTGTCGCCGACCGTGCTCTCGAACGGATCGTTCGTGCTCTGCGGGTAGGTCTCGGTGAAGAACTGCGCCTGCATGCGGTCGGCGGCGGCGCGCCACATCCGCGATTCCTTCGACTGCTCGGAGAGCTGCCGCGCGCGCTCGAGGTCCTTGATGCCGTTTTCCGGCTTCTCGGCGAACAGCGCGGTGACGCCGCGAGCGATGCGGAACTCGACGTTCTCGGAGTCGCGATCGATCGCGCGCGAGAACGCGGCCCACGCGGCGTCGAACGAGCCGTCGCGCAAGGCGTCGAGCCCGTCGACGTAGTCGACTCGCGCGTCGTTCGAATCCTCGAAAACGGAGGGCGTGCTCCAGACCAGGGCCACCGCGACGACGAGCGAGTGCATGGTTCGTACCCCGAATGAGATTCCCGGACCCGTAGAGGGCGCGCATTGTCGATGACCAGGCGGCAACCGGGAAGCCCTCACTTAGACTCCGCGCCCGTTCCGGCCGCATCCATCGCGCAGGAGATCTCCGATGTTCCGATCCGCAACCCTCGTCTTGCTCACCGGCCTTGCTCCTGTCGCGGTCGCGGCGACGGTCACGGTGTCGCCGAACGGGCCGATCACGTCGATCCAGGGCGGCGTCGACGCGGCGGCGGCCGGGGACACGGTACTGGTCAAGACCGGCACTTACGTCGAGACCGTCTCGATCAGCGGCAAGGCGGGCATAGTGTTGAAGGCCAAGGGCAAGGTGACCCTCGACGCGCGCCCGGGGGGCACGGCGGGGTCCGGCGCCGCGATCGTGATCGCGTCGAGCGACACGGTCGTGGTCGAGGGCTTCACGATTCGGCACGCGAAGAGTGACGGCATGGGCAACCTCGGGCGCGGGGCCATCGCGACCGGCAGCCTCGGCGTCACGGTGCGCAAGTGCACGTTCGTGGCGTGCGAGGACTTCGCGGTCCAGATCACCGGGGTCAGCGCGCGCGTCGACAGCTGCAAGGTCGTCGGTGGCGGCGGCGGCGTGAACGTGATCGGCAACGGCTTCTCGGTCACGAAGACGACGGTGCGTGACGTTGAGGACGACGGGGTGCGCGTGAACGGCTTGCTCGGGCTCGTCCAGAGTTGCTCGATCGCGGGCACCTCGATCGGCCAGGGCATCCATTTGACGGGCCAGGGCTGCGTGATCGAGAAGTGTCAGATCACGAGGACCGAAGCCGAGGCGATCCTGTTGTCGAACGACGACAACTTGATCCAGAAGAACGTGATCCGCGACATCAACGACGAGGGCATTCACTCGCTGTCGGCGAACGGGACGCAGGTGCTGTCGAACACGATCAGCGGAACGGCGAACGAAGCGATCGCCCTCGACGGCGACGACGTCGTCGTACGGAAGAACAAGCTCTCGGACTTCGGAGCAGCGGGCATCGCGGTGGAAGGCGGCAACTTCGCGATCGAGCAGAACACGCTCGTCGGCGCGGGAATCAACTCCTTGGGCATCACGGTGTCGACTGCGCCGGGCGGCGGGACGATCGAGAAGAACTCCGTCAGCGACGTCCGCGACGGCGGCATCGTCATCGAATCGACGGCCGGCATGACGCAGGTCGTGAAGAACACCGTCCAGCGCTGCGGCAACGCGGGTTCGGCGGGCATTCGCGTCGCGGGCAATGCGGTCGTCGTCGACGGCAACAAGGTCAAGGACGGGGCCGGCGACGGCATCTCCATCTCGGCCGACACGGTGCTGGTGCAAGGCAACACGGTCACGAACCAAGCCATCGACGGCATCGACGTGAACTCGGCGGGAGCGGATGGAGTTCAACTCATCGCCAACGTCGTCAGCGGCAATGCGGCCGAGGGCATCGAGAACAACGGCACGAACACCGTGTGCACGAACAACGTCGCGAAGGGCAACCGAACGGACATCACGAACGACGGCACCTTCGCAACGTTCGCGACGAACACGTTCGTCTCGGGCAACGATTCCACGCCGCCAGTGATCGACTGATTCGAAACCAGGAGCGGCCAGTGGCGGCCAATGGCGCAGTGGAAGCTGCCGCCCGCAAACTCATCCGCGAACGCCGTCGGCATCCCTCGAAGCCCACGCCTCCCATCGCGACCAAAGAGCGCCAAAGGCGCGAGCCGCGTTTCTCCTTCGGTTCAAAAGCCGCCAGGCTCCAGCCCACTCCATCGCCGATGAGGTCCCCGGCCCCGGCACGACAGCGGGCCCTGACCCCGGCCTCTAGTCGCGTAGCAAGGATGCGGCGATCCGCGGGCAAGGGGACAGATCGGGGGACAGATCGGGGACGGAGGCGCCTCCGTCCCCGTCATCGTCCGGGGACAGACGGGGACAGACGCGCCTCCGTCCCCGTCATCGCGTCGGCACCCATGCCTTCAACCGAATCGATGGAGCGCCGAAGGCGCGAGCCAAACTCTTCCCCGATCTCAAAGCCGCCAGGCTCCAGCCCACTCCGTCGCCAGATAGGTCCCCGGACCCGGCACGACAGCGGGCCCTGGCCCCCGGCCTCTCGCTCGTTCCGCACGGATGCGGCGATCCGCTGATACGTCTCGTGCAGGCACCCCAGCTCAACCGCGTTCTTGAGGGGTGGTGCACCATCTGCACGCGGCAGAAGCCGCCCCGTGCGTTCGAGAGGCCGGGGGCCAGGGCC
>JBPOIU010000166.1:0-9319 GCA_052034255.1 Planctomycetota bacterium | reverse complement strand
AATGAATCGTGACCTGTCTTGCATGCGTGATTCCGACCAGGGCATCAGCAGTCCTCCTGCCAATGCTCGTACCGGTGTCACCCATGTGCCCGGACAAATCTGTCACCCATGTGCCCGGTTTGGACAGCGCCTCCGTCCCCGATGTGTCCCCCGTCTGTCCCCTTGCCCGCGGATCGCCGCATCCGTGCTCCGCGACTAGAGGCCGGGGGCCAGGGCCGGCTGTCGTGCCGGGTCCGGGGACCTATTCGGCGGTGGAGTGGGCTGGAGCGTGCCGGCTTGAAGATCCAGGAGGAGTGCGGCTTGCCCCTTTGGACTCCCATCGACGTGGAGCCGTGGGGGTGGGTTGAGTTCTGGCCTCCGCCTATGCTCTCCGGGCATGAGCGACGCATCCGGTGAGGTGACCCGATTGCTGGACGCACTGCGCGGTGGGCGCGGGTCGCTCAGTGATTTGGCACCGCTGGTCTACGACGAACTGCGGGCGATCGCGCGGTCGCGCATGCGTCGCGAGCGCGACGGACACACGTTGTCCGCGACGGCTTTGGTGAATGAAGCCTGGATGCGGCTCGACCAGAACCGCGAGCTGAGCGCCCAGAACCGCGGGCAGTTCTTGGCCGCGGCCTCGGAGGCGATGCGCCGCGTGCTCGTCGACCATGCGCGCAAAGTGAAGAGCGAACGACGTGGCGGGGATCGCGCGCGCATGACGATCACTCTCGACGAGTGCGCCGTCGGCGACGATCCCGATCGAATGCTCGCGCTCGACGAAGCGCTCGCGACCCTGGACGCGGCCGACGCCCGCGCTGCGCACGTGGCGCGGCTTCGCTTGTTCTCCGGACTCGGGCCCGAGGAAGTCGCGGACGTGCTCGGAACGTCCGTACGGAGCGTCGGGCGGGACTGGACGTATGCGCGCGCGCACTTGACCGAGTTCTTGACGGGTCGCGACTCCAGCGACAGCGCTCGCCGCGACATCGGAGTCGATGGTCCGTGAGTGCGTTCGAGAGTCGCGCGAAGGAGATCTTCCTCGACGCGCTCGAATGCGACGCGAGCGGTCGTGCCGCATTCCTGGCGCAAGCCTGCGGCCAGGACTCCGCGTTGCGGGAGCGCGTCGACACGCTGCTGCGCGGACACGTCGCTGCAGAGCGCAGCGCGACTCGCGCCGACGCGGAACTCGCCATCGGTTCGCGAATCGATCGCTACTTGTTGCGGTCGACGCTCGGCGAGGGCGGTTTCGGCATCGTGTTCCTCGCGGAACAGCAAGAGCCCGTGAAGCGCGAGGTCGCGCTGAAAGTCGTGAAGCTCGGCATGGACACGCGCCGCGTGGTCGCGCGCTTCGAGCACGAGCGGCAGACGCTGGCGTCGATGGACCATCCGGCGATCGCGAAGGTGTTCGATGCCGGCATGACGACGTCCGGTCGACCGTACTTCGTGATGGAACGCGTCCAAGGCGTACCGATCACGCAGTACTGCGACGCGCAACGCCTCGATCTGCGTGCACGCGCGGCGTTGTTCTCGGTGGTCTGCCGCGCGATCGAGCATGCGCACCAGCGCGGTGTCATCCATCGCGACATCAAGCCGTCGAACGTGCTCGTCTGCGACGTCGACCACAAGCCGGTGCCGAAGGTGATCGACTTCGGCATCGCGAAGGCACTGGCGCGCGATGCCAGCGGTGAGCTGTCGATGGAGCGCCAAGTGATCGGCACTCTGTCCGCGATGAGTCCCGAGCAGCTGCGCGGCGACAGCGATCTGGACACGCGAACGGACGTGTACTCGCTCGGCGTCCTGCTGCACCAGCTCTGCACCGGGACGACGCCGTTCGATCCCGACGACCTCGGCCACGGTCGGTTCTTCGACGCCGTGTTGCACCGCGATCCGCCCCGGCCCGGCGCGCGCGCGTTGGCGAGCCTCGCGCCGCTGCCGCGCGAACTCGACTGGATCGTGCTGCGCTGTTTGGAGAAGGAACGCGGACGACGGTATTCCGGCGCGGCCGCATTGGCGGACGACGTCGACCGCTGGCTCGCGTTCGAGCCGATCCAGGCCGCGCCGCCGTCGAAGGTCTATCGACTACGGAAGTTCGCGCGCCGGCATCGCGTGGCGACGATCGCGTCGCTCGCCGTGCTGGCCGCGATCGTGGCCGGCGCGATCTCGTCCCGCATCGCGTGGACGAAGATGTTGCGCCAGGAACGCATCGCTCGCGCCGTCAACGAGTTCTTGACCACCGACCTGCTGCCCGCGGTGCGGCCGTCCGATCGCCCCGGGCGCGGCCGCGAGGTCTCGTTGCGCGCCGTGCTCGACGCCGCCTCCGCGAAGATCGCCGATGATGCGGCGCAAGGCGGCCGCTTCGAGGGCGAGCCGCTGGTGGTCGCGGCGATCCGGTTCTCGATCGGGCAGTCGTATCTGGCGCTGGGCGCTTTCGCCGACGCCTTGCCGCACCTGACCTTCGCGCGTGAGCAATTCATCCGCGACGGCGGTGAGGCGAGCGACCTCGCGCTCGACAGCACCGTGCTCTACGGCATGACGTTGCGCGCGCTGGGACGGCCACAGGAGGCGTTGTCTCCGCTGCGTGCGGCGGTCGAGATCCTTCGGCATGACAGTCGACCGACGGACGGCCGCGTCGGAGCTCTGGTCCATCTGGCGCTGACGACGTCGACGTTGGGCATGCGGGACGAGACGATGGCGTTGTGCGACGAGGCCTTGAGCCTCGTCCCCGACGACGCCGATCCGGATCATCAACGGCTGCGCGGCAACATCGCGAACGCGCTCGCGAACGTCTACGAGCTGAAGGCAGCGCAAGCGGTGTTCAGGCGCGTGCTGGAAGTGATGCGTTCGGCGTTCGGGCCCGACGACCCCGACGTGCTCGGCGCGATCTACAACTATGCGGTGTCGCTCGAGGGTCCGGAATCCGCGGCGGAAGCGCGCGCATTGCTCGAGGACGTGCTGCCCCGGATGCGCACGGTGTTCGGCGACGAATTCCCCGACACGATCATGGTCATGCGCGTGCTCTCCCGCTTCCGCCTCGAGCAACGGCGCATCGACGAGGCCGACGAGCTGCTCACGCGCGCGCTCGGGGCAGCGCGCAAAGTGCATGGCGACAACCATCGTCTGACGCTGCTGCTGATCGGTGATCTTTCACGTCTGCGCGAGGAACAGGGCCGTCTCGACGAGGCGCAGACGCTGACGCGCGAAGCGCTCGCCAGCGCGGAAGCGGCGTTCGGCGAGAAGCACGTGCTGGTCGTCGCGTTCTTGAACGACTTGGCGTCGCAGACGCTCGCGGTCGGTAAGGACGCCGAGGCCGAGGCGGCGATGCGACGGGCGCTGCGCCTGGCCGAAGAAGTGTTCGGACCCGAACACCCCAATACCGCCCTGACACGCAAGAACCTGGTCGACTTCCTCGCGCACCGCGGCCGCGCCGACGAAGCCGAGGCGGTCTCCGTCCCCGCGAAGTGAGCCTCGACGTCGCGTGTTCGTCGAACGCGGGAAGCGTCCGGACGATCCCGCGTCCGTCAGCGACCCGGCTGCAGCTCGCGATCGAACAGGGCTTCGATCCGCTTGTACTCGTCGAGCCAGCTCTCGGGATCGGTGAAGCCGTGGTCCTGGCTCGGGTAAATCGCGACGTCGAAGTCCTTCTTCGCCTGGATCAACTTCTCGATCAAGCGGATCGAGTCCTGCGCGAACACGTTCGAGTCCTTCAGGCCGTGCATCAGCAGCAGATGCCCCTTCAGGCCATCGATGTGTTCGATCGGTGAACTGTTCTTGTAGTTCTCCTCGTCCTGCTTCGGGTCGCCTAGGCGCGGCGTCGTGTACCAGGAGTTGTACGAGCGCCAGTCGGTGACCGAGCGCAGCGCGGCGCCGCACTTGAAGACGTCGGGCTTCGTGAACAACGCCATGAGCGTCATGAAGCCGCCGTAGCTGCCGCCGTAGAGTCCGACGCGCGTGGTGTCGGCGAAGCCGAGAGTGCCGAGGTGCTGGATCGCGGCGACGCAGTCGTCGAGGTCCTTGCCTCCCATGAAGCCGTGGATGTCGGTGCGGAACTTGCGCCCGTAGCCTTCGCTGTGGCGGTAGTCGACGTCGATGACGACGTAGCCCTTCCGCGCCAGGCGATGGTGGAACAGCATGTTCGGCGCGTAGCTGCTCATCGACTTGAGTACCTGCTGCAGGTAGCCCGCGCCGTGGACGAACATCACGACCGGGTACTTGCGCGCAGGATCGAACGGCTCCGGCCGATACAAGTACGCCCGCACGGGGACCGCGTCGGCCTTGTTCTCGAACGTGATGATCTCGGGGGCCGGGAGCTTCAGTTCGGCGAACTCCTTCGGCACCGTCGTCGTCAGGCGACGTGGAGCGGGCTCGCCGGCGGTCGCGACGACGTAGATCTCCTGCGGCTGGCCGAGGAACTCCTGGCCGTAGACCAGCACGCTGCCGTTCTGGTTCATCTGCGGGAACTCGGACACGCCGCCGGGCTCGGACAAGCGCGTGCGCTGGCCGGTCGCGAGATCGACACGCCACAAGCAGCGTTCCGCGAAGTCGGTTTCGTTGCTGCGGACGATCGCGAAGTCCTGTCCCTCGGGCAGGAACGCGCCGTCGATCTCGAACGGCGCGTCGCCCGGCGTCAGGAGCCGACGATTGGAGCCGTCGAGCGAACACGCGTAGAGCCGGTTGTAGCCGCTCTGCTCGGACGTGAAGACGACGCCGTCACCGCGCTGCGAGAACTCGGCGAACTCCAACGGGCCGCCGACCCAAGCGTCGTCGCGCTCGGCGAACAGCAGTTTCGTGCGGCGCGCGGGCGCGTCGACGAGCAGGATTTGGCGGACCTTGAAGTCGTTGCTGATGCGGTGGACGAGCAGCTCGTGGCCGGTCGCCGCGAACTCGGTCGAATGCAGGAAGTAGTGGCTGCCTTCGTCGAGTGGGACTTCGAGCGCTTCGTTCTTCGCCAAGTCGAACGCGTGCATCGTGAATGCGTCGCCCGGGTCGCCGGCTTTGTCGGCGCGTACCGGAACGGCCTCGACGAACTCGCCGAGGTAGTCGGCCATGATCGCGCGCCGCTCGACGGCGGACCGCGTCGACGTGACGATGGCCAGCGCGCCGTCCGCGGAGACCTCGACGCGGCCGGCGGTGGGTTGTTCGAATTTCGTTTCGACCGGCGGTTGGCCGTCGACGGGCACGAGCCACAGAACGCGCGGCGGCGTGTCCGGCTTGGCATCGTCGGTGGGGCGGGCATCGCCGCGCGGGCCCCGTGCGCGCGACGCGGTCGCCGCGGGCGCCGGATTCGGATCGGTTGCGGGTGGGTCGGCCTCGGACTTCGCCGGCGCCGCGGGTGCGCTGCGGTCGGCGAAAACGGCGATCTGCTCCTCGTTGCGCAGGAGTTGGAACCAAGCGCTGCGGTTCTTCAAGCCCGCGGCGGGCGTCGCGCGCGCGCCGGTGTCGAGATCGACGACCCAGATCTGGGAGTCGCTTCCGGCCGACAACGCGATGCGGTTCGATTTCCGGAACGCCTGATGGCCGAGGCCGCCGCTGCCGAGTTCGAACAGAGGTCGCACCGATCCGTCGGCGAGGTCGTGGAGTTCGAGCCACGGACCACGTTTGACGATCAACACCGAGCCGAGCCGCGACCAACGCGCCTCGACGTCGTCCTTAGCCGCGAACAGCTTGCGGCTCGTGCCGTCAGCGAGCTTGACGACGTAGAGGTCGCGCTTCACGTCTTCGGCATCTTGGTCCGTCCACGCATACAGCGCGAACTGGCCATCGGCCGACACGCCGTTGATGCGCGGTCGCTGTCCGAGCACGCGCGGCGGCAGGAAGATCTCCTCCAGCGTCGGGCGCAGCACGTCGGGCTGCTCCACCGGAGCCGCCGGCGGAGCGGCCGGCGCTGGGGGAGTTGCGACGGGGGCGGGATCCTGGACGAGCAGCGCGAGGACCAACGACGACGCGAGCATGGCAGCCCTTTCGGCACGAGGCGGCCGGAGATCATCGCGTCGGAGCGCCGCGAAAGAAAGCGGTCTCGCGTCAGGGCGTATGCGCGATCAGGGCGTTGGTGGCGCTGGCGCCGGCGCTGGCCGCCGCGTCGGCGATCCAGACCTGCATGGTCGCGTTGGCACCCGGTGGCAGTCCCGGCGGTGTGGTTCCGGTCAGCGTCAGGGCGCCGGCGGCGTTCAGCGGGAAGCCGAACACGATGTTCGGCGCGGGCGCCAGCGTGCCGCCGTAGAACGGCAGGTTCATTTGCGACGTGCCGAGCACGAAGGCGCACGGAGCGTTCGCCCGGCCGTTCTCGATCTTGATCTGCCACGACGTGCCGGCCGACAGCGAGCCGGAGCCCGACAGCTTCGGCAGGCCGTTGATTCCCGCGAGCGCGAACCCGAGCGGGATCCACGTCACGGCGACCGAATCGATCGCCGACTTGAGGTTCGGCAGCGGTCCGATCTCGCCGCCGCTGCCCTGCGGGATGCCGGTCGCGATCAGCTTGTTCCGCAGTTGCACGCTCGTCATCGGAGCGAACTGCCGTTGCTTCGCGGCCTGCTGCAGCAGCGCGACCGCCGCGATGACGATCGGCGACGCCGAACTGGTTCCGGAGAAGGTCGCCGTGTAGCGCTGGTTCTTGTCGCCGCCGTACGCCGCGAAGCCGCCGTAGCCGAGCGTGAACACGCTGCCGCCCCAACCCTGCAAGTCGACGCGCGACCCGTAGGTGCTGAACGAGAGCTTGTCGTGCCCGGTATCGGCGCTGCCCGCGCCGACGAGGATCGCACCCGAATCGCCGCGCGCCATGTACGGTGCGTAGGCGCTCGAATCGAGGTCCTGATTGCCGTTGCCGGCCGCGCCGACGACGACCACACCGGCGTTGGTGCCGGTCTTCACGACGTTCCAGACCGACAGCGAATACTCGGCCGGAGCGTAGTTGCCTCCGGCACCGATCGCCTGCATCTCGAGCAGCACGAGGTCACCGGCCTTCGACGTCGCAATCGCGTTCGTGATGCATGTCAGGCGCCGAGGGCCTTGCTCGACGCTCCATTCGGGGAACGTCGCGAACGTGGCATTCGGGGCGAGCCCCGAGCAGCCGTAGGCGTTCGACGCGGCGGCGAGTTCCCCGAGCGCGGCGGTGCCGTGCTCGTCCCACCCGTTCGCGAATACCCCGGGGTCGATCGTCTGGCCCGGCTCGGGATTCAGTGCGACGTCGACCAGATCCTCGTGCGTGTAGTTCCAGCCGTATTCGCAATCGGCGATGCGGATGCCTTCGCCGCGGAAGCCGAGTCCTTGCGCGTACGTCGCGTCGATGCCGGGATTCGGGTTCCGGTAGCTCTGGCTCGCGGAGAGGTTCGGGGTCGCTGGAGCGATGTCGCCGGGTGGCGGCGTGCCCTCGACGAACAGCTCGGCGTATTCGACGTCGGGGTCGGCTTGCAGGCGGCGCGCGAGTTCCGCGCGGAAGTCGAGCGACGCGTCGACACGGACTTCGACGATGCCCGCGAGGTCTGGCTGCGCTTGGCCCGTGGCATTCCGCGCGCGTGATTCGAGTTCCGCGAGCGTCGCGGCGTCGAGGCGGATGGCCGGCGCGCAGGTCGCATGCGCTGCGGCGAGCAATGCGCGTGTCGTCGCGAGCGTCGCGAGCTCGGAGTGGATCGACCCGTTCGCGGTCGCACGGACGCGCAGGGCATCGAGGAACTTCACGTAGAGGCGCACGTGCTGCGTGGGTTCGCGCAGGATCGGGACCGCGATCGGTTCCTTCGCGTTCGGAATACGGGGCACGACGGAGCGCGTCGCGTCGGTGGACGCGAGGACGAGCAGCAGCAGCGGCAGCAGCATCGGACGACCTCGGGCAGGGTGACGTCGTAGAGCTGGGCACTCACGGGCGACGTCGTGGCGCATTGAAGCGACCGGCCGCGGGAGGGCAATCCGACGCATCCCGGGGACCGAAGAATTCGCGTCGGTGTCGGGGACGCGGTCAGCTCGGCCTGCGCGTCCAGTCGAGCGGGTCCTCGCCGCAGCTTGCGCGGATCGCGGCTCGATGTTCGGCGGCCAAGCGTGCGTAGCGCCCGGGCGTGCGCGTGATGCGCTCGATCTCGGCGTCGGTCACTTGGCGCTTCACGACCGCGGGCAGGCCGACGACCAGCGAGCGCGGCGGTACCACCATGCCTTCGCGCACGACGGCGCCCGCCGCGATGATCGAATACGCACCGACCTTCGCGCCGTCCAGCACGCGCGCGCCGATGCCGATCAGCACGTCGTCTTCGATGACCGCGCCGTGGATCATCGCCGAATGTCCGATCGAGACGCGTTTGCCGACGATCACCGGCCATTCGCAAAGCAGCCCGTGGAACACGGTGCCGTCCTGGACGTTCGAGTCCGCGCCGACCTCGAGGTAGTTCACGTCGCCGCGCAGCACGCAGCCGTACCAAATGGACACGCGATCACCGAGCCGGACGTCGCCGACGATCGCTGCGCCGGGGGCGACGAACACATCGGCGCCGAACGTCGGCTGTTTTCCGTCGAAGGGCAGCAGGATCGGTCGTTGCGGTGGGTGGGGGGGCATGGCGAGAGAGTGAAGCGAGCGGACGAATCGAATGAAAGCGGGAGCGCGCGTCGCACGACGCTGCGGTCCGAACCTCGCGGAGCGGAAACGCAGAGCGCCGCGCATGGGTGAACCCCTGCGCGGCGCTCACAGAGCGTGAATCAATCTCCCTCCGAGCGTGAATAGGCGCCCGGCGGAGCTCGCTCGTTTCTCGGAGCACGCGTCGTGCGCCGCGATCGAGTTCTCAGCGCTCTCGAATCACCGTCGCCGCATCACCTCCGCGGCCCTTTCAGGACCTCGCGGACCCGATTCCTCTCATTGCGGGCCACCGAGCGTGATCCACCGCACGAGGTTGTGCGTGATCGCGGACCACAGGACGACGCAGGAGACTTTTCTGATCCCCTTCACGTTGAAGGCCGACAGCCCTCGCCAGCGCCTGAGGTCCCCGTTGATCGTTTCCGCCACTGCGCCCCGCTCCACGTAGATGCGTTGCGCGCGTTTGCTCGCCATGCGGCGCCGCCAACGCCCGATCGCAGGTGAGTCGGTTGGACGCTTCTTGCCGCGCTCGACGCGCGCGTTCTTGCGATGCATGACCGGCGCGTAGACCTTCATTCCCGACGATTCGAGCTCTTCGATCGTCGCCAGCGCGGCGAAGCCTCCGTCGATGAGTAGCTCCTTCGGCCGCACGCCAGTGCGCAGATGCACCGCTCGCATGCGCGGCGGGGCCTGGCCGAAGTCGTTGCCTTGCTGGACGACACCGATGTCCACGATCATGCGGCTCTTCGTGTCGCTCGCGATCTGGACGTTGTAGGCCGGACGGAAACCGCC
>JBPOIU010000150.1:0-41976 GCA_052034255.1 Planctomycetota bacterium | reverse complement strand
CGGGTGATTCTGGAACTGTTCGACGCGATGGCGGGCGCTGTGCCAGACAAGGCTGACGCCCAAGCCGGGAATCGAGTGATTGGCGAGCATCGCAATAGGCCTGCAAAGCAATCGGGGGACCCCGCATCTTGAGATTTAGCAGAAAGTCAGTCAGCGGCGCTTCAATCGCGCACGTCGATATGCACAAGTACTGAAGTGGGCTTCAATCTGCACCAAACGCGACCAATCGCACGCAGACTAGTCACTTGACGTATCCCAGTCCCGTGAATGCCAACATTACTATGTGCGGAGACAGCTCATGAAGGCGAATGCCTGCAGCTTGCTAGGGGTTTTCGAAAACAAGCTGCGACTGGAGGTGCCCCTGTTCCAGCGCCAGTATGTCTGGACACTCGAACAGCAGTGGGCTCCCTTGTGGGAGGACATTCAGCGCAAGTTCACAGAACACCTCGACGGCCGTACGGACGGGCCGGTGCACTTCCTCGGTGCCATGGTTCTGGATCAGAAGCAAACGCCCACAACCCATGTGGTTCGACGACAAGTAATCGACGGTCAACAACGATTGACGACGTTCCAGATCTTCCTGGCAGCATTCCGCGACTTCTGTGCGGAATGCAACTGTCCAGCGCTCGCTGCCGAGGTCGCGAACTACACGGCGAACAAAGGCATGATGGCCGAGCCGGAAGTCGACCGGTTCAAGGTCTGGCCAACTCAGGCTGATCGTCAGCAGTTTTCGGATGTGATGACATGCGGTTCCCGGGCGGCGATCGAAGCCAAGCACCCCCTCGTACGAAAGAAATGGGCGCGCCATCCGGAACCTCGTCCTCGGATGATCGACGCGTATCTTTACTTTTCCAAAGAACTGCACGACTACTTCATTGGCAGCGACGGAGATTCATTAGTCGCTGAGGGCACCCCGGTGGGTGACCGTCTAGAAGCGGCATTCCAAGCGTTGAAGAACTCACTCCAAGTCGTTGTGATCGATTTGGAGCAGGGCGACGACGCGCAGGTGATCTTTGAAACGCTGAATGCCCGCGGCGAACCACTGCTGCCTGCAGACCTCTTGCGGAACTACATTTTCCTGCGCGCCGGAAGACGCGGCGAGTCGCAAGACGAACTCTACGCGAAGTACTGGCTCCCATTTGATGACCCGTTCTGGCGCAGCGAGGTTGGTCAAGGCCGTCTGTTGCGACCGCGCAGCGACTTATTCATGCAGCACTTTCTGGCAAGCCGACAGGCGATCGAAATCCCCATCAAGCACCTCTATGCAGAGTACAAACACTGGATTGAGTCGAAGCAACCATTTGCGACAACGCGAGACGAACTTCTGACGCTCGCGTCTCAACGAGAGGCGTTTAAGCGCATACTGGCACCGGATCGCGGCGACGTGGTGCACGAGCTCGCCACATTCCTAAGTGTGTTTGAGATGAGCACCGCTCATCCGCTTCTCTTGTTGCTACTCGAGTCCAATCTCAGCGAAGGTGAATGGGGCAAGGTCACTCAAATTCTTGAGTCGTACATTCTGCGTCGAGCACTTCGAGGAGGTACGACCAAGAACTACAACCGCGTGTTCTTGACACTCGTCCGAAATCTCCGACGAGATGGCGTGACGGCAGAACGCATCTCGTCACTGCTGGCGGAGCTGACGGGACCGTCCACCGAGTGGCCGTCCGATGATTCATTCCAAGAAGCGTGGAGAACCGTCCCAGCGTATGAGACGCTGAGCAACGCGCGGGTTGTCTTCATCTTGAAACGCATCAGCGACGCGAGCGTCGGCCTGCGAAGCGAGACAGTATCCATCGACGGCCCGCTTACGATTGAACACCTGCTACCACAAGACTGGCTGGCACATTGGCCGCTTCCCTGCGGTGCTCCCGGCCTTACCAACGAGGAGATCGAACGCACGCCCACGTCGGACACCCGCGCGGTGGAGACCAGACGACGCCGCGATCTAGTTCACACCCTCGGCAATCTCACAATCGTGACGCAGGCACTGAACTCATCCGTCTCGAACGCGGCATGGGAAAAGAAGCGCCCCGATCTGCTGCGCCATTCGCTTCTCTCGTTGAATCAGGACCTGCACGGCATCGCCATATGGAACGAAGAAGCGATCATTGAGCGCTCCGCGAGGCTTTTCACTACCGCGCTGACTCTCTGGCCGTGTCCGCCTAAGCGGACGAAGGGATAGATGTTCGGTGAACACACATCCATTGACCGAGATCGGGCCCGCGCTGAGTGCGAATTGGAAGGACGCCGAAGGTAGAGTTCGGACGACTGTGAGCTTCTGAAGGGTAATGGCGAACCGCTGCGTCGTGACGAGCTTGCCGTATGGTCCGAGCAGTACGCGGCCGATCTCGAGCCGGCTTATAGCTAGTGAACGCTTGCCTCGAAGTGGATGAGACAGGTGGATTCGAGGGGCCTGACAGAACCAAGCTCATGAAAGCGCGGGATTTGTCAAGTAGTTCTTCCTCAACGGAGAGCCAATGAGAATGAGCAAATCCAAGACGCCGGCGACGCTATCGATGTCCGACGTTCTGATTCAGCGCACGCTCGCGACTCTCGAGTTCACGGACGTTGCCACCGTGTACGCACGGCGATTGGAGGCTCACCGGCAGATCGTTTCCAGTCTTCGGTCGCGCCGGATCAACGTCTTTGTCGACCTCGCCCTCGGGATAGAGAACGAATACGGCAACTTCTCGGCGCGATTGAACGATCTCGCTCGGCCGATTCTCGAGCACAACACCAGGCGAAGGATCTTCGAGTTCGGACGCAAGTTGGAGGCCTGGAAGAACCCGGCGACGTTGCCGGATCTCGTCTACGAACAGAACTTGCCGTACTTGAAAGTCGGTGTCGGAACGGAGATGGCCGCGTTGTTACGGCCGAAAGACTGTTGGGTCACCAACATCAGAACACTGTGGATGCACCTGGTCGTGAAGACAGGCGGAGACACGAGGCGGGCAACCGAAGCGCTTGGTCTCTACACGAGCAGTCGCGGTGACGGCGGCGACGACGATTACGAATACAAGTACTGGCGCGATCTCCATCCGCTGGTCGGGCGAGACCTCATGCGAGTTGCGGAGCTTTCAGTACCCTTGGCGGAAGCCGGGCAAGCGACGATCGGAGAGTACCCTCTGCTTTGGGCCGATTCGATCGCCGCCATGTTGTTCGAGGCGCATAAGCCGACGATGCGCCGGTCAAGACGCTGGAGCACCTGAGACTGCGGACGTGAGCGAGGAGTGGCGGGGTGGGGTAGGTGTAACGAGAGGGTGGAGCGGGAAGATGGCGAAGCTGTGGTCACGAATCCTCCGACGCCTAAGACGGCGGGCGCGCGTGGGAGTGCTGCGGATCTTCAGTTGGAGGTCCAGGCCAACGCCCTCTGAGAAGGGCGGACGGATGGCAACCCCGACACGGGAGTCCAATCGTGGCCCCGTAATCTCGGAGCGCGGCGTGCCGCAGCACGATTCAAACCGGCGCCCCTCCGGAATCGCACCGGAACACGCCGAGCCTTCGCGCGTTGACACGCCGGAATCAGGTCCAGATTCCGCGCAGCGGTCCGCGTTCGGGTCCGCTGTTGCCGACACGAGTGAAACGATCGATGGCCTCAGCCATACCGCTTGGCTACCCAAAGATCGCTCCGAGGGCGGTCGGCACTCCGATCTCTCCGAGGATATCCCTGCACCTGCTGCAGAAGGCGCAGACGCCGCTCACTCCGCAGTCGGCGCACACGTCTCGCCCGAATCAACGAGCGCGCTCGGACTTGGAGATCCAGCGCAAACAGATGTCGCGACCCACGACGTACCGGACGACTTGGAGGCGGAGCGCGCATCTCAACCTCGGTCGATCACCGAGCGCCTCGACGAGGGGAATGACGAGCTGCGCGATCGCATCCGCCCGAAGGGCGGCACGCCGATCGAGTGGATCGGACTGCTCGACCTGACGGAAGAGCAAGCGCACGACCTCGGCTCTGCGTTGGCCGTCTACATGAAGTCGCACGCAGGCGACGACGCCGTCGATCAAGTGTGGAAGCGCTTTCCCGACGCGTGTGCGTGCTACGTGGTGTTCGAAGGCGCGTTCTCGTACTGCGGTAACAACTTGTGGAGCGCCGTGTCGGAGACGCTCGGTATCGACGAGGCGGCCGCCAACGCGTGGGGCGAGCAGTTCATCAAATACCTGGAGCGGCACGGCCTATCGAACCCGCCAATGGACGGCATGAGCCGAGTCACGCCGATTCTGTTGCATGGACTGATGCCGAACGCGAGTCTCACTGACTTCTTCGAGCTGATCGAAGTCGTAACCGCGGATCTGGCGTTGACGACGATCGCGGCGAACGAAGTGCTCGCGGCAGTTTGCGGACATCCAGATCGTCATTCGTTTCCCGAGCCCGTGAAGCGATTCGTCCAACACGGCGGTGACGCCGCAGTGCGCGCGGTTGGCTTGGCTCTGCGCTGGATGAGTCGAGCGGAAGCCCTCAAGCCAGCATCAACGCGCGCCGAGTCAATCCCGCAACGCTTTCTCGACGCGTTTCGAGCGTGGCGAAAGGGAACGGGGTTTGGCCCGTCTGCCGAGGGCATCTCGCGCCTCGCGCGACCGCATCTCTACTTCGGGCGATCGAGCGTTGGACTCCAAGTCCGATTCCCCGCGCAACACGTCGATCCGGGCCCGTCGGCGTTTCAGTGGGTTCTTCGGGCGGGGCCGAAGTCGTGGGCATTCACGCCGCCGCACACGAAGACACATGGCACGATCGACACGCTGATCGTCGAGCTCCCGGTGCGCGCGGAGCAATACGAAGTCGAAATGCGACGCGACGGCGATCGCGTGCGCGGATGGATGCTTGCCGGCATTCCAGAATCGGGTCGTTGGCTCGCCTTCGATGCCGAACGGGGGGACCGACTAGACGCTGAGGCGATTCCTGCTTCGCGGTTCCTGCTGGTGTTCTCCGGGGACCGCGCGTGCATCCGCCCGCCTGAAGCCATCAAGTTGGATATCGGCTCCTTAGACGCGCCAATGAAAGGTTGGACGGCGGTCGAGGTCGACTCCAGCGATCGGTTGTCGATCGAAGTCGGAACCGAGGTCATCTCGATTGGAAAGGAGCCGTTCGGCATCCGATTCGAGGCACCCGAACCTTTCGGGTGCGAAGCGACATTCGACGCGTACTGTCCGCTCTTCGTTGGTGTCACACCGAAGCTGCGTGTCGAAGGCGCTGACCGCCTTAAGAACGACGCGCGCATTCAAATTCGCTCGCTCGGCCTGACGCACCCGCGGAACGTGACGCGGCTGAGGTGCCTACGGGAAATCGCTGTCGCAACCCACGACGGTGTGATCGACCTAGGGCACCCTCTCCTCCGCTTGGGCCGAGATGCCCGCGGGCGATTTCGGGTGGACGTCCGAGACGGCGAAGCAGGAAGCGCTTCCGTCGAGCTGCGGATCGCGCCCTACTTTCGGCTTCGCGGCAGAGCGCGGGGATACGAAGTCGAGACGCGAAACAACGTTCGGGTCAACGACTGCGACGGCAATGCGATCGTCGGGCGGGATGGTTGGTGGTCCTTCTTCGTGCCATGCGAACCGACGGCACCACCCGTGGTTCGGTTCCGCGAGGAGACGCCGTCGGGAATCGTCAGCGCCGATGTCTGCCTCGAGCAGCTTGGCCTCCACGTCTCGCTCGACGCGAGCGCCTGGGATCGCATAGCCGGGGATGAGACCAGCTTGCCGCTGCTGGTGCCGTCGAATCGACTGAAGGCGGCTCGCTCATGGTTGCGCATCGAGGGCGAGTTCGGAACGGCGCGCGGAATCGAGCTGCAGCTCGTCAACGAGGATGGCGCGACGTGCGTGCACCTTGAAAATCCGCGTCGTATCGATGCTGGACGCAAACGCGCCGTGGCGATCTTCGACCTCACGGCATTCGCGAGTTCGATGGAGAGTGCGGCACCCCGCGGACTCCTGCGTGCGACTTGGGAGGTCGACGGAAAGCACTCAGTACATGACATCGTTCGGCTGGGACCGGCTGTTCCCGTGCGCGCTGGCAAGTCCGTTCGTCTGAATGCGTCGCAAACGCAAGTCGACGTGACGTGGGAGTGCGACCGCGGCGTCACAGAATGCCGCACCCAAGTCGTGCGTGAAGAAGTGCCATCACAAGTCATTCACGAAGACATATGGCATGCCGCCGACGCGACGGGTCACTTCGAAGCCACGATCGACATCGCCTTTCTTGGCCCCGGGCGATACCTCGTGCGCATCGTTCCGTTCGATCCATGGGTTGACTCAACCGACGTCTGTGCGGCGCCGGTATTGGGCGATCCAGACGTCTTCACGTTCGAAATCGACGCAACAGCACGGGGCGATGCCGAAGCACCGTCCGACGATTCACCTCTGACATCAACGATCCGAGAGGAGACAGCGCTAGACGCAGCCCATCACGGCCGCGGCAACGAGCCCGCGCCGCGACGCTTCGCGGGCCAACGCGTGCTGGACGCGCTGGATCATGCGCTCGACCAGTGGTCGGTCTTCGACGACGCGCATCACGGTGGGCGAATCGATGCCGATCGCGTAGAGCTCGCCGAGATGGGCCTCTTCTCTCACATCGGGCCGCGCGCATTTGATGAGTACCGCAAGGAAAGGTCACCGGAGACACGAGATCGGCTCAAGGAGTGCTGGCCTGGGTTGTCTGCCATGGTCGAAATTCCGGGCATGGCTTCGCGGGACAAGAGCGCGTGGCGTCGCTACAAAGAGATCGTCGAACCATTCCGCCCATCTACGCACTTGCCGATTCCAATCGGGCTACACGCCAAAGAACGCGACGAGAGTCGCCGGACCTGGAAGATCCTCGACGTTGCACTAGCGGAATCCGGCGATGGCCTCGAGCTGATCGTTGAAAGCCTGTCGAGAAGAGAGTTCCACTTTCGTTATGTAAGCGTTGACGGAACCGCAGTCGACGGACGGCCTTCACTCGTTTTCTCGGAGGCGCTTCCTCACGACTTTTACGAAGGAAGGCCGCCGCACCCAGGTGACCTCGCACCGACCCGACGCCTTGCTTTTAGTAAATCATGGGCATCGCATCAGGAGCGTGTCTACCACGAGCAGCTGAGCGCTTGGTTCGCTCGGACCGCGATTTCAACGGCCGCAGAACGAGAGTTGGAACTGGCAGTGAATCGTTTGAAGGCGTACCTCACGAGCATGCGTGCGGACCGCAGTGCGTTTAGTGCATCGCTGCTTCAGCGACTCAATGACCGACTCGAGATCCCCGACAGCGTCGCGGGACATGGCGTAGAGACAACCATTGAGGGCCGAACGGTCGATGCGGCAACGCCGGGCCGACGCATCCCGCACGCCTGTGCGCTCGTGGCTCTGGCAAGTCGAGTTCGCGCGCGCCAGCGTGAACGGGGCGAAAAGGTCGAAGGCACGGCGATGCCTGTGGGTGACCTTGCGCGCCTTGCTGGCTTGGCGATGATCGTGGCTCCCGAACTCTTCGGCTGGTACCTCGCGCGCATCGAGACATTGCTCGTATTCCGTGATCTGCACCGACCAGTGAGGTAGGACCGACATGCCGCATACGTATCTCGACCCGCTCGCGGCTACAGCACGCATCTGCGATGCGTATCTGCGCTACCTCGCATCCACATTCATTCTGCGCGACGACCGACTGCGAGCGCGCGTCGAAGAAGAGCTTGCGGCGCCCGGTCGGTTGATCCGCGGTCCGTTGCTCGAGGCGACGCCTCCGTACCGCAAGGGAGCGACGATCGCGTCATTGGTGAGCGAGGGCATTCTGCATCGCCAGTTCTTGCGTGCGAGCGAACATGGGCTCGATCCCGATCGCCCTCTGTATACGCACCAGGATGCCGGGATTCGTCGCGTTCTTGCGAGTCGACGCAATTTGGTTGCTGCGACGGGCACTGGATCCGGAAAAACCGAGACATTCTTGATCCCAATTCTCGATCACCTGCATCGAGAGCACGAGGCCGGCACGCTCGGCAAGGGGGTCCGAGCGCTGCTTCTCTATCCAATGAATGCACTCGCGCACGATCAGTTGAAGCGCTTGCGCCGGTTGACTGAGCCCTATCCGTACATCACGTTCGGCCGCTACGTCGGTGATACGGAACACAACGAGCACACGGCGAAGGAGACGTTTCATCAGCTCTTCCCGAACGAGAAGCACCGAGATCAGGAGTTGATCTCACGAGCGCGCATGCAAGATGAGCCGCCGCACCTCTTGCTGACGAACTTCGCGATGCTCGAGTACCTACTCCTACGGCCGAGGGATTCGCCGTTGTTCGATCCCGTCGACGGAACGTGCACGTGGCGATTTCTGGTCCTCGACGAGGCGCATACCTACGACGGCACCCAAGGCACGGAGGTCGCTTACCTACTGCGTCGGCTGAAGGACCGATTGGTTCGCAGCGAACCAGGCCGCCTGCGATGCATTGCGACGAGCGCGACGATTGGAGGTCGCGACGCTGCCGCAGCAGTCGCAGCATTCGCCTCCACGCTATTCTCGGAGAAGTTCGAACCAGAGGACGTCGTCTTCGCTGATCGCGATCCGGTGCATGCAAGTGCGGACGAGTCGCTCGGCTCAGGCTCGTGCGCGATGTACGTCGAACTTCTCGAGAGTCTCGAAGGTGCGCATGCGTCACCCGAGGCTGCAGTCCTCGACATCCACTCGATCGTCGAGCGACACGCTGGCGTCGAGTCGTCCTGGGCGATGAGCATGCGCTCCCTCTCTCTGTCGACTCAGCACGTGATTGCCGCGTCCCGAGCCTCGCAGGTCCAACCAGTTGCACCGAAGGATGCCTGGGACGAAGAGAGTTCGACACCGGCGGCGGGTCCCGTCGACGACGACCTCGAAGCAGAGATACGGAGTGCGCAAGACGTCGCGCTGTATGCGTGTCTACGCCGGGATCAGCGCTTGCGAAGACTTCGAGAGCGTCTCGAGCCGGCGGACGGGACCGCGCCCAAGCCCTCGACGTTCGAATCCGTAGCGAAGGAGATCTTTGCCGATACTCCCGACGAGTGCAGTCGAGGGCTCGTCGCTTTGGTCCAACTGGCGGTGCGCGCAAAGAACGCGCGCGTCGACGCGCCGTTGTTGCCGGCGCGATATCACCTCTTCGCACGCGCAGTTTCTGGTCTTCGCGTGTGTCTCGCCGATCACGCCGCATTCGAACTGCCTGCGGGTCCGCGCGTGTTCTTCGACGATCGGTTGAGCTGCGATGTGTGCCCATCGCCCAACATCGTGTTCGACCTTGCGTCGTGCCGGCGATGCGGTCAGGGGTACATCGTCGGTCACGAAGAGCATGGCCATCTCGAGCCCATCAGCGACGACGTGGAAGAGCGAGAGGCGAGGTCGTACTTCATGCTCGCGACGGCTGAAGCACTGGAAGCGGATCCTGACGAGGAAGTGGACGCGTCCACTGCGCCGACGGCGACAGCCGAAACCTCAAAGAAGAAGACGTCCGGGAGGCGCAAGGCAGCGTCCAGGCTCGTTCCTGTCCGACTGTGTCTCGGTTGCGGCCGATTCGATGAAGTCGTCGCTCCGAGCCTTCCGTGCAGCTGCGGCCCGGCGCGCGCCGTGGAGCTAGGTCAATTGCGAACGAGCGGGATGACGAGTTGCCCGGCCTGTGGGGCCGCACGAGGCGGCGGCGACCTCATCGCACCGATGGTGACATCGCAAGACGCGCCCGTGGCGGTGATCGCGACCGCGCTGTTTCCGGCGATCCCACCCGCCCAAACGGCTGTCGAGCGCGATCGCGCCGGCGAAGGGCGCAAGTTGTTGACGTTTGCCGACAGCCGTCAGGATGCCGCGTACTTCGCCGCGTTCGTCGAGGACTCGTACGAGCGCATGCTGTTCCGACGTATCACATTGGAAGTCCTGCGCTCGATCCCGGAGGCCCGCGACAAAGAAGTTGGCTTCGATGAGCTCGCTAAGCGAGTGGCGAAGCGCGCTCGGGATATTCATGCCGGCGACGTTGGCGACTCACTAGACAAACTGACTGAACGGGCTCTGCGCTGGGTCATGCGCGAATTCGTCGGACTCGACGTGCGACACTCGCTCGAGGCATGCGCGTTGATTTCTTATCGACTCGCGCTTCCTCCCACGTACACGACGCCGCGCCCGTTACTGATGCCGCCGTTCAATCTGGCACCAGCTGAAGCCGACCTGCTTGTCGAGATGTTGCTCGACACGGTGAGGCGACAAGGCGCCGTCACACTGCCTGACCGCATGTCGTTCGATGATCGCGCTTTCGAACCACGCAACTTCGAGCGGACGATACGCGAAACGGCTGCGGACCCGCGCCAGCACATTCTGTCGTTCCGACCGACGGAGAGCCCGTTTCGTCGCAACGCTCGATCTGATCTGGTCGAGCGAGTTCTCTTGCGAGGAGGCGCGGATCCCGCACTTGTGCGGGAACACGCATTGAGAGCGATCGAGAAGTTGTGGGGCGATTGGATCGTGAAGCATCGGCTTGTCGATGGAAGCGGGGGCTCCGCGCGCAACGGCGTCCTCTACCGCGTTGACTATCGGCTGTGGCGACCCGTGCCCGTGGCGGCCGACGAGGCGTGGTTCCGTTGCGACGCGTGCGGACGGGTGACGAATAAGTGCATTCGCTTTGTTTGTCCTGGTTATGCGTGTCCAGGGGTGCTGAAAGTCGTCGAACCGCAACAAGATGCTCGCCTTCTCCGCGATCATTACCGCACGCTTTTCACGACGATGGACCAGATCTCACTGCGCTCGCAGGAGCACACGGCTCAACTCGTGCGCAAGGAAGCGACGCGAGTACAGGCCGCGTTCGTCGCCGGTGAGTTCAATCTTCTATCGTGTTCGACGACATTCGAGCTCGGTGTCGACGTCGGAGAACTCGAGGCGGTCCTCCTGCGAAACGTTCCGCCAACCGCGGCGAATTACGCGCAGCGGGCCGGACGTGCAGGGCGGCGCACGGCGTCGGCTGCGCTGGTGGTCACGTTCGCGCAGAGTAGATCCCATGACTTGAACTATTACGCGGACCCGTCGCGGATTATCGCGGGAATCATCCGCCCGCCCCGCATCGAACTCAACAACGAGCACATCGCTCGGCGTCATGTGCACTCCGTGGTGCTATCGGAGTACTTCCGCCTCGATCCGTCGACGTGCCGTGACGTTAAAGATATGTTCGATGCGGTCGACGCGAGCGGCCTACTCGGGGTCGATCGCTTCGAGCGATGGGTGGCAGCCGGGCCGCAGCACGTCGCGGAGCAGATCGCCCGTGTCGTGCCGCAGCCCCTGCATGACGCGCTGGGCGTGGCGTCGTGGGCGTGGCGCGATGCAGCGCTCGACGCCGCACGGCGTGGCAGCATCGCGAGGGCACGCGCTCGAATCACGGGGGATCTCCGTGACTACGAAGAACTTCGCGCCGCGGCGCTCGCCGACGGACGTGGCTCCCAGGCCGATCAGTTCAAGCGGATCCGTGCGACATACGCAGGGCGCGATCTCTTGGGAGAGCTGTCCGGACACCTCGTGCTCCCCGGATACACGTTTCCGAAGGACGCGGTGGAGCTCGAGCTTGAGACGAGCGGCGAGGACGCGGGAAAGATCCAGCTCACGCGCGACCTCTCGCTTGCGATCGCCGACTATGCGCCCGGTTCGCAGGTGGTCGCTCGCAAGAAACTCTGGACGAGCACCGGCATTCGCCGCATCCCGAAGCGCGAATTCGAGGCGTTCAACTACGTACGCTGTGCGTGCGGCTGGTTCGACATGCGGAAGAAGGGTCAGGACTTCAGCCGCGAACGGACGTGCCCACATTGCGGCAAGCGGACAAAAGGTGGCAATCTGCCATTCATTCGTCCCGAGTTCGGCTTCTACAGTAACGCCGAGACTTTACAGCGGCCGGGATCGCGCCGCCCGCAGCGCCTTTACGCGACGCGCATATATTACAAAGGGCTCGAACGTGAGGAACCGGCACCGCGCGAACTGCGCGGAGCCAAGGGCGAGCTAGTAGCGAAGGTTACCGTGGCGACCGACGCGGAACTCGTCGTCTTGAACGAAGGGCGTGGCGGAGAAGGTTTCGAATGCTGCACTCGGTGCGGCTGGGCGCGGCCGATCTCCTTCACGGGAACGGCCCGTCATCGTGACCGCTGGGGCAGAGCATGCAGTGGGCGATGCGAACGTTTCCATCTCGGTCATGTATATAAAACCGATGTTGCGCTTCTCCGATTCGCTGAGGCAGAGCGCTTCGCCGGGCCGGAGCGGGACAGCTTCTGGTGGAGCCTCTGCGACGCCATTCTGGGGGGAATGGCTGCGCAATGCGAGATCCCGATCAGCGAGATCAATGCGACTCTCAATCCTTCGAGCGATGGCACTGCAGTCGTCCTCTTCGACACCGTCCCAGGCGGAGCGGGTCACGTTCGCAGTGTGTATGAGCAACCTGAGAACATCCTTGTGCGCGCGCTCGAGCGCGTGATCGACTGCGCCTGCGACCCGAGTACGTCATGCTACGAGTGTCTGCGTGGATACCGGAATCAGTACCGGCATCGTGAACTCAAACGAGGAGTCGCTTCGGAGTTCCTGATCCGAACAATGTCCATGTTGCAGCCAGCCAGGATGTTCCGTCTCCCGATCCGAGATCCGCGACGACTTCTAGCGCGCTTGATCGAGACGGCCACGAGGGTCGAGATTGTAGTGAGCGACGCTGGGCAAGCGTTGCTCGGCGATACCGTCGTGAACCGTGCGCATCGGCGAGCAGTTGCGCGTGGCGTTCAGATTCATGTGGCATCGCACCCAGGAAGTGGCGATGGGCTTAGGGTCTCGTTTGCTTCCAAGGAACCAAGCAGAGTCATCACCTTGGAGTTCCCAAGAAATGCCTGTCATCCAGGAGTGGGGGCAGAGATTGAAGTGTCCTGCCAAGGATAGTTAATGCGGCTGGTCTAGGAACGCGGGGTGCTGATGTACTTCTCCGGATCAAGTTGCGCGATCATGCGTAGTTAACTATGAAGGAACGCATACATGGCGAACAAGAAGAAGTCGACCAGATCAAAGTCGGGCTTGTCGACGCAGGTCACGAATTACAACGATCGGACCGAGAAGGGGACGATGCGACGTGCTGATGTGGACGACATCCTCGCCGGGCGGCGAGCGCTTCAGGATCACACACCGTACAGAAACTACTATGTGCTCGACCATTGCGGGCGGAGGATTGGCCCGAAGCAGATCGTGCACACGTTGCTCGGGTACGCGCACCACGGACATGCCGCAGCCAAAGCACTGATGGACCTCGGTATCAAGGTCTACGCCACACACCGCACGGACTCAGGCCCGAAGCTCTTCGCGAAGTACATCGCCAAGGGGCTCTTTGTTCCGTGATCTTTGTTTCCCTCCCGACATCGCGGCCGTCGCCCCGAACTACCTTCCCGGCCCCCAACTCCGCCGGAAACCCCATGTCCTTCTCCCTCCCCGACGCGATCCCCGTCCTCCGCCGCACCCCGTCCACGCTGAACGCGCTCCTGCGCGATCTGCCCTCCTCGTGGACCGACACCACCGAAGGCCCGAACACCTGGAGTCCGTTCGACATCGTCGGACACCTGATCCATGGCGAGCGGACCGACTGGATCCCTCGCGTCGAGCACTTGCTGCTCCACGGCGACGCGGTGCCGTTCACGCCGTTCGTGCGGGACGCGATGTTCGAGAGTTCGCGCGGCGTGTCCCTTCCGACGCTGCTCGACACGTTCGCAGCCGAGCGGAGCGCGAGTCTGCGGCGCCTTGACGAACTCGCGCTGACGGCCGACGATCTCGAGCGACTCGGTCGCCACCCCGTGTTCGGCGCGGTGACGCTCGGGCAATTGCTGGCGACGTGGGTGGCGCACGACCTCGATCACGTGGCCCAGTGCGTTCGAGTGATGGCGCGCCGGTACGCGGACGCGGTCGGACCGTGGAGCGCGTACCTGCCGTTGATCGGTGACTTCAGCGGGAAGCGCTGACGATCGGCGCTGCGTGTGCTCGAGTCCTTGGGCAAGGGGTGACGCGATGTCCGACCTGAAGTGGAGCGAACGCGAGAAGAAGATCGCTCGGCGTGTGTTCGATCAGGCGGTGGCCAACGATTTGAACGGCGTGCTGGAGCAAATGAAGCAGCGCGCTGCGGCCGCGAAAGCGCCGGCCGACATGTGGGGTCTGAAGCGGTTCCTCGAGCGCGAGCAGCGCCGAATCGACACGACCTACGACTTCCGGTACTCGGTCCTTGCGCAGGTACTCACGAGACTGGTGATCGAGGGCAAGCTCCGGTTCGAGGACCTCGCGGAGTTGGGCGAGGACAAGCGCGAGGTCGTGCGGCAGGGGATCGAGGTATGTCGCGCACTGTCGCGCGAACCGCACCCCGACGTCACACGACCATCCACCACGGACACGTGAGCACGTCCGGGGCGAGCCAGTCGACCAGCGTCCCGGTGTGCAGCAGCAAGCCGGCGCGCGCCGACTTTCCGTACTCCGCGCGGAACGAACGCAGGTGCTTCGTGTCGGAGAGTCGCGGCTTGGCGGTCGCCTTGACCTCGATCGGCAGCAAGCGGTCGCCGGTTTCGACGACGAAGTCGACCTCTTCGCTGGATGCCGTGCGCCAATAGAAGACGTCCGTGGACTCGAGACGGGCGTCGCGCCACGCCAACAGGTCGTGGAGGACGATGTTCTCGAGCTGCGGACCGCCGGGCTCGCCGCCGGCGAGATGCATCGCGAGTCCGACGTCGGACCAATACAGCTTTGGGCTCTTGATCAGCCGCTTGGTCCGATTCACGGCGAACGCCGGCACTCGGACGACTTGATGGCTCGTCTCGAGCAGGTTCAGCCAACGGTGGACCGTCGATTGCGGCAAGGCGACGTCCCGGCCGAGCTCGGTCTGGTTCACGAGTTGGCCCACCCGCAGACATGCTGCGCGCATCAGGCGGCGGAAGTCGGGGAGTGCGCTGATCTGCGCGAGGTCGGCCAGATCCCGTTCGAGGTAGGTCCGTACGTACCCGTCGAACCAGATGGTCCGGTCTTTCGTGGTTCGTAGCTCGAGCGCCGGCGTCGGGTAGCCGCCGCGCCGCGCGAGATCGCGCCAATCGTCGGCGTCGGTGGGCGACCGGCGGAGCACGTCGATCCACTGGTCGTCGGGAGACTCGAACAACTCGGACCACCGACCCGCGCTTCCGAGTCCCCGCTGTTCCCTTCGCGTCATGGGCCACAGCGTCAGGTACGCAGCCCGACCAGCGAGCGACTCCGACACCTGTCGCATCAAGAGAAGATTCGCCGAGCCGGTCAGGAGGAAGCGGCCTGGGGTTCGCTTGCGGTCGATCGAACGCTTGACGGAGCGGAGCAGTGAGGGCTCTCGCTGCACGTCGTCGATCGTGACCGGCCCGGTGCCTCCGACGAGGACTTCGGGGTCTCGCCTTGCCGCATCCAGGGCATCGATGTCGTCGAGGGACACGTAACGGCGCGTCCCCGGGACGAGTCGTTCGGCGAGGGTGCTCTTGCCGGTCTGCCGCGATCCGGTGATGACGACGGCGGGCATGACGCGCATGCGTTCGGACAGCGCCGACTCGACCAGTCTCGGAAGGGCATTCATGGCGCGGATGATCATCATTCACGTCGTGAATGGAATGCACGAGAGGCTCCTCGTGGGCTCTCCGCCCACCCCGCGTCCCCCGACCCCCGCATTACCCCCTGCCCCCGACGGGATGAAGTTCGTGCCTTCGCGCGCTTTCCGCGCTGAATCCGCGTGACGCGCGTGCCGTGCCTCGGATCCCATGGGCGCCCCGGCTCCCGGTCCGGGACGGAGGTACCCATGCGATCGCTGTTCCTGCTCTCGGCGCTGCTCTTGGCGCCACGACCTGCCCCCGGCGGTGACTTCGACGGTGACGGGTTCGACGACCTGATCGCCGTGGCCTCCGGAGCGACCGTGTTCGTCCCGGCGGACGGCGCTTACTTCGTGCTGCGCGGAGCAGCGAATGGGATCGACGGCTCGTCGGGCTCCGAACGCGGCGTGAACACCGGGGACGCGGATCCCAAGGTCGCGTCGGAACTCGCGATCGGCGACTTCGACGGCGACGGGTTCTCGGACCTCGCGTTCGCGATCTCGGGCGCCACGGTCGACGGAATCCCCGACGCCGGGCAAGTGATGGTGCGTTACGGGACCGACTCCGGTGCGGTGTTCGATCCGGCCCGTGACTTCGTGCTGCACCAGAACGTGCCCGGCGTTCCGAACGAGGCAGGGGTCAACGTCAACAACCCGGCTCCGGAGATCTTCGGTCGCCAGGTGGTCGTCGGCGACTTCGACGGCAACAAGTGCTCGGACCTCGCGGTCGCCGTTTGGGACACGGTCGATGGTCAGCCGCGTGCAGGCGCCGTCCACGTGTTCTATGGCAAGAAGAAGCTCGGCCTGACCGTCACGAAGAGCCAGTACTGGACGCAGAACTCGAAGGGCATCGCATCGGTGGCGCTCGAGAACGAAGGCTTCGGCAGCCGCCTGTGCGTCGGCAACTTCAACGGCGACAAGCGCGACGATCTCGTGATCATGGTGAAGGACCACGACGAGGTCGAAGTGCGCGCGGCGCTCCACGTGTTGTTCGGCGGCAAGCGTGGCCTGACCGCGAAAAAGAGCCTGCGCATCGACGAGCTGGCGCTGCAGCTCCCGCAACCGAACCTGCCGTGGATCAAGACGTTCGTCGACGGCATCGCGGCCGGTGACTTCAACGGGGACGGCAAAGACGAACTCGTCGTCGGCGTACCCGGCGAGAGCATCGACGGCACGGCATTCGGGACGTTCCACCTACTCCCTGGCAGCAAGAAGGGGCCCGATCCGAAGCAACAGCTGGTCTATTCCCAAGCGACTCCCGGCGTGCCCGGCACGGCCGAAGCGCTCGGAGACGGCTTCGGCAAGTCGTTCGCCACCGGCGACTTCAACGGCGATGGCATCGACGATCTCGCGATCGGCATTCCCTCGGACAGCGACATCGACGAGCCGGAGAGCGGCGCGGTGGCGATCTTGTTCGGCAACGAACTCGGCCTGATCGGCGCTGGCGCGCAGTTCCTGCACCAGAACATCCTCGCGCTCGGAGCCGTCGAGATGGACGACGTGTTCGGCTTCTCGTTGGCCACCGGCGATTTCGACGGCGACGGCTTCGACGACATCGCGGTCGGAGTTCCGGGAGAAGACATCGGCGCGTTCGCTGGCTGCGGAATGGTCGACTTCTTCTATGGCGGCGCGAGCGGCTTCCCGAACGCGCCCGCGGAACATCAATACCGCGGGAACGGCGAAATGCCGGGACCCACGGTCGCCGGTGACGCACTCGGCTGGCGAGTCGGGAGCTGAACCATGAAGACGCCCATTTCCCTCGCTCTGATCACCGTCGTCGCAGCGTTCGCCGCGGGTTCGCCCGCGGGTAGAGCGGGCGACTTCAACGCCGACGGCTTCGAGGATCTCGTCGTCGGTTGTCCGTTCGAGCGCGTCGCGACCGTGTCCGATGCAGGCTCGATGCACGTGTTCTACGGCACGTTCACCGGCCCTTCGAAAGTCGACGAACAAGTGTGGAACGCAGCCTCACTCGGCTTCGATCTCGAGTTCGACGCGCTGTTCGGCGCGACGTGCGCGGTCGGTGACTTCGACGGCGATGGCTTCGACGACGTCGCGGTCGGCTCGCCCGGCGCGAAGATCAACTTCCTCGCCGGCGCGGGCGCGGTCTACGTGATCTACGGTTCGCCGATCGGTCTGCGCGCCGCTCGCGCGCAGGTGTGGTCGCAGGACTCGAAGGGCATCAAGGACAAGGCCGAGGCCGAGCCCGGAACGATCCCGCCGTCATCCGACGAAGCGTTCGGGCGCGTGCTCGCCGCTGGCGACTTCGACGGCAACGGGTACGACGACCTCGCGATCAGCGTGCTCGAGCGCGTCGGCAAAGGCGTCGGCGTCGCGCGCGCCGGAGCCGTCCACGTGTTGCGCGGCGGCAAGAGCGGACTGTCCGCGAAGGGCAATCAACTGTGGCATCCCGGCGTGAAGGGAATGCCCGGCGACGTGCTCGCGGATCAGGAGTTCGCGAGCGCGCTTTGCGTCGGCGATTTCAACGCCGACGGCCGCGACGACCTTGCGATCGGCGCTCCCGAGGATCCGATCGACGCGGACAGCGAGGGATCGATCACGGTGATGTTCGGCGCGAAGAAGGCCGGCCTGCGCGTGAAGAAAGCCGTCCGCTTCGTGTTGACCGACGTCGGCGGCGCCGCGGATGCGGGCGGTGTCGGGTTCGGGCAGGGGCTGGCGGCCGGCGACTTCGACGGCGATGGCGACGACGATCTCGCCCTCGGTGTGCCGGGGACGACCGTGTCGGGCTTCACGAGCGCGGGCTCGATCTACGTCGTCGCGAGCACGCCGAGCGGATTCGACTTCGGGAACGCCGTTCAGTGGCATCAGAACTCGGCGGGAGTGCCGGGCTCGTGCGCCGCGGGTGAGGCGTTCGGGTACGCGCTCGCCGCGGGCAACTTCGACGGCGACGCCTTCTCCGATCTCGCGATCGGGATCCCCGACGAAACCGTGCTCGGCTTCGACAACGCGGGCGGCGTGTACTGGATGCAAGGCTCGGCGAACGGAATCGTCACCGGGAACGGTGCGCTCTGGCATCAAGGCGATGGCTCGTGCCCCGAGTTCCTCGAGGCGAACGACCAACTCGGCGCATTCCTCGCGGTGGGTGATTTCGACAAGGACGGCGTCGACGACCTCGCGGTCGCCGCGCCGACGGAAACGGTCGGCCCCGAGGGCGAAGCGGGCGGCGTGATGATCATGTTCGGCGTCGCGGGCTTCGGCATCGACGACGCCGGGAGTCTCTGGTTCGACCAATCGGACGTCGACATCACCGACGATGCCGAGGCCGGCGATTGGTTCGGCGGCTGCGTCGGCAGCTGATCGAGCACGGCTACGCGTCGCGCATGACGCGCGGGCGCAGGCTCGGCACGAGCATCGGCACCGCGGCGCGATAGCGCTGGTAGATCGAGCCGTGGATCGCGACCAAGTCGCGCTCCTCGTGGACGATCGCGATCAGGATGTAGGCGGCCATCGCGACCGCGAACACCAAGTGATCGACGGTCATGCTCGGCGTCGCGAAGAACGTGATCAGCCAGCCCACGTACAGCGGATGCCGGACGCGAGCATGCAGCGGGTTCAGGCGGAAGGTCGGTGGCCGATGCGCGCGGCCTCGTGCGAACGCGACGACCTGCGCCAGTCCGAACAACTCGAAGTGGTCGATCAGGAACGTCGCGATCAAGACGAGTAGGACGCCCGCGACGAAGGCGGAGCGCAACGCGATCGCCGCAAGTCCCTCGGTGTGCCAGACGGTCGTGGGCAGTGGTTGCCAGAACAGCAACAGCACTGCGATCGCGACGACGGTCATCAGCACGTACGTGCTGCGCTCGATCGGCGGTGGCACGAAGCGCTGGATGGCACGCTTGAACCACGGCCGCGCCATCACCGAGTGCTGCACGCCGAACAGCGCGACCAGGGCGACGTCGATCGCGACGGCCATCGGCCGCGAGGCGGCTCCGATCCGCGGGAACCACGCGTCGGGTGCGATGCCCGACAGGTATGCCACGAGCGCCAAGAAGCTGCCAAGGAACAAGACGTAACAGACGATTCCGTAGGCCAATACGAATGCGCGCGACATGACGTACTCCTGCTCGACGAGAGGTTGCTGGGTCATTCGGGACCCGTCTTCGCGTGGGATGCCGCGCTCGCCGGCCATGGTTTCTCGAAAAGTTCATCGCCGATGGAACTTTCGATGCGGCGAGAGGTCGGTGCTCGCCGGAGTTCCCCATGAAGACGTTTCGCTTCGAGTCGTGGCTCGTGCTCGGATCGTGTCTCGCCGCGTGCGTGGCCTCGGACCCCAACGCGCGGATGCGGCCTGCGCCGCCCGTTGCCACGCGTGAGCAGACGTCGATCGTCGAACTCGCGCCCGTCGACGTCGCGATGCCGCAGGTCCGGCGCTCGCTCGCGCACTTGCGCTCGGATTCCCCCGGACCGCGCTACGGCGAATGCGTGGTCCAGTACGCGATGGGGATCACACCGGGGTTCGACGCGCTGCTCGGGACGCACGACCAAGACGGTGATTGGTCGCTGTACGCCGCACGGGTCCCGCACGGTGAAGCCGACGACCTCGACGCCTGGCGATTCGCGCAAGGTGACGATCGCTGGTCGAGCGACATCGATGCCGCGCGGCCGCTGTTCTCGGGGTTCGATGGCGCGGTCACCGTGTTCTGGAGCGCGACGCAGCAACGCTTCCTCGCGCTGTACGGGCGCATCGATCGCACCGGCTACGCGCTGGTGGTGCGCGCGGCGCACGAGCCGGTCGGTCCATACGGTCCAGCGCGCGTCCTGACGCGCATCCCATGGTCCGCGACCTCTGTTCCGAGTGACGTCCGAGTCCACGCCGACGCCGAAGTCGTGCAGGGCGTCGAAGGCGAGCGCGTCCTGGTGAGCGTGTTCGACCCCGCGCTCGGCAAGCGGCGGCTGTTTCGCATCACGTGGTGACGGAACGAGCCAGCGCCCGCGCGCGCCGCCGCGATCACTTCAACGCGCGCAGGAACTCGATCAACGACGCCACCTGCGGTTCCGTGAGGCGCGAGTAGTCCGGCATCACCGGATCGAAGCCCTTGCGCGGGATACGCCGTTCCTTGCGCAGCGTCGCGCGCACGTACGGTTCGTCGACGGTGACGACGGTGCCGTCCGCGAGCTCGTGGGTCGCCCCGAACACACCAAGAAAGGTCGGGCCGATCCCGCGCTCGCCATTGGTCGTGTGGCACGTACGGCAATCGAGGCGCAGGAACAGGTCGCGGCCCTCCGCAGCCTTGCCGGTCATCGCCAGCAGACGCGGATCCGGCTCCTGCGCGCAGCCGACGAGCAGCGCGACGGCGGAGAGGCCGATGACGGCTGCTCGCGGTGGACGTCGTCGCGCGGTACTCAACGCTCGTCCTCCGCGACCATCGCCTCGATCTCTTCCTTCGACCACAGTCGACCGCGCCCGACGCCCGGAGTGTTCGGCGCGATCTCGGTGTCCCAGACCTTCTTGTCGAGGTTCTCGCGCCAGAACGGCCACGTGCGGCATTGCTTGGGCCGCTCCTCGTAGACCTGGCATTTCCCGTCCTTCAACATCGAGCACGCTCCGTCATCGAACCGCAGGTGCATCTGCGCGTCTTCGGCTTGCTCGAGCAGATACTCGGCGACGAAGCGGCGCAGCGGGATCCCGAGGCGGCGCGCGATCGCGCGCGCCTCGGTCGGATCGACGTAGACGTACTCGTAGCCATTGCGCGCGCGGCAGCACCCACCGCAACCGGTGCACGCGAAGCGCACGCCGTCTTGGTACCAGGGGGTGTTCTTGACAGGGGAACGGCCGGCCATCGAGAGGTCTTCCTTCAGAGCGCGATGCGAACCGGCCGATGCTGCCCTCGTGGATTTGGCGCGTCAACGGAGGCGCTGCGTGAAGTTCCGGCTCGTCTTCATCGCCTTGGCTGGATTGTGGATCGCGATGTCGGGTTTGCCCGGTGGGTTCGGCTCGCGCGCGACCGTGCAGCGCAATGCCCCGCCGGTGCAGCCGGTGTTCCCGAATCCGGGCGGCATCGGCACGGTGACGCTCGGCGGCGCGGGACGCGGCGCGTCGGGCGGCGCGGCGCGGTACGCGGATCCGCGGGCGTTGACCCCCGGAAACGTCTGGGTCGAGCTCGGGCTGCCGGCCTACGCGCCGATGGTGGGGGTCCTGCCGGGGCACTTCTCGGAGTGGTACGGGCTCGAATCCAAGGCGGCCGTCCACGTCATTCGCCCGCCGACGACGCCCGGAGCTGCGCGCACCGTCACGTCGTACGGCACCACGATCACGGCGGCCGTGCTCGACTTCGAGACACGGGACAAGGCACTCGAGGCCATGGACGCCGGCATGACGCGCTTTCGCGTGCGGGACTACGCTGGCGCGGCCGCGGCGTTCACGAAGGCGGCGCCGCTCGCGCCCGACAACGCGCTGCCGCATTTCTCGCTCGGACACGCGCTGTTCGCACTCGGCGCATACGAGGACGCCGCGTACCAGCTCCGGCGCGGATTCGAGTTGATGCCCGAATGGCTGCAGTCCGGCACCCGTTTGCAAGACCTCTACGGCGAGCCTCGCGATGTCGACGATCAATGCGCCGCACTGCGCGCGCATCGCACGATTCATCCGGAAGATGACGACGCCGCGCTGGTCGCCGCCTACGTCGCGCTGTTCAAGGGCGACCTGGTCGGCGCGTCGGAGCTGTTCGAGCGACTGGCGAAGGCCGGTGCGGACCGAGCTCTGGCCGACGCGGCGCTGGTCGAGATCGCATCGATCCGCGAGACCACGCCTGCCGCCGAGCGCTGACGAAGGGCGGATCGAAGGGGGTCAGACGCCGCGCCGCGATGTCGCGGAGGGGGTGAAACACCCCGCGGACGGCCCATCGAAACTTCGGCGGGACGTTGCGCGGGCTGCTAACGTCGCCGCCGCATGGCGACGCCGCGCGACACCTCCGCACTCAAACGAGCCCACCGCGCGCTGCTCGAACTCGCGCGCCTGCGGTCGTTCCACGGCGACAACCTCGCGGGCGACGTCCGCACGCTGACCGAGATCGCTGCGCACGCGGTCGACGTCGAGCGTGCCAGCGTGTGGTTGCTCGACGCCGAGCGCGCGAAGATCGTCTCGCTCGATCTGTTCGAACGCTCGACCGCCCGGCACTCGTCCGGACTCGAGCTGCGCGTCGCGGATCACCCCGTGTACTTCCGCGCGCTGGAAGAACAACGCCTTCTCGCGTCCCACGACGCACTGAAGGACGCGGAGACGCGCGAGTTCCGGGACGACTATCTGGTGCCGCTCGGCATCGCGTCGATGCTGGACGCGGCTGTCCGCGAGCGCGGTGCGTTCGCCGGCGCGATCTGCTTCGAACACGTGGGCTCGAAGCGCCGCTGGACGACCGAAGAGGAGATCTTCGCGTGCGCGATGGCGGACCTCGTGTCGCTCGCGCTGGAGTCGTCGCGTCGACAGGTCATCGAGGCGGCCCTGGCGGCGACGGAACGCCGCGAGCGCGAGATCTTCGAGAACACGCGAGACGCGACGTTCCTGATCGGAGTGCAAGCCGACGGCAGTTTCGTCATGGAAGCGGCGAATCCCGCGGCGGAGACGCTCTGCAAGCAAAAGACCGCGGGCATGCGTGGTCGGCGGATCGACGCGCTGATCCCGGACCAGTTCAGGCAGATCATCGTCGACTCGGTGGGCGAGTGCGCGCGCAACGGCGTGCCATTGACGCGCGACGTCGAAGTCCACCACCCCGTCGATCGTTGGTTCGACGCGACGTTCGTGCCGATCCGGCGCGACGACGGCTCGGTCTATCGCGTCGCGTGCATCGCGCGCGACGTCACCGACCGCGTGCTGGCGCAGCGCGAGCGCGAGAACTTGCAGCTGCAAGTCCACCGCTCGCAGAAGCTCGACGCACTGGCGACGCTCGCGGCCGGCGTGGCGCACGACTTCAACAACTTCCTGATGGGCATCATCGGGAACGCGAACCTGTTGCTCGAGTCCGGGCGCCTCGCCGGCGATTCGTTGGAGCGACTGCAGCAGATCATCGATGTCGCGAATCGCGCGCGGGATCTGGTGCGTCAGACCATGACGTTCAGCCGCAAAGAACATCTGCGGCGGACACCGTTGCTGGTCGCCGACGTCGTGAACGACGCGGTGAAGATGCTCGCGCCGACCGTGCCGCGGGACGTGCGCGTCACGGTCGACATCGGGACCAGCGAAGCGCGCGTGCTCGGCGACGCGACGATGATCCACCAAGTGCTGGCGAACCTGCTGCGCAACGCAGTGCAGGCGATGGACGGCGCGGGCGAGTTGCGGGTAGGGCTCGACGTGGTCCGCGTCGACGCGGAGATGGCGACGAAGCTCGCGCCGCTGCGCGTCGGTCGGCACGTGCGCATCGAAGTGGTGGATACCGGTCCCGGCATGGATGCCGCGACGCAGGCTCGGCTGTTCGAGCCGTTCTTCACGACCAAACCGCAGGGCCAGGGCATGGGCCTCGGGCTCGCCGTCGTCTACGGCATCGTGCGCGAGCACGACGGCGCGGTCATCGTTCACAGTCGGATCGGCGAGGGGACGACGTTCCGCGTGTATCTGCCGGCGCTGGAGGGCGCCGCGGCGCCGGCTCCGGCTCCGGCGCCGACAGCGGCGCCACCGGCCAGCGTCGCCAGCGCCGCACCCGCGCCGCGTGGTCGCGTGTTGTTCGTCGACGATCAGAGCTACGTCGCGAACCTCGGTGCGGCGATGTTGAAGCGCCTGGGCTGCGAGCCGGTCATCGCCACCGACGCACGGCTCGGGTTGGAGGCGTTCGCCGCGGCGCCCGACGCGTTCTCGGTCGTCGTGACCGATTACGCGATGCCGCAGATGAACGGCGTGGAACTCGCGTTGGCGATTCGCGCCATCCGCTCGGACGTGCCGATCGTCCTGATGAGCGGCTTCGACGCCGCGTTCGACTCCGATCTGGTCGCCAAAGCCGGCGTCCACGACATCTTGCAAAAGCCCTTCACCTTGGCATTGCTGCAGCAGGTGCTCGATCGCGTGCTCGAAGGCGGAGTCACGCATCCGGGTGAGCCGACCCCGTGAACGTGTAGGCTTCGCGCCCTCATGCGTCCGATCGACGGCACCCGCATCAAGGAATCCCTGAGCTGCGAGCGTTTGCCGTGGCTCGATTTCCATGGCCCGCGCGATCGCGTGCTGCAGCCGACCGAGCGCATGCGGATCCTGTTCCAAAGCGGCCAACGCGTCGAGGCTCGATTGCTGGCCGGCATGGAGCTCGAGTCGATCCGTTGCGAGCCGGGGCAGTTCGACGCCGGCTTCGCCGCGACGCTCGACGCGATGGCGCGGCGCGTTCCCGTGATCGCGAACGGCGTGTTGAAGCTCGGCGAGTTCCTCGGGCGTCCCGACCTCTTGCTGCTGTCGGACACCGGGACGTACGAAGTCGCGGACATCAAGAGCACGCAGAAGGTCCACGCCGCGGCGCAGATGCAGATCGCGTTCTACTCGCGCATGCTCGGGCAGATCGCGCGGCCACCGCGGCACGGGCACGTGATCCTGCGCGACGGCACTCGCTACACGTTCGCGCTCGACGAGGTCGCGGCGAGTCTGGAGCGTTTGCTCGCTCGCCTGCAAACACTGCGCAACCGCGTCGACTCCGATCCTGGCCCGCATCGCTTCGAAGGCTGTGCCGACTGCCGTTGGAACGCGGTCTGCATGGACGACCTCGAGGCGACCGACGACCTGTCGCTCGCTCCCGACGTCACGCGCGAACAGAAGGGTGCGCTGGTGAGCGCCGGGATCACGACGCTGCGTGCCGTCGCCGCGATCTCCGATACGCGGGCGGTCGCGGACGCGTCCGGGCTCGCGCACGATCTCGTCACGCGCTTCGTCCGGCGTGCGCGCGCGATGACCGAAGGCAAGCCGCAATTCCACGGCGCGGTGCGGCCGGAGCTGGCGCGCGCGGACCTCGCGTTGGCCGCGCTGGTCGACGAACGCGCGAAGGACACCGTCGTCGCCGTGGCCGGCATCGTGGCGTCGAAGCCCGAACGCTTCCGCGTGCGGTGGCTGCGCGCGCGCGAGCATGCGCAGCCGCAGCAGGAGTTCGCGGAACTCGTGAAGAACCTCGCTCGCACGCAGGGGCCGCTGATGATCTACGGCCCGACGGTGCGGCGCGCGTTGGAGGAGGGGCTCGACCTCGATCCGAGTCTCGCCGATGCCGTCGAATCGCTGCTCGAGCGCACGCTCGACGTGCGCGGCGAGTTGCGACGCTCGTGCGCGTTGCCCGGTTTCGACCGCCGTCCCGCCGACGCGGCGCGCGCGGCCGGATTGCCGGTTCTCGACGACGACACGATCGATCTCGCGGCGCTGCGTCATCTCGAAGACGACACGAGTACCGATCTCGACGCGGTCGCGCGCCTGCTGCGTCGTGACCTGGACGCGATGCTCGCGCTGCGCGGGTTCGTCGTCGCCGGAACGACGCCGTCGTGAAGGCCCCGCTGCCCGAACGCCTGATCGCGATCCTCGCGCGCGAACGGCGCGCCGGGGCCATGCAGTTGCGCGACGTCCACGCGCTGTCCTTGGAAGAGCGCGTCGAAGCCGGCGAGGCGGTCAAGGACCTCGCGATCGTTTCGAGCGGCAAGGACGGGTACACGCTGTCGTGCCCAGAGTTCGTCGCGCGCTTCCGTGCGGGCGACGCGCTGTACCTCGGTGACGGGACGTCGATCGACGCGGGTGCCGCGGTCGTGTTCCGCGAGTACGACCCGCTGCGCGCGCAAGTGCTCGTCGACCACGATCGATTCGCGCCGGCGCGGGCGGCGTTGGTGGCGCGAGCCGGCGTGCCGTTCGTGCTCGACCGCCGCGACGCCGATTTCGCCGACCGCACGATCCAAGCGGTACGCGCTCTGTTCCAGAGCCCGACGTACGCGGCCGCCCGGGAGCTGCTGATCGGTCGCGCGCTCCGCGACCAGGCCGTGGAGCGCATCGCCGGGATCGAGCGGGCGCGCGCGCAAGGCTTGGACGCGACGCAGAGCGAAGCGTTCGTCGCCGCATGCACGCAACCGTTCGCGTTCGTCCAAGGGCCGCCCGGCGCCGGCAAGACGCGACTCGCCGCGGCGATCATCGGTGCGTTCGTCGCCGCGGGGCGGCGCGTCCTGGTGACGGCGTTCACGCACCGCGCCGTGAACAACGTGTTGGACGCGGTCGCCCGCGCGAACCCCGACGCACCCATCATCAAGATCGGCGCGGAACGGCAATTCGAAGGTCTCGACCGCACGCGCGTCCAACCGATCCCGAGCGCGCGCGCGCTGCGTGAACCGGACGGAGCCTGCGTCGTCGGCGTGACCACACATGCCGCGCCGGGCCTGCTCGGGCAGCAGTTCGATCTCGCGCTGGTCGACGAAGCGGGGCAGGTTTCGCTGGCGCATGCGTGCGCAGTCCTGCCGCTCGCGCGGCGCCTGGTGTGTGTCGGCGACCACCTGCAATTGCCGCCGCTCGTGATCGCGGAGCATCGCGATCCGATCGCTCGGCGGTCGTTGTTCCAGCACATGCACGAGCTCTATGGCTCGTTCCTGTTGTCGTCGACCTACCGGATGAACGCCGAGCTCTGCGACTTCCCGAGCCGCGCGTTCTACGGGGGACGTCTCGTCGCCGCGGCCGGCAACGCGACGCAGCGCTTGACGATCGCGGGCGACGTATCGCCGATCCTGGCGCCCGAGCCGCCGGCCGTCATCGTGCCGCAGCGTCACCGCGGGGCGCGCGTGATGTCGGACGCGGAGGCGCGGCTCGCCGCGGACTTGGTCGTGTCCGCGGTCCGCGGCGGCGTTCCCGCGGCCGAAATCGCCGTGATCGCGCCGCATCGCGCGCACGGCAATCGCATTCGCGCGCTACTGCGCAGGAGCCTGCCGGACCTGTCGGCCGAACATTTGCCCGTCGTCGACACCGTGGAGCGTCTGCAGGGCGGGGAGCGCGACTTGATCGTGCTCTCGTTCGCGGCCAGCGACCCGCAGGCGGTGCTCGGCGAGGCTCAGTTCTTCTTCTCGCCCAATCGGCTGAACGTCAGCCTCACGCGCGCGCGCAAGAAGTTGGTCGTGTTGCTGTCCGAGCGCCTGCTGGACGCATATCCCGACGACCCGGAGTCGCTCAGAGGGTCGGACTTGCTGCGTCGACTGTGGACAGCTCTTCCGAAGATCGAGGCTCCCGCATCGGCAACAGCAGAGTGAAGGACGCGCCGCCGCCGTCCGTGCGCGCGGCGTGCAGTTCGCCGCCCATCTTCCGCGCGAACTCGCGCGAAATGTGCAAGCCGAGTCCGGTGCCGCGCGCGGCGGAGCTCTTGCGTTCGTCGCGGAAATACGCCTCGAACAAGTGCTCGGCCTCGTGCTGCGACAAGCCGACGCCGTGATCGCGCACCACGACGGCGACGGTGTCCGTGTCCTTCGCGTGCGCCTCGATCTCGATCCGCGTCCCCGGCGCCGTGTACTTCAGCGCGTTCGAGACGAGATTCGTGACGATCTGCACCGTGCGATCGCGGTCGCACCAAGTCGTCAGTTGCGGGTCGATGCCCGAGAGCTCGAGGATGTGCCCGGACGACCGCGAGAGCATCGACATGCTCTCGAAGACTTCGGTGAGGATCGCCGCGATCGGAAAGCGGTTGGTGCGCAGTTCGGCGCGGCCGGCGCGAATGCGGCTGATGTCGAGCAACTCTTCGACGAGGCGCGCGAGGCGTTCGCTCTGACTCCGGACGATCTCGAGGAACTGCACGCGGTCGGAGTCGTTGAGCTCGCCCTTGTAGCTGAGCAGGATCTCCGCGAACGATCGGATCGCGGCGAGCGGCGTGCGGAACTCGTGCGCGACGACGGCGACGAACTCGTCGCGCGCCTTGTCGACGCGAGCGAGTTCGCTGCGCGCGCGGGCGAGGTCCGTGGCGCGCTGGCGCAGGTCGAGCGTCAGCTCCTCGCGGTGGCGCGTCGACGCTTCGATGTGTTCGAGGTATTCGCGTTCGAGGCGTTCGATCTGCCAGCGCAGCGACGCGACGCGCGGGTCTTCGGCGGCCACGCACTGCGTGGTCGGGCTGTCGGACAGCGGCTTGCGGTGGCGCTCGTCGCCCGGGCTCCGGAACGCCATGATTCCAGCGCCGATCGCCACGCTGGCGACGCAAAGCGTCACTGCCACGCGCAGGAACGCGTCGTCCATGCTCCACGAGGTGACGGCCTGGGCGAGCACGAGCACGCCCACGACGATCACGAGTCGCAGAGGTGCGCTGCGGCTGGGTTCGCGGCGAACGCTCAAGCAGGCTCCTTCGGTCCCTAGTCCCCGATCGAGTTCACTGGAGCTCTGATCGGCAACCGGGGCGAACCTGCTGAATACGTCGTTGAGAAAGTTCGGTGCGGAGTGGGCTTGCTACCCAAGCGCGCACGGACGCTGCGAAGCTCCCTTCCGCGAGTTTTTTCGCGCTCGATCCAGCAGGAGCGGTCAGAACCGCCAAATCGCCTTCTTGCGCTGCAACATCAGGACGTGCGCATCCGGATCGACGAGCACGGTTTCCGGGTCGAACGGGCAGTCGATCGTCACGGTCACCGATGCGCCCGCGGCGAGCGCGGCCACGGCTCGGGCGTCTTGGTACTCGGCCCGAGCCGCACCGTCGTCGTCGAACGGTTCGCCGCCCGCGGTCGCGGCGATCTCGACGTCGACGGTCCCGGTGCCGATGTTCGTGACCACGGCTTGCACGCGCCAGCCGCCGTCGGCGCGCGAGTCCTTGCGGACGTCGGTCAGCGTGAACTCGGGCCGAACGACGTCGAAGTACCACTGCCGCGCGAAGGCGTCGAATGCGACCGGATCGGGAGCGTGCTCGCGCAGTACCGCGACGTAGTCCTCGATCAGCGGGAAGTCGGGTCCGTTCCGGTAGCGCGCGATGAATGCACGACACGCGTCGAAGAAACGGTCACGACCCATCAGACGCTGCGTCATCCAGCCGACCATGCCACCCTTGTCGTACAGGAGCGTCGTGTCGCCACCCTTGCTGCCATCGACCTTCGCCAGCGGTCGTTCGGCATCGGCGACGTGGTCGCGGCCGTAGTTGTCCTCGATCGCCACGAAGAACTTGCGGCGGAAGTACTCGCCGCGCACTTGGCCGATCAGCAGCATCGTCGACAGATGGGCCATGCCTTCGGACAAGACGTTGCCGCCAGGGCCATCCCCCGGGGTCAGCATGTTGCCCCACCATTGGTGGGCGGCTTCGTGCGCGGTGACGAGGAAACACATGCTGCCCTGCTCGTCGTCGTCGCCGAGGAACCCGATGTCCTCGGAGAACGTGATGTTCGTCGGGAATCCCTGCGCATAACTCGCGAGCCCCGGGAATTCCGAGATCCGCAGTTCCTGCCACGGGAACGGCGCGAACCACGCGTCGTAGTGGCGACGCGCGGACTCGAGCGCGTGGACCATCGTCGGGACATTGACGGCGTGGCGCGGGTCGTGATGGATCGCCACGCCTTCACCACGCGCGATCGTCCACCGGCCGGCGACGAGGTTGAACAACCGAACGCGTTCGGCGCGCCATTCCATCGTGCGGCGGCCGTCGGTCGTCGTGTCCGCGACGAGGTCGCCGACGAAGTTCGCCGTGAAATCCGCCGGACAGGTGACGACGCAATGCGCATCGAACGGGTGTTCGACGCCGAATGCGGGCTCGACCTCGCTCTGCCAATGGTCGTCGGGGTAAACCCGCGGTTCGGACGAGTTGGTGTCGTCGACGCCCATGCCCTGGACGAAGCCGAGCATCGGTACGAAGCCGGGACCGAATGCCGTCAGCACGACTCCCGACGGAACGATGAACTCGCCGACCGAGCCGCCGTTCTTCGAGATGCCGTCGGGCAGCTCTGCGTCGTGCGAGAACGTCAGCGTGCATGTGTCGTTCGGGCCGAGCGGGCGAACGAGCTCGAACGCGTACAGCAGCTTCTTTTCGTCCATGCGCGCCGGGGGCGGATCCAGTCGCATCGTGACGTTCGTGAAGTGCGGACCGACGGTCACACAGAAGCGACGCAGCGGGACATCGCGGCCGCGTAGGACGTACCGACCCGATACGTGCATGCGCCGCTCGGCGGGGTGCAAGTCGACGGCGAGGTCGACCAGAGTCGGGCGAGGAGTCGGCGCGTCGTTCCACGTCGCGACGTTCTGACGCCAATAGTCCTTTTGCGCCTCACGAGCAGGTTCGCCTTCCGAGCCGTGATGGATGTCCAGCGCGAGCGCGACACCGACTCCGCAGATCGCGACCAGTATGGGCAGGAAACCGAGTGTGCCACGCAGCAAGCTCGCGGGGCGCAGGCGCCACAGCGTGCGTAGGCCGTCCCGTTGACGCCGCGTGTGGAAGCGCACGGCGACTTGGACGCATGCGATCGCGGCCAACAGCACGAGGACGCGATTCTGGATCAGCGCGCCGCGATCGAGTTCGAAGACGCTGATGTCGCTCCATTGCACCGCGCCCCACAGGTGCCAGTTGAACACCCAGTTCATGTGGCCGGTGGTTTGGGCGAACCCGGTGACGATCAACGCGCCGAGACCGACGCCGTAGGTCACGTAGCGATTGCCGCTGACCGAATGGACCATCGCGGTGAACGCGGAGAACAGCAGCAACGTCGGTGTGAGCAGGAGCCCGTAGATCAACGCGAACGGCGTGATCTCGAGCGGCAGCTTGCCTTCGATCGCGATCAGCAGCAGGCCCGTCAGCGCGGCGACCACGACGACGACCGCGCCCACGAAGCCGTTGGCGAGACACTTGCCGGACAGCAACGCCGCGGTGCGCACCGGGGTCGCGTACGCGATCGCGGCGAAGCGCGTGGTGTAGTCGCGCTCGAGCGATTCCGTGACGTAGAACAACGCGAGCAGGCAGACGAGCAACGTCACGGTGTTGAACGAGCTCGCGGCGAATCCGCCCGCGCTGACCAACGACTGCATGCCGAGCCAACCGGAGCCGAACTGCGCCGCTGACACGGTCTGCAGCACGATCAGCGGCGTGAACAGGTACAGGCCCGGCGAACGCACGAGTTCATGGAACTCGACGCGAGCGATCGCGAACGTCGACGCGAAGAAGCCGGGTGCACGGACTCCCATCGCGAGGTCAGTGAGTCCTTCATTCGCCGTGGACTCGTTCGCCGTCGCGGCGTCGCTCGTCCCCGCGGCCAGTCCGCGTGCTCCGTGGTTGGCCGTGGTGCGGGAGGTCGCTCGGCGCGATCGGCCGCGCGCATCCGCGCGGACCGATGCGATCGACGCCCACACCAGCGCGAGCCCGATCGCCGTGACGCCGAGGCGACTCGCGAAGAACGAGGCGTCCAATGTGACCGGATTCGTGTTGTAGAAGTCGACGCCGCGGTCGACGGCGAGATACGTCTCGCGCAGCCAACGCACGCCCGCGGGGTCGATCCACCCCAGGGCCGCGCTCAAGCGCTCGTCCATCCACACGGGATGCCAGTCCCACACGAACATCACGCACAGCATCACGAATGCGAGCGGGACGAAGAACACGAGGATCGGCCGGCCGCTGCGCGCTCCGAGCCAGAACGACGCACCGCAGAAGAACAGCAGCAACGGCACGCCGAACGGCAACAAGGAGCCGGCCCAATGCGCGAACACGAACGGGCCGCGCAGTTCCTCGTCGACGCTCGGCAGGTGGCAGACGAGCGCGGTGAACGCGACGTGCCCGACCAACAACACGAAGTAGGGCAGGACGACGCCGAGGTACTTGCCGACGACGTACTCGGCGGGAGTCAGCGGCGACGAGTAGAGCAGCGGCGCGACGTCGAGTTCACGATCGCGGATCGGCGCCATGCCGCCGGCGATCGCGAGGAACAGACTGAGGAACAGCGACCACACCAGCGCGAAGAGCTGCGTCGACGCGAACGCCGACGTGATCCACGCCTTCTTGCCACCGACCGCGACGTCGCCGGCGCCGATCGCGAGCGAACCGGTGCTGAGCAGGAACGACGTCGCGAACAACAGGAAGAGCGCGACCCAGAACAGCGGACGCTTCCATTGGAACGCCGCTTCGGCGCGCGTGACTTGGATGACGCGTCGAGCGTTCATGCGACGGCGACTCCGCCGTTCGCGGCCGCTGACTGCGCGTCGTCGGTGCGATGCATCATCAGGAAGTACGCGTCCTCGAGGGTCGGTTGCGTCAGCGCGAAGCCCTCGGGCGGTGTCGCGTCCGGACAGTAGAGGCGCATGCGCGCGCGCCCTTCGAACGGCAACGACTGGGTGACGACGTAGCGCGTGCGCAACGCGTCGCTCTCGGTGGCGGCTGGACGGCCTTCCGCGATGCGCCCCTTCAATGCGTCGAGCGCCGCGGACGGCGACGTCTGCGCGACGATGCGCCCCTTGCGGATGACCGCGAAGCGCGGGCACAGCACCGCGACGTCTTCGACGATGTGCGTGGACAGCAGCACGATGCGCTCGGTCGCCAGTTCGGCGAGAAGGCGATAGAAGCGCTGACGCTCCTCGGGGTCGAGACCCGCCGTGGGCTCGTCGACGATGATGAGGCGCGGATCACCGGCCAGTGCTTGCGCGATCCCGAGGCGCTGCCGCATGCCGCCCGAGTAGCCCTTCACCTTGCGCTTCGCGGCGTCGGTCAGATTGACGCGCGCGAGGAGTTCGCGGGCCAAGGCGAGCGTGCCCGACGGCGCGTGGACTCCCTTCAGGCGCAACAGGAAGGCCAGCATGTCCTCGCCGCTCAGGTGCGGATAGAAGCCGAACTCTTGCGGCAGGTAGCCGAGACGTGTCGCGAGCGCGCGCGGATCCGCGAGGACGTCGACCCCGTCCAACGTGATCGAACCCGAAGTAGGTTCGAGCACGCCCGCGAGGATCTTCATCAGGGTCGACTTGCCGGCGCCGTTTTGGCCGAGCAGGCCGAACATGCCGTTGTCGATGTCGAGGGCGACGGACTGCAAGGCGGCGACGGGTCCGGGATAGACCTTCACCAGGTCACGGACGACGAGCATGCGGTACTCCAGGACGGTGCCCACCGCATGGAGGCACGGCGAACGGGAGGTCCGTCGCTAGAGTTCCCGCCGAACTCGAACGACACGACGGAGTCCACGAAGCCGCATGCGGTTCCAAGGCGCGATCTTCGATCTCGACGGAACGCTGGTCGACAGCTTGCCGTCGATCACCGCGGCCGTGAATCACGGTTTGACGCAGTTGTCACTACCCACGCACACGCTGTCCGCGGTCAGCCGTATGGTCGGCGAGGGCGTGCGAACGCTCTGCGAACGAGCCCTCGCGGGGACTCGACCGGAGTTGCTCGAGGACCTGCTGCGCCACGTCTGGAGTTACTACGAGTCCCATCTGCTCGATCGCACGAAGCCGTACCCCGGCATCGATGCGTTGATCCGCGACCTCGCGGGAACGGGCGCGCGGCTCGGCGTGCTGTCGAACAAGCCCGACGTGTTGACGTGTCGGACCATCGCGGGTCTGTCGTGGTCGCCGTGGTTCAAGGCCGTGCGCGGCCAACTCGACGGAGTGCCGAAGAAGCCAGATCCCGCCGGCGCGTTCTGGGTGCTCGGCGGACTCGGCCTCGAGCCGGCGCACACGCTCTACGTCGGTGATACCGCGATCGACATGAAGACGGCGAAGGCCGCGGGAATGCCGTCCGTCGCCGTGACGTGGGGTTTCCGCACGCGCGAGGAACTCGAGCGCGAGCAGCCGACGTGGATCGTCGACCATCCGGCGGAGATCCTCGGCATCCTGCGGGATTGAGCGCGCGGCCCGAGCGCGTGGCGATCACCCATTGCTGTGCAGCTCGGCCGCGATGCGGATCGTCGCGACGTGCACGTCGACGGTGTCCTCGACGACCTTCGCGTAGCCGCCGGCCATCGCGATCGAGATCGGGATGCCGCGTCGGCGACACTCGGACAGCACGAAGCGGTCGCGCTCCGCGAGTCCTGCCTTCGTCACCGCGAGGCGCCCGAAGCGATCGCCGACCAACGGATCCGCGCCCGCGAGGTAGAACGCCAAGTCGGGCTGCGCCGCGTCGAGTGCCGCGCGCACGCCACGCTGCAGCGCTTCGAGGTACTCGGCGTCCTGCGTGCCGTCCTCGAGCTCGATGTCGAGGTCGCTGCGTTGCTTCACGCGCGGGAAGTTCTTGCGGCCGTGGATCGAGAACGTGAACGCGCGGTCCTCGGCCTCGAGGATCGCCGCGGTGCCGTCGCCTTGATGGACGTCTGCGTCGAGGACGACGACGCGCCGGGCGCGACCCGCGCGTAGGTGCACGAGTGCGGCGACCGCCGTGTCGTTGAACACGCAGTAGCCCGATCCCCGATCGCGAAACGCGTGATGCGTACCACCAGCGAGATTCGCCGCGATGCCGTCTTCGAGCGCCGCGGCGCTCGCTTCGAGCGTGGCCCCCGCGGAACGCCGCGAGCGTTCGACCATTTGCGGCGACCACGGGAAGCCGATGCGACGGATCTCGTCGGCGGTCAATGCGCCGTCCCGCACGCGGCGTACGTAGTCCGGATCGTGCGCGTGCGCGAGTTCGTCGTCCGTCGCCGCGTGTGGCACGACGAGGTCGGAGGCGGCAAGAATCCCCTCGGCGACGATGCGTTCGCGCAGGCGCGTGTACTTCTCCATCGGGAAGGTATGCGTCGGCGGGAGCGGCAGGCGGAACGTGTCGCTGTAGAACGCGCGCATGAGCGATCAGCGTCCGCGGGCTTCGACGGCGCGCGCCTCGGCTTCTTGTCCGCGCGCTCGGTGAAACGCGGCGAGCAACGGCACGACGCTGGCGTGATCGGGGCACGCGAGCGCGGCCTCGAACTCGGTTCGCGCCGCCGCTTCCCGCTGCATCGCGGCATGGACCAAGCCGAGCGCGAAGTGCGCCATGCCGCTGTCCTGCGCCCGTTCGACCGTGTCGCGTGCGAGTCGCTGCGCCGCGGCGAAGTCCTGCTTCGCGAGCAGCAGATTCACGAGGGACGCCGCGGCGTTGCCATTGCCCGGCCAAGCACGCAACGCGCGCTCGTACGCCTCGCGAGCGAGCGTGACGTCACCTCGTTGCAGCGCCGCTCCAGCGACGAGCGCATGACCTCCCGACGTTTGACGCGCTGCCTCGGGTCCAGGTGGAGCCCACGCGATCCCGGTCAGGGCTCCCGCGGCGGCGAGCGTGCCGAGCATCGGCAGCCAACGTCGCGTGCGAAGATCGGCCGCGAGCTGTTCGAACGTCGCGGCCGTGCCGATCGCGAGCAGTGGGACCAGCGGCAACCGGAACCGCGCGTAGACGAAAAACGTCACCGCGGAGGCGACGACGGCCCACGCGACGCACAGCAGCGGCCCGCGCGGGATCGATGATCCGGGCGGTGGGCGGCGCAGCAGCCCGACGACACCGAGGCCGAGCAAGAGCGCGTACGGCACGACGAACGCATGCAGCGCAGGAACGACGACGCGCTCGGCGCGGTACGACGCGTTCACTTCGTAGTCGTATTCCGATGCCAACGCGCGCAGCTTGCGCCCCGCCAAGCGGATGGCGCGCCACGGATCGGCCGTGATTGCGCGCCACCCTTCGCGATAGAAGTGCGCCTCGAGTTCGGCCGCGTTCTTCGGCTCGTGTCCATGCGCTTCGACGAAACGCGCGCGCGCGATCGTGTGCATCGCGCCGGCGTCCTGTGCGCCCGCGAGCCCGCCGGTGAACGAGGCCTCGGCGCCTTCGCGTTGGCCGAGCCAGAAGTTCAGGCCACCGCTTGCGCAGATCCCGACGCTGGCGTCGCCCGCGAGCGCGTTGTGCAGCACGGCCGGTGCGACTCCGAGCGCAGTTCCCGCCAGCAGAGTGAGGGCCGCGAGCCCGTTGCGCGGCGCGCGGAGGACGGCGGCCCACACCGCGAGGAACAGCGGCACGAAGACCAGATTCGGGCGATCGAGCACCAGCAGGCCGCAGAACGCACCGGCGGTGAGCGCGTCTCGCAGCCGCCGCGTGGACTCGAAGCGGGACCAGCGGTCGATCGCGCACAGCGTCAACGCGACCGACAGCGACTCCGGCAGGAACTTCAGTTCGTAGAACGCGAGCGGCCCGTAGAGCGCCATCGCGAGCAGCGCGATGCGGGCGGCGCGCTCGGACGCGTGGCGCCGCACGAACCGCGCGATCCACGCCAACGCCAGGCATCCGAGTAGGCCCTGGATCGCGTAGACGGCGAGCGGCTCGGCGCCGCACAGCACGTAGATGACGCCGGCGAAGTAGCCGTACAGCGGTGGCCGTTCGAACGGCGTGTCACGCAGCCAAACGCCGTCGGCGACGTCGCGCGCCAGCGCTTCATGCAGCGCGCCGTCGACCAGTGGCGGCGCGGCGGTGGGATTCGACGTCGCGTTCTGGACTTGCACCACGAGGCGTAGCAGCAGCGCGAAGGCCAGCACGACCCACAGCGCGCGCGAGAGACGGGCCGAAGGAAGAAGCGTCGTCGACTCGGTCACGGCGCCTTCCGCAACAGTCCCTTTTCGAGCAGCGTCTGCCCGACGCGAACCGCATAGGCGCGATGACCCTTCGGCGAGGGATGCCACGGATCGGCGAAGTAGGACGATCCACGGGCTTGATCGGCGGTAGGCGTCGGTGTCCCGAACTCGTCGGTGACCAATTTGCGAAACGTCGAGTGGACGTCCGCGAAGCCGACACCGAGCTCGGGAGCGAGTGCTTCGAGCGCGCGCGTGTAGTCGACCGTGCGCGGCGAGTCGGTCTCTCCGTCCTGTCGTCGCGGCGGTGAGACCAGCACCAACGTCGCACCGTCATCGCGGACTGCCGCGGCGAGTTCCGTCAGTGCGGCGCGGAACTCCTCGATCGAGACGCGCGGAACGGCGTCGCGAGGATCGACGTCGCCCGAGGGCGGAACGATCGGCGTGGCGAGCTTGCCCTCGAGCCAGCGGAACGCATCGAGTCGGCGCAGCACGACGCGCGCGCGATGCCACGGCGAGGACAACGTCCGCAGTTTGGCGCGATCGGTCAGAGCAGGCAGCGTCGGGAACTGCTCGTTGACGCAACCGAATGCGGCGATGACGACGTCCGGGTGGACGTCGCGTACGCGCCCGCGGTACAGCTCGAGCCCCTGCACCGCCGTGAAGCCCACACAACCGAAGTTCGCGATCTCGACGTCGTAGCCCTGGCTCTTCAGCACGGATTCGAGGACGCGCGACCACGACTCGGCTTCCGGAACGCCGATGCCGTAGGTCGTGGAGTCGCCCAACGTCGCGATGCGCAACCGCGTGCCGCGTTCCCGGGGCAAGGGAGGACCGCGATAGCCGTCGTCGTTGATCGCCGCGCCGACCACGATCGCGCCGGGACGCGGCTCCCACAGCCAACGCGCGTTCTCGCGGAACTCGCCGTTGCCGCTCGTCAGCTCGGCGTCACGACGCGGATTCCAGACGATCAGCGGATTGGTGGGCGGTGGCGCGATCCCGAGCAGCGACACCACGAACTCGAACAGCGCGGCCACCAGAACGATCGGAAACGTCGCCAGCGCCAGGCGTAACCCGACGCGACGCATCGACGATCGTGGGGAGGCGGTTCGCGGCGCGTTCAACGGTTCGAGGGCGGGGAGTGCGTCGGGTTCGCGGGTGCGGTCACGTCCGCGGCGCGGTCGATGCGTGTCGCGGGGTTCAACGTCAACGCGGGGCGTACCTGCATCGCCGGCGCCGCAAGAGTCGCCGCCGGCCGTTCGCCGCCGCGCCGCATCGCCCACGCCGTGCCCGCGATCACGCCGACACCGACGAACGCGACGAGCAGACGCAGGCGCCAGGACCGCCAGCGAATCGACGTGCGTCGGATCCGCGTCAGCACGACGCGCGCAAGTGGCGACATGGGCGCGGAGGTACTCATCGAGGTTCCCATTGCCGGCGGGAATCCACTGTGCCGGCTCCCAGCGGCTCACAATCATGCCCGGACGGACGTATTCCGCCAACGGTTCGTAGAGTTCGGCTGGCTCGAATGGGCGCGCACCGGACCGCCGTGGTCGGCACCACCACGTGCGTGGGAGCCGGACGCGGTCGCGGAGCCGACCGCTGGCACCCCCGCGCCCCAGGAGATCGCCGTTGACGTCGAATCGATCCGGCAATGACGCGCCGTTGTTGGCTCAGCTGCTGGCGCTGCCCCGGGAGCGCGTGCGCGAAGTGGCCTGGTCGGCCGCGTTCTTCTTCTTCGTCATGGCGTCGTACTTCGTGCTGCAGCCGCTGCGCGACACGCTCGCGCGCCGGCAGCAGGACGACCTGTCCAGGTTGGTGATGGTGACCGCGGGAGCCATGCTCGTCGCGCAGCTCACGTTCTCCGCCGTGGCGTCCCGGGTGTCGCGGAAGCGGTTGGTGCCGATCGCGTTCCGGTCGTTCCAGTGGATCCTCGCGGGATTCGCGACGCTGTTCCTCGTGAGCGATCCGTTCGACTTCGGCGCGACGGCGACGTTCTACGTGTTCGTGAACGTGTTCAACCTATTCGCGCTGTCGCTGTTCTGGATCGCCCAGGTCGACGCGTGGAGCGAAGCGGACGCGCGCCGCGTCTTCGGCATCGTCGCGCTGGGCGGCACCGTCGCGGGGATCGTCGGGCCGCAGGTGTCCAAGTGGTTGTACGCGAGCCTCGACGTGCCGATCGGCGGGGTCGTATTGCTGTCCGTCGTTCTGCTCGAGGTCGCGCAATGGGCGGCGCGCCGCGGCAAGTCCGCCGCCGACGCCTCGACCAAGCCCGCGTCGGACGGCAACGTCGGCAAGGAAGCCCTGGAAGGCATCGTCGCGACGGCGCGTTCGCCGTACCTGCTCGGCATCGCCGGCTACTTGCTGCTCTACAGCTTCACGTCGACGTTCCTGTGGTTCGGCAAGCAGCACTTCTCGCACATCGTCTACGGCGACGACGACAAGGCCGCGGCCCAGTTCTTCGCCAACCTGCGTTCGATCAGTGAAGGCGTGACGCTCGCGTTGCAGTTGTTCGTCGCCGGCCGCTTCATGAACCGCTTCGGAGTCGGCATCGCCCTGTGCGCGGTGCCCGTGTTCACGTTCGCGGGGTTCTCTTCGGTGTGGATCGCGCCGACGCTCCAGTCCTTGGCGATCTTCGAAGTCGGCCGTCAGGCGCTGCAATACGCGATCTCACGCCCCGCCAAAGAAGTGCTGTTCACAGTCGTGTCGCGCGCGGAGAAGTCGAAGGCCAAGGCCTTCATCGACACGGTGGTGTATCGCCTCGGCGATGCGATGGCCGCAGGCGTCAAGGAGCACACGTCCGCCGAGAAGGGACTGTTCGTGCCGATCCCGGCGGCCGTGGTCTGGACGGTGGTCGCTCTGGTGCTCGGTCGGGCTCAAGCGAAGCGGGCCGCAGCGGAGGCGTCGACCGCCGCCTCGAAATGAGCGCGGCGATCACTCCCCGAAGGAAGGACCGCCGCGTTCGCGTGCGCTGGGAGATCGTGAATCAATCCGATTGATTCACGATCATGGCCTCCGCGTTCGTCCGCAAGGCGTCGGTCGCCCGACGCGCCGGCACGACGTCGTCAGGGGATGAACAGGAGCTGATTGCCGAGCGGTGGCTGGACCGGGTTCAGCAAGAGCTTCACGGTCTCGCTCTTGCTCGCGAAGCCGGTGACGAGCACCAAGTACTGGCCGTTCTGGTTCACGGTCAGATTCGACAAGGTGATGCTGCCGTCCGGCCCGCTGATCGAGAACGGCGCCGTGTCGACGTTCGCGCCGAGCGGATTCGTCACCGCGAGCGTCAGCGGCCCGGTGAACTTCTTGCCCTTCGCGGCGACGAGACTGAGCGTGGCGCCAGGGAGGCACAAGACGGGCTGGGATGCGGTGCCCGATCCGTCCTTCGACTTCAGCGTCTTCTTGGCCTTGTTCGCCATTTTCGGCAACTTGCGCGTGGTCTTGATGTCGTACGCGCCGAACGTGCCGGGTGCGCCCGAGATGCGCAGCCGGAACAACCCCGCCGACGGGATCTTCACGTTCTTCTTCTTGGCCTTCACGCTGTGCTTGAACTTGTACGTCTTCAGCAGCATTCCGCGGTTGTCGAGCAACTCGATGATCGGCTTCACGTCGCCGGTCGGCGTGGCGATCTGCAGGCGGAGCAACTCGCCCGGGATGCCGTGGAAGCGGACCTCGTCGACTTCACCGGGCATCGCCACTTCACCGAGCAGGCGATCGCCCGGCGAGAAGTACGGCTCGACCACGTGGACCGTGACGTCGACCGCGATCGACTCGTTGGGATTCGTGATGCTGACGAAGTTGACCGTCGTCGTGTGGTCGCCGAGTGGCAGGCTGCCCGTGTCGAACATGAACGCGGTCGTCGCCGGATCCGCCTGCGCCACAGCGAAGTTCGTCGCCGGGGAGACCGCCAACCACGGCACTTCGGGCGTCTCGATCGCGTTATAGATCAGGATGCTCTGGAACTCGCCGCAGTTGCCGATCTTGTACGGAACCGGTTGCGGCGACGGGCCGGTCGCGAACGTCGTGATCTCGAGCGTCGGCGAGCCTTGCAGCAAACACATGTCGACGTGGAGGATGCCGACCGGGATACCGAACACCACGTTGTTCGACTCGTTCAGTTCGCCGGCCGCGGGTGTCACGCGCATCGCCCACGTGTAGTACGCGGCGGGAGTGTCCTCGGGGACGTGGATCGTGATGTTCTGCACGCCGAGCGTGGTGGTCACGAACTGGCCGCAGTGGGGATCGTTCGCGTCGATCACGTAGTCGCTCGTGATGTAGACGTCGAACGTGATCGGTGTCTCGGCGGGCAGAGCGCCGCCGAGATTCTCGATCGCGATGTTGATGTTGATGTCGCTGCCGTCTTCGGCGATGTTCGGCGCGTTGATCGAGGCGGCTTTCAGGTCGGGCTCACCGGCGGCGAACGCGGCCGGAACGAGCGCGGTGAAGGCCAAAACAGCGGATCGCAGGGGATTGGATCCGCGCCGTGGGGGAGCACGACGGTGGATGCGGCGCATGGGTAGAGATTCTCCTGTCAGTGTGGCGTCGTCGAGCTGCGCAAGCGTTCCACTTGCGCAACATGCATGGTCCCGGTCCTGACCTCGCGCGCGCGGCGACGATTTCGCCGTCGATCGATTTGCTCAGGATGAACCCAGGTTGACTCTAGAACTTGACTTATGAGATTCGGCACTGCCTCATGCGTCAGCGTTCTCGAGCCATGGAGACCAGGATGCCAAACCGTCCTCACTCTCACCCCGCAGAAGACTATCACGCGTCTTTACCCAGGGCAGACCGCAGAGAGAATTTCTACGGAACAAATTCCGAAGGTCCAAAGGGTGGATGACGGGAAGCAATGGCCGATGGCTCGAACGAACGAAGACATCAAGCGATGCAGGCGACGTCGGCGCTTCGCGGAAACAAACGAATTCCCTCGAGGTCCGGACCGGAAGCTCCGCGTTGACTCAGAGGCTGTGAATCAATCCCTCGCTTCGAGGGATTGATTCACAGCCGAACGCACAAGGTGCCGACGGCGGCGGTAGCCGCCGTATCCACAGGTCG
>JBPOIU010000039.1:0-15930 GCA_052034255.1 Planctomycetota bacterium | reverse complement strand
CTACCGTGCCAGGCGTCCCCGGCACGATGCCCACGGCGAACGCCGGCCCCCCCCACCCCCCCCCCCCCCCCCCCCCCCCCCCCCCCCCCCGCCCCCCCCCCCCCCCCCCCCCCCCGGGGGGAGGCGGTCAACGCCCGGGCCGTGCGCCCACCAAGCGCGCGGACTGCGCTTCGAGGGGGCCGCCGCGCGGGCCGAGCCCCGTTCCTTCAGCCGGTCCCCGTAGCCCTGCGGTTCCAAGGCGCGGGGGTCCAGGGGGCCGCCGCCCTGCGGCCCCCTGGTGCCGGCCGCACAGGCCTCTCATTGAACCCCCAGCTTCGCCCCATTGCTGTTCGCGAACCCGCCCGCGCCCCCCGCGTCGGACACGAACGCCTGCATCGTGATCGTCACCTGCGGCAGACCGAGCGGCAGCGTTCCGGGCAACGAGATCGAGCCGTTGCCGGCGCCCGATCCGCTCAATGGCAACGGCCCGAGCACCGGCGCAAGCAGCGGCGCGACGTTCAGCGTGCAGTCGTAACCCATCGGGATCGCCGCTTCGCCGAGGCCGAAGAACACGAACGCGAACGAGCCGCCGAGCGCCTTGTCGATCGTGATCGTCACGTTCCCGCCCGACTTCGCGCAGCCGGCCAGCTGCAGCCGCGGCGCGACGTTCCCCGAGCCCGCACAACCGAGGCCGTACGTGCCCATCGTGCCGCAACCGGGAATGGACAGCGGGTCCGCCGGATCCGAGCCCGCGTCGAGCTCGTCGCGGTCGAAGAACCCGTCCAAATCGCGATCGACGCCGATGCGCGAGCCGCTGCCCTCGGGGACCAGCGTCCACGTCAGCTCGTTGCCCGCGCTGGCCGCGAGCTTCAGGGCCGCGACCGTCGTCGTCTCCGCGAGCCGATCCGACTGCAGCGAGTTCGCACCGACGTAGACGAATCCGCGCGCGAGTCCGCCCTGGTTGCCCTTGACCACGACGTCGACGTCGTTGGTGTTCGCGAGCGCGATCATCTGATCGATCAACGCGAATTGACCGGTTGCCGGACTCGCGCCGTTCACGACCGTCGTCTGCGTGCCGACGCCCGCGTGCGTGTCCTTCGATGCCGTCGCCGGCGGCTCGAGCAACTGACCGCCGTACGGCAAGTCGCCGCCGGCGAAGCACAGCATCAGCGCGACCAAGTCCGCGAGCTGCTGATCGCTCGTCGGGTTGAACACCGGCTCGGCGATGAACGTCGCGAGCGTGTCGACCGACCCGTCATGCAGGAATCCGAATCCCGACAGGTTCGACGTGAACGCCGTGTCGAAGCCGACCTTGTCGTAGAGATTGCGCAGTTGCGGCACCTTGATCGTCACGTTGGTCGAGCCGTCCTGCGAGACGAGCATGTGGTGTCGCTCGCCCTTCGGCCCGGCCGCGATCGGATTGAACGTCAACGTCGCCAAGCTGAACGTCGTGTCCGTGCCCATGCCCGTCGGCAGGTTGTGACAGCTCGAGCAGGCGATCGTTCCGGCGTCGAGCAGATTGGGCGGCCGGTACGCGATCACGCCGTTGTTCGGATTGCCGGGAGGCAGCGGCGTGCCCTTCGGCGAGAACCGCCCCGGGCTGACCATCCCGGTCGCGACGCTGCTCGGCATGGTGTTGTCGACGTTGCGATACGGGTTCGGCGGGAACGAGATCGTCGCGAGGAAGTTCTCGAACGCCTGCATCTCCGGCGTCGACAATTGCGTGTCGTCGCCGAGCAGCCCGACGAACGCCGGGTTGAACTCCTCGATGCCAGCGCGGTCGCCGCGCCAGTGCAGCGGTTCCTTCCCGATGATGTCTTGCAGCGTCTGGGTCGTCATCGGACCCTTCATCGGGTGCCACGGCTGGAAGCCGGTGTTGATGCCTGGCACGTTCGCGCCGAGGTTCTGCCCGGTCAACGCCTTCATGCTGCCCTGCGGATCTCCGAGGTCCCACGCCAGGCGATCGATGCGCGCGTCGATGTGGCACGACGCGCACGACGCTTGTCCGAGCCCCGACGTCTCGTGCGTCCCGTACAGGAACTTGCGGCCGGACTTGATCGCGCTCGGCGACGGGTCGAAGAACTTCACCTCGGCCAGCACTGTCTCCGCGACGCTGTCGATCACGCTGACCGAACCGGCGAACTTGTTGAGGACGTACAGCCGCTCCATCGTCGGGTGATGCACGAGCCCGGTCGGCCCCTCGCCGACCTCGATCGGAGCGACGCCCGCGACGCGCGCACCGGTCGCATCGATCCGCACGACGTTGTTCGAGCCCATGCCCGTCACGAAGCCGCGCGTGCCCGATGGATGCCACGCGATGCCGCGCGGATCGCCGATCGACTTGTCGCGCTCCGACTGCGGCGCGTTCGCGACCGTGTACGTCAGGTGCGGGTTCAGATCGACGTTCTGCTGGACGGCGAGCGTGTTCGAGCTCACCCGCGCAGACTTCACGCGGACGAACGTGCCGTTCACGTTCGGCTCGAAGCGAACTTCGTTCGTCGCATCCGTGCCGACGATCGTGACGTCGCCCGACGTCGGATGCACGGCGATCGCCATGCAGAGGTTCATCAGGCGCGACACCGAACTCACGGCGAGCGTGTTCGCGTCGACGACGAACAGGTCACGATCCGGCAGATCCCAATTCACCGGCCGTCCCGACAGCGCCGCGCTCGCCCCCGAGACGAACGCCGTCCAGTCGTGCGCGTTGTCGTCCATCCACTGACCGCTCGTGTTCTTGCGGACGATCAGGCCGACCTTCGGCGGAGTCGGCAGACCGACTTTGACCGGCGGCTTGAATTGGTTGCCGAAGTTCGGCGGCGGGTTCTGCCCGCCGTACGGACCCGACGGATGCGAGACGACGTTCGGCGGACTGCCGTTCGTCATCGTCGAACCGCCGCCGAGGATCGTCGTGCCGTTGCCCGATTCGAACACCGCGACGTAGACCTTCGTGCCGTCCGGCGAGACCGCGAGCGCGCGCGGATCTTCGCCGCCGATGGCGACGACCGACGGCGGCGCGCTCGGGTTCGACGTCGAGAACACCTGAACCTGGTTCATCTGCGAGCACGTGACGAACGCGCGCTGCGGCGCACCGGCGAACACGACGTCGGCCGGTTCGTCGTTCGTGTCGATCGTCATCGTCACACGGCGTGTCGTCAGATCGACGATCGAGATCGAATCGGAGATGTGGTTGACGACCCACGCTTCGGTCGCGGATCGCGCGCGCACCGAGACCGGATCGAGGCCGACCTGGACCGACCCGCTCCACGTCAACCCGTTCGCGGTGATGGCGAACAACTCGAGCCGATTGTCCGGCGTGTTCACGGCGAGCAGCGTCGCGCCATCGGGCGTGAGATCGATCGGGTGGACGTGTGGGTTCTCCCAGTTCACGAACGACTGGGCGTGGAGGTGCGCTTGGGCCAGCGCTGCGAAAAGCGCAGCCGCGGCGACGGCGTAGCGACGCATCGGGTCACTCCGTTTGCATGCGGTTCATGGAGGGGACGAGTTCGGGAGGGCCGAATCCGAAGACCGGCGGAGTGTAACCGCGCCCATCGAACGCACGAGTACGCGCGCAGCGAGCGACCTCGAATCGCCGGGGGGCGAACCGTGCGCTACGGATCAGGTCGTCGGCGACGCGAACGCCTTGGACTCGTCCTGCGCCGCGGCGAACGCAGCAACGCATGCCCGCAACAGCGATCCGCGGACGGCGGGATCGATGCCGAGCACGTCGAACTCGGGGCGTTGACGCAGCTCGTAGAACGACGGCTCACTGCCGAGCGCGAGCTGGAGGTCGAGTCCGTGGACGAGGCTCGCGAGCGCTGCCCACCGCGGCGCGTCCGTGTTCGACGCGAAGTCGTGATGGCGCGCGGCGACCTGAGCGAGGTGTGCCGGCAAGCTCCACCGCTGCGCGAGTCGTGCGCCGACCGTCTCGTGGAACTTCGCGAACACACGTCCGACCAACGCGCGCGAGACGTCGCTGCGCTGATTCACTTCGCGCCCGATCAAATCGAGCAGCGGCACCTTGCCGATGTCGTGCAGCAGACCGACGAGGAACGCTTCGTCTTCGTCCATCTGCGCGGCCGCGGCGACCTCGCGCGCGAGCTTCGCCATCGAGGTGGCCTGCCGCCAGAACGAATCGGCGTAGGCGGTCAGTCCCTTCGCGCGCGACACGACGCGCTTCATCTGCAGCGCGAACGCGAGCCCGCGCAACTGGCGCGCGCCGAGGCGCACGACGGCTTGCTGCAGCGTCTGCGCGGGAGCGGCGCCGGAGAACAGCACCGAGTTCGCCGTCTTCAGCAATTCGCTGGACAGCACCGGATCGCGTTCGACGAGCGCCGACAGGCGGGCCGCCGCGGCATCGGGATCCGCGGCGAGTTGCACGACCGCGAGCGTCGTCGACGGCAGCTGCGGCAAGTCGAAATCGCCGGCGAGGACGCGACGCTCGATGCCGTCGAGCCACGCCGCTTCACGCTCGGGGATCGACTCGACGCCGACGCGATCGGGATGCGGCAGATGCGTGATCGCGGTCGGGAACGGCTGCGGCTTCGCCTCCGAACGCGTCGCGCCGATCACCCCGGTCGCCGGAGTCGTTGCCGACGACGGCGCCGCGACGCCGACTTGCGAGCGCGACCGGCGGCGAAACAAGCTGTGGATCCACGACAGCACCCCCATGCCGCGTCTCCGTATTCCTTCGAAGGACGATCAACTGGTCGCGAGCAACGCGTCGCGTGAGAAATCGAGCGCGTCGAGATAGTGCGCCTGCGCCATCGCGATGTCGAAACCGAGCGTTTGCAGCGCTGCCACGTCGGAGCGCTCGCAAGCCACCGCACCGTTCAGGATCCGGCCGATCTCGCCGGTGCGTTCGAGCAATGCCACGCGCACGTCGACCGACATCGGCAGTTGCGCGAGCAGGACGTCGAGCGGCATGTCCATCACCGCGTCGAGCAGCGACAGCAGGCCGGCCGTGTAGCACTTCTCGGGATCGGCGCGTTTCGTCGACTGCGCGATGAGGCGCGCCAGCGCGGCTCGCGCCAACGCTTCGCGCAACAGCTCGCTCGGCTTCTCCTCCACCAGCGCCAGCAGCAGCATCGCCACGCATTCGCGCACGCGATGCAGTCCGAGCAAAGCGACCGCGTGGCGGATCGACTCGACCTCGCGCACCGTCGAATACAGCGCGGAGTTGACCAAGCGCAGGATCTTGTACGAGAGCCCTGGATCGTGCTGGACGAGCTCTTCGAGCTCTTCGATCGTCGCGTTGACGTCTTGGAGTCGCACGAACAGCCGCAGCAGCGTCAATCGATCCGGATGCAGGGTCTTCTTGCGGACGATCTCCGGTACGCAGAAGAAGTAACCCTGGAACAGTTCGTAGCCGTACGTCTTGCACTTGCGGAAGACGTCCCAGGTCTCGACCTTCTCGGCGAGCAACTGGCGCGTCGGATGCGCCAACGTCTTCGCGAACGCAGCCAGGTCGGCGTGATCCATGCGCTCGAGGTCGACCTTCACGACGTCGGCGAACGGCAGCATCGAGGCCCGCGGATCGCCCGGCACGTAGTCGTCGATCGCGATGCGATAGCCGAGGCCACGCGCTCGCCGGATCGCCGCGAGGATCTCGGGCGACGGCGGCACCGACTCCAACACTTCGATGACCATCGCCTGCGGCGGGACCACTTTGTAGAGCGAGTCGGTCAGCACGCGCTCGGTGGCGTTGATGTACGCGGGACGATTGCCGACCAGTCGTTCGAGACCGACATCCGCCAACGTGTTCATCGCGACGCACGCGAACGCGGCGTCCCCGTCGCGCATCTTGGCGCGGTTCTCCCCATCCGAGCGGTACAGCAACTCGAACGCCGCGACTTCGAGCGCAGCGTCACAGATGGGTTGCCGACCGACGAAGACCTCTCCCATGGAACGGACTCTTTCCCAGCGTGGTGCTCGTGGATCGGGACGAGCCACCATCGGGCGTTTCGACGCTGGAACTTGAGTCGAACCCGGCGACAAGGGCAGTCGCCAGTCCGAGTTCAGCCGTGCTGGAGCGCGCGCGTCACCTCGGCGAGACGTCGACCGAGTCCGCGGATCTCGTCCGCGAGCTTCGCGTCCTTCAATGAACCATTCGCGGCGAAGGCCTCGTGAGCCTTCGGGATCGCGCGCTGTTCGGGCAGCACCAGCATCTGGATGTTGCCGAGGATGGAACGCAGGTGGACCAGTCCGCGCAGACCGCCGAGCGCCCCGGGTGAGGTGGCCATCAGCACCGCGGTCTTCCCCGCGAATGCCGCCAGCGAGCCCTCCCCCGGTGCGGGCCGCGACGCCCAGTCGATCGCGTTCTTCAGCGCCGCGGTGACCGAGCTGTTGTATTCGGGCGACGCGATCAGCATTCCGTCGCACGCCTTCAGCGCGGCCTTCCAGCGCTGCGCGGTCGCGGGCGCGCCTTGCTCGCGCTCGAGATCTTCGTCGAACAGCGGCATCGGGAAGTCCGCGAGGTCGAGCACCGTGACCTCAGCGCCCGCGGCGCGTGCGCCGTCGGCGGCGATGCGCACCAAGTGCTTGTTCCAGGATTCCTTGCGCAACGAACCGGCGAACGCGACCAAGCGAACCATCGGATCTCCCTCGTCGAATGTGGCGCCGCTCCATCCGCTCCGACGCCGAAGCATCGGGTTCGACGCCGCTCGCGCCCGCGGCGTTTCGTCCCGTGGACTTCTTCCGGCGGGCGAGGGGCCCTATCCTGCCCCGGTTCCGCGTCCTATCCGACTTCGTTCGGGGAAAACTCGCGAGGAATCCATGAAGGGTTGTTTGGCATTCGTCGGCGCGCTCGTCGTGCTGGTCCTGCTGCTCGGTGGCGGTTGTGTCGGGTACTTCGCGTACCAGGGCAAGCAGGTGGCCGAGCGAATGGATGCGGGAACGAAGCGCCTCGGCGAGATCGACGCCAAGTACCCGTTCGCCGCCGCCGCGGACGCCAAGCTGCAGCCCGACCGCTTCGCCCGCTTCGTCAAGATCCGCGGCGCGATGGTCGTGAAGACGAGCAAGGTCTTCGAGGATCTCAAGTCCATCGGACGCGACGGGGACTCCGGGTTCTTCAGCACGATGAAGCAAGCGTTCGGCGCGATGAAGGGAATGATCACCGCGATGGCCGACGCTCCCGCGGAATTGGCGACGCAACTCGATGCGGGCCAAATGTCGTTCGCCGAGTACCGCTGGGCGACCTCGCGGATGCACGGCACGCTGATCGCCGCGGCCAAGGCGGGCAACGCCGAAGCGCAGGCATTGAACGATGCGTTCGAAAACGGCATGCGCGACCTCGAGCAGGGCAATGGCAAGAACGAGAAGAAGCTCACGGATGTCCGTGCCGAGCTCGCCGCCGCGTATCCCACGTTCGACCCGCAGGAGCTGGCGCTGATCCTGTCCATGAAGGACCAGCTCGTCGCGGACAGCCCGGGTTTCCTCGTCGACATGTTCGCGATTGAGGGCGTGGAAGGCATGAAGCAGGGCTGATCGTCGTCAAAAACGCGTCGCGCGAGGTGTTGCCGTGCGTCTTGGCCTCCGGATCTTCCTTGGACTGTTCGTCGCGTCGTTCATCGGCGTGACCGCCGCCGCCGTCATCGTCGCCCGTGATCGAGCCGAGTTCGAACGCACGATGAGCGCGGTCGTCGATCGCCTCGGGAACACGAGCTCCGTTCCCGCATTCGTCGCACCGGCCAGCGGCGCGTTGAGTACGGCCACGGTGGCGCGCTATCTCGACGTGCGCGCGGCGCTGGACGTCGCGTTCGCCAAGCTGCCTCCGTTCCCGCCCGCGCCGGACGACGACGTCAGCGTGGTGCGACACGTCGCGCGCGCGTGGGCGCGCGCCCAGCACACGTTCACGTTCTGGCCGGTCGCCGCCGACGCGTTCTCCGCCACGCTGTCCGAACACGCGATGTCGCTCGCCGAGTACACGTGGAGCGCCCGGCGCTTCCACGTCGCGCTCGATGCCGCGGCGCGCGACAAGTCCTCGCCGGCCGGCATGTTGCGCGAGGAACAGCGCACGGCGTTCGCGCTGCGCAAGGACCACACCGAAGAAGAGCTGTGGAACTCGATCGTCACGCGCGCGCTCGCCGGCGCCGGTTCGCCGACCGACGACGAGATCGCGCTGGCACAGGGCGCGGTGCCCCTCATTCGGACGCAAACCAAGGCTCCCATTGCGGATCTGTTGGTTTTGCAAGTCCTGCCGGAGTTCGCGCCGAAGCCCTCGTCGCCGAATCCCTGAGGATCAAGACCATTTTCGTCCGATTTTGGACGTTGCGCGTCCCGCGCCGCTGAGGCATATAGGACCACCTGGGTCCGGTATGCAACTCGTGATCCTCACGGACCCACGAAGTCCGTGCCGTCCCGGTTCCCTCCGCCACGCCTTCCCTCACTCGACTCGAGCGTTCCATGCTGCGCATGACTCGCCAAGCGGACTACGGCATCGTGCTGTTGCGATTCCTCGCGCAACACCATGACGAAGACGCCTCGTGGAATGCGAAGGACCTCGCGACCGAAGTCCACCTCCCGCTGCCGATGGTCAGCAAGATCCTGAAGCTGCTGGCGCGCGCCAACCTGCTGACGTCGACGCGCGGCGCGAAGGGCGGCTATCGACTCGTGCGGTCGCCCGAAGCCATCACCGTGACCGAAGTCATCGAGGCGCTCGAAGGCCCGATCGCGATCACCGACTGCACCAGCGCCGAGGACATCAACTGCGACATCGCCGCGATGTGCGCGGTGCGCAGCAACTGGACGACGATCAACCGTGTCGTGCGCGCGGCGCTCGACGAGATCTCGCTGTCGCAGATGGCCGCGCCGATGCGGCGCGCCCTCGCGACCACCACACCGCGCGTGCAGGAATGAGGCACCGATGAGCGAAGCCACCAAGAGCATCGAGGCGCTCGCGAACCGCGAGTACAAGCACGGCTGGTCGGTCGACTTCGAGGCCGAATCGCTGCCGCCGGGTCTGAACGAAGACACGGTGCGCTTCATCTCGCGCAAGAAGAACGAACCCGAGTGGATGCTCGAGTGGCGCCTGAAGGCGTTCCGGCATTGGCTGACGATGACCGAGCCGAAATGGCAAAACGTCACGTTCCCGCCGATCGACTTCCAAGCGTCGTCGTACTACTCCGCGCCGAAGTCGGCCGCCGATCGCCCGAAGAGCCTCGACGAGATCGATCCCGCGCTGCTCGAGGTCTACGAGAAGCTCGGCATCCCGCTGAAGGAACAAGAAGCCCTGGCCGGCATCGCCGTCGACGCGGTCATGGACTCGGTCTCGGTCGCGACCACGTTCCGCGGCAAGCTCGCCGAACTCGGCATCGTGTTCTGCTCGATCTCCGAGGCGATGCGCGAGCACGGTGAGCTCGTGCGCAAGTACCTCGGCACCGTCGTGCCGTACACCGACAACTACTACGCCGCGTTGAACTCGGCCGTGTTCTCGGACGGGTCGTTCGTCTACATCCCGAAGGGCGTGCGCTGCCCGATGGAGCTGTCGACGTACTTCCGCATCAACGCGTCGAAGACCGGCCAGTTCGAACGTACGCTGATCATCGCCGACGACGACGCGTACGTGAGCTACCTCGAAGGCTGCACCGCGCCGATGCGCGACGAGAACCAACTCCACGCGGCCGTGGTCGAACTGGTCGCGCACGACCGCGCGAAGATCAAGTACTCGACCGTGCAGAACTGGTACCCCGGCGACGAGAACGGCAAGGGCGGCATCTACAACTTCGTCACGAAGCGCGGGAAGTGCGCCGGCAAGGCGTCGCACATCTCGTGGACACAGGTCGAGACCGGCTCCGCGATCACCTGGAAGTACCCGAGCTGCGTGCTCCTCGGCGACGACTCGGTCGGCGAGTTCTATTCGGTCGCGCTGACCGCGCACCGCATGCAGGCCGACACCGGCACGAAGATGATCCACATCGGCAAGAACACGAAGTCGACGATCGTGTCGAAGGGCATCTCGGCCGGGCACGGCCAGAACACGTATCGCGGCCTCGTGAAGTTCGCGAAGTCCGCCGAGAACGCGCGCAACTACTCGCAGTGCGACTCGCTGCTGATCGGCAGCGACTGCGGCGCGCACACGTTCCCGTACATCGAGAACCAGACCTCGACCGGCCGCATCGAGCACGAAGCCTCGACGTCGAAGATCGGCGAGGACCAGATCTTCTACTGCCAGCAGCGCGGCATCTCGGCCGAGGACGCCGTGTCGATGATCGTGAACGGCTTCTGCAAGGAAGTGTTCAAGGAGCTCCCGATGGAGTTCGCCGTCGAAGCGCAGAAGCTGCTCGGACTCAAGCTCGAAGGCGCGGTCGGCTGAACCGACGCGTCGTGCGCCCCGCGAGTCCCGCCTAGAACCGCATCGTTCCCCGGAAATCCACCGACCATGACGACCCTGCTCCAGATCAAGAACCTCAAGGCGAACGCCGCCGGCAAGCAGATCCTCAAGGGGATCGACCTCGAAGTGAACGCCGGCGAAGTCCACGCGATCATGGGCCCGAATGGCTCCGGCAAGAGCACGCTCGCGGGCGTGCTGACCGGCCGCGAGGGCTACGAGATCACCGACGGCAGCGTGCTCTACAAGGGCAAGGACCTGCTCGCGCTGTCGCCCGAAGAACGCGCGCGCGAAGGCGTGTTCCTCGCGTTCCAGTACCCGGTCGAGATCCCGGGCATCTCGAACATGTTCTTCCTGCGCGCGGCGTTGAACGCGATCCGCAAGCACCGCGGCCAAGAGGAACTCGACGCCGTCGACTTCATGGCGCTCGTGAAGAAGAAGCTCGAGGTCGTCCACATCAAGGAAGACCTGCTGAAGCGTCCGGTGAACGCGGGCTTCTCCGGTGGCGAGAAGAAGCGCAACGAGATCTTCCAAATGGCCGTGCTCGAGCCGACGCTGTGCTTGCTCGACGAGACCGACTCCGGCCTCGACATCGACGCGCTGCGCACGGTCGCGGACGGCGTCAACGCGATGCGCAGCCCCGAACGCGCGATGGTGCTCGTCACGCACTACGAGCGCTTGCTCGAGTACGTGAATCCCGACAAGGTCCACGTCCTCGCGCACGGCCGCATCGTCAAGAGCGGCGACCGCGAACTCGCACGCGAACTCGAGAAGAAGGGCTACGGCTGGATCGAACAGGTGGCGAAGACCGGAGCGAGTGCATGACCGCGACCGAGACCTCGCTCGCTCGCACCGGATTCGAAGCGCTGTGGGCCGAGAAGCACGAGCGCGTCCGCGGCCGCGAACCATCGTGGCTCGTCCAAGCGCGCGAGAACGCCTGGACGTTGTTCGCGGAACGCGGCTTCCCGACGCGCGCCGATGAGGATTGGCGCTCCACGAACGTCGCGGCGATCGCGAACACCGCGTACGCGACGCCGTCGCGGTCGCTCGACGCGAAGGCCGTCGCGGCCGCGTGCGCGAGCGTCGCCATTCCCGGTGCGGTACGCGTCGTACTCGTCAACGGTCGCTTCGAGTCGTCGGCCTCCGACCTCGGCGCGCCACAGCACGGCCTGACGATCGAATCGCTGTCGGCGGTCTTGGCCGCGGGACCGGAAACCGTACGCGGCCATCTCGCGAGTCAGCGCTCGACCGTGAACGCGTTCTCCGCACTGAACGCGGCGATCTTCGAGGACGGATTGCGCCTGCGCGCGTCGGGTCGCGTCGCGATCGGGCGTCCGATCCACGTCATCCACGTCACGACGGGGCCGGGCTCGTTCGCGCTGCATCCGCGCCTCGTCATCGAGGTCGGGAACGGCTGCGAACTCGACGTGATCGAGTCGTTCGTCGGTGCAGCCGGCGTCGGCACCGCGTTCACGAACGTCGTCCAAGACATCCGCATCGACGACGCGGCGACGCTGCGCCACGTCCGCGTCGTCGGCGAGCAAGCGACCGCGCAGCACGTCGGCATGACGCGGGCCGCGGTCGCGAAGGACGGCCGCTATGCGTCGGTCGCGATCACGCGCGGCGGAGCGCTCGTCCGCCACGACCTGCACGTGACGCTCGATGCGCCGGGAGCATCGTGTTCACTCGACGGGCTCTACGTCCTGTCGGGAACTCAGCACGCGGATCAACACACGACGATCGAACACGCGGCGCCCCACTGTTCGAGCACCGAGCTCTATCGCGGCATCGTCGACGGCAAGTCGCGCGGCGTGTTCTTCGGTCGCATCATCGTGCGCCACGGCGCGCTCAAGACCTCGGCGGAGCAGGAGAACAACAACCTCGTGCTCTCGAACGAGGCGTTGGTCGATTCCACGCCGCAGCTCGAGATCTTCGCCGACGACGTGCAGTGCCGCCACGGCTCGACGATCGGCCAGCTCGACGAGGCCCAGACCTACTACCTGCGTTCTCGCGGCATCGGCGCGGACGACGCGCGGCGCTACCTGACGTTTGCGTTCGCGAACGAGGTCCTCGAGAAGATCCGCGTCCCCGCGCTGCGCGAGCGCCTCGCGCGCGATCTGGCCGGCGCCGAAGGGACGTTGACATGAGCGCGTCGACCGTGACCCCCGGCAAGCGACTCGACGTCGACGCGATCCGCGCCGAATTCCCGGTGCTGCACCAGCTGGTGCACGGCAAGCCGCTGGTCTACCTCGACAACGCGGCGACGAAGCAGAAGCCGCGCAGCGTCATCGACTCGCAGTCGCATTACTACGAGCACGACAACGCGAACATCCACCGCGGCGTCCACCTGCTGTCGTGTCGCGCGACCGACGCGTACGAGGCCGCGCGCGCGCGCGTGCGCAAGTTCCTGAACGCGGCCGAGGACGCGGAGATCCTGTTCACGCGCGGCACGACGGAGGGCATCAACCGCGTCGCGCGCTCGTTCGGCGAGTTGCTCTCCGCCGGGGACGAGATCCTGATCTCGCACATGGAGCACCACTCGAACATCGTGCCGTGGCAGATGCTCGCCAAGCGCAAGGGCACGGTGCTGAAGGTCGCGCCGATCGACGATGCCGGGCAACTCGACGTCGCGGCGTTCGAGCGTCTGCTGTCGCAAAAGACCAAGCTCGTGTCGATCGTCCACCAGTCGAACTCGCTCGGCACGATCAACCCGATCGCCGAACTCATCGCGAAGGCGCACGCCGTCGGCGCCGTCGTGCTCGTCGACGCCGCGCAGTCGTGTTCCCACCTGAAAGTGGACGTGCGCGCGCTGGATGCGGACTTCGTCGTGCTGTCGAGTCACAAGCTCTACGGCCCGACCGGCGTCGGCGTGCTGTACGGCAAGCGCGCGCTGCTCGACCGCATGCCGCCCGACGAGGGTGGCGGCGACATGATCCTCTCGGTCACGTTCGAGAAGACGATCTACAACAAGCTGCCGCACAAGTTCGAAGCCGGCACGCCGAACATCGCTGGAGTCATCGGACTCGGCGCGGCGATCGCGTGGGTCGAATCGAAGGGCCTCGACGCGATCGCGGCGCACGAGGACGACTTGCTGCGCTACGGCACGCAGCGCCTCGCCGAAGTCCCCGGCGTGCGCCTCATCGGCACCGCGCAACACAAGGCGTCGGTGTTGTCGTTCGTGCTCGGCGACATCCATCCGCACGACGTCGGCACCGTGCTCGACATGGAAGGCGTCGCGATCCGCACCGGGCATCACTGCACGCAGCCGGTCATGGATCGATTCGGCGTCCCGGCGACGGCGCGGGCGTCGCTGGCGGTCTACAACACGCGTGCGGACGTCGACGCGCTGTGCGCGGCGCTGCACAAGGCGATCGAGGTACTCGGCTGATGTCGGACTTGCGCGACCTCTATCAGGACCTGATCCTCGACCACGGCAAGAAGCCGCGCAACTTCCGCAAGGACGAGGCGCGCACGCATCATTCCGAGGGCTTCAACCCGCTGTGCGGCGATCAGATCGCGCTCGACTTGCGGGTCACGCCGGACGGCAAGATCGAGGACGCCTGCTTCCAGGGCAAGGGCTGTGCGATCTCCACCGCATCGGCCTCGATGATGACGGGCGCCGTGAAGGGCATGACGGTCGAGGATGCGCGCCGACTGTTCGTGCGCTTCCGCGACCTCATCACCGGCGTCGACCCGTCGACCTCCGACGCGGACCTCGGCAAGCTCGCCGTGTTCGACGGCATTCGCGAATACCCCAACCGCATCAAGTGCGCGGCTCTGCCGTGGCATGCGCTGACGACCGCGCTCGACGGCGACGCCGATCCGGTCACCACCGAGTGAGCACGACACCCATGACCGAACCCGCGAAACTCGACAACATCGCCCACCAACTGCGCTCCAGCATGAGCGCCGATCCGCTGCGCGAGCAGATCGCGAAGGCGCTGAAGACGGTCTACGACCCGGAGATCCCGGTCGACATCTTCGAGCTCGGCCTGATCTACGTCGTCGACGTGTCGCCGACGCAGGACGTCCACGTGAAGATGACGCTGACGTCGCCGAACTGCCCGTCGGCCGAGCAATTGCCAGGCGACGTCCAGAAGAAGGTGAAGACCGTCCCCGGCATCAACGAGGTCAAGGTCGACGTCGTGTGGGAACCCACGTGGACCAAGGAGATGATCTCCGAGCCCGCGATGTTGGAACTCGGCTTCGAGTGACCGGGGTGCGCGCGACGACCTGCCGCAAGCGTCGCCCTTGCCACCGACCGCGCGTGACGCGAGGCTGATGCCATGGTGTCGACGGACGTCCATGGCCGAAGCCTGCGCAACCTGCGCCTGTCCGTCACGGACAAGTGCAATCTCCGCTGTGCGTATTGCATGCCGGAAGAGAACTACGTCTGGCTGCCGAAGAACGACATCCTGACCTTCGACGAGATCGCACGGATCGTCGACGCGTTCATCGCCGCCGGCGTCGACAAGGTGCGCCTCACCGGCGGTGAGCCGCTGTTGCGCCGCGACCTCCCCTACCTCATCGAGACGCTGGCGAAGAAGCCGGGCATCCGCGACCTCGCCCTCACGACGAACGGCGTGCTGTTGTCGGAGCTCGCGGCGAGTCTGAAGCGGTCCGGCCTCCATCGCCTGACGATCAGCCTCGACACGCTGCGCGCGGATCGCTTCGAAGCCTTGGCGCGGCGCAACGAGTTGCATCACGTCCTGGCGGGCATCGATGCCGCACGAGCCGCGGGCTTCACCGGGACCAAACTCGACACGGTGATCCTGCGCGGGGTCAACGACGACGAACTCTTCGACCTCGTGGCCTTCGCGAAGGACGCGCAGGTGGAGATCCGCTTCATCGAGTACATGGACGTCGGAGGCGCCACGCGCTGGTCGATGGAGCAGGTCGTCCCGAGAGCCGAGCTCCTCGCCAGACTCGAACAGAAGTTCGGAGCGATCCAACCCATCGTGCCGAGCGACCAAGACGCGAAGGCGGCGCCAGCAGAACGCTTCACGCTGCCGGACGGAACGCCGTTCGGAATCATCGCGTCGACGACGGCGCCGTTCTGCGCGGCGTGCGATCGCAGCCGCCTCACCGCCGACGGCTCGTGGTACCTCTGCCTTTACGCCAAGCTAGGCATCGACCTGAAGACGCCACTGCGCGCTGGCGAGTCGACGGAGCAGTTGCGAGCCCGCATCGAACGCGTGTGGACCGCACGCGCCGACCGTGGAGCGGAGCAGCGATTGGCGCTGCACGACGAACGAGGGGCGTTGCTCCGTGACGAGGAGTTGAGGCGGGATCCGCGGTTGGAGATGCACACGCGCGGAGGGTGAGGGGGAGGTCGTGGGAGTGAACGGGATTGAACGGGAATGCGCGGGAGTGCGCGGGAATGAACGGGAGTGCGCGGGATTGAACGGGAGTGCGCGGGATTGAACGGGAGTGCGCGGGATTGAACGGGGGCGCTTCGCTTTTTGTACGCGAGCGGAGCTCGCCTCTGGGATGCGGGGTGCTGCGTGACGAGCTGGTGATCGGTGACCGGTGACCGATCACTGAGACCCGAGAGCCGAAAGGGTGCGAGCGAGGACGAGACGTGGTGGACCTGGGATCGAGGGCGAGAGCGGTGATCGGTGACCGGT
>JBPOIU010000012.1:0-57813 GCA_052034255.1 Planctomycetota bacterium | reverse complement strand
CACCCGCCTGGGGGGCCCCCGCCCCCCCCCCCCCCCCACCCCTCATTCGTCGACGCGTGAATCCGCGTGATGTGCTCGCGAGACGAGCCGATGGGACTCCCCCGTCGACGAGCGACGTGCGAACGCTCGGTGGCGGAGCCTCGGGGAACGGCTTGTCAGGGGTTCGGAGTCAGCGACTCGATGACGTTCATCGACTCGTCGGTCGTGAGCTTCGATGCGACGTGGATCGTCGTGCCGAGCACGGAGAAGATCGACTGCACTCGCGCGCCGTCCGCCGTGAAATGCACGGCGATCGGAGTGCCGGCGTCGATCGCGGAGACGAGCGGGCTCGGCGTCTGATCGGCGTACTGCGCCAAGACGAGCTCTTGAACGCCATCGGTGTACGTTTGCGTCAGCGCAGTACCCGTCCCCACCGCGCCCAGGGACGACGACAACAGCGCGAAGCCCGCGGGAACGTACGAAAGATGGAAGGTCTTGAAGGGCACCAGCGACGGGATGGTCGCGGGATCGATCGCGGTCTTCGGAAGCGGAGCATGCAGCTCGACGCCGGTCAGATCGGGGTTCCACTCGAGCGCGAGTACTTCCATCTCGGTGGCCAGCTCACCCGTTGGCAAGAACTCAAGGGCCTTCAGCGTCAGTCCGGTTTCTTGATCGACCCAGACGGTGTACTTCGGCCCGCCAGGGTTCAGCGGCCACACATCGGCGACGTGGACTGAACGGCCGGCCACCGTGGTATTCGACGAGATCAAGGACCAGCCGTAATTGACGACGAACAGGTCCCAGTTCCGAATACGGAAGTCGCGACCGCGCATCGCATAGCGCCCGAATCCACCGTCGAGCTTCTTGGCGAGTTTGGCCGCGCTGACCTGCGCGTCGGGATCCGTGATCTGATCCACGGGCTTGCCATTCAACGACAGCAGATCGACGGCCCACTCGCCGGTGGCCGTTTCGATCGCACGTTCGGTCGACGTCATCGGCGTCGACCCGACGTAGTCGGACCAGCGGCGCGTCATCCCCACGTCCTGACCGAGCTGCCCGTGCACGCGTTCGGCGGAGAACGGAACGGCTTCGGCTGGGGCTTCGACGGGTTCGCATCCGAGCGGAGCGAACGCCAGCGCCAACAAGAACGCGTACCACGACCGCGTCATCGGCGGTCTCCAGGGCTGCCGTCCGCACGCACCGACGCCGGGAAGCGCGGCAGGGCGGACGCGTTGAAGCCGGGCAGGGTGCTCTGCGTGTCGCGCGTGAATTGGAAGCGGTATGGACCCTTGGAGGGCGTGATCGGCCGACCATGCGTGACGCCGTACGGGCCCGCCTGGATCGTCGACGATCGATCGCGCTGCAGCGCGATACCACACATGATCAACAGGGCGGCCGCCGCGGCGAGGCGGACCCAGGCTCTGGGCGGCATCGCGCGGATGCGTTGCGGGGTGAACGCCGGAATCTTGCGGAACACACGATCACGCAGCGATGCGGGGACCTGAGCGCGCGGGATCGCGCGCAGCAGGCGACCGAGCGCGGGCGCGGGCTCGGCGTCGAGACGCTCGAACAGTGCTTCGACCGGAGGCAGCGCGGGCTTCGCTCGAGCCAAACCGGACACGAGCCCACGAACGATGCGCGCGGTCTTGACGCGCTGGCGGAGTGGTTCCGATCGTTCGAGCTCGACTTCGAAGGCGCGTCGCGCCGCGTCGTCCATGCCGCCGTCGACGTAGGCCACGACCGGGTCATCGGCATCGTCGATCGGCTCGTCGTCGGAGAGGTCGTCGAGATCGCTCATGCCTCTCCCCTTCCAGCGAGTTCTTCGACGATCGGACGCAGCAACTGCTCGAGGTTGCGGTGCGCGCGGTTCAATCGCGATTTCACCGTTCCGATCGAGCACGACAAGATCTCGGCGATGTCGCCGTACGCCAAGCCCTCGACGTAGCGCAGCACGACGATCGCACGGAGCTTCGGACTCAATCGGCTGATCGACGCCTGAACCCTGCGTTCGACGAACTCGTTCTCCGCGTAGGCGTCGGACTTGTTCGGTTCGCGATCAGGAAGCGCCGCGAGCACCAGACCTTCACCGTCGTTCTCCCCGGCGACGGGAGGCGCTGCGTTGATCCGGCGCTTGCGATCGATGCTCAGGTTCACGGTGATCCGGTAAAGCCACGTGAAGAAGCGCGAGTTGAACTGGAATTCACCGATCTTGCGGAAGACGGTCAGGAAGACTTCCTGAGCCACGTCCGCAGCGTCCGTCCCGTTGCCCACCACTCGCAGAGCCGTGTTGTAGATGCGCTCTTGGTAGCGCTCGTACAGCTCGCGAAAGGCGGCTTCGTAGACCTCCGGATCGGCCGACTGACAGCGCCGAACCAGTTCGAAGTCGCTGTCGTCATTCATCGCGTTACTTCAATCGCCGTTTTGACGTAGGACGTCCGCCCGCGGTTCCCTGCACGTGGACTTTCCACGAAGCAGATCTTGATTCGGGAGCCACCTCCCGCCGAATCCCCCGAGTCTTCGCGTCGATGCGGCGCTACGCACGAACGACTGAACTCGCACGGCCGAACGGCCTACGAACAGCAGGGATTCCGTGAGGAGAGGTGATCAGTCGAGCAGCAGGTCGACGTCGAGGATGACCTTCGGGCGCCCCGCGGGGCCGGTCATCGAACAGACGCTGCCGGGGCACGACCACGTGCCGCCCTGGCAACCCACGCTGACGACGACGGAAGTCAGCACTCCATCGATGCCGGAAGGCTCGATGACGGCCTGGGCACCGCAGACTTGGTTGGCCGTGGCGCCCGGCGCGATGCTGTCGGTTTGCGGCTCGGCCTGCTGTTGATCATTGGCCTGCGCCTGCGAGCTTCCGAGCGCGGGCAGCGAGCGCCAGCGGTAGGCGATCCCGTTCGCCGTGGTGTACGTGGCGGCCTCGCCGATCGTCGTTCCCGCCACCTTCGCCACGGCCGCGATCCCGAGTGATTCGGACGCCTCGATCAAACTGATCGGGGCGGTGGCCTCGAACGCGAACAGCGCATGCGGGCCGTGGACCGCGACGCCGACCGAGTGGATGTTCTTCAACCAAACCGCGGTCACGTCGAGCAGGATCGGTTTCCCGTTCACCAGCGTCGACGCGAAGATCTTGAAGTCCTCGATCAGCGATACGTCGCTCGCCATCAGCAAGAACGACAGCACCAGCGACGAACCGTCCTGGTAACTGGCGATCGCGAGCTTCGGCTCCGCGAGGTGCGTCACGCCAGGCGAAACCACCGACGTTCCGCCCGAGAGGCAGAACTCGAACCCGTCCGGCTGTCCATCGCCGTCGGTGTCGGCGTTGAAGGGATTGGCCTGCAGCGCGGGATTCGTGGACGCGGTCGAAAGATAGGTTTCGTGCGCGTCCGTGAGCCCGTCGTGATCGGAATCGAGAATCCACGACGGCATGCCCGCCGCGACGGCTCCGTCGGAGTCGAATCCAGCGCGTAGACACCACGCCGCGCCGCAAAGCGCGACGAGGGAAGCCGCACGGATCAAACGCGCCCACCGGTGGGGACTCGTTGCCGACTCGAACATCGAAGCTCCTTCACGCAAAGCCGTTGCGGCGGGCGCTCGGCCTTGGATCCGAAGGTACATCGGCGTGCGCTCGCGGCAGTCAGACGCACGAACGGCGTGAACCGTCGGTTTCGGAAAACTGTCCGGATTGTATATCCACCCCAGACGCGTCAGCAACGGCCCGTGTGCACTCGACTTTCACGGATTGTTGCGCCCCTGAAACTCTGGACTCCCGTCTTTTGGACGAATCACGAATCCGTCCTTCACCACGTCGACCACGACGGATTGTCCCTCGTGGATCCGTCCCGACAGGAGTTCCATCGCGAGCACGTTCTGGACCCGCTCCTGGAGCACCCTCTTCAACGGCCGAGCGCCGTAGACGGGGTCGAAGCCCGCATCCGCGAGTCGATCGGCAGCCGCGGGCTCCAACGTCAGCGTGATGCCGCGAGCACGCGCAAGTGCCGCGATGCGCTCGAATTGGATTTCCACGATGCGACGGACGTCCGACCGTTCGAGCCGGTTGAAGTGGATGATCTCGTCGATCCGATTCAGGAACTCGGGCCGGAACGCGCGGCGAAGCACCTCGTTCACCGCGGCCTTCTTGCGCTCTTCGCTCCAATCCTGGGCGGTCGCGAGCACGTCCGAACCGAGGTTCGACGTCATGATCACGATCGTGTTCCGGAAGTCGACGGTGCGTCCCCGTGCGTCCGTCAGGCGACCGTCGTCGAGGAGCTGCAGGAAGACATTGAAGACGTCCGGATGTGCCTTCTCGATCTCGTCGAACAGCACCACGGAGTACGGTCGACGCCGAACGGCTTCGGTCAGTTCGCCGCCCTCGTCGTAGCCCACGTACCCAGGCGGCGCGCCGATCAGGCGGGCGACCGAGTGCTTCTCCATGTACTCCGACATGTCGATGCGCACGAGCGCCTTCTCGTCGGAGAACAGGAACTCTGCCAGCGCTCGGGCGAGTTCGGTCTTGCCGACGCCGGTCGGTCCCAGGAACACGAACGAGCCGAGCGGTCGATTCGGGTCCTGGAGCCCGGAGCCCGCACGGCGCACAGCGTTCGCGACGGCCGTCACGGCGGCATCCTGGCCGATGACGCGACGCGCCAGCTGCTCTTCGCAGTGGATCAGCTTGTCGCGCTCGCTCTGCAGGAGTTTCGACACCGGGATGCCGGTCCACTTCGCGACGACGCCTGCGACGTCCTCGTCGCCGACTTCTTCTTTCAGCAGAGCGCCGTCCTTCTGCATGTCGGCGAGCTTCGCCTGCGCTGCGCCCAGCTGCTGATCGAGAGCCGGCAACGTGCCGTACCGCAGCTCGGCGACCTTGTCGAGCTGGCCGCCGCGCTCGAGACGCTGCGCTTCGATTCGGCTCGATTCGATCTTGGCCTTCACGGCGCGGATCTCGGCGATCGCGTCTTTCTCCGACTGCCAGCGCGCCTTCATCCCCGAGCCGCGCTCGCGCAGATCGGCGAGTTCCTTTTCGATGCGCGCCAAGCGCTCGAGCGCGCCCTTGTCGGACTCCTTCTTCAGCGCTTGGCGCTCGACCTCGAGCTGTCGCGAGCGCCGCTCGATCTCGTCGAGGTGCGCGGGCATCGAGTCCATCTCGATGCGCAGCTTCGACGCGGCTTCGTCCACGAGGTCGATCGCCTTGTCGGGCAAGAAGCGATCGCTGATGAAACGATGGGACAGCTGCGCGGCCGCAACCAGCGCGTCGTCCTTGATGCGCACGCCGTGATGCAGCTCGTAGCGCTCTTTCAGCCCACGCAGGATCGCGATCGTGTCCTCGACCGACGGTTCGCCGACGAAGACCGGCTGGAAGCGGCGCTCGAGCGCCGCGTCCTTCTCGACGTGCTTGCGGTATTCGTCCAACGTCGTCGCGCCGATGCAGCGCAACTCGCCCCGCGCCAACGCCGGCTTCAGCAGGTTCGCCGCGTCGGCTGAGCCTTCAGCGGAACCGGCACCGACCAGCGTGTGCAACTCGTCGATGAACAGCACGAGCTTGCCTTCGGCCGCCTGCACTTCCTTCAGCACGGCCTTCATGCGCTCCTCGAACTCGCCGCGGAATTTCGTCCCGGCGACCAACGCCCCGAGGTCGAGCGACAAGACGCGCTTGTCCTTCAGGCCTTCGGGCACGTCGCCTTCGACGATGCGGCGCGCGAGTCCCTCGGCGATGGCGGTCTTCCCGACGCCGGGCTCACCGATCAGCACCGGGTTGTTCTTGGTGCGTCGCGACAGGACCTGCATCACGCGTCGGATTTCCTCGTCGCGGCCGATCACGGGATCGAGCTTGCCGCGGCGCGCGGCTTCGGTCAGATCGCGCGTGTACTTCTCGAGCGCGCGGTACTTGCCTTCGGGGTTCTGGTCCTCGACGCGCTGTGTGCCGCGCACCTCGACCAGCCCCTTCAACAGTGCGTCACGCTTCACGCCCGCGCGCTTCAGCACTTCTGCCGCGCCGGTCTCGGTGACACCTTCGAGCGCGAGCAACAGGTGCTCGGTCGATACGTATTCGTCCTTCAAGGCGACGGTTTCGTCCCACGCCTTCTCGAGCACCCGCTGGAGGCCGCGCGACATCGACAGCTGCAGACCCGCGCCGGAGACTTTCGGCATGCGGTCGAGGCGCTGCGTGACGCCCTGCTGGAGGCGCGAGGGATCGGCGCCCAGTCGCTTCAACAGCGGCACGACGACGCCGTCCTCTTGCTCGAGCAGAGCACCGAGCAAGTGCAACGCGTCGAGCTCGGGGTTCGAACGCCGCTCCGCCGACGACTGGGCGGACTGCAGCGCCTCTTGGGACTTCACGGTGAAACGATCGGCCCTCATGACGAACCCTCCTGACCTCGCCGGGACACGAAGCGGAGGATCGAAAGCACGCGCGGTGCCAGACCTTGGGTCCGGCGAACGCGGCGCTTGGGACCGCAAGTCCGCGAAATCGCGTCACTGTGACGGCGAGTTGGATGCCTAGAACGTCAAACTGTCGCGCATGCGGGGCGTCAGGATGTCAGGCCGAACCAATCGAACTCGATCGTCCCGTCCGCGGCGCGCCGGCCAGTGAGAATGGTCCTCGCCTGCTCCGACGGGATCTTCCCGTCGCGTACCTGGAGGAACGTCCCCGGCTCGACCGACCACGTGCCCCAGCGCAGACGTTCCGGCGGCTCGGGCCTCAGCCACCAACCGCGCAGCATCGAACCTTTCCCCGAGTTCTCGCCCCCGAACAGAGGGAGTCCAGACCAGGACGCGTCCGTCGGCTGCACGGCGCCCGGCGCCATCGAGGCGGCGGCTCGCGTCACCGCCATCGAGCCGACCTCGACGACTCCGGCAATCCGCCCACCCCACCATGTCGCGTCGAGCCCGAATCCCCACTCCTCGTCCGCCTCGCGCAACTGCATCGCATCGACGGCGGCAACGAGCTTCAGGCCACCCTCGTCGAACAGCGGCCACTCCCCGTCGATCTCGCGCAGGGCGGACGCGAACGCGCCGAGCACGGAGTTCTTGTCCGGCACGAGCCGCATGCGACCGCGACTCGCGCTGTACGTGACGTGGCCGTAGCGAACGCCGGCGACGACATCGAGCCCCATGTCCATCGGCGAGGTCGACGGACGGCGACCTCGCGTGCGCCGCGCGAGTTCGGCCCCCGCGATCTGCCCCATCGGCCCGAGCGCATTCTCGAGACGCGAGCGCAGCATTCGCGACAGACGTCGGCCGTCGAACGCGAGGGCCAGTTCCGGATGTTCGTCGAGGCCAGCGGAGTGCGCGTCCAGGTCGAGCAAGTCGTGCTTCATGTCGACCGTCGGCGAGAACACGATGCGCCCGTCCCGTTCGAAGCGGCGCAGCGGTCGCGACGCGAAGATCCCGATCGCCACGTCCGTCGCGGAGGAAGCCTCGTTCGCCCCGCCGCCGATCACGATCGTGCCCGCGCCGTCGACGCGGGTGATGAACCCGCGCTCCAGGAGCATGTCCTCGAGCTCCGCCGCACCCGGCCCCGACAACACCGCGGCCTCACCGCCGCCGGCGCTCCAGTCGAGTTCGAACAGGTGCAGCACCGCGGCATCGCCCAGGTCGAAGCCCATCAGTCGCGCGTACGCGAAGCGCTCGAGATCGACGCGGAGGGACGCGACGATGCCGGCAGGCATGCGCGAACTCGCGGCGTCGTACAGCGCGGACGGGCTCGCGTCCTCGCGCGGGCCGCACCCCGTCACGATCAGCGCCCAGAAGACGCACGCCAGAGGGCACCACTTCATCCGAACCTCAATTCCGGGATCAGCGCCGCGAGCGCGGCCTCGTCGAGCCACACGTCCAGGACCAGCGCACCCGCGCGAGCCCGACCCCGCACTTCGATCCAACCGTCCGCCGCACGCTCGGGCACTCGCATTCGCGCATCGACCCGAGCGTAGAGCGCGTCGAGCCATGCCGCGGGCCGCAGTCGCACGTACAGAGGATCGTTGCCGACGCTGTCGCCGGCACCGAGCGGGCTCATGCACCGCGTCGCCGCCGCGCGCCAGTCGGCGGGCCATGACGGCTCCCCCACAGGATGGGCGCCGTACGGCACGATCAGGGCAGCCTCCGGGCTCGCCGCGCGAAACGCGAACACACCTCCCGAGCGGCCGAGAACCTCGAGTTCGCGTGCTGCCGCGGACGCATCTTCGGGGTTGCCTTCGCACAGCAGTGCGTGGACGTCCACGTCCGAGGCTCCGACGAAACCTTGCAGGTCGGCGGCTTCGAAATCGATGCGTTCACTCGGCATCGGCAGCGGCTGCCACGTCTTGAGCCCGAGTTCCGCGGCGGAACCGGCTTCGGGAACGAGGGTGACTCGGACGTCCCACTTCCCCGCGTGCTGGCCGATCGCCAACTCCAGCGACGACCACGCATCGAGCGAGCACACGCTGCGCTCCAACAGGTCGACCGCGCTCTCGAGCAGCGGCGACGATCGCGCCAGCACCGCACGCAAGGTCGCCATCGAACGCGCCATCGTGGCGAGGCCTTCGAGCTTCTGGCGCCACACTTCACGCAACGCCGCGACGTCGACGAAGAGGCGCAACTGCGCGTCATCGTCGGCCGCGTGCGCGAGCCAGCGCTGTTCTCTCGCGAGCCCCGCGACCCACTCGCACACGATCGGGTCCGCTCCCTGCGCCAGCGGCCGTTCGAACGGCTGGGGATGCACCGCATCCGGCGCGACGCCGACCAGATGCGCCTCACCAGCGTCGTCGGCCACCAGCGCGAATGCGCAGGGCCGATCGGCGACGTCCTCACCGACCAACGCGCGCAGGGGTGCGAACCGATCGGCGGATCCGTACACCGCACCGAAACCCTGCGCGCCGTACGCCTCGTGGAACATCGACTCGAACGCGGCGAACGAGTGGATGCGCGCGTGAGCGACCAACCGCGGCGGCGCGGCGGCCGGCGCGAAGCCGAGGGAGGCACAAACGAGGAGCCCAGCCACCACCATGCGCGGGAGCATACCCGCCTATCATTCGGCGCCATGAGCGGAGGCCTCGCCGATCTCCTCAAGTCCACGGCACTCGATGCGGGCTTCGCGCGCGTCGGAGTCTGTGGTCTTGCCGCGCTCACGGACGATGCCGCGCGATGGCGCGCGTGGATCGACGCGGGCCACCACGGCTCGATGCGCTATCTCGAGCGCCATGGCGCATTGCGCGAACGACCCGACCAATGGCTCGCTGGCGCACGCAGCGCGCTGGTAGTCGGCGCGAGCTACGAACCCGCCACCACCACGACGATCGCTGCCTACGCGCGCCAGCAGGACTACCACTCCGCGCTCGCAGAGCGGCTGGCGCAGGTCCTCGAGACGGCTCGGGCACGCGGCCACACCGTGAACGGAGTCGTCGCCGTCGACACCAAACCCGTCTTCGAGCGCGCGCTCGCCGCACGCGCGGGAATCGGCTGGATCGGCAAGAACACGATGCTGCTCGACGAACGGCACGGACCGTGGCTGATGCTCGGCGCGTTGATCGTCGATGCCGAACTCCCCGCGGACGCCCCCGCCAAGCACCGGTGTGGCACTTGCACGCGCTGCCTCGACGCGTGCCCGACGAACGCGTTCGTCGCGCCGTACCTGCTCGATGCTCGACGTTGCCTCTCGTACTGGTCGATCGAGCACCGCGGCCCGTGGCCGGACGCGATGCGCGAGGCCCTGGGATCCCGCATCTTCGGCTGTGACGATTGTCTGACCGCGTGCCCCTTCGGACCGCCGCGGTCGACGAGCGGCGAGCGCATCCTGGCCGTCGATCCCGCACTTGCCGACGTCACCGCATTGGAAGTCCTGCGCCGTTGCGAGCTCGGATTCGGCCGACACTTCGCTCGACACGCGATCGCGCGCGCGGGAAAGTCAGGACTGATCCGCAATGCCGTCACCGCGCTCGGCAACGGGCCACCGTCACGGCCCGCGCGGGATGCGTTGCGCCACTACCTCGCCGCGGAAGCGCCCGCCGTCCGCGCACACGCCGCGTGGGCGCTGGCGCGCATCGGCGAGCGGGAGGACGTCACGCGCCTGGCGCACGCGCTCGAACACGAATCGGACGGCGAGGTGCGCGTCGATTTGGAACGCTCCCTCGCCACCGCACGCGCGAGACATGCCGAGGTCGCCCCATGACCGCTGGACTGCGCGCCGCGATCGCCGGTGTCGGGCTCTTTGCCTCCGTCGCGGTCGTCGGCGTCGACGGCAATGCGCGCGGTCCAGCGGCGATCGCCGCCACACTCTCGCTGCACGGCGCACGCGCCGAGGCCGCAGTGTGGATGGCTCGCGCCCGACCGAGCCTCGCGCGCTTCGGTGCATCGATCGTCGAGGGCCGACTCACGTCACGAACCGGCGATGGGCGAGGCCTCGAGCGCGCTCTGAAGTTCGCTGTGCGTGACGATGCAGCCCGGGCGTGGTGGTCCGCGCACACTGCCGCGTCCGCGGTCAATCCGACCGGCGACGCTTCGCGTTGAAGCCCTTGCGCCCCGGCCGGTAACCGACGCTGCGCGCGGGGCCGGGACGCCCGGCATCGTGTGTCGTTCGCGGTGGGCCCGATCGATCGTCGCCCGCATCCTCGCCCGCGTCGTCGTCCTTGCCGCTGCCGCCGGTGAACGCGTCCCATTCGCGCCCTCCGGTTCCGCCGCGCACGATGTCGTGCACCAGAGTGCCGTACTCACGCTGCGCCCGCCCACCGCGCTCGGCACGCGCCTCGGGCGGCGGCTGCGACGGGATCAACGCACCGGGATGCTCGCCGATCAGGTCGCGACGACCGGCGTCGAGCAACGCCTCGCGCACGAGGAACCAGTTCTCGGGCTTGAAGAACTGCATCAGCGCACGCTGCGCTCTGCGGTCCTTCAGCTTCTTCACGACGGGCACGGGCTCGAGAGTGAACGGGTCGAGTTCGGTCCAGTACATGCACGTCGCGACGTCGAGCGGCGACGGAATGAAGTCCTGCACTTGCCGCGGGCGGTGGCCGCTGCGCTTCAGGAACAGCGCGAGCTCGATCATGTCCGTCACCGTCGATCCCGGGTGGGACGCGATGAAGTACGGCACCAGGTACTGCTCCTTGCCGACCGCGCGGCTCGCGCGTTGGAACTCGTCTTCGAATGCGACGAAGTCGTCCTTCGACGGTTTCTTCATCAAGTCGAGGACGCGCGGGGACACGTGCTCGGGCGCGACCTTCAGATGGCCGCCCACATGGTGCGCCGCCAGTTCGCGCAAATACTCGGGCGAGCGCCGCGCCAAGTCCATGCGCACGCCGGAGGCGACGTGGATCCGGCGGATCCCGGGCTGCGCGCGCGCCGACCGCATCAACTCGATCAACGGTCCGTGGTCGGTGCCGAGCAACTTGCAGACGGTGGGATGCACGCACGACAGCCGCCGGCACTTGGCCTCGACCTCGGGCTTCGTGCAGCGCAGGCGGTACATGTTCGCCGTGGGCCCGCCGATGTCGGAGACGATGCCCTTGTTCGCTGCGTCCTTGCCGAGCGCCGCGATCTCGCGCGTGATCGACTCCTTCGAGCGCGACTGGATGATGCGCCCTTGATGCGTGGTGATCGAGCAGAACGTGCAGCCGCCGAAGCAGCCGCGCATCAGCGTCACCGACGTCTTCATCATCTCCATCGCCGGGATCGGGGCGAGATACGACGGGTGCGGACGACGCGCGTAACGCAAGTCGTAGATCGCGTCCATCTCCGCTTCCGCCAGCGGCAGTGCCGGCGGATTGCAGACGACCAGGCGCTTGCCGTGACGCTGCAGCAGCCGGCGCGCGTTCATCGGATTCGATTCGAGGTGGATCGCGCGCGTCGCCAGCGCGAACTTCACCTTGTCGGCCGCGACGTCCTCGTACGACGGGATCTCCTTCGTGTCGTCGGCGGGAGTGCCCGCTGCGCGCATCGATTCCGGGAATGCCGGCAGCGACTCCTTCTCGCCGAGCAAGAACGCGACGCTGCGCAGGTCGCGCAAGCTTTCGACGCCTTCACCCCGCGCGAAGCGGTTCGCGATCTCGACGATCGGCGCTTCGCCCATGCCGAACACCACGACGTCCGCCTTGCTCGTCAGCAGGATCGACGGCTTGACGGAGTCGCTCCAGTAGTCGTAGTGCGCGTAGCGGCGCAGGCTCGCTTCGACGCCGCCTGCGATGACCGGCACGCCGGGAAACGCTTCGCGACAACGCTGCGCGTACACGTTCGTCGCGCGATCGGGTCGCTTGCCGGCCGCGCCGCCTTCGGAATACGCGTCGTCGGACCGCGGCTTCTTCGACGCGGTGTAGCGATTCAGCATCGAGTCCATGTTCCCCGCGCTGACGGCGAAGAACAGGCGCGGCCGGCCGAGTGTGCGGAAGTCGTCGACGCGCGTCCAATCGGGTTGCGACAGGATCGCGACCCGGAACCCGGCCGCCTCGAGCACACGACCGAGGATCGCCATCGCGAACGACGGGTGGTCGACGTACGCATCCCCGGTGACGAACACGACGTCGACGGAGTCCCACCCCAGCGCGTCGAGCTCGGCTCGCGTGCGCGGCAGGAACGGCAACGCGTCGGCTCGCGGAGCGGGAACTCTCAATGCAGACTCCGTCGGTACGACCGTCGCGCGTCGCGGTCCTTGCGGCTGGAACGAATCCGAACGCGAGTCTCGCGCGGCGATTCGGGTCCGCGCGTCTCGTAGCCCGAGGCGCGTCGCGCGCAATCCATCATTCGTCGTCGTCGGTGCGCAAGCGCGCCAGGATCGAATAGTCCTCGAGCGTCGAGGTGTCGCCCGAGATCGCTTGCCCCGCCGCGATGTCCCGCAGCAGGCGGCGCATGATCTTGCCGGACCGCGTCTTCGGCAGGGCGTCGGTGAACCGGATGTCCTCCGGCCGCGCCAGCGCTCCGATCTCCTTGACCACGTGACCCCTCAGTTCGGTGCGCAGATCCTCGTCCGCGATGACGCCCTGCTTCGGCGTCACGAATGCAACGATCGCCTGGCCCTTCACGTCGTCCGGTCGCGCGACGACCGCCGCCTCGGCCACCTTGCGGTGCGAGACCAGGGCCGACTCGACTTCCATCGTCGACAAGCGATGGCCGCTGACGTTGATGACGTCGTCGACGCGGCCCATGATCCAGAAGTAGCCGTCCTGGTCGCGACGCGCGCCGTCCCCGGCGAAGTAGAACCCGGGGAAGCGCTTCCAGTAGCCCTCTTTGAAGCGCTCCGGATTCTTGAAGATCGTGCGCAGCATCGACGGCCACGGCCGCTTCAACACCAGGAAACCGCCTTCGTTCGGCTTCACCGACTTGCCGGTGGCGTCGACGACGTCGGGTTCCACGCCGAAGAACGGCAGCGTGCCGGAGCCGGGCTTCGTCGGCGTCGCGCCGGGAAGCGGCGAGATCATGATGCTGCCGGTCTCCGTCTGCCACCAGGTGTCGACGATCGGGCAGCGCTCCTTGCCGATCACGCGGTGGTACCACATCCACGCTTCGGGGTTGATCGGCTCGCCGACCGTGCCGAGCAGGCGCAACGAGGACAGATCGAAGCGATTCGGATGCTCGTCGCCCCACCGCACGAACGTCCGCAATGCGGTCGGCGCGGTGTAGAAGACCGTGACGCGGTGGCGCTCGATGATCTCCCAGAACCGTCCCGGGTGCGGAACGTTTGGCGCGCCTTCGTACATGACGACCGTCGCGCCGTTCAGCAGCGGGCCGTAGACGATGTACGAATGGCCCGTCACCCAGCCGACGTCCGCGGTGCACCAGTAGACGTCGTCGTCCTTCAGATCGAACACCATCTTCGCGGACAGATACGTGCCGACCATGTAGCCGCCGGTCGTGTGCACGATGCCCTTCGGCTTCCCGGTGGTCCCGGACGTGTACAGGATGAACAGCAGCGTTTCGGCATCGAGCGCTGGCGCGTCGTGCCGCGTCGATTGCTTCGCGATCAGGTCGTGCCACCAGTGATCGCGGCCCGCGCTCCATAGGACGTCTTGTCCGGTGCGCTTCAGCACCACGCAGTGCTTCACGGTCGGGCAGTCCTTGATCGCGTCGTCGACGCTCGCCTTCAGCGGGAACGTCGAGCCCTTGCGGTATCCGCCGTCCGCGGTGATCACGGCCTTGGCTTCGCAATCGTTGATGCGCTCGCGCAGCGCTTCGGCCGAGAAGCCGCCGAACACGACCGAGTGACCGACCCCGAGCCGCGCGCACGCGAGCAACGCGATCGGCAGCTCGGGCACCATCGGCATGTAGATCGCGACCGTGTCGCCGGTCTTCAGACCGAGCGCGGCGAGCGCGTTCGCGAACTTGCAGACCTCGGCGTGGAGCTGCAGGTAGGTCAACGTCTTGACCTCACCCGGCTCGCCTTCCCAGATGATCGCAGCCTTGTTCTTGCGCCACGTCGTGAGGTGGCGATCGAGGCAGTTGAACGCGATGTTGGTCTTGCCGCCGACGAACCACTTCGCGAAAGGCAGTTGCCAGTCGAGCACTTTGGTCCACGGCGCGTCCCAGTGCAGCTCGCGCGCGACCTCACCGAAGAACCCGTCGGGGTCCTCCAGCGAACGGCGGTACAGCTCGAGGTAGCGCTCCATCGACCCGACGTGCGCCGCCGCGGCGAACTGCGCCGGCGGCGGGAACACGCGCTTCTCTTGGAGGACGGAGCTGATCTCGGGGTTCGTCATGGCGCTCTCCCTGCGGGTTCCCCCGTCGGCACGAAGCCGGGGGCGCGGGATGATAGCGCGCGGCGCGAACCCTCGATCAGAGCAGGCGCATGCGCTTCAGGTTCAGGAAGACCTCGCGCGTCGCCGGAGACTTGTTCAGCGTGTAGAAGTGCACGCCGGGCGCGCCGCCTTCGAGCAGGCCCTTGCATTGAGCCGTCGCGTGCTCGACACCGACGCGAACCACTGCTTCGGGGTCATGGGCGACGCCCTCGAGCCGCTTCGCCAACAGCTTCGGGATCCGGGCGCCGCACATCTGCGTGAAGCGCTTCACCTGTGCCACGTTCGTGATCGGCATGATGCCCGGCACGATCGGCAGGTTGATGCCCGCCGCACGGGCGCGCGCGACGAAGTCGAAGTAGTCGAGGTTGTCGAAGAACAACTGCGACACCAGGAAGTCGACGCCGGCGTCGACCTTCTGCTTCAGGTGCCGCAGATCGAGTTCCTTGTCCGGACACTCGATGTGGCCTTCGGGATAACACGCGCCGCCGACGCAGAACGTCGAACGCGAGCGCACGAAGCGCGCGAGTTCGGACGCGTAGCCGAAGCCACCTTCGTGACGCACGAACGTCGTCTGTCCTTGCGGCGGATCGCCGCGCAGCGCCAAGACGTTCTCGATGCCGCGCTCGCCGAGTTTCGCGAGCACGGATTCGATCTCTTCGACCGTGCTGCCGACGCACGTCAGGTGCGCCATGGCCTCGATGCCGAGCTCGTTCTTGATGCGCCCCACCAGTTCCAGCGTGCGATCGCGCGTGGAGCCGCCAGCGCCGTACGTGACCGACACGAACGAAGGCTTCAACGGCTTGAGTTCGTCGATCGTGCGGAACAGTGAAGCCATGCCCTCATCGCTCTTCGGTGGGAAGAACTCGAAGGACACCACCGCTTCGCCACGGCCGAACAATTCACGGATCTTCATCGATGGGCACCGGGTACGGGGGAATCGGCGTTCCTTCGGCTTTGTCCACACAGCAGCTTGAACTCGACCGAAACGAGCGAACGAGCTTGCAGTAGTCCGCGCCCGAGTTCAACGAGGCGTCTCGTCCGGGAGGTCCGCGAAGACCCCGCTGCCGCCGGAATCGCGGGCGCCGCGGCTCGGATCGAGAGCGATGCGTTCGTCCGCTCCCCCGTCGTCCACGGCCAACCCGATGCCGTCACTGCCGAACCCGAGCGTCCGCCGCCGCGCGACGACGCGGTCGTTGCCGGACAAGTCGCGATACAGCGCGAATCCCGCAGCGCGCGCGGCGCCGAGGCACCAATCGGATCCCGACACGATGTCGTCCCCGGCCCCGTCGATCGCGAGCGCGATGCCGGGCCCGTCGGCGAACGCCCCGCACCCTTGGCCGATGCGCAGGATGTCGTCGCCGCGTCGATCGAACCAAAGCGCCGTCGCGGAACGCTGTCCACCTGCGACCGATACGCCTCCGACCGCGATGCATGGGCGATTCGTGTCGGCGAACGTCGGCGCGACGATGACGAGGTCATAGCCGACGGCATCGATCAGCGCGCCGAAGCCGCCGTCCGCGGCGGCCCCGAACGCGAAACCGCGCGCTTGGTACCGATCGTCGCCGTCGACGTCGATCAACACCGCGCTGCCGAACACCGCCGCGCCGAACGCGAGGCGACCGGCCTCGTACCGATCGTCGCCGCCGTGATCGATCAGCATCGCCGCGCCGAAAACCCCGGCGCACAAGCCGGGAACCTGTGCTTCGTACGCGTCCCGCCCCGCCGCATCGACGATCACTCCGATCCCGGCGACCCCGCCGCCAAGACGACCGCGCGCACCGATGTAGTCGTCGTCGCCGCCGAGCTCGAGGATCAACGTCGCGAGCGCATCGTCGCTCGGGAGCCCATCCGGCCCCATCGCATCGCTGTACACGTCGTCGCCGCCGAGATCGATCACCGCGGCGACACCGCGCGTCGGCAACGCGCTCGCTCCGGGCCCCGCGACCAACACGGGCCCAGCGCGCGAGCGCAGCGCGAACACCAGATCGTGCGGCCAAGTCTCGCTCGACGGGAGCACGAAGAAGCCGAGCCGTTCCGCATCTCGCCAGGTTCGAGAGAACGTCGCGCGAGCTCGCTCCGCCGCGCCGACCAGTCGCGCCGTGGCGATCACCGACGGGCCGTCGTCGAACGTCGCTGCGGTCTCGAGATCGACCGCGTCCGGGGCATCGCCGCGCTCCAGCGCATCGAGGAAACTCCGCGCCAGCGTCGCGCGCGCAGGATCGGAACCTCCCATTCGGTCGGCGACGTCGTGCGCGACCTCGAGAGCCCCGATCAGTTCCGCGAGCGCGGCGCGACTGGTCGCGTCGAGACGCGCCAGGTTGGCCCGCGTGGCCACGGCGACGGCGACGCCGAAGTCGCCGTCCAGCGCGCAGGGTTCGAGTTCGGTCGCGGGCGCCGTGGGGTCCGCCGGCACGTCGGGTCGTTCACCGAGCGCGAGCGTCGCGCGCAAGATCGCCTCCGGTTCGGAGCCGGCGCGCATCAGGGTGAGCAGTTTCGCGTCGAGTTCCGCCGCCGCGCTCGACTCGCCCCGCTGCAGTCCGTGGATCCGCCCGGTATCGACGGCACCGCCGAGCGGCGGTGCCTCGGCGATGGGCGCCACGCCGCGCAAGAGGTGCGACAGCGGCATTGCACCGAGGGTCGGCAAGGACCGTCCCGGTAGGCCCTGGACGATCAACCAGCCGAGCAGACACGCGAGCACACCCAGCCCGGCCGGAAGCGACTTCGCCCAGCGCGCGCCGCGACGAGGGCCGTGCGGGCTCCGTTTCGCAGGTTCTGACGGCCCATCGACCAACGGGGCGCTCCAGCGCGCGCAGCGGGAAAACTCCACGTCTTGCATCGGTCGGCCGAGCGCTGGGGCTCCACTGGAAAACGCGACCGGCCGGCCCCGCGGATGGGGTCGGCCGGTCGGAGATCGCGAACGGAATGCCGCAACGCGGCGCCGGGGCTTCCCGCGGACCCGCGCGCCGTCAGGCGTTCATTCGCTGAGGTCGGCGGTCACCAATTCGATGTTCATCTGCTTGGCGAGACGCACCAAGTCGTCGGACGCCTGCTTCGCCTGCGCATGCAGGTCCGACAGCGCGACCAGCCGCTTCGACGCCCGATCGAAGTAACTGAGCGCCTGACCGAGGTTGTTCTTCTCGATCTGCTTCTTGGCGTAGTCGTTCTCTTCCTTCCAGTAGTCGCGCGCCGAGTTGTGGATGTCTTCCAACAGACGCTGCACGTCCGCCGTCGACTGGCCGGGATTCGCGGACTCCCAGTCCTTCAGCGCCGTCCAGGCTTTCGAGAACTCCCGGCGCGCCCGATCCGAGTCGGACTGCACGTAGATCTCGTGGAACGACATCGGAGTGGTCGGCGCTTCGGGCTTGTACTTCGCCATCAGCTGCTTCACGCCTTCGACCTTCTCGTGCTTCGCGTACTTCTGCAGGAACTCCTCGCAGCGGTGGACGATGTAGCGCGCCTGCGCCGGGCGGTCGTCCTTGTACTTGCTCGCGAACATGCCGCTGTTCGGCTCGAGCCGCTGCATCACCAGCTGGTTCAGCGAGTCCCAGGCCCGCACGCCGTTCTTCTGATAGTTCATGTCCTGCGCGACTTCGGACATCGCTTCGAGTTCGGCGAGCTTGTCCTGGACCATGCGGTAATTCGGCGAATCGGCGCCGATCTTCTTCAACTCCGCGATCGCGTCCGAACGGCGGCCCTGCGCCATCAGCTTGTCGGCGAGTTCCCATTGCTGCTGATCGAAGCCCGAATTGCCCATCGACTTCATCAGCCCGATCGCGACGATGACGATGAGCAGCACGACGCCCGCGATCACCGCGAACGCCTGCGGCCCGGTCAATCCGCCCTTCCTCACGTTCTGTCGCGTCATCACTTGACGCTCGCGCGCCGCCTTCTGCAGTTGCGGAGCGACTTTGATCTCCTTCGGCTCCGGACGCTGTGCGCCAGCGCGTCCCGCGGGTCGACGCGGCGGCGGAGGATTCGCCGCCATCTTTTGCGCCGCGGCCTCGGCCGGAGTGCGCGCGACCGCCGGTGCGGCGGCGGCCATCGGCTCCGCCGTCGCGCCACCCTTGAACAGGATGGTCGTGTCGCCGATGCGGATCGAATCGCCGTTGTGCAGATCGCGCTGCGAGACCTTCTCGTGATTCACGTGCGTCCCGGCCGGGAAGCCGAGGTCGACCACGCGGTACGCCCCGCTCGAGCGCAGGATCTGGCAGTGCTTGGCGCCGACGCCCGGCCCCTGCACGCGGATCGCACAGTCGTCGGCGCTGCCGACGAACACGAAGTCGTCGATGAAATCGAGCGACTTCTCGCGGCCGGCTTGGATCACGATCAACTTCGCCATTTCAGCTCCCTCGCGTGGCCTCGTAACCGATTGCGTCTTGCGCGGCGTGAGCCAGCGCTCACTCGTCCGTCAAATTACCGCCGTAGTCTCCACCGCCGGCGAAGTTCTGCGTCCAGTAGTTGCCGACGTTGCCGACGCCCATCTCGACGTGGCTGTCGAACAGCAAGTTGCGGTGGTGTCCGGACGAGTGGCACCAGGCGTCGTGCGCGGCGCGCGCGCCTCCGATCATCGCCAGGTTCTCACCCGAACCGCCTGCCTCGTAGCCTTCGAGCTTGATGCGATCGCCCGGCGTCCGACGCTTCGGATCGCCGGTTTCGAAGTGATCGAAGATCCCGGTGCGCGCCATCCACTCGGAGTGCCCGCGCGAGGAACGCACGAGCTTGTCGTGGATCGCCAGCGCGCGCCGACCGAACATCAGGCGGTACATGTTCGTGATCCAGATCTGCTCGACCTCTTGCTTCTGCGCCGAGGTCTGCGCGGTCGCGTTGAACTTCAACACGTCCGCGTCGCGATCGAGTCGTTCGCGCTCGGCGGGAGTCAGCGCGACGTTGCGCAACGTCACGCGCGACGACTTCGCCGGCAGCAAGTAGATGCGCTCCATCACGACTTCGCGCGAGAAGCCCTCGCCATCGGCGGCGACCAGGATCGCCTCCTCCTCGAGCAGGCGTTCGTACGTGCGCTTGAACTTCGACGACAGCGAGAAACCGCTGCTCGTCTCCTCGAACTCGTCGCCCCAGAGCTCACGGACCTGCGCCACGCGATCGTCGACGTCTTGCTGCACCGCGGCGTAGAGCTTCGCCTTGTCCGCCGGACACTCGGGCGGATTGTATGGATAGAAGTACTTCACATCGTCGTTGATCAACTCGAGCGCGTGGGCGCGGCGACGATCGAGTTCGCGCCGCTTCTCGAGCAAGCCATCGAGTTCGGCGAGATCCGTCGCCGACGTCAGCTGTTCCACCATCACCGCGCGTCGTTGGCGCAAGCGGTCGAGGACCGCCGCGCGCGCGACCGGCAACAGACTCTTCAACTCTTCCAGACCCGCGGCGCGCTCTTCGTCGCGCTTGTCGAGCTTCGCGAACGCAGCCTCGACGAGCGTGCCGTTCTTGGCTTCTTCGCGCTCCTTGAACGACAGCCAACGGTCGTCATGACGGAAGAAACCCCATTCCGGGACTTCCGGCAACCCGCGGGAGAACGCGATCGCCGAATCGACGGGCACCTTCAGGCTCGGGTCCGCCGCGGCCTTCTCGATCGCTTGAGCGAACAGCTTCTCGTCGCCGCTGGACAGCGCGAAGAACGCCAAGTTCAGCTCGTCCTCGGCCTTCCACTTCGCGCGCCGCGCGAGCACCAACGCCGACGCCGGCGCGAGTTGCTCCGGTGACACCCGCACATCGCCGGTCCCGGTCTTCACGAGCAGCATGCCGTCCAGTACGGCTTTCGCTTCGCCTTCGACGGTTCCCGCGCGGTCCTTGACCATCACGCCGTTCGCGAGCGTGGGCTGGTTCTCGATCGCGTGGACCAATGCCTCGAGGAACCAGCGCGCTCGATTCGCGCGTTCGATCCGGCGGGTCAGGACACCGGTGGCGGACAGGTTCAAACTCGCGGACATTTGCGCCTGGCACAGCGCGGCCGAGCCGGCGAAATCGCCGGCGGCGAACGCCTCGTCCGCCGACTTCAAGACCTCGGACAAGGCGGACACGGCGGGATCGACGACGACCGGTTTCGGCTTGTCGAACTCGCTCGAGCCTTGCTTCGCCGGTTTCGTCGTTTCGGCCGGATCGGGCTTCGCGGCGGCGACGTCGGTCGGCGACGGCTCGTCGACCGGCGTCGGCACCAAGCCGCTGCTCTGCGCCGACTTCCCCGCCAACGCCTCGACCTCCGACGCACGCGCCTCGAGCGCCAGGTGATACGGCGTCCCGCGAAACGCGTTCAGTTCGGACTCGTCGAGCAACACCAGCGCGCCGAGCACGTCGTTCTTCGCCAATGCGGCGTCGGCGCGGCGCGATAGCGCTTCGGCTCCGACGCGAGCCGCCTCGTCGATCGCCCGCCGGCCGGCGGCCACCGCGGCGATGTCCGCGTGCTGCGCGCTCTGCTGCAACGACTGCCACGCCGCGACGGCCGACGCGTAATCGCTGCCCTTCATCGCCGCGTCGGCACGCGCCGCGACCGCGCCGATCGTCGGCAGCGCGTCCTTCGGATCGACCACCGGGGCCATGTCCTGCGCGAGTCGCAAAGCGACCGCGATCTCGGCCGCGACTTCGGGCACATCGCGGTAGCGATCGAGGAGCTCCTCGAGGCGGGCGATCCGGCGCTCCTTGGAGGCTTTCGGATCCGCCTCGAGTTCGGTGAGCGCTTCCCGGGCGAACTTCACGCGCGCCTTCGCCTGTTCGAGCGTCTGGCGCAGTTGATCGCGCGCGGAACCGCTCAGTGAGGCTTCGCCAACCGCGCGCTCGAGCATCCGATCGGCGTCGTCGAACAACCCGCCACCGATCAGCGCGGCGAACTGCTCCCGGCGCAGTGTCTCCAGCGACGGGCCCTGCGGCTTCGCCGACAAGAACCGTTGGCCGACGACCCAGATCCCGCCGATCAGCACCAACCCCGCAGTGGCCCACGCCAAACTCATCCCGAACGTCGGGCGGCGATGCAGTGGAGGTTCCGCGGCGGCGAGCGCTTCCGGGTCGTCGATGACCTCGTGCTCCGGGGCGTCGACGAACTCGTCGTCGTCGTCCGCCGTCGTGGCGGCGGGCGCTTCACGCCGCGGCGCGGGCGCGGCGCGAACGATGGGCGTGGCCACCGGTGCTCGCGCGACTTGCTTGCGCTCGAACACGAAGGTCAGGCCGCCGAATTCGACGCGATCGCCCGGCTCCAACCGGCGCTGCACGATGTAGGAGCCATTCACCTGGGTGCCGTGATCGGTGTGCAGGTCGACGATCTTGTAGCCGCCGTCGACACGCTCGAGCGCGCAGTGCCGCGGCTCGACCCCGACCTTCGGGATCACGATCGTGTTGCCCGCGTCCGAACCGATCGAGACGCGATCGGCGCCGAGCGGCAGCTCTTTCTTGCGTTGGCCCGTGGGGCCGAGCAGCACCAGGACGTACATGGCGACTCCAATTCGAGGCGCATTGAACCGTAAGGCACGCCGGTTGGGAACCCTGCCGGCGGCGGCGACCGCACCGGCGGACGCGGCGAATCGTCCCCCGAACAGACCCTGCGCGGAGATTCGCGGGCGTGGATATCCGCGTGGTCAGCGCGGTGACGCCGCGCGCCTTACGTCGTCACCAAAATGTTCGACTTCGATCCGCGTGGCGTCGCCGAGCAGTGCCAGGCAGCGCCTCACTTCGTTCTCGAGTTCGCGGATGTTGCCCGGCCAACGGTACTGGACCAGAGCGGCGATCGCGGCCGATCCGAGCTCCGGCGCCGCACGGCCCATCTCCTTCGCGACGCGCGCGATGAAGAAGCGGGCGAGCGGCTCGATGTCGACCTTGCGTTCGCGCAATGGCGGCAGCTCGATCGTCACGCCGTTCAAGCGATAGAACAGGTCTTCGCGGAACGTCTGCGCCTTCACCATGTCGCGCAGCAGACGATTCGAAGCCGCGACGATGCGCACGTCGACCTTGACCGCCGCGGTGCCGCCCACCGGACGGATCTCTCCGTCTTGCAGGGCGCGCAGCAGCTTCTTTTGCATGTTGAGACTCATGTCCCCGACCTCGTCGAGGAACAGGGTGCCCTTGTGCGCGGTCTCGAACAGCCCCTTGCGTTCGCGATCGGCGCCTGTGAACGCGCCGCGCTTGTAGCCGAACAGCTCGCTCTCGAGCAGCGTCTCGGGGATCGCGGCGCAGTTCTCGGTGACGAACGCCTTGTCGCGCCGCGGCGAGTTCTTGTGCACCGCTTTCGCGATCAACTCCTTGCCGGTGCCCGACTCGCCTTGGATCAGCACCGGGATGTTCGACATCGCCACGCGGTCGAGTAGCGCGAACACGGCGAGCATCTGCGGGCTGTCCCCGATGATCTCGGCGTAGTGCGCGCGATCGAACGTCAGCGCCGCATCCGGCGTGGCGACCTCGACCGGGCTCGTCGCCGCGGCGATTCCGTCTTCGAGGGCCCTGCGCGCGGCGGCCGCCGCGGCTGCGCCGTGCTGTTCGACCACATGGCGGCCGAGCGCCCGCAGTTGATCGAGTCGATCGTCGAGACTCTCACCCATGGTCAGCCGTCCGCCCCGAAGGGATCGCGCACCTTTTTCAGCTTCGCGTATTCGAGCAGCAGTTTCTTCGTTCCGTGCCGCACGAACTCGACCGTGACCTTCGCAGACGCTCCGAAACCGCTCAACGCGACGACCTGCCCGGGCCCGAACTGCGCGTGCGCGACGAAATCACCGGCTTCGAACGGCGGTTCGGTCGAGTCGAAGTCCGGCTCGTAGCTCGCGAAACTCTCGGCCGTGCGGTCGGGAGCGCCGCGGCGACCGCCGTCGAACAGCTCGTCGGGGATCTCGGCGAGGAACCGCGACGGCAGATTCCTGCCGAAGCCGCCCATGCCACCGAGCGTGCGACTGCGCGCGAACGACAACGTCAGCCGGCGTTGTGCGCGCGTCATGCCGACGTACATCAACCGCCGCTCTTCCTCGAGCGCGCGTTCATCCGTGGCCGACCGCGCATGCGGCAGGATCCCCTCTTCCAGCGCGGTCAGGTACACGACGGGGAACTCGAGGCCCTTCGCCGAGTGCAGCGTCATCAACGTGATCTTCGGCACACCGTCACCCACGTCGTTCCGCGCGCGCAACAGCGCGGTCTGCGCGATGAAGTCCTCGAGCGATCCGTTCTGCGCCGACTGGTCGTACTCCGCCAACGCGACGCGCAATTCGTCGACGTTCTCCAAGCGCTCGTCGACCAACGGATCGGACATCTCGGCGAGGGAATCCCGATAGCGCGTCATGGCGAGTACGCGGTCGAGCACCGGCAACACCGGCGTGCGGGGCATCTCCAGCACCTCGCGCATCAACTGCGCGAACTCCTCGAGACCGCGCCGACCGGGGCCGCGCGCTTCGCTCCAGCACGACGGGTCGCGGACGACGTCGAGCAGCGGCCTTCCCGTCATGCGCGCCTGCTCGCGCAAGATCGCGACGGTCTTGGCGCCGATCCCGCGCGCCGGCACGTTGATGATGCGCATCAAGTCGACGACGTCCGCTGGATTCGCGATCAAGCGCAAGTACGCGAGGAGGTCCTTCACCTCGCGCCGTTCGTAGAACTCGACCGCGCCGACGATCACGTAGGGCAAGTTCGCGCGGCGGAGCGCCGCTTCGAGCGGGCGCGAACACGCGTTCGTGCGATAGAAGACCGCGACGTCGGCGGGCGAGACGCCTTGCAGCAGCGTGTCCTGGATCGAATCGACCACGCGCTCGGCCTCGAACGACTCGGTGTCGGCGTCGATCGCGTGCAACGGCTCGCCGTCGCCGAGCGTCGACCACAATTCGCGCTCGATGCGTTGCGTGTTGTGGCGGATCACCGCGGACGCTCCGCGCAGGATCGTGTTCGTCGAGCGGTAGTTCTCTTCGAGCTTCACGACGACCGCGCCCGGGAAGTCGACGTGGAAGTCGAGGATGTTGCGGATGTCCGCGCCCCGCCAACTGTAGATCGACTGATCGGGATCGCCGGTCGCGCAGATGTTCTGGTGATCGCGCACCAGGAGCTGCGCCATCTGGAATTGCAGGACGTTCGTGTCCTGGTACTCGTCGATCAGCACCGTGCGGAAGCGGTCGGCAACGCGTCGCCGCGCGTCCTCGTCCGTCTTGAACAGCGTCAGCGTGCGCAGCAGCAGGTCGTCGAAGTCGAGGCATTGCGAGGCCCGCAATGCCGCTTCGTAGGTGGCATAGACGCGGCGGTATTCGTCGACGGACTCCGCATCTTCGGCGGTCGCGGCCTCGCCCCGGTTCTTCGCCTGCGAGACGAAGTGCGCGAAGTCGCCGGGTCGATGTTCCTTCGACGTCAGGCCGAGCTCTTTCAGCACTTCCTTGAACACCGCGAGCCGATCGGATTCGTCGAGGATCGTGAACCCGGAATCGAGACCGGCGGCCTGCGCCTCGAGCCGCAGGATGCGGGCGCCGAACGCATGGAACGTCGAGATCCACGTTCGGCTGCGACCGAGCATGCGATCGACACGCTCGCGCATCTCCGCCGCGGCTTTGTTCGTGAACGTGATCGCGAGCACGCCGTGGTCCGGAACCCCCTCGCGGACCAGCCATGCGATGCGCCGCGTGATGACGCGCGTCTTGCCCGAACCCGCGCCGGCGATCACCAACAACGGGCCGCCGCCGTGGGTCACGGCCTGGCGCTGTGCATCGTTCAGGTCATCGAGGATCGCATCGTTGGTCATCGGCTACCGGCTGCTCGAAGATCACGAATCGGGACATACCACCCGGCCGGAAGCTCGATTCCGTGACGCGGCGGAAGACCGCTCGGTCGGGCGGATCGTGGTTCACGTTCGTGAGCTTCCGTTCAAGACAATGACTCGCCCGGGGCGCGTCGATTCGGCATCGTATCTCCGGCGTCGCCGCGAGCGAGACACTGCCGCAGTCCGGCGCGAGTTCGCGCGACGCGGCTGCATGCGGCACGCGGAGGAGAGTCGCATGATCGTCGGAATCGGCGTGGATCTGGTCGACCTGGCGCGCATCGCGTCGGTATGGAACGCCCACGGCGAGCGGTTCCTCACGCGCATCCTCACCGACGCGGAGCGGCGTGCGTTGGCCCTGCGCCCGCCGGCGAACCGCCTGGCTTTTCTCGCCGGGCGCTACGCGGCGAAGGAAGCCGGGATGAAGGCTCTAGGCCACGGCTTCGGTCGCGTGCGGTTCACCGACATTGAGATCGCGTCCGGCAGTGGCGCGGTGCCGACCGTAGCTCCAAGTTTGGCGTTCCATGGCGAAGCAGCTCGACTCGCGGCCGCGCTGGGCGTGGTACGCGCGCACGTCTCGCTGAGTCACGGGGAAGCGCAAGCCATCGCGTACGCGGTGCTCGAACGCTGAACGTCGGAGTGTGACGGGACGACGACGGCACCGGACTCGCCAGGTCGTGCGACGCGGCGGCGCAGCGGCGCGACATGGGCGCGGCCGCATCGCGGTCCCCCGCAACGATGGTGTCACGCGCCGCGTTCGCCGACCTGCAAGCGAAACCGCCGCGCGAGTCCCGAAGAACTCGCGCGGCGGCCTCGTTCGGCGGATCGATCTTCAGGGCTGAGTCGAAACGAACAGCGTCGGCTTCGCCACACCCGCGGCGAAGCGCGCCGTGGCGATCGGGCTGACGCCCTGTCCGGCGAGTTCGACCTGGATCGTCTTGCCCTGCGCGCTTTCGACCGTCGACCACTGTGCGACGAGCGCGGACAAATCGAGGCCACTGCCTTGGACCGTGACGACCGTCGTGGCCTCGGGGTGGAACTGGCCATCCGCCCCCAGCGTGCCGACCGCGACCGACGCGAATGCGGTCGGGGTTGCGGCGGCCGGGCGCAGCTTGACGACCGCATTGCCGGGATTCAGAGCGAAGGTGCCTTGGGCGCGGAAGCCGAGCGCGAGGTGCTTCGCGACCACCGCATCACCGGACGCCACTTGCAGGGACAGAGCCTCGTTCGCGGCGCTGGTCGTCGAGCCGATGACCGCCGACGCTTGGTTCGGGGTCTTCAGCTTCGCGCCACTGACGTCGATCGTGGCCGCGTGGGAATCGAGCACGCTGGCAGTCGCGAACGACGCGCCGGGCTGAACGGTGACCGGGATCGTCGTGAGCTTCTTGTTGAGCTCTTTCTTCTTCTCGACGCTCGGGCTCGTCGGGCCGGGTTCGATGGTCGGAGGAGTCCGCGGGCTTTCGTTGGAGCGGCCGATCGTGGCTTGCTGCTGTTGCTCGCCGCTGTTGCCGCCGCCGTTCTCGCCGCCACCACCGTAGAAGCTGCGCGGCATGTTGTACGGGCTGTCGCCATCGCCGCCGCCCGCGCGGGCCGCTGACGTCAAGGCGAGGGCGGCGTACAGCGTCGCGCTCAAGCCAATGAAAGTGAGTTTCGACGTGAGCTTCATCGCGGTCCTTCCTGGCGCCTCTACCCGGCGAACAAAACGGGGTAACGCACCTGGAGTTCGCTCCGAAAATCCCGATCGCGCTCCAGCAACGCTCGGAATTCCTCTGCTTGGTCGAGTACGGCCCGGGCCTCACGGAGCTTGGTCGGGAACGCCTCGATCAGCTTGCCGAACCACTCGAACGCGCGATCGAAACGCGCCAGCTTCGAATGGAACATCGCCAAGCTCAAGGGGATGGTGAAGAACCGCGAATCCCGCGCGACGGGCTCGATCGCGGCGATCTCCTCGAACGCGCGAATCGCTTTCTTGTAGTCCCGTCGGTACGCATGCGCGTTGCCGACCGCTTGTAGCGCCATCGCGCGATGCATGGGTTCGACGCCGGATTGGGCCAGGACCTTGCGGTACTCCTCGATCGCCTCCGTCGGGCGATCGACGCGGATGAACCAATACCCGAGGTACAACCGCGCAGGAACGTGCTTCGGCGCGAGGATCAGGCACTCTTCGAGGAACCGCCTGGCGTTGTCCAGCGCACCTCGACCCGATCGCACGCCGATGCGGCTGGCGCGGCTTTGCGTCGCCCGGGAACGGAACAACCGCTGGGCGCGATCGATCGATTGCGATACCGGGCGAGCCACGGCGCCGGCCTTGGTCGCCAGCTCCCGGGTTTCGCGCGTCAGGCGCTTGCCTTCGCCGTGGGCGCGCTCGATCGCGACGGCCTTGCGATGGATGAATGCGACGAGCCGTGAATCGTTGCCGGCGAGGAAGTACGCCTTGCCGAGTTCATAGAGCAGTTGCGCGAGACGTTCGAGGTTGCCACTGACCAGCTGCGCGTTCAGCTTGGTGAAGAACGCGTTCTTCTCGAAGCCGGCGACGACTCGATCGATCTCGACCGCGTCTTGGTGGAGACGCACCTGCTGCCGAACGGCCTCGATGGTGTCGCGGCAGCCATCGCACGTTTCGAGGTGGACCACGAGGTTCTTGACGTCGGTCTGGGCCAGTTCGCCGTCCACGTACGCGTGGATCGCGGACTCGAACGCCGCGCAGGGGATGTAGCGCAGTTCGGTGCTCATTCGTCACCCCCGGCCAGGTCACTGATCAGGCGGAAGATCTTCTTCCGAGCGCGGCAAATGACCATCTTCAGGTTCTCGAGCTTGATCCCGAGCCGTTCCGAGGCCTCGCGATAGCGCACGCCTTCGACCTCGACCAGCGTCAGCGCCTTTCGTTCACGTTCGTTCAAGCGCGATGCGAACGCGCTCAGGTAGTTCGCGAGAACGATGATCCAGAGGTTGCCGCACTCGCCGCGGCTTTCGTCGGTCACGAGTTCGTTCAGCGGAGTCGCTTGCTGTTCGTCCTCGAGCGATTCCGCGAGCGTGTCGGACGAGACCGGTGCGGCACCGATCGAGCCGCGGAGGTGCTTCAGCACCGTGTTGCGGATGATCGAGTACGACCAGTTGCGGAACGAGAACTCCTTCTCGTCGCGGAACTTGTGGGGGTAACGGAAGATCGAGATGAAGACGTCTTGCAGGACGTCGTAGGCATCGATCTGGGCATGGGCGAAGCGCAAGCGCTTCAGGATCACCGTCAGGAATTCGCGGTGATTGAGTTCGTACAGCAGCGAATACGCCTCGAGGTTCCGGTGTTCACGGAACGAGTCCATCAAGGTCGTGTTGAGCTGGGCTGCGGAGCTGCGGCCTGCCACGAAGCGTCGCAACGCGTCGTGCAGCTTCTTGTCGCGGGTTTCCCGCACGATGCGCTGAACCCTGGATTCCAGGTCGTTCAGCGGGAGTGCGCACTCCGCTGGGCTTGGTTCCGTCGCAGGGCGAGACATACCGGCTCCGTCTCTTCGACTGCGCGGCGGTCGCTGGCGATTCGACCACCCTTTTCTGGCGAGCACTGCCTCCGCGAACCACGGGACCGGACCAGGAACCTCGGGCGAACCGAAGTGGGAGAATCCTTGCCGTCCAGTTCCGTCGTGCCGCGACCCCCGTTGTTATACTCCGCGGCCCCACCCCCCCGCTCGTCGTCACGCGCCCGCCGTGAAGAATAATTTCAAACCCAGCACAAGTTTCGAAAAGCAGTTACGGCGAGACGTCGAACGGATGAAAGTAATTTTCACTCTGCGAGCCCTGCTCCGCCCGTCTCGCGGCCGCGGCTCACTCGGGGTCGCATGAACGTCGTCGCATGGGTCACGAGCGCGATCCATCTCGCCCTGGGCGCCTTGGCGCTGATCGTCGCGTCACAGCCAGCGCTCAACCTCTTCCGCAGCTCGTTCCGCGAACCGCGCGAACTCTGGCAGATCTGGCTCGGCACGGCCGTCGTCGCCGGCGTGACGGCCTTCGTGCGCGCGCTCGTGGCCCGCCGTCTCACCGCGCGCTTCGAGTGGTCGCTGCGCGCGCCCGACGTCGCCACGCTATGCGTCGTGACGGCCTGCACGACGCTCGCGCTGGCGTCATTGGCGCCGTTCTCGTGCGTTCAAGCGGCTGGCGTGCTGCCCCAGTTCCGCTGGATCTACCTCGCCGTCCACTTCGCATTGGTGGTCGGGCTCGCCTGGCGCGCGCAGGAACGCCGCCAACTGCAGCATCAACTGTTCGTCTTGCTCGTGATCGGCGGCCTGAACGGGCGCCTGTTCTCGAACGACATCGCCGTCCCGACGCTGCTGCTTCTCTCCGCATGTTTGACGTTCGTCGGCACCGCACGCGCGAACGATTACGGCCTGCCGCGATCGAAACTGTTGTGGGTCCTGTTGGCGCTCGCCGGTTGGACCGCCTGGGCCGCGCTCGAGTCCACCGAGCCCGACCGCTCGTGGCAGGCGTGGCTGACGTTCGCGTTCTTCGTCGGTCTGGCGTTCCTGCTGTCCGCCTGCGTTCGCGGCGCCAAGGATGCGTGGCGCGTGGCGGGCGGTGTGCTGGTCGCCTCCACCGTCCTCGCCGCGTTCGCCGCAGCGGTCGCTCTGGTGGCGTGGCCGCACGCGACGCCGCGCGCGATTTTCAACACGCGCTTCCTGATCCTGAACCAGCATCCGAACCTCGTCGCTCCGCACTTCGGGATCGCCGTGCTGATCGCGGTCGGCTTCGCGCTCGCCACGACGTCACGCAAGCTGCGCGTACTGGCGTTCGGTCTCGCGGGAGCGCTCGCCGTCGCCATGGCGCAAGCACAATCCAAAGCGTCGCTCGCGGCGACCGTCATCGCGATCGCGGTGCTGATCGCGTTGCGTGCTCCGCGCCTGGCGACGCTCGCGCGCGCCGTCTTTCAACCGCGCCGCATCGCGCTGGCGATCGTCGCCGTGATCCTCGCGAGCGCACTGTTCGCGCAATTCGCGCCCCAGGGCATGAAGAGCCGGTTCTCGGCGCGCGGACTCGCCCAGAGCTTCGGCTATCGCCTCGACATCTGGAGCGCGACGCTGACCGTCATCGGCAAGCACCCTTGGCTCGGCGTCGGCCCGGAAAACTATCGCGAGGCCGCGTCGCACATCGAGAACTCGATGGTCCAGGGCGAAAAGCGCGAGCCGCATCCGCACAACCTGCTGCTCGCCGTGACGCAGGCGACGGGCGTTCCGGGCGCCCTGTCATTCCTCGCGTTGATCGTCGGCTTCTTCGTGGTCTCGGTGCGCATCGTCCGGCGCGGCGTCGGGCCCGAACGTGACGTGGCCGCGACCCTCGTCGCGGCGTCCGTGGTCCCGATGGTCTGTTGCATCACCGACGTCGGCCCCGCACTGGGCGCGTTCCTGCCCGGTGCCTGGCTCGCCTTCCTCGGCGCCGCGTGCGGTCTCGACGGCGCAACGCGCGGCCAACGGCCGTGGTCCCCGCATCCATTCGGTGCGTTGGCCGCGCTGCCAGCCGTCGTCTGGGTCGCGTTCGTGATCGCGGTGCGCCCCGCGCGCGCCGATGCGGCGGTGTTCGAAGCGCGTGCCCTACTGCGCTCCGGCGACGCGGTCGCGGCATTGAGCGTGTTCCAGCGCGCGCACGCGCTCGATCCGCTGAACCGCACCACCGCCTTGACCATCGTCGACTTGTGGCAGCGCCAGCCGGCGCGCGACGCGGCGGAACGCGATCGCAACCTCGACGCGGCGGAGGCGATGCTCGCCGAAACGACACGGCGCTGGCCGCAGGATCCCGGCAACGACCTCCTCGTCGTCGGACTGCAGCGCACGCGCGGACGCATCGCCGAAGCTCGTACGCAACTCGAAGCCGCGGTCGCGCGCCTGCCGGACATGGTGACGGCCGCACCGCATTACGTGACGTTGGGGTCGCTCGCCGCCGAAGCCAACGATCGCGATGGAGCGTTCGCGTCGTGGCGGCGCGCGCTCGAACTCGACGTCGCGATGATCAATTTGATCCCATGGAAGAAGCAGCGGCGCGCGGACGGCTTCGACGATCAATTCGTCGAGCTTCGCGCGCGCGACGCCAACGGCGCCGAAACCCCGACCGGCTTCCGCGCCGAGGACTTGTTCGCGGCGATGGAAGCCGACCTGCAGAACGCGGAAGCGAACGGTGCGGCCGCGGACGTGCCGGGCTGGATGCGTTTGTATCACCTGTACTTCAACGCCCACGACTACGCCGACGCCGAACGCGTGCTGGCGCGCATTCAGGCGCTGCCCGGCCGCTCCGAACTGACGGTCGCCCGCGAACTCGGCGACCTGCGCCGTGCGCAGGGCAAGCTCGACCAAGCCGTAACGTATTACGAGCGCGGACTCGCCGTCGCGGACAACCTCGCGTTCCGCATCGAAGCGAGCAAGACGCACCGCGAACTCGGCAACTTCAGGCTCGCGCGCGATCACATGCGTGCCGCGTTGCGCCTGAAGGAGGACTTCGTCGCGACGGCCGACGCCCACGCCGAGATCCACCGCTCGATCGGCGAGCTGTCGGCCCTCGAGAACGAGCACGACGCGGCCGTCGAAGCGTTCGGGCACGCGCTGTTCTTCACATCGGCGCCGACCGATCGCCTCGAGATCCTGGTGCAAACCGCGATCGAGGAGCGCAAGGGTGGCCGCCCCGAGGCCGCGCTGCGCAGCTGCTTGCGCGGTGCGGACCTACTGTCTCGCGCAGCGATCGACCTCGTGCATCAGCCACTCGAGAACCCGGTGCGCACGTTGGCTCTGGAGACCGTGCGCGCCGCGACGACTGTCGATCGCACCGGCGCCACGCTCCGACGCACGATCGCCGCGCTCGAGCAACTGCGTTCCCGCAGCCCCGGCCTCGCGGTGTACGAGGCACACCTCGAACTCGCCGCCGGCGACGCATCCGCGGCGCACGTCGCGCTCGAACGCGCACGGCAAGAGGCACCGATGAACCGCATCGGTCGCCTCGCGACGCTCGACGTCCTGATCGCGTCGCGACGGACGCAGCAGATCGACGCATTCCTCGCCCAGCTGCGCGAGATCGGCCAACAGACCTCGTACGAGCAATTGCGCGAGAGCAACCTCGTTCGCGATTACGAAGCTCAGACACGCGCGGGCACCATCACGTGGACGCTGCAGCGCGACGTCGGGGACTTCTTCCTGCTGCGCGGAGACTTCGAGCGCGCCGCGGAGTTCTACGGGCACGCGATCGAGGGCAACGCCGAGTCGCCCGAACTCCTCGCGCGGATGGGCCGCGCTCGGTTGCTCGGGGGCAAGCCCGACGACGCCCGCCAGTGGTTCGAGCGCGCACGCCTGGCCGATCCCGACGCCCTGGTCTTCGAACGGTTCGAGCGAGGCATCGCGCCATGACGCGGGACCACGCGCGCGCCGCGCTCGCGTTGCTGCTCGCGCTGACGGCGGCGGTCCTGTGCATGGCGCCAGGACGGGGGTATTGGGTCGTCGATCCCGACGCGGCGGCGTACGTCGGCTTGGCGCAGTCGCTCGCTCGTGGTGACGGTTTCGCGTTCCAAGGCGTTCCGCATGCGAAGTTCCCGCCGGGATTCCCCGCCTGGCTCGCGCTCGCGATCCGACTGAGCGGAGACCCCGAGAACTGGGCCGCGCTGCGCGACGCCGTATCGATCGCCGGAGTCGCTTGCGTGTGGCTGACGTACCTCGTCGGTCGCCGCCTGCTGCGCGCGTCGCGCGAACTCGCGGTGGTGCTCGCCACGCTGACCGCGACGTCGGTGTTCTTCGTCCAGTACGCGGTCGCCTTCCTGCGCAGCGAGCCACTGTTCACGGCACTGTTCCTCGCCGCGTTGGTGCTCGGCGAGGATTTCCGGCGCCGCGGAGGCGCGCGGCGCGCGGCGCTCTGCGGCCTGCTCGCCGGGCTCGCGACCGTGACGCGGACCGCCGGGATCACGGTGGTGCCCGCGCTGCTGCTCGCGCGCTGGATCGCCGCCCGCGGCCGACTTCCGGCGTCCACGCTGTGGCGCGAGCTCGCGGTCTGCACGGTGTTCGCGGCCGCCCTCCCCGGAGCGTTCGCCGTGCGCAACGCGATGCAGGACGGCCCGAAGTCGTCGAGTTACGGCGATGAACTGTTCGCCGCGTACGCACTCGACCTCACGAAGGACGTCGACGAGACCATGCCGCGCATCTCCGCGATCGGCATGCTCGATCGCGTCACGCGCAATCTCGCGGTCTTCGTCGAGAGCTCGGGCAAGTTCTTGGTGAACAACAGCAAGGGCGGGTTGCTCGCGACGCGCGCGACCGACGCCGAGCCGCGCCTCCATTTCGGTGGCTACGTGCTGCTCGCGTTGCTCGTGATCGGGCTCACTCGTTCGTGGACGCGGGGATCGACGCTCGCCGCGATCACGCTGCTCGGCTACGTGTTGCTCTACGCGATCTGGCCGTTCGACCAGCAGCAGCGCTTCTACATGCCGGTTCACGCGCTGATCCTCGGCGTCTTCGCGCTGGCGATCGGACCGTTGTTGCACTTCGGGCTGCTCGCGCTCGAGCGGCGCGGCGTGCGGATCGCGCTCGGCGTCGCGCTGGCCGCCGCGACCTTCGCGCTCGGCCGCAAGCAGTCCGTCGAGCCAACCGTGCTGTCCCGTTGGTCCACCGAGTACGCGCTGATGGTGTTCGCGTGCGCGGGCGCGGCGCTGCTCGCGTTCGGCGCGGCCGCGCTCCCCCCCGCGCCGTGGCGGCGCATCGACCTCAGTGGCCGCGTGCCGCGCCTCGCGCCGCGCGTCATCGCCGTGGGTTCCGCGGGATTGTTGGCGCTGTTCATCGTCAGTTCGCTGATTCCCGAACACCAGCGCTTCCTCGCCGAGCGCGAGCTGCGTCCCGTGCCGCAGGAATACGCGCGGCTGAAGACCCATCCCAAATTGATCGAACTCGTCGATTGGCTGAAGCACAACACGCAGCCCGGCGAGCTCGTGATGTCCGACATCCCGAAGATGATCCACATGATGACGGGATTGCGGACCACGCCGCTGCGTGTCTCGAGCGCCGAGCAACGCGTCGTTCTCGACACGCCGGATGGTCGGCCGACGTACGTGTACTACTCGCGGGAGATCCCGCAAATCACGAAGGTCGTCGACGCCTGGGCACCGCAGCACCTCGAGACGATCATGGAGATTCCGTTCGACGAAGGAGCGGCGACCGTCGTGATCAAGTTGTTCCGCGTCCCGCCAGGAGCGCCGCGATGAGGACGCTGCTCAGCGACGGCATCGTCGTCACGATGAACGCGACCGACACGGTCTTCCGCGGTTCCGTGCTGATCGAGGACGGCCGGGTCGTCGCTCTACTGAAGAACGGCGAGCGACCGCCGGCCGACCGCACGATCGACCTCGCGGGCCACGCGCTGCTGCCGGGCTTCGTTCAAACCCACGTCCACGGCTGCCAGACGCTGTTCCGCGGTTCCGCCGACGATCGCCCCCTGCTCGATTGGCTGAAGCATCGCATCTGGCCGCTCGAAGCGGCGCACGACGCCACGAGCCTCGCCGCGTCGTGCGAACTGACCGCGCTCGAGCTGTTGCGCTCGGGCACCACCGCGGCGCTGACCATGGAGACGGTGCATCACACGGACGCCGCGTTCCAGGCCTATGCCCGCACGCCGCTGAAGGCCACGGTCGGCAAGTGCCTGATGGATCACGGGGAGGGCGTTCCGAACGGGCTGGTCGAGGACACCACGTCCGCACTCCGCGACGCCGAACGATTGCTGCGCACCTATCCGCCCCACGGCGCTGGACGGTTGCGCGCGTGTTTCGCGCCGCGATTCGCTCTCTCGTGCTCGGAGCGCCTGCTGCGCGACGTCGCCGACGCGACGCGTGCGCATGGTGCGTTGGTCCACACGCACGGTGCGGAGCAGAAAGCCGAAGTCGCGGCGGTGCTCGCCGCCACCGGCAAGCACAACCTCGCCTACCTCGACCACGTCGGCATGCTCGAGTCGTCGCTGCGCCTTGCGCACGTCGTGCACCTCGAACCCGCCGAATGGCCGCTGCTGCGCGACTCCGGAACGCACGTGCTGCATTGTCCGTCGTCGAATTTGAAGCTCGGCTCGGGCATCGCTCCGATCGTTCGCTACCTCGCGCTCGGCATCCCGGTCTCGATCGGCGCCGACGGCGCTCCGTGCAACAACAACCTCGACGCGCTCCGTGAACTCCGTCTGGCCGCGCAACTCCAAGCGATGCGTGAAGGCCCGGGCTCGCTGTCGGCGGCGGAAGCGCTCGCGCTGATCACGCGCAATGGCGCGGTCGCGCTCGAGCGCGCGCACGAGATCGGTTCGATCCGCGAAGGTCTGGCCGCGGACTTGGTGGAACTCGATCTCGAGGGCCCGCACGTCGAGCCGAGTCCGGATCCGATCAGCGCGATCGTGTACGCAGCCGAACGCTCCGACATCCAACGCGTCTTCGTCGATGGCGAGATCGTCGTCGAACGTGGCGTGGCGCTGTACACCGATCAGCGCCGCGTCGTCGCACGAGCGCGCGAGGAAGCCCTCGCCGTGTTCACGCGCGCGGGGATCGCGCGCTGACGTCGGCGGACGTCACGGCGCGTAGTCGAACACGTAGGCGATGCGACTGCGATTGACGGCGACGTAGGGCAAGCGCTTCAGCAGCGCGATCTCGCGCCCGCGCTTGCTCGGCAGCCCTTCGATCACCGGCTCGGTCATGACCAGGAACTCGAGCGACCCGAGGTCCTTGCGCTGGTACGCCTTGCGCAGCATCTTCCCGGAGACCTCGATCGGCATGCGTCCGCCGATGTAGACGTTCACGACGGCGCGATCCGAGTCCTTGTCCGCGAGCTGCCGTTGCGAATCGTCGCCGGCCGACTCGAGCAACTCGTGCGCGAACAAGATCTCGTTGCGCGCCACCATCGCTCGCGCCGTGACGATGCGGTCGCCGTGCGCCAAGCCGATCAGGGTCGCGTCGTTCACTTCGATGAACGGCGTGGACACGCTGTTCAGGAAGTTCGTCAGCCGTTTCCCGCCGGTCTTCACGTGTCCCTTCACGAGGAACGACTCGGTCAAGAACAGGTCCTTCACGTATTCCACGCGCCGCTCTCCTTCGGCTTTCCGCCGACTAGACCATTCCATCGACCGCGCCCGCGCTCCGGACCTCGGCGACGAGGTACAGCGAGCCGACCACGAACACGACACCGTCCGGTCCGGCCTCGCGCCGCGCGCGCGCCAGTCCGGCCCGGACGTCGGCTTCCGCACCGGCCCGACCGCCGCCAGCGCGCACCGCCTCGGCCAAGTCCTCGGCCGCCACCGCACGCACGTGGTCGTACCGCGTCGACACCACGAGATCCGCAGCGGCGAGTTGCGCCGCGGCGGATGCCCAATCCTTATCGGCAGCCATGCCGAACAACACGACGGTCTTTCTGGACGGCCACAGCCGGCGCACATCGGCGAACGCCAGGGCGACCGACTGGGGCGTATGAGCGCCGTCGACGACGACTCGCGGTCGCATCCCGATGGTTTCGAGCCGGCCCCGCAGCGTGATGCCGCCCAGGATGTCGACGAGATCCGCGTCGCTCGCGCCGAACCGACCCGATTCGCGCAGCACTTCGATCGCGGCAACCGCGACAGCGACGTTGTCCGCTTGAACGGCTCCGTGGACCGCGGGAGCGAGCCCACGCACCGTCCCCCGCCACGTGCGGACGTCGAGTTCGATCCCGTGGTCGGTGTGCTGGAAGCGCTCGACCACGAAGTCTCGACCCAGTGCGCGGATCGGCACCTCCGCCCGGTGTGCCGCCGCGGCCAGGACGTCGAACACCGGGTCCGTCACGGCGAGCCCGGTCACGACGGGAGCGCCGGGCTTCACGATGCCCGCCTTCTCCCCGGCGATCGCCGCGCGTGTCGACCCGAGGATCGCGGTGTGCTCGAGATCGACGTTGGTCAGGATCGAAACCGCCGGAACGACGACGTTCGTCGCATCGAGCCGACCGCCGAGCCCGACTTCATGCACCGCCCATTCGACGGCGCGGCGCTGGAACTCGAGGAATGCGGTCAGAGTGATCCACTCGAAGAACGTCGGGAACTCGAGCGCCGGAGCCTGGTGCGTCGCCGCGAGGATCGCGTTCGTCGCGCGCAGCAGACCTTCGTCGTCGATCGGAGCGTCGTCGATGGCGATGCGCTCTTCCATGCGCTCCAAGTGCGGCGACGTGTGCAGACCCACGCGCGCACCGCGCGCCCGCAGCATGCGCGCCACGAACGCGGCCGTGGACCCCTTCCCTTTCGTGCCCGAGACGTGGACGACCGGCGCGGCACGCTGCGGCTCACCGAGGCGCCGCACGAACTCCACCATCCGCGAGAGGTCCGCGCGTACGCGCCCCGCGTGGAACGCAGGCATCTTCTCGTAATTGGTGCACGTGCGCAGCAGAGCGTCGAGTTGCGCGCGGTCATCCACTCGACGGGGAGTCGGCAAGTGCGTCCTCGGATGCGGTCGTCGTCGCAAGGCGGTCGCGCCACGATAGCGGCGCCGCCACGATTGAGCATGCGACGGCTGGCGTCGTGCCACGGCATTCCATAGAACGGCGTCCGTGCGCCCGCTCATCGGCATCAACTGCGACGTCAAAGCCCGGCAACGCCGTCTCGGCGATGGTCGACTGCTCACGCTGACCCCGGACATCCCGAAGTGGATCGTCGCCGCGGGCGGTGTCCCGGTCGTGCTGACTCCCCACGCCCTGCGCAAAGCCGCGACCCCCGGAGTCGCCGGCCTGGCGCCCGACCTCGTCACGCTGGCGGCATTGATCGGGACCTTGGACGGCATCGTGCTGACCGGCGGCGACGACATGGACCCCGCCGCCTACGGCGAGGCGCCCCATCCACGGCTGGAACCGCTCGACCCCGAGCGCGACGTCTCGGACCTCGCCCTCGCCCGCTTGGCCTTGGAACACGGGCTGCCGCTGCTCGGGATCTGCGGCGGCATGCAACTGGTAAACGTGGCCTGTGGCGGCTCTCTGCATCAACACCTGGCCGAACGCGCGATCGACGTCTATCGCGATCTGCTTCCGGTCCACATCGATTCCGATCTCCATCCAGGCGACCACGACGTCGCGCTCGAGCCGGGGTCGACCATCGAGGGCATTCTCGGAGTCGCCGCGCTGCGCACGAGTTCGCGACATCACCAAGCCGTCCATCGCCTCGGCCGCGGTCTGCGCATTTGCGCGCGCGCGAGCGACGGCGTCGTCGAAGCGATCGAAGCCGACGACGGTCGCCCGGTCGTCGCGGTCCAGTGGCATCCCGAGGATCACGAGGCGGATTCGCCGCACGCGCGCCTGTTCCACGCGCTGGTCGATCAGGCCCGACATCGAACCCGACACGCTCCGCTCCGTTCGAACGCGCAATCCCCACGCGGGGCTACCTCGGCTCAATACCCCCTCACACCGGTCGACCCGTGAAACTCCCCAACATCGAGCCTTCCAAGCCGATCTCGTTCGGGTTCAGTTCCGAGAAGTCGCGGCTGGCGTTCCTCGGCGGGCTCGCGATCGTGTTCGTCGCGGGCTTCGTCTACTTCCGCGCGAAGGCGCGTCCCGACCCCGAGAAGAAGGAAGACGTCGCCGCCGTCCGCCAGGAAGAAGCGCCGTTCGAACTCGTGCGCCAGCCGGCTGCGAAGATCGACGCGAAGAAACTCGAGCCCACGAAAGACGCGACGAAGCTCGAGCGACTGGTCCGGGAACCCGAACCGTACACGCACCTGCTGTCCGAGGCGTACAAGCTGACGCCCGGCGATCTCGAGGTCATGGGCCTGCGCACACTCGATCTCGACGCGCTGCGCAGGGACCCGGCGCTGTATCGCGGTACTCCGTTCGAAGTGAAGGGAACCGTCGAAGCGATCGAGGTCGTCAGTGGCGACAAGTACCACGAGGTCCGCGGGCGCGTGCGCCTGGCGAACGACGACGTGGTCGCGTTCGCCGTGTTGCGCGAATCCGACTGCTCGCCCGGCGACGTCGTGCGCCTGCAGGGCTTCTTCTTCAAGTTCGTCGATCTCGAGACGACGCCGGGGACGTGGATCGAGAACGTGCCGCTGTTGGTCGGACGGGCGTTGACGCGTTCGTTCATCGACCTCGCGCCGAATCCGAGTCTTGAGGCCGTGTCGTGGGAGCTCGTGCGGGACCACGGGCTCGAGGATCAGATCGATCTCCAGGAGGAGATCCTGTTCGAGATCCTGAACTACGTGCGCTCACTGACGCCGGAACAGAAACAGAACCTTCCGGCCGAGGAAGTCATGTGGGCGGACCTGCGCCGCAACCCCAATGCGTTCCGCGGCAAGCTGGTCCAGATCACCGCGCAATGCCCGATCGACTATCAGTGGCCGCGCACGCTCGGCCCCGCCGGCGAGAACCCGCTCGATCACCGCGTGTTCTACGACGGCATCGCGGGCGTCATGGGCGAGCGCTTGTTCCGCTGGATCGCGTTCGAGCCGCTGAAGAAGGAGCAAGTCGGCGACCTGAACGTGTCGCACATCACCGGCGTGTTCTTCAAGAACGTCGCGTGGGAGAACAAGCGCGGCCACACCTACAACGGGCCACTGATCGTGCCGATCCGTGTGGTGCCGTTCCGCTCCCCGGCCGACAACACGCAGTCGTTCCTGAACTGGATCGTGATCGGCGCGGTCTCGATCGTGGTCTCGATGCTGGCGATCTCGCTGTTCGGGAATCGCAAGGCGCAGAGCGAGTTCCAGCGTGACTTCCTGGCCCGCAAGAAGCGACAGCTCTCGCGAGTGCTCGAACGCAAGGACGGCGCGGAACGTCCGTGAGCGCGCGTAGCTTCCGCATCCGCACGAGCCGCGGCGCGACCGACGTCCTCGTCGAGCGCGGGGCACTCGACGCACTCGGCGCGACGCTGCCGGCGCGCGTGGCCGGGTTTCCCCGCGCACCGATCGTGGTCCACGACGCGGCCACGCCGAAAGCGCTCGTCGCGCGCGCACTCCGCGGCCTGGAGCGCGGCGGCTCGACCCCGCACGCGATCGCGTTGGACACGGCGCACGGCAAGACGATGGCGCAGGCCGAGGCGCTGTGCGACGCGCTGCTCGCGCACGACTGCGATCGCACCGCGGTGTTGATCGCGCTCGGCGGTGGCGCGGTGTCGGACCTGACGGGCTTCGTCGCCGCGATCTATCTGCGCGGGATCCGCTACGTCAACGTGCCGACGACGTTCCTCGCGCAGATCGACGCTTCGCTCGGCGGCAAGACCGGTGTCGACCTGCCCCAGGGCAAGAACTTGATCGGCGCGTTCTGGCCACCGTCGGCCGTCGTCATCGACCCCGACGTCTTGCAGGGACTGCCCGCCGGCGAGTGGACGAGCGGTTGCGGCGAAGTCGCGAAGTACGCGTTGCTCGCCGAAGATCTCCTGACGTTGCTCGAGTCGACGACTGGCGCGCTCGCACAGGATCCCGCGCTGCTCGACGAAGTGCTCGCTCTGTGCGTGCGCACGAAAGTCCGTTACGTCGAAGCCGACGAATTCGATCGCGGAGTGCGCCGCGCGCTCAATCTCGGCCACACCATCGGCCACGCACTCGAAGCCGCGACGGGGTACACGCTGTTGCGACACGGCGAGGCGGTCGCGCTCGGGTTGCGGGCCGAGGCGCACTTGTCCCACGCGCTCGGGTTCGCCGCCGCGGACCTCGAGTCGCGCGTCGTCCTGCTGTTGCAGCGACTGGGCTTGCGCACCACGTTGCCCCCACAGGACGTCGATCGCGTGCTCGCGAGCGCGCGCCACGACAAGAAGCGCGAGGGTGCCGCGATCCGCTTCGCGCTCCCGGCCGCGCCCGGCGAGATCCGGATGGCAGACGTCGCCGACATCGGGCGCATCGCGGATGCGGTGCGGTGCTTGTTCGTGGCCGGCGACACCCCGCACGTCCGGCGGTAACTCTCCGCGCCGCGCACCGTCGTCGATGGCGTGGACGACGAACGCCTCGCCCTTTTCCTGCTCCATCTCGCTCGCGGCGGCAGCCCGTCGTGCGTCGCACCGCCGCCGGCGCGCGTGATCCTGTCGGGCTCCCTGCAGCAACTCGTCGACGCGGGACTCGAGCCAAGTGAAGCCCAGCAACTCGTGCGGGTGCGCGCGGTCCGGCGCGACCGTGCCGAGTACGAAGCCTGCGCCGTCATCGGCACGCGGATCCTGCTGCTCGGCGACCCGGCATATCCCGTCGATCTGCGCTCTCATCCCGATCGCCCGCTCGCGATCTGGGTGCGCGGCGTGGGCGTTCCCATGGCGCCGCGCGTCGGGATCGTCGGTTCGCGCGAAGCCAGTGCATCGATGATCGCGTTCGCACGGCGACTCGGCCGCGCCTGCGCGAAGGCCGGCCTGCCGGTCGTGTCCGGGCTCGCGCGCGGCATCGACGCGTCGGCGCACGCCGGCACGCTGTCGGCCCGCGGAACGTGCGTCGCGGTGATCGGCTGCGGAATCGACGTCGAGTATCCGAAGGCGACGTGGGCGCTGCGCCAGGATCTGCTGCGCACCGGCGCCGTGGTGACGACCTATCCGGTGGGCACGCCGCCGGAGAAGTTCCGCTTCCCTGAGCGCAACCGCGTGATCGCGGCACTCAGCACCGCGCTGGTCGTCGTCCAGGCCTCGGAGAAGTCCGGCGCATTGTCCACGGCGCGTGCCGCGCTCGATGCCGGAGCGACCGTGCTCGCCGTCCCTGGCGCACTCGACGATCCACTCGCCCGCGGCACGAATCGCCTGATTCGCGACGGAGCTGGTCCCGTGCTCGAGCCACGCGACGTGATCGAAGCCGTACTCGGCGTCGGCGCACCCGCGGACGACGGGGACGAACCCTCGATCCCACCGCTCGTCACCGCCGCCGATCAGCCCATCGTCGACGCGATCGCCGCGGGAATCGAATCGTTGGACGGCTTGGTCGAGGCGACCGGCATCCCACTTGCGGCGCTCACCGAACGCATCGTTGGCCTCGAGCTCGACGGCACGGTCGTTCGTGAGCCAGGAACGACGTTCCGGCTCCGCAAATGACCCCGGTGCCGCGCGTACTTCGCCGAACTTTTGGCTGCAGGCCGTGACACCTACCGCCGATGAGCCGCATAGACAGCGCGTGCGTCGGTCTAGCGATCGCCCGGATCATGCCGTCCAACAGCGGGACGGAGGAGTTGCCATGACGTGGCTTGGAATCCTGGGATCCGTCCTCGCGGCCGTGTGGGCGGTCGAGATCGTCGCCGTTCTCGCGTTGTCGTTCGGTCAACGCGCGCAGAAGTCGAAGCCGAGTTCGGTCACAGCCAGCGCGTGAACCACTGCAGCGCAATCCCCGCGACGAGCACGATGACCGCGAATGATCCGAATCGACGCAGGCCGACCGTCGCCGCATGTCGGACGTCGTCTTCGCGCAGCGCGTGGTAGACGAGCGACGAGACCAACATCAAGAACGCGAGCTGCAGAGCATGCATCGTCATGCCGTCGCTCCGGCCGTCTTGGACGGCGCAGCCGCCCCGGTTCGGATCTTCATGTGGATCTCGTACAGATCCACCAGCACCACCAGATTCAGCAACCCCGCGACGCAGGTGTAGAGCAAGCCGGCGTCCAGGTACGGGATGTCCGTCGTGATCCGCAGCGCCGATGTCGCCGCCAACGCGATGCCGACCGGCAGGCCGAGCCAGCACTGGGCCAGCAGATAGAGCGGGAAGCGTTCCGTGCTGACCACGCGCCAGTCACCGAGCCACAGGCCCGCGACGAACGTCGTGAGCAGCAGGACTCCGAAGTACACGGCCTTGTCCTTGCGCCCGTACAGAACGTGGCCGGCGCCGGGCAGGATCAGCCCGAGGAACAAACCGGACAGGATGCGTGAAATCGATGTCTGCATGGGGATGGCCGGGAAAGACGGGGATCTTCCCGGGTTCCGCCGTCGTCCGGAAGCCTTTTTTCGGAAGCTCACGCACGCCGTCGGACGCCGCGAGCGCGTCTGGTCGCAGCCGTCGCAGAATCGTGAATTTGCATTAGAGTCCGGCCCGTGAACGCTCCGCATCGCACCCACGCACGCGTCCGCTACGGCGAAACCGACCAGATGGGCGTGGTCTATCACGCCAACTACATCGTCTACTTCGAGCTCGGACGCACCGAGTTCATGCGCGCCCACGACGTCCATTACGCGTCGATGGAGCAACTTGGCATGCGGTTGGCCGTGGTCGAGGTCGGCGTGCGCTATCTGCGCGGGGCGCGCTACGACGAAGACTTGGCGATCGAGACACGCCTGACCGAAGCCAGCGGCGTCCGCGTGCGCTTCGAGTACCGCGTGCTGCGCTCGGGACCGACTCCGGATGCACCCGAGGAGCTGCTCGCCGAGGGCTTCACGGTACTCGGTTGCGTGAACGCGGATGGCCGCCCCACGCGGATCCAGCAGCCGTACAAGGACCGCATCATCGAGTTGGTCGGTCGCTGACCGAGCCGAGCTCGGCGGCCCGAACGCGCGCCACGGCGCGCTCCTGAGCCACGGCTTCGGGCGTCGTCATGCGGCGCTGCGCTTCGTCGATGCACGACACGACCCGGGGCGCGATCGCTTCGATCTCGGCGTCGGTGCCCGGACGGCCGCGCAGAGCGTGCCACGCCCCCCGGATCACGGCGCCGGCGTTGACCACGAAGTCGGGTGCGTACGCCACGCCGCGGCGCGCCAGCAGGACCCCCGCAGCTTCCGACGCCAGGACTCGATTCGCGCCACCGATCACTGCCCGCGCGCGAAGCGCGTTCGCGGTCGCCTCGTCGAGCACGCCGCCGATCGCGCACGGAGCGAACACGTCGACCTCGGCGCGCAGGATGTCCTCCGGAGGGACGACGACGACCCCGATCCGTTCCTTCGCCGCCGCCACTCGCCGCGGATCCGGATCCGCAGCGACGACGTGCGCACCGCCCGCCGCGAGCCGCCGCGCGGTCGCAAAGCCCACCGCGCCGAGCCCCTGGATGGCCACGCGCAATCCGCGCACCCCGTCCCCCGCCGTCGAACGGATGCGCGGCACCAGTGCGCGCATCGTCGCGACCAACCCGATCGCGACCGCGTCGCCGAGATCACCCAGCGCATCGAGATCCGCCATGAACGGCGTGCGCGTGCGGATCCGCCGCAGGTCGTCATCGCTGGCACCGATGTCGCCTGCCGTGCGGAACCGGCCCCGCAGTTGATCGATGAAGTCCCCGAGCACCTCGAGCGCGCGCCGCCGATCGCGCAGTCGGTCGGCTTGGATCACGCCCTTGCCCCCGCCGCCTGGGAACTCGGCCGACGCGCACTTCCAGGTCATCGCCTCGGCGAGCCCGCACGCGTCCAGCAACGCGGCGTCGTCCGACGGATAGCTCGCGAAGCGCAGGCCGCCGAACGCCGGCCCGAGCGCGGTCGAATGCAACACGATCCAGGCGTCGAGACCGCTCTTCTCGTCGGTGACGCGATGGATCTCCTGACAGCGGCGCGCGTCGTCGGCCATGGTTCCCCACGTCGGAAGCACGAACGGGCGAGGGCGCAACGGTACATTCCGCGGCCGCGGATTCGACGGGAAGCCCCTCGCGGGGTCGACCGTACCAGCCGCGTCGTCCCAACAACCTCCGAGGCCAAGCATGCGCGATCGTTCGAGGTGGGTGCGTTCCATCCCGTTGCTGGTGGCCTTGGCGGCGCCGGCTTGCAGCTCGACGCCGGACGCGGAGATCGGCGTCCCGCTCACGGCGGAGGAGATCGAGTACCAAAAGCGCCTACAGCAGGCCGCCGCGGAACCCGTGACCGACGAGGGCCGCTCGCGCCTGATGGTGCAACTCGATCAGAGTCTCAGCGTGTGGTTCCGCTCCGCACTGGACCGCGCGGGGTCGCCGGACCGACGTTTGGTCGACAACGTCGAATCGGTGCTGCAGCGCACGGTGTACCGCAACATCGATGCGGTGCTGTTGGTCGCGAAGACCGGCACCGACGAGCAACGCACGATCGCTTGCGCGGCACTCGGGTTCTGCCGCTTGACCGAGCCAGCCGACGCGACCGCCCGTGAGCGCTTCCGCGAGCGGTTCCCGCCGGTTTACCCGCGCGCGACCGCGATGCTCGTCGACGCACTCGGCTCGACGAACGCGGCGATCGTCCAGAACGCGCTGCTCGGCTTGTGGAAGCTCGGCGATCCCGACACCCCGCTCGGCCCCGTGCTGGCTCGCCTCGACGCGAAGGACGCGGACATCCGTTCGAACGCGGTGCTCGCGCTCGGCACGATCCTGACTCCGGATACCGGCGAGCAAGCGATCGAACGCATCTTGACCTGCCTCTACGACAACGACCCGAAGGTCCGCAATCACGCGGTCTCCGCGATCGCCGCGATGCGTCACACCGACGCCGCCGGTCGCTTGATGCAGTTGCTCGACGACAACTACCTGCTGATCCAAGCCAACGCGGCTCGCGCCCTCGGCGACCTCGGGGATTGGCGCAACGCGCAAGCGCTGGTCGTCCGCCTCGAACGCCTGAAGGCGCAGATACCGAACGGCAAGTACCGCGAGAAGACCGGCCTCGACTACGGCCGCGAGCAGGTGGTCCAAAACCTCACCGCGTCGTTGCGCAGGCTGTCCGGTGAAGACTTCGGGGACGATCCGAAGTTGTGGCGCGAATGGTGGAACGAGCGCTCCGCGAAGGGCTGACGTGATCCGCGCGCCCCGACGCACGCCCGTGCGCGAGCGCACGGAGTGCCTCGGGGCCGACTCGAGCGACGCGGGCTCCCGCGTTTCCGTCTATGTTGGCGCGCCGATTCCGAGCCTTTGGAACCCGCGATGCCACGCACGTTCACGTCCGCCAAGGCGCGCTGCTTCACCGAGTCCGTGATCCGCGAGATGACGCGGCTCGCCAATCGGCACGGCGCGGTCAATCTCGCGCAGGGGTTCCCCGACTTTGCCGCACCGGCCGCGATCAAAGCGGCCGCCAAGGCCGCGATCGACGCCGATCGGAACCAATACGCGATCACCTGGGGAACCAAGAACCTGCGCGACGCGATCGCCCGCCGCGCGAAGGCCTACAACGGCATCGACGTCGATCCCGAGACGATGGTCACCGTCTGCTGCGGCGCGACGGAAGCGATGATCGCGACCATGCTCGCGACCGTCGATCCCGGCGAAGAAGTGATCATCTTCGAGCCCTTCTACGAGAACTACGGTCCGGACTGCATCCTGTCGGGAGCGCAGCCGGTGTTCTTCCGGCTACAGCCCCCCGACTTCGCGATCGACTTCGACGCATTGGAAAAGGCGTTCACGCCGCGCACCAAGGCGATCGTGCTGAACACTCCGAACAATCCGACCGGCAAAGTGTTCACGCGCGACGAACTGGCGCGCATCGCGACGCTGTGCCAGCAGCACGACTGCCTCGCGATCACCGACGAGATCTACGAGTACATCCTGTACGACGGCGCGCAGCACGTCTCGCTCGCGACGTTGCCGGGGATGGCGGATCGCACCGTGACGATCTCCGGACATTCGAAGACGTTCAGCGTCACGGGTTGGCGCATCGGCTACACGATCGCGCCGCCGCCGATCACCGCGGCGATCCGCAAGGTGCATGACTTCCTGACGGTCGGCGCGCCGCACCCGCTGCAGGAGGCCGCCGCCGCTGCGCTCGACTTCCCGCCGCAATTCTTCCTCGACCTCGGAACCGCGTATGCCAAGCGCCGCGACCGACTGTTCGACGGGCTGGTGCGCGCGAACTTCAATCCGGTGAAGCCGAAGGGCGCCTACTACATCATGGCCGACATCGGCCACTTCGGCTTCCGCGACGACGTCGCGTTCGCGAAGCACCTGGTCGAGAGCGTTGGAGTCGCCGGCGTGCCCGGCTCGTCGTTCTTCCGCGATCCGGAAGCGGGCAAGCGCTGGATCCGGTTCTGCTTCCCGAAGCAGGACGCGACCATCGACGCCGCACTCGAACGCCTCGGCACGCTGGCGTCGTAAGCGCCCGCGCCGACGCACGCGAAGGTGCGGCGAAGGTGCGACGAAAGCAATGGTCCCCGTTTCGGCTCCGTGGCGCGTTCAGGCCTTCGAGCCCTTGCCGAACACGCTCCACGCGAACGCGTGACGCGCGAGGCTCTTCACGAACACCGGCGTGACTCCGCGCCAGGTCGCTTTCCACGCGTCGCCCGCGTAGCCACGCGCGACACGAACGAGGTCCGTCGTGGTGACGCGATCCGGGACGAGTCCCGTTTTCACCGCGCTGCGCAACAGCCGCGCCAAGTTCGCGATCCGTCGCGGCGGCGTCGCCGACGCGATGCGACTCGCTCCGAGATCGACGAGCCACGCTCGCGCGGACGGATCGACGAGCACGTTGCGCACGTTCAGGTCCTCGTGGACGACGCCCGCCGCATGCATGTGCGCGAGTTCGGCGCCGATCGCGCGCAACGCGGAGCGGAATGCCGCTCGCTGCGGCGCCTGCGCGCTCCACGCCACGAGGTCACGCGCCTCGTCCTGCCATGCGACGAACAACTCGATCGTTCCGCGCGGGATCCATGCGTGCACCGCGGTAAGGCGTACCGCGAGCAGCGCGGGAACCCGCACTCCCTGCGCGCGCAGCGTTTCGGTGACGAGCAATTCCGCGTAACCCCGATCGAACGCGAAGGCATTCGGCAGCAGCGGCGCCAGCGCACCGCCCCGCGTGATGCGCTTCGCCAGCACCGTGCCGGCCAGCCCGGGGATCTCGACGCGCAGCGCCGAGGCTCGCCCACCACCCACCGTGGAGACCAGCCGCCCGAGCGCCTCGAGCTCGACCCCGCGCAGCGCGCCGGCGGCGACGAACGCATCGACGGCGTCGGACCGCGCGAGCAGTCGGATCCGCCCGGATTCGCGTTCGGCGTAACCTCCCGGCAGTCCGCGTAGAGCCATGCCGCGGGATCGTAGGAGCGGACGAGGCGGAGCTCGGTGCGGAAGTTCGCTTTCAGCGCGTGACACCGTCTCCCGCTCAGACGGAACGGCTCCCCGCCGCGCGGGCCCTTTTCACCAGGTTCACGGCCTCTCAGTTGGTAGGACATCGACGTGGCACGCCGCATTCTCTTCATCCGCCTGTCCGCGCTCGGCGACGTCGTCGTCACGTTGCCGGCCCTCGTCGCGCTGCGCCGGCATGAGCCGGACGTCGAAGTCGACTGGCTGATCGAGGATCGATTCGCCGGCGTGCTGCGCTTCGTCGAGGGGATCCGCAACGTCATCGCGTTCCCCCGCCAGCGCATGAAGAGCCCGCTGAGCGCGATGGCGACTCTGCCGCGCCACCTCGAAGCGCTGCGCGCGGAGCGCTACGACGCGGTCGTCGATTTCCAAAGCAACCTCAAGGGCGCGATGCAGCTCGTCTGTGCGCGCTCCCCCTTGAAGATCGGACTCGATCGAGCCGCCGCGCGCGAAGGCGCGCATCGGTTCGCCGACGTCCGGGTCGCCGTCGCGAAGGACGCCCATCGCGTCGTGCGCGCCCTGTCCTTGCTGCGCCCGCTCGGGGTCGCCGTGCCCGACGTGGACCGCTTCGTCCCCGACGCGCTTCGGCCACGCTTCGTGCTCCCATCGGAGATCGAGGCGGCGATCGACGCGCGCCTGGCCGGCCTCGGCGATCCGGCGACGCGCTACGTCGTCGTGCATCCGGGCACCAGCGCCTTCGGAGCCTTCAAGCGCTGGCCCGCCGAGCGCTTCGGTGAGTTCGCACGCGCGCTCGCCACGCATACGCGAGTCGTCGTCATCCACGGCCCCGGAGAAGAGACTCTGGCGCAGGCCGTGGTGCGCGCGAGCGCCGGCGCCGCCACGATCGTCCCGACGACCGAAGGTCTCGGCGCGGTGCTGGCGCTCGCGCGCCGCGCGGCGTTGTTCGTCGGCGCGGACTCGGGGCCGCTGCTGCTCGCCGCCGCCGCGGGAACGCCGACCGTCGCGCTGTTCGGACCGAAGGACCCTGCGATCTATGCGCCGCCGTTCGCCGGCACGACCGTCGTCCGCGAGTTCGTGCCGTGCGCGCCGTGCTCGCTGCGCCGCTGCGCGGATCCGATCTGCATGACGCGGCTCGACGTCGCGACCGTGCTCGACGCGTGTACGTCCAAGCTCCGTGGCGAGCGCGAACCGTCCGCGTCAGGGCTTGGGTGAGAGCCGCGCGAGTTCCGCGGCGAACGCCTCGCCCCACACGCGCAGGCGCCAGGCTTCGAAACCGACGCGCTTCAAGTCGTCCTTCGTGCGCGCTCCGGCCAGCACCACCTTGACCAACAGTTGGTTCGGGATCACGCGACCGACTTCGACACCGCGCTCCGCGGCACGCGCGGCGCGCCAATCGCGCAACTTGTCGAACAGCTTCTTCTGCACGACGTCCAGCGCACTCTGCCCGGCGCGATCCTGGAACGGCTTGCGCGGCGGGGGCGCCAGGGGCCCGGCCTCGTTCGCCGCTTGCACGAGTTCGAGTACGCGCTGGCCGTGCTGTTTCAGGAACACGTCCGACAAGCCATGGACACGACGCAGAGTGCCCATGTCCGACGGCTTGGTGCGCGCGAGAAGGAGCAGCGATTCGTCGCCCACCACGCGGAAGCGCGCGCGATCCTCGCGCTTCGCGATTTCCTCGCGCAACACGTAGACATCGCGCAAGACGCGGCGACACACCGGATCGAGGTCCGGCGCGCCCTCGATGCGGAAGTACGACTCGGGGTCGAACTCTTTCTCTTCCGGCTCGGAGGCCTCGATGCGCGCGAACTCCGATTCGGCTTCGTCGACGCGGTCCTTCGCGGCGAGCTGCGGCGCCAATGCGTCCCGCAAGCGTTCGAGGTGCAACACGTCCTCGGCGGCGTACGCGACTTGCCCGAGTTCGAGCGGTCGCTTGCGCCAGTCGCTGCGCTGGTACTTCTTCTCGAGTTTCAGACCGAAGTGCTCGTCGAGCAGCGCGGCGAGGCCCGTGCGCGGGTAACCGAGGATCGACGCGGCGAGCATCGTGTCGAACAGCCCGCGGATCCGGATGCCGGCATCACGTTTCAGCAGCGCGATGTCGTTGTCGCCGGCGTGGACGATCTTCGGGATCGCCGGGTCCTCGAGGGCTGGACGCAACGCCGAGAGATCGGACAGGGCCAGCGGATCGACGATCCACGCGCGCCCCGGCACTCCGATCTGCAGCAAGCAGACCTTCGTCCGATACGAGAAGAACGAGTCTTGCTCGGTGTCGACGGCGATGCTGGACGCGGAACGCAGGTCGGCCGCCAGCGCGTCGAGCGCCTGCGGGCGGTCCACCCATTCGATCCGCGGTCGCGTATTCATCGCCTCGCGTTCCATCGCACTCCGTCGCGTCACTCGTCCTCGAACGCAGACCGCCGTGCGCGAGTCGCCCTCGGGCACGGCGGCCACTGCGCGCTCGACCGACGGTCAGTAGTTGTCGCCGTAACGGCGCAATGCCGCGTGCGGCTGAATCCCGGGCACGCCGATCGAAGTCTTGTTCGGAGTCGTCACGCTCGCCGCGGTCGCCTCCTTCTTCGGGTCGGCGCGGAAGCGGTGGTACATCTTGCGGATGTAGTCGAGACGCGGCTTCAGCTTCGATTCGGGCACGAGCAGCTTGTCGAGGCCCCAACGGAAATCCGCGCGCGAGTCGCCGGTGAGCTCGTATTCCTGGCTCATGACGATCGCTTCTTCGGGGCAGACCTCTTCGCAGTAACCGCACTCGATGCAGCGCAGCATGTCGATCTCGAAGATCTTCGGCGTGCGTTCGATGCGGCGATCGGTCTCGGTCGCGGTGATCGAGATCGCGATCGGCGGGCACACGAACTCGCACAAGCCGCACGCCACGCACTTCGCGTTGCCGTCCTTGTCCTGGACCAGCACCGGCACGCCGTGGAACGACGGCTTCGGGTCGAGCTTCTGCTCGGGGTACATGCGCGTGACCTTCTTCTTGAACATGTTCTTGATGGTGTAGGCGAGACCCACCAAGACCGTCTTGAAGTAGAAGCGCTCACCGAGAGAGAGCTTGCGCTGCTTGACGAGAACCATCGCTGCTCCTGGCCTGTACGACTCTGCGGATGCGTCCTGAGGCGTCGCGTTCACGACCGCTTCAGCGGTCGCACTCGCCCATGACGAAGTCGATCGAACCGATGATCGCGACGACGTCGGCGATGGGACGACCCACGCACACCGACTCGAGCGCTTGGATGTTGATGAACGACGGCGCGCGCACGTGCGTGCGGAACGGGTGCGGACCGCCGTCGGAGACGACGTAGTACCCGAGCTCGCCCTTGCCGGCTTCGATCCCGACGTAGGCTTCGCCGACCGGCGGGCGCATGTCGGTGACGATCTTGAACTGGTAGATCAGCTCCTCCATCGAGGAGAAGACCTTGTCCTTCGGCGGCAGCACGTAGCGGTAGTCGCGCGCGATGAACTCGCCTTCCGGCAGCCCTTCGATCGCTTGCGAGATGATCCGCGCGCTCTGGCGCATCTCTTCCATGCGCACGAGGTAGCGGTCGTAGACGTCACCGACGGTGCCGACCGGGATCTCGAACTGGTACTTGTCGTACCCGCTGTACGGATTCGCTTTGCGCAGGTCGTGCGGCAAGCCGGCGGCGCGCAGGTTCGGCCCGGTGAGACCGAGCGAGATCGCATGATCCGGCGTCAGGATGCCGATGCCGCGCGCGCGGTCGTACCAGATGCGGTTGCCGGTCAGCAGCAACTCGTACTCGTCGACGCACGCCGGCATGCGATCCGCGAACGCCTTGAAGCGCCGCGCCAGATCCGGCGACACGTCACAGGCGACGCCGCCGAAGCGGATGTACTCGCTGTTCGTGCGCAGTCCGGTCAGTTCGTCGATGAGATCGAACAGGTCTTCGCGCTCGCGGAACGCGAGGAAGAACGGCGTCACGGCGCCGACTTCGAGCGCCGACGTGCCGAACCACACGAGGTGCGCCGTGATGCGCATCGCCTCGGCGATCGCGCAGCGGATCGCTTGCGCGCGCGCCGGAACTTCGATGCCACACAGCTTCTCGATCGCGAGCGCGTAGCCGATCTCGTTTTGCAGCGGCGCGAGGTAGTCGAGCCGGTCCGTCATCGGCATGAATTGCCAATACGTCAGGTGCTCGGCGTGCTTTTCCTTGCCGCGATGCAAGAAGCCGACGACGGGCTCGAGACCGATCACGGTCTCGCCGTCGAGCTTCAACTTCACCTGCAGCACACCGTGCGTCGACGGGTGCTGCGGGCCCATGTTCAGCGTCATGATCTCGCTGTGGAGATCGCCCTGCGTCGGCGGCACCGACAGCACAGTTTCGCGGAGGCTCACGGCGTGTCGCTCCTCGCTCCGTTGATCGGTTCGGCACCCGGCGCGCGCGGCATCATCACGCCGCCGTGCTTGCGGTAGTTCTTCTCGGGCTCGATGCCCTCGAGCGGGAAGTCCTTGCGCAGCGGGTAATGCTCGTAGTCCTCGGGCATCAGGATGCGCCGCAGGTCGGGATTGCCGTCGAAGCGGATCCCGAACATGTCGTACACCTCGCGCTCGAGGAACCCCGCGGTCGGGAATTCCGGGACGGCGCTCGGAACCACCGCGTCGCGCTCGGAGCAGCTCGTCTTCACGCGCAAGCGCGTGCGCGACTCGAACGAGTAGAGGTGGTAGACGACGTCGAAGCGATCGCGCGGCTGGCCGTAGTAGTCGAGCGCCGTGACGTCGAGCAGCAGGCGGAATCGCAGCTTCGCGTCGTCGCGCACGGCAACGAGGAACGGAATGATCTGGTCGCGCGGCACGCGCACGATCGGAATCCCGTCCTGCGTCTTCGGCTGCATGCTCCCCGAGAACGTCGGTGCGAGGGCGGCGAGCGCTTCGTCGATCGGAGACAGCGTGGTCGCGGTGTCACTCATCGCTCAGCCTCCGAGTCCGACGACCGCGGGACGCGGATTGCCGCTCGCGTGCGTGCTGCCCTTGTCGATCTTCTTCTGCAGCGTCAGCAGCGCGTTCAGCAGCGTGTCCGGACGCGGCGGGCAACCCATCGTGTAGACGTCGACGGGGATCAAGCGATCGACGCCCGGCACCACGGCGTAGTTGCGGTACAGACCGCCCGACGAGGCGCAGACGCCCATCGAGATCACGTATTTGGGGTTCGGCATCTGGTCGTAGATGCGGCGTGCGACGCTGGCCATCTTCCAGGTCAGGGTGCCCGCGACGATCATGACGTCACTCTGTCGCGGTGAGAACCGCGCCACTTCGGCGCCGAAACGCGAGATGTCGAACCGCGGACCAATCGTCGACATCATCTCGATCGCGCAGCACGACAAGCCCAAAGGCATTGGCCACAGGGAGTTCTTGCGAGCCCAAGCCAGCAATTGATCGAGCGGTCCGGTCACGGCGAAGCCGTCTTCGCCACCTTCGAACGCCATGGCGCATCCTTCGCTTGGTATGCCGGGTGCAAGGTCCCCGCCCGTCGCGGAGTCGCTTCGGAAGGGGTTCCGCGCACCGGCAGTTTGGGTTGCAGTGCAGGAAAGGGTCGGATGATAGCCGGGTCGATTTGCGCCGCAAGCCGACGAAAGATGCTGGATTCCGCGTCGTCTTGAGCGATCGTTTGCGCCTGTCGAGACGGGACCGCCGGGTCCCCCCCAGCCCCAGTTCGCAGCAGCCCCCCGGCCGACCGTGACGACGAGTGTGACCCCAGCGTGACCTTTGGCCGTTTGCCCTGTTTCAAATGCCAGGCCCATGCATCCGCGGGCCGGAAAGGTGCGTGAAAGAGTCGAAGTTTCACCCTGACCAGGTGCGTACGAACCTTGCGTCCCAAGGACCGGATCCCGCGGTCTCGAAACCCGAAACGCAGCAGGAGTTCGCGGCATCCGTACGACCGATGACAAAGGAGGATCGCTCATGCTCTCCCGACAGCCCGAAGCGTCGCTCCTCTCGATCGTCCGACAAACCGGTGAAGTCCCGGTCAGCGCTCTCGACACGGCGCTGGAGGACGGACGTTTCCTCGACGAGAACCTCGTGGAACTCGTCGATGGACTCGGCTCCGCCCCGTTGATGGACGACCGCTTCGCGGCCCGCATCCTCGCGGACCGCGATGGACTTCCTGCCCAAACCCGTCTCGATCGATTCGTCGAGCGCGCGCGCATCCTGTCCGCCGAGGCCGAGACCCGCTTGGCCAAGCGGATCGAGTTCACGCGTCGCCGTTTCGAGCGCACCGTGCTGACGTCCCCGCTTCCCGAAGCGGTCAAACGCCAGCATCTCTCGGCGCTCTACGGCCCGCACGACCCGCGGATGGAAGCGCCGGCGACATCCGGCAAAGCCCTCCCGACCGTGCGTGAGATCGACGAACGTTGGGACGAATACCTCGCCCAGCGCAACGAGCTGATCGAATCGAACATCGCGCTGCTCGAGCATCTGGCCGCCCGCTATCGCACGTACGGCATCCCGCACGTCGATCTGGTGCAGCACGGTTCGCTCGGCTTGATCCGCGCGGTGGACAAGTTCGATTGGCGCAAGAACGTCCGCTTCCGGACGTACGCGGAACTCTGGATCCGCCAGGCGATCGAGCGCGCGACCGACACCGATCGCGACTTGATCCACGTCCCACGTCCGATCCGCCAGAAGATCTCGAAGGCGAACCACATCCATCGCAAGAGCGGTCGCCTCGAAAAGCTGGACGCGCAGCGCTTCGCGGAGCTGACGGGCGTGGACCCGACGGCCGCCGCGCACGCGCTGAACGTGAAGTCGGGCATCGCGTCGCTGGACGTGAGCTTGTTCGACGACGGTGGTTCGCTCAAGGAGTCGGTCGCGGACGACGTCCACGACGACACCTTGATGGACCTGGAACGCGAGCACGTGCGCTCGCGCGTGAACGGGTTGCTGTCGCAATTGCCGGAACGCGAGGCGAAGGTCCTGAACCTCCGCTACGGCCTCGCCGGTGAGCAGCCCCACACGCTCGAAGAGGTCGGCGAGCTGATGCACATCTCCCGTGAGCGCGTGCGCCAGCTCCAGAATCGGGCGATCGACCAGCTGCGTGACCGCGGCCAGAGCGTCGATCAGTTGCTCGAACGCTGATCGACGACCTCGGTCGTCGCGATGCCAAGGAGGTCGGGCCGCGTCTCGGAGTCGCCGAGACGCGGCCCGCCGCATCGAGGGCCGGGGTTGGTAGACTCCGCCTTGCGATGGCCACGAAGACGAAGACCGACACCAAGACCAAAGAGAAGACCGAAGAGACGGTGCAGTACGCGCCGCTCTGGAACGTCATCCTGCTCGACGACGACGATCACTCGTACGAATACGTGATCGAACTGCTCGGCGCGGTCTTCGGCCATCCACCGGAGAAGAGCTTCCAGATGGCCGTCGAAGTCGACGGCACCGGACGCGCGATCGTGTTCACCGCGCACCGCGAACTCGCCGAGTTGAAGCAGGAACAGATCCACGCCTACGGCAAGGACTGGCGCATCCCGCGCTGCGCGGGCTCGATGACCGCGACGATCGAGCCGGCGAACTGACCGCGCGAGTCACCGCCGCGGCCGAACCGCCCCGGAATCAACGCACGACGATTTGCCAGCGTTCGCCGTTGCCCTTGATCTCCGCGGACGCGCCGAGGTTGATCCGGGAGACGATGTCGGACCACGTCGCGAGGTCTTTCGCATCGCGGACGACGACGGTCGCTTTCAGTGCCGCGCGCTTCTTCGCCTTCGGCAGCGGCTTCACCTTCGCGCGCTTCTGCCCGGCAGCCGCGGGAGCCCCGAGCGTCGCCACCGCGCGCGCGAACTGGATCGGGAACACGCGATGCCCGGCAGCCAGCGCCGCATCGGCGGCCTCCTGGTACGACGCCCTCGGATGCCGCTTCACGAACGCGAGCAGGAAGGCGGTGGCGGCGTCGGTTCGCTCGCGCTTGTGCATCTCGGGGTCTCCACGCGCACGCGGTTCCAGGCGTGACGGTCGGCCAAGGTAGGGCTCGGCGCACCCTCCGCACAACGACCCACTCCGCCAGCGGCCCCACCGCGTTCGTCCCGGCCGCGCGATTGTCCGCGCGTGTCCGTCCGGGTACACCAGCGCCGTTCCTTCCGCGCACGAGGCAATCGATGGCAGGCAAGTACTTCGACGAGCTGAAGCCCGGCGACACGTTCACGCACGCGAACGGTCGAACCATCACCGAAATGGACAACGTGCTGTTCTGCGCGCTGACGATGAACACGCAGCCGCTGCACCTGAACCACGAGTTCGCGGCGAAGACCGCGTTCGGCCAACGCATCGTGAACGGCATCTTCACGATGGGTCTGGTCGTCGGCTTGACGGTGCCGGAACTGACCGAGGGCACGATCGTCGCGAATCTCAGCTACGACCGCGTCGTCCACCCGGCGCCGGTGTTCCACGGCGACACGATCACGGTCCAATCGACGGTCCTCGACACGAAGCCGTCGAAGAGCCAACCCGACAAGGGCATCGTGAAGCTGCTCCACAAGGGCATCAACCAGCACGGCAAGGTCGTCTGCGAGATCGAGCGCAGCGCGCTGTTCCTGAGGAAGCCGACCGCATGAAACGACCGCGCCGCGCGTTGTTGTTCGTCCCGGGGACCGAGGCCGCGAAGCTCGAGAAGGCGGCGAAGCTCGGCGTCGATTGCGTGATCGCCGATTGGGAGGATGCCGCCGCGCTGCTGAAGAAGGCCGAAGCACGCGCCACGACGTTGGCGGCGCTGGCCGCCGTCGACTTCGGGCGCAGCGAGCGGGTCGTCCGCGTGAATCCGGTGGGCAGCGGCCTCGAGCACGACGACTTCGCGGCGCTCGCGGCGGCGCGGACGTTGCCCGACGCGCTGATGCTGCCGAAGGTCGAGGACGCGATGCACGTGCGCTTCGTGTCGTGTCGGCTGGCCGAGATCGAGCACGCGCGAGGACTCGCACTCGGCACGATCCGCATCATCGGGATCCTCGAAACCGCGCTCGGTCTCGTGAACGCGCGGGAGATCGCTTTCGCGGATCCGCGCCTCGACGCGCTCGCATTCGGCGCGGAGGACTATTGCGGCGACGTCGGAGCCACACGAACGGCCGAGGGTCACGAGGTCGCGTGGGGCAAGCGAGCCCTCGTCGTCCATGCGGCCGCGGCGCGCTTGCAAGCGCTCGACACGCCGTTCGTCGACTTGAACGACGTCGAGCGCTTGAAGGCGGACACGCGTCGCTCGATGGAGCTCGGCTACACGGGCCGCTTGGCGATCCACCCGAAACAGGTCGAGCCGATCGTCGCGGTCTTCACGCCGAGCGCGGCGGAAGTCGCAGCCGCGCAGCGCCTCGTCGACGAACACACGCGTCATCAGCAAGAAGGCCGAGGCGTGTTCCAGCTGGACGGCAAGATGGTCGACATGCCGATGGTGCGAGCGGCCGAACGCGTGTTGGCGCGAGCGAAATCCGCGGGGGTGGCGTAGGGCACTTGCGGCCTGTCCAAACCGGGCACATGGGTGACAGATTTGTCCGGGCACATGGGTGACACCGGTACGAGCATTGGCAGGAGGACTGCTGATGCCCTGGTCGGAATCACGCATGCAAGACAGGTCACGATTCATT
>JBPOIU010000111.1:0-15753 GCA_052034255.1 Planctomycetota bacterium | reverse complement strand
GCCTGATCGCCCTGCGTCGTCTGCGTCGTATCGCCCGGCTCGACATCGGGAGGAGTCCCCGTGCCCGAGCCGACGACTTCTCCGGTCACCGTGTTCGTCGTCGTATACGTGCCGTCGGTGGAATACGTCGTCGTGTAGATGCCGTCCTGGCCATCGGAGCCGGTGACGTGGAACGTCACGTCGGTCGTGCCGTCGTCGTTGTGATTCACTTCGTCGACGGTGAACGTCGCGCCGCCGCTCGACCCGGCGTCGTCGCCGTCGCCCGCGCCCGCCGTGTCGTCCTCGGCCGCGTCGCCGCCCGGGCCCGGTGAAGCCGAGGCGTCGTCGCCGCGCTCCGTGTCGTCGTGCGATTCGTCCTGATACCCACCGCCGAGCGCGTCGTCCGCATCCGAACCCGAGTCGAATCCGCCGGAGCCGGCGGAGCTCGCGTCGTCCGACTCCTCGTCGGCATCGTTCGCACCGACTCCGGCACCTGCGTTGCCGAACTCGTTCAACAGATCGTCGATCGTGCGACGGCCGTGCTTCACGTCGTCGAAGCCCTGCACGAGCCCCGGCGTGATGTCGCCCGCACCCACGCCGCCGAGCAGCGCGCTGTTCGCGGCGATGTCGAGGAATTGGCGCACCGAGCGGCCGGTGCCTTTCATGCCCGGCGGGATGATCCCGTTCGCGATCAGCGCATCTTCCAAAGCGTCGTCGCGCTTCTTGCCGGTCGGCTTGCCCAAATAGTCCGAGACGACGTCGCGCGCTGTCGCGGGGTGCGTCCCGAGCGACTCCAGTGCGGCCTTCAAATCCAACGCATCCTTCACGAGCGTTCGACCACCGACGCGATGCGCGTCGTCGATCAGGTCCGCGGTGTGGTCGCCGAATGTCGCGCGCAACTTCTGCAGGTGCTCGACGGTGTAGACGCGATGGACGAGTCCGTCCTTGCCGACGTACGAGACCTCGCCTTCATGATCGCCGGCTTCGACCGAGTTCTCGTCCGCCGGCGCCTCCGCTGCGTCGTGGATCGTGATGCGGCCCGCCTTCGTGACGATCACGTATCGCGGCGCGCGGATCGTCGCGTCGCTCGACGCGGTCGCGCTCTGCTTCTTGGTCTTCGCGGCTTCGTCGTCGGCGCGTGCTTGCGCCGAAATCAGAGCCAGGATCACGAGCACCGCGATGCGCATCGTCATGGTTCGCCACTCCCGAGGTTTCGCGAGCGCGATCGAAGTGACGCGCTGCTCCATTCCCGGAGGCGACGCTCGCGCGCGCGGCCGACACGCGATTCGAACGACTCTCGCGACATCGAAAAACGTGATCCCCGTGAGGTCCGTTCGAAAGGAACGCACGGAAGAGCCCGGACTCTGCGCGGCACGAAACGTGTTTCCTGAGCACATTCGCACGCCCCGGCAAGACTCGCCGCATTGCTGCTGCCCATTGACGGGACTCGAGTTGTGGCGGGTCGCTCAGGCTTGATCCAAGAAATCGACACAGACTTGAAGCGTGGGTCGACGCCGCACTAGCAGATCGCCGCTCTCTGTCCGGACCTGCCGGCCGCGACCGAAGCGACTTCAAGACTCGTTGGCTTGAGTCGGATCGGCGCGGAATGTCCCGGCCACGATCACGAGCGCGGGACATGTTCCGGGCACAACTCGATTCGAGTCGCCGATGGAGGGCGGCTCGATGCGCCCTCAGGAGGGGCAAACATCATGAGCACCACCCGCGCGTTCCCCAGCATCCGCAAGATCATGTCGACTGCCGCCCTGGCCAGTGCGTTCGCGGTCGCGCCGTCGGCCCTTGCCGACACGCCGCCGGACCTGATCGCCCTGTCGGTCAGCGGCCCGGGCCAGACCCAGATCGGCACCCCGGCGACGGTGAACCTGTTCGTCGTCAACCTCGGTGGGCCGCTGGTCGGCTCGTACACCGCCAACATCTATCTGTCGACCGACACGACGATCGACGTCGGCGACACCTTGTTCTCGAGCGTGTCGAGCTCGTTCGTCGGCGCGCTGACGACGACCGCGACCGTGCCGGAGAGCCTGCCGGCCGGCATCTACAACTTCCTGATGCGCATCGAGCCGGCCGCCGGCGAGACGGTGACGTTCAACAACGACATCATCGGCAACTCGATCGCGGCGTTCACGGTCGACCTCCAGGTCGAGGACGCGTCGCCGATCGCGGCGTTCGCGACCGCCGATGGCAACGACCCGCCGACCCACATCCTCGCGGTGAAGAACGGCGGCTCGGAAGACGGCATCCTCGTCTTCACCGCCGCCGAGTACCCGGCCGTCGATTGGTTGTCGATCACGCCGACGTCGAGCTTCGCGCTGGCGAACAACCCGGCGAACCAGATCGAAGTGCGCTTCGACGTCGAGGGCCTCGCGCCCGGCGTGTACCAGACGCAGATCGCTCTCGTGAACTTCAACGACGTCGACGACCACGAGCTCATCCCGGTCACGCTGACGGTCGGCAAGTCGCGCATGAACCCCGGCGACCGCCTGATCGGTGAAGTCGAGACGCCCGGCGAGAAGGACGAAGTCGCGTTCGATGCCATCGCCGGCATGAAGGTCCGCGTCCGCGTCCAAGCCACCAGCGGTGACCTGAAGCCGAAGCTGTCGCTGATCGACCCCAGCCAGAACGTCATCAAGGAATACGTCCTGAAGCACTCGGCGCGCGGCCTCCGCAAGAACCTCGTGATGCCGACTTCGGGTGAGTACACGCTGCGCATCGAAGGCGCGAACGGCACGGTCGGTGATTACCTGATCCAGACGTCGCGCAAGCTGCCGAAGAAGGCGAAGCCGGCCTCGTTGAAGATCAAGCCGACCAACGGTGCGAACGTCGCCTACATCTCGCTGCTCGGCCTGCCGCTCGCCGATCTCGACTTCGTCGTCGCCCCGACCAAGAGCTTCAAGGCCCAGCCGATCGTGTCGCTGAAGAAGCCGGACGGTTTCTACCTCGACATCTCCGCGAACACGCAAGCCCAGCCGAATCGCAACGTGGTCGGCGCCGACGTGATGCTCGCCGCCGCGGGTGAATACGTCCTCGAGATCACGGGCTTCGTGTCGCCGAAGGAAACGCTGAAGGTGAAGCTCGTCCCGACGCAGCCGGCCGCCGGCAACTCCTCGGTCCTGCTGCCCTGATCGTTCACGCCTCGAATGTTCTCACGCCGCGCAGCTGAGCGCGATGGCGTGAGTGGATCGCCCCTCCTCCTCCACCTCCCTCAGACACGTTCGGGGGTCCTTCACGCGAGTGAAGGACCCCCGCCGTGTTTGCAGGGCACGACGTCGCGCACTTGGCGGAAGTCCGCGCACCCGGCAGACTCGCTCGACATGAGTCACGACCAAGCGATCCTGTTGTTGCACGTACTCGGCGCGACCGTGTGGACGGGCGGCCATCTGGTACTCGCGATCGGCTTCCTGCCCGGTGCGCTGAAGAGCGGCGACGCGAGCCTTCTGCGATCCGTCGAAGAGCGGTTCGAACGCGTCGGCATCCCCGCGTTGCTGCTGCAGATCGCGACGGGGCTCGCGCTGGCGCACAAGTACATCCCGGATCCATCGCGGTGGTTCGCGTTCGAAGGCCGTATCGGCGCGCACATCGGCGCGAAGCTGATCCTGCTCGCGCTTACGCTCGCGTTCGCGGTGCACGCTCGCCTGCGCCTCGTGCCGCGCATGGGAGAGCGGCTGAAGGCATTGGCGTTCCACATGATCGTCGTGACGATCTTGTCGGTGCTATTCGTGGTCCTCGGCGTCGGCATCCGAGGGGTGTGATCGACGCGTTCGTCGTGGCGGCACCGGCGATCGCAGGATCGCTCGCGCTGCTCGGTTGCCGAATCGAACCGTTGGGATAGAACTCCGCCCTACGACAGAGCATCGAACCCCGCGGCACGGAGAGAGCGCGGAGTCGGTTCTCCGTCGCGGATACGCAGTGGTCGATCGAGCCGACTCGGCCAGGACCGGTCTCGACACCCGCGATGCATCCGAAGCCGCTCCACCATGGATGATCACTCGACGTTCGCGGACAGTTTTTCACGGGCACGACAGCACGACGGGGACGCATTCCGCGAGGTGATGCGCCGAGTCGGTGACGCGTTGCGTCGCTACGTGCATCGTCATCGCTCGCCGACGCTGAGCACCGTCATCGACGTCGATGACGTGCTGCAAGACGTCGCGCTGTTGCTCTTCGAGCGACTCGATCGTTTCCCCGCGGACCTCGACGAATCCGAATTCGCCGCCTACGCGATCCAGATCACCAAGCACCGGCTGATCGACCTGGCGCGAGCCCACGTCCCGCACGCCGAAGGCGACGCGGTCGACCCGCAGGAGTCCGCCAGCCGAACGGGCTCGGTGACGCGTGCCGACGACCACCGCAAGCTGCGCGAAGCGGTGACGCGGCTACCGGCGGATCAGGCCGCGGTGGTCCAGGCGATCGTGTTCGATGGTCGATCGGTCGAGTCGACGGCCCGCACCTGCGCCATCAGTCCCGAAGCGGTACGCCAGCGACTGGCGCGCGCGCGAAGTCGATTGCGAGAGCTGTTCGGGATCGATGCGCCGTGAACGCGAATCGGCCCGCGGGGAACCCTCCATGGATCAGCAAGCCGCAGTACGGGTGTTCACCGAGATCTTCCTCGCGGACCTCGAGCTCGATCGCGTCCGATCGCTCGACGAGTACCGCGCGTTGTTCCCGGGACATGCGGACTCGATCTCGACGAAGTTCGAACGGCTGACGCTGGATCACGCCACGCCGCGCGCGTTCGACGCCGCCTCCGACGGCGGCGTCTTCATCGGTCGGTATCGACTGGAGAAGCTGCTCGGTCGCGGAGGACAGGGCGAAGTCCACCTCGCGTTCGATGCGAATCTCAAACGTCACGTCGCGCTGAAGACGCTTCACGCGTTCGACAGCGATGATGCCCGCCGCGCACTCCTGCGCGAGGCGTCGATCATCGCCGGGCTCGACCATCCGAATCTCTGCGCGGTCCACGAAGTCGGTTCCGCCGACGGTATCGACTTCGTCGCGATGCGGTACGTGAAGGGTCAGTCGCTGGCACAGCACTTGGAGGCACTGCGCGCGTTGCCTGCAGCCGAACGCGACGCCTTGCTGAAGAACTGGCGGACCGCCGTCGAATGGGTCGAGACCTGCGCCCGTGCGTTGCATGCCGCGCACGCGACGGGGCTCGTTCATCGTGACGTGAAGCCGGGCAACATCTTGTTGTCCGAGGAGGGCGCGCCCGTAATCGTGGACTTCGGCCTGGCGCGACAACAACAGTCCGACGTATTGACGACGATCGGCCGCACGGTCGGCACACCGGCGTACATGGCGCCGGAACTCGTGCGCGGCGAGCGGACGCTCGATCGGCGCATCGACGTCTGGGCGCTGGGCGTGATCCTGTACGAACTGCTGACGCTGCGACGTCCGTTCGTCGCGCCGACGCGCGAAGGAGTGTGGCGCGCGATCCTGGAGACGACGCCCGCCGATCCGCGGACGCACGTGCCGTCGTTGCCGCACGCGCTGTGCGACGTGGTGACCGTCGCGCTGTCGCCGGAGCCGGATCGCCGCTACGCGACTGCACTCGACCTGGCAGCGGACTTGCGTCGCGTGCTCGATGGCGAACCGATCCGCGCGAAGCCTCCGAACGTGCTCGGTCGCATGACCTTGTTCGTGCAGCGCAATCCAGTCGTGTCGGCGCTCGCGTCGTCGTTGATCGTGACGCTGGCGAGCGCGCTCGTCTACGTCGGTGCGACGAACCGCGACTTGCGCGAGCGCAAGCGCGAATCGGAAGAGGCCACGGCGACCGCCACGCGTGCTCTGACCGAAGCCCGCTGGCGCGCCGATCGCGGATTCGCCGCGGATCTCGTCGAACGTGCCAAGGAGGCCTATCCCGTCCACCCACGCATGATTCCGCGGTGGGAATCGTGGATTCGCGACGTCGAGGCCCTCGAGCGTCGCCTGCAGACCTACCGCGCGGAGTACGCGGCGCCTTCTCCGCGTGCGCTTCCCCCGCGCACACCCGCGTGGGAAGCCGCCCGCGCGTCCGATCTCGCGCAGCTCGCGGAGCTCGAGCAGAAGCACCGCGCACTCGAATTGTCGTTTCCGAAGTTCGGCCCGCACCCGAACGAAATCAACATCGTCTCGCGCATGATCGCGAGCGCCGCCGAGGACGTGGAGCGGATGCGGCTACGCATGGAGAACGAGCCGTACTTCGCCGATCCCGCCGACACGCTGTCGCGCGCGGAGCTCGGCGACTTGATCGGCCGCATCGAGTCGCTCGCCACGTCCGGCATCGCCGACATCCGGCGTCGCATCGAACTCTCCCGCACCATCGAGCACGAATCGCTGGAGCGACATGCGCAGGCGTGGTCGGCGACGATCGCGGCGATCGAAGGCGACCCGGTCTACGCGGGCCTGTCGCTACGACCGCAATACGGGCTCGTTCCGCTCGGAGCGGATCCGAGCTCCGGACTTCAAGAGTTCGTCGATCTCTTCACGCACGCACCGGACACTCCGATTCCGTCACGTGACGCGAACGGCGTGCTGGCGATGACGGTCGACTGCGGAGCGGTATTGGTGTTGCTGCCCGCGTCGGCGAGCACACTGGGCTCCACGCCCGAACAGATCGAGCGGGTCGCGAATGGCGCGAGCGCATTCAAGCTGCGCGAATCCCCGACGTTCGTCGCCGAACTCGATCCGTACTTCATCGGGAAGTACGAAGTCTCCCAAGCTCAGTACGCGCGACTCGTCCCGGCCCACCGCAACGGCTACGTCCGCTCGGGCGAGTACGGCGTCGACGAGACGCACCCCGCCGAGTTGATGACGTGGGACCAGGCGCGTGAGGCGCTGCACCGAGCCGGACTGGAACTGCCGACCGAAGCGCAATGGGAGCACGCCGCGCGCGCGGGGACCGACTCGATTTGGTGGACCGGGGACGACTACCGTGAACTCGCGGACGCCGTGAACTGGGCCGATCGCACGGCCGCGCGCAGAGGCGTCGCCGTCGCGGCCGCATCGCTGTGGCCGGACCTCGAGGATGGTGGCGCAGTCCACCTCTGCGTCTGGACCAAACGCCCGAGCCCGTTCGGACTGCATCACATCTACGGCAACGTCTCCGAGTGGACGCTCGACGTGCTTGGCGACTATCGCTTCCCCCGCCGGCCGGGCACCGGCGAGCGTTACGGGAGTCATGCGGACAAGCGCGTCGCGCGTGGTGGGAGCTTCGAGGAATCGTGGCCGGAGTCACGATCGGCATTCCGGCTGTTCGTGCGACCGGACCTCGCCAGCGGCGGGGTCGGCATCCGCGCCGCGCGCGCACTCGACCCTTGATCAACGGCTCGCCGCGCTCGCCCCGGCGACGTGACCCGTCGAAAACGCCGCCTGGAAGTTGAACCCGCCGATCGGTCCATCGACGTCGAGCACTTCGCCGCAGACGTAGAGGCCCGGCACTCGCTTCGACTGCATGGTGCCCGGCTCGATCTCATCGAGCGCGACTCCTCCTGCGGTCACCTCGGCGCGCGTGAAGTCCTGCGTCCCCGCGATCGGAATACGTGTGCCCTTCAGCAACTCGACGACGATGCGCCGGTGCACACGGGACACCTCGGCACAGCGCTGTGCGCCACGCACTCCGCGCGTCGCGAACAGGACGTCGAGGAAGCGCTGCGGGAACTCGCCTTCGATCGCGTTCGACAAGGCGTGCGTCGGCATGACGTCGATCGAGCGATCGAGTTCGCGCTCGAGGTCTTGCGGTGTGAACTCCGGAAGGAAGTCGACGATCAACGTCGTGCCGTCGGAGCGGGTCGAGACTTCGCGCGAGACGTCCATCGCTGCCGGTCCCGAGAGTCCGAAATGGGTGAACAACAGCGGTCGGCGTCGACGCGCGAGTTCCGAGCCGTTCGCGTCGACGAGACGGACCTCGACGTCTTGGAACGCGATGCCGGTCAGCGACTTCACCCACTCCTCGTCGACACGCAGCGGCACCAATGCTGGACGCGGCGTCACGATCGTGTGGCCGAATCGTCCCGCGATCGCGTAGCCGTCGCCGGTCGAGCCGGTCCCGGGATACGACTTGCCGCCGACGGCGAGCACGACGGACTTCGTCGTGAGGCGATCCGCTCCCGCGTGCACCACGAACGTGCCGTCGTCCTGGCGCTGTACGACCTCGACGCGCGCTTCGCAGCGCAGGCGCGCGCCGGAGGTCTCGAACCGGCGCAGGAACGCGGCCAGGACATCCGTGGCTTTGTTGCTCTTCGGGAAGACCTTGTCGAACTTCTCTTCGTAGGTCTCGACGCCTTCGGCGTGCAGCAGTTCGACGATCGCGGTCGGCGGCAGCGTCTTGAACGCGTGACCCAGGAAGCGACCGGCGTGCTTGCCGAAGTGCTTCGCCATCGTGTGAACGGGCAACACCGAAGTCACGTTGCAGCGCGAGCCACCCGACGCCAACACCTTCACGCCGGGCTTCTTGTTGCGTTCGAGCAGGAGAACGCGCGCTCCGCGACGCGCGGCCTCGGTCGCCGCGAAGAGACCCGCGGCGCCACCGCCGAGCACTACGACGTCGAACTCTGCGGACATGCGGCGAGACCTCGACCCACGGGCGAGCGAACGGACGTGGGATTGTGGCAGCGGCGCGGCGGATGTCACCCGCCGATGGCGAATCGAATGGTGCCCGCGCTCGCGCGAGGCGCGCCCGCGGATTCCGGGCTTCAGTGTGCTGCCGTACCAGTCCGATAGGACAGCTCCACAGCGGCTCCGTGGAGCAACGTGTGATCATCGACATCGAAAGCGGCGGGGATCGATCGCCGTGCGAACAGATCCTCGAGCAGGTTCGCGCCGCGATCGCACGCGGCGGTTTGCGCGCCGGCGAACGATTGCCGTCCGTGCGCGGGCTCGCGCAGCAGGCGCGCGTGAATCCCAACACGGTCGCGAAGGCGTACCGCGAACTCGAGTGGAGCGGACTCGTCGTGACGCGCCCCGGCGACGGAGTGTTCGTCGCCGACGGTGCGGTCGCGAAGTGCCGGTCGTCGGCGCGATCGACGGCACTCGAGCGACTCGATCGAGCGCTGGACGAAGCTCTCGCCACGGGACTCGCGGCCGACGACCTCGAGCGCCGCGTGGCGCGCCATCTCGCGCGCACGGAGGTGCCGCGATGAGTGCGACACCGATCGAAGTCCGCGACCTCCGCTTCGCGTACGAGCGCAAGGCCGTGCTCGACGGCGTCTCGTTGCGCGTGCCGCAGGGCTCGCTGTGCGCGATCGTCGGCAAGAACGGCTGCGGGAAGTCGACGCTGCTGAAGCTGATCGCGGGCATCCTCGCGCCGCCGCGCGGCGTGATCGCGACGCTCGGGCTCGATCCACGACGGCACGGACCGCGCATCCGCGCGCGGATCGGATACGTCGCCGACTCACTCGAGGCCCCGGCGTGGATGCGCGTAAAGGACTACTTCCGGTTCATCGCGCCGTTTCACCCGAGTTGGGACGCCGCCGAAGAAGCGCGGCTCCGCGCGCAAGCCGATCTCGATCCGCAGGCGCGCATCACGACGCTCTCGCGCGGGGTGAAGGCGCGTCTCGCGTTGGTCGCTGCGCTGGCGCACCGGCCCGAGCTCTTGCTGCTCGACGAGCCGTTCGCGGGCTTCGACGCGTCGGTTCGCGCCGACGTGCTCGATGCATTGCTCGCTCACGACGCGACGCGTTCGCGCACGATCGTGTTCGTCTCGCATTCGACGGCCGACGTCGAGCGCCTCGCGGACCGCATCGTCGTGCTCGATCACGGCAAGGCCGCGTTCCACGGCGAGACCGAGGAACTGCGCCGCCGCTTCGCGCGCGTGATCGTGCGGCTCTGCCACGTCGACGCGCGCTTCGAGCCCCCGCTCGGAGTCCTCTGCGAGCGCGCCGGCGACACCGTGGCCCTGCGCTACCGCGACTTCGACGAGCGCGCGGAAGCATGGCTCGCGCACCACGAGTTGGTCACGTCGTTCGAAGTGCGTCGTCGCGCTCTCGACGAGGTCGTGCGCGCTTGCATCGAAGCGCCGAAGTCGGAGGTGCCGTCATGCGTCGGTTCGTGATGCTCGTGGACGCGGAATGGCGCACGGCGCGCGCGACCGTGATCGCCGGCATCGTGTTCGCGGCCGGGTTCATCGCCGCTTGCGATCTGACGTTCACGAAGGGCGATCCGCGCTACGTCGGAGAGGTCGTTCTGCCCGTGGCCGTCGCGCTCGTGGTCTGCTCGATCGCCGCGGATCTGCTGTCGCGCGGCCAGACGGGCTCGACGCCGCCGGCCGATGCCTCGCTGCCGGCGAGTGCCGCCTTCGTGTTCGCGGCTCGCTTCGCGTTCCTCGCGCTCGTCACGATCCTCGCCGGATCGGTGTTGATCGGTACGACTTGGGCCTGGACGGAGTGGCTGCGTTCGTACGGCGTTCCGTACTCGCTGTGGCGCTCGTTCGGCGTCCCGCCGCTGCACTGGGTCGCCATCCTTCCCGCGGCAGCGAGTGTGCTGCTCGCGTCGTCGTGCGGTGCCCGTGGAATGATCGCGTTGATCGTCGGACTCGGTTCCTCGACCGGGGTCGTTCTCACGGTGAAAGCGCTCGGCCCGGCGAACTTCGGATACGCCATCGATTCGAGCGACGCCGCGTGGATCGCCGTGTCGGCTTCCTGCCTGTTCGTGGCCGTTGCGGCATGGGTATTCGTTCGGGGACTGCATCGCGTCGTGTCGTCGGCGCGCCGAACCTCGTGGGCGATGGGTGCGCTGCTCGCCGTTCTCGCGCCCGCGGGCGTCGTCCTCGCCGGCTCGATCGAATCTCGACTGAATCCCGAGATCGGAACGCTGCGCGAGTTCGAGATCCTGTCGCTGTCGCCGGATCAATCGCACCTGGTCGTCCTTGCCCGCGGTGAGGCTCCGCAGTTCGCGCAGCAGTGGCTGGTCGAAGTCCAACGCGGCACGGCGCGCAGGCTGCCGGGCTACTCGCCCACCGTGACCGCCGAGCCCGAGTGGCTCAAGGGCGGACTCGTGCGCCTGCCGTACACGACGATCGTTTGGAACGGCCTGAAGTTGGATGCCAGCGTCGGCACGTTCGACGTAGAGAGTGCTCGACTCGTGAGTCGCGATGGACCGTTCGATCCGGAGCACTGCTCGATCCGCGGGTTCACGCCGGACGCGGATGCGTCGTCGGATGCTTGGGTCGGTTTCGGCCGCACGATCCCCGCGGGCTCCCTTCACGTCGGAGACCGCGCGGGAACCTGCATCATCCGCACGTCGCCAGAGTGCGCGGAGTTCTACGACTTCACGGTGTCGCCGCACCCGCACGCGCGGATCGACGGACTGAGGCTCGACGACCACCTCGCGCTGTTGCCGCGGTGTCGGTTCGTGCTCGTGCAATCGAGCGACCTGGCACGGATCGTGTCGTTCGCCGACGGCGCGGAGGTCGCGCGGATCCCGGTGTCGCGGGCTCATGCGATCTGGCGTCCTGGATCGGGGTCGTCCGATGCGTACGTCTGGCGCTATCGCAACTCGACGACCACGACCTGGTCCGTCTTCCACATCGAGACCGGCGTCGAGCGCGTCGTCCACTCCGGCGGTGCCTCGCGCCTTTGGGAGCAGAGGATCCTCGACGACGGCACGGTGATCGAAGTCGTCGAGCCCGGCATCCTGCGCCGATATCAGCCCGACGGCACGATCGTGGACACGCCGCTGCGCTTGCTCGAGGAGTGACGCTCCGGAGAGTCAACGCGCCGAAACGGGCCGTTCGCGCACGGCCGCGAGCGTGCCGTCCCACAGCGCGATGCGCGCGCGCAGGACGTCGACGCCGACGAGCTCGGCCTCCGCATGCCGGTCCGGATCGTCGCCGCACGTCTGCGTCAGCATGCGGCGCGCGATCGGGCCGTGCTCGTCCGTGTCGAGCACGATGTGGCGATCGAGATACGCACGGAACAGTCCGAGGCGGCCGGGATGGCGGCGATCGAGTTCGGCGACGAGCGCGACGAACATGCCGGGGATGACGTCTTCGCGTCCGAGCGTGAACGCTGCGGCAATGCGATGCAGCGCGCCGGCGTCGATGATGCGGAACGTGTGGCGCACGAACGTCTCCGCGCTCGGCGGAGCCTGAGCCCGCGTGAATGCGTGGTCCAGCGGGGCTCCGTCCCGCAGCGCGTCGATCAATCGCGTGATCGGGCCGACGTCGGCGCCGGCTTCGCGCATCGCGTCGAGATAGAGCTCGAAGTGACTGATCGAGCCGCCACGCGGATCGACGTCGGATTCCTCGCCGAGCACGAGTTCGTTGACGAATCGCCGCACCGTCGGATCGCCGACCGGCCGCCACGGCACCGCGAGCCCCGTGAGCCCGTGCTGCAGCGTCTTCAACAACGACATGAAATCCCAAACGGCGAACACGTGGTGCGCCATGAACACGCGCACGTCGTCGAGCGTGCGCAGCGACGCGTAGAGCGGATGGGACAGCAAACGGTTGCGGGTCACGGCGAGCGCGGGGGCTTCGATCATGGTCGCAGGGATAGCCGGAACTGGCGCACGCGCGCCGGACAGGATGACGCGGGGACAGACCCGCCTCCGTCCCCGCTGTGCCCTACGCCATCCACTTCGCCAGCATGCGGTGGAAGTGATGGACGCCGATCTCGGCTTCGGGTGCGTAGCGGCCGCCGCGGTACGAACGCGCGCGCATGCCCTTTTGGACCTGCTGGATCGCCGCCTCGTCTTCCATCTCGACCTGGACGAGGCCCGAGCCCGCTCCTTGCTCGCGCTTCGTCGGATCTTGAACGAACGACAAGAACCGGACGCGCGTCCGCGTCGGCGCCAGCGGCTCGATCACGTTCAGCGACAAACCCCACGGGTACAGGTTCAGCATCGTGGCCGGGAACAGCCAGAAGTAGAACGCGGCGATGCGCTGGCCGAAGTTCGGATGACCCTCCGGCAACTCGAACGCGAGCTCACCCGGCGCCGCTGGACCGACTTGAAGCGTTCCGTACGGCAAGTTCTCGTAGCCGTAGAGCTTCCAGTCGAGCTTCGCGTTCAGCGCCGGATGGATGAACGGGATGTGCAGCCCTTCGAGGTAGTTCTCGACGTACAGCGCCCAGTTGGCGTCGAACTCGAAGGTCTTGTCGAGCGTCGGCTCGTAGCGCCAATCGACGATCGCGAGGCCCGCGAGCCGGCGCTCGACCTCGGCCACGACCTCGTTGACCGGCGCGTTCGGCGCCAGCGACGCGAACAACATCCCGCGCCATTCCGCGAGCGGCACCTTGGTCAACCAGTCGTTCTCGGTCGGGAAGTGCTCGGCATTCTCGAAGCCCGGCATGAACGCGAAGCTGCCGTCGAGATGGAAGCGCCGCCCGTGATAGTTGCAGCGCAGCGCGGCGAGCGCACATTCCCGCTCGACGACGAGATGTCCGCGATGGGTGCAGACGTTCGACAAGAGGTGCAGCTTCGCGTGCGTGTCGCGCACGAGGATCAGCGGTTCATCGAGGCACCCCGGAAGCAGCGTCAAGGGTCGCGCGCAGCCGCTCGTCTCGAGGCCGGCGGTAACCGATGCGAAGTTCCACGACCGCGCGAACACGGTGTCGCGCTGTTGCGCGAACCATTGCGGATCGAAGTACAGCTCGCGCGGCGGGGTTCGCGCTCTGCGGATGTCGGCGTCGACCTCGAAACGGCGTTCGGCCATGTCTGGCGTCTCCTGGCGGCGTGACTGTAGCAGCCCGACGAATCGTCCGTTCGTCGTCCACGGCACGAGGCCGCGCCGCGGCGGTCTTTACACTGCGCCGCGCCCATTCCCGGAGCCGATCCGATGGCCAAGCGTCGCTCCCCGACAACCGCTCCGTGCGCGCCATCGGAGCCTCGGCATTGAGCTCGGCCCTGCTCGACGCCACCTGGATCAGCGTGCGCGTCGCGGCGACCGCGACGGCGATCGACGCCGTACCCGCGATTGCGCTCGGCTGGTGGTTGTCGCGACGTTCGTCGGTGTTCGCGGCGGCCGTGGTGACGGTCGTGTCGCTGCCGCTCGTGTTGCCGCCGGTCGCCGTGGGGCTCGTGCTGCTGAACCTGCTCGCACGCGACGGGCTCGGCGGGCGCTTGTTCGAAGCCGTGCTCGGGCACTCGCCGCTGCTGACGATCGACGCGGCCATCCTCGCGGCGGCGGTGATGGCATTCCCGCTGTTCGTGCTCGGCGCGCGCGAGGGATTCGCGGCGGTACCGCGGCGCTTCGAACTCGTCGCCGCCAGCCTCGGCGCATCGTCGTGGCGCGCTTGGCGCGAGGTCGCGCTGCCACTCGCGACGCGCGGGATCCTGCACGGCGCGGTGTTCGCGTTCGCGCGTGCGCTCGGCGAGTTCGGGGCGACGATCCTCGTCGCTGGACGCATCCCGGGGCAGACCGAAACGCTGGCGCTCGCGACGTACGACCGTATTCAGCACTTCGAGGATGCGCAGGCTTGGCGCTTCGTCGCCGTGTCGATCGTGTTCGCGTTGGTCCTCGCGTTCTCCGCCGAGCGCTTCCTGCGCCGGAGGGCGCCGTGAACCGCTTCGCGTTGCGCGCCGACTACTCCGGCTTCACGCTCGACGCGCGAGCGACGTTCGACGCGCCGTGTACGGCGTTGTTCGGCGCCAGTGGCTCGGGCAAATCGACGATCCTCGAAGCGATCGCTGGCGTCCGCGGCGACGTGACGGGCGAAGTCGTCATCGGAGACGTCCGCGTCGACGGCTTGCCGGCGCGCCGGCGGCGACTGGGCTGGATGCCGCAGGACGGCGCGTTGTTCCCGCATCGCACGGTGCGCCAGCAGATCGAGTTCGCCACGGGCGTCGGCGGTGGCGATGGCACCGCGGCCCGGCGCGCGATCGACGCGCTCGAAATCGGCGCGCTGCTCGATCGTCGTCCGCACGAGCTCTCGGGCGGCGAGCGCCAGCGCGGCGCCCTGGCGCGCGCACTCGCGGCTCAGCCACGCATGCTGTTGCTCGACGAGCCGCTCGCGGCGCTGGATCGCCCGTTGCGCGCGCGCATCGTTCCATTCCTGATCCGCGTGTGGCGCGACCTCGGCGTGCCGATGTTGCTCGTCACGCACGATCCGCTCGAGGTCACCGCGCTCGCGCAGCACGTGCTCGTGCTCGAAGCCGGTCGCATCGTGCGCGAAGGCAATCCACGCGGCCTGTTCCCGTCGGCGGTCTCATTCGGCGGCTTGCTCGCGATGTCGGCCGAGAACCACTTCCACGTGGACGTCGTCGATCGGGTCGAGGGCAGCTTGCGGGTCCGCACGGCGCGTGGACTCGAGTTCGAGATCGCTTCGCTCGAAGGCTTTCCCGATCCCGGCGGTGTGTCGTTGCGCGCCGAGGACATCCTCGTCGCGACCACGGAACCGCACGGCATCTCCGCGCAGAACGTGATCCCGGCGACGATCGAGCACATCGAGGACTTGCACCCCGCGCGCATGGTCGTGGCGTCGGCGTGCGGCGAGACCCTGCGCGCGCGCCTCGTCCCCAAGGCCGTCGCCACGCTCGGGCTCGAGCCGGGCAAGTCGATCTGGCTGGTGATCAAGGCCAACGCCGTAATCCCGGTGCCGAAGCACTGACTCCGACGTTCAGGTCCACGAACCAAGGCCCACGAAGGACTTAGGAGCACCCCCGGACGAAGTAGCCGCCGGCAATCTTGTTCGGCCAGCCGGACGAAGTAGCCGCCGGCAATCCTGTCCGGCCAGCCGGACGAAATAGCCGCCGGCAATCCTGTCCGGCCAGCCGGACGAAGTAGCCGCCGGCGATCCTGTCCGGCCAGCCGGACGAAATAGCCGCCGGCAATCCTGTCCGGCC
>JBPOIU010000007.1:0-167240 GCA_052034255.1 Planctomycetota bacterium | reverse complement strand
CCGCAGGACGGCGTCGCTCCGGCACCGGCTCCGGTCGAGCCGCAACCCGAGAACAAGTGAACGAGACGGCGATCGACCGCCAAGGGGGCCGTCGCGATCGAGCGGCGGCCCCCTTGGCGTTGCACTGATCGACTACGTCCGAGAGTCGTCGCGTCCAGCGACGATTCTCGGACGTAGTCGATCCCGCACCAGGTGTCCGAGGCGACGGCAGTCGCCGCCCCGTTCAACAGGCACAGGTGTCCGGCGAGACCGTGAGAACGCGCAGACTCATTCGGTTGCGGGCGTAGCCCGCGCTAGGTAACCGTGAGCAATTCCTCGAAGCGAGGGAGTGATTCACGGCCTCTGGGCCCCACGCGCGGGGACGACCCAGCGCGCGGTTCGCGCGGATGCGGCACTCCTGCGGCTTCCGGGGTTCAGGGCTCAGGCCGACGCGGCGACCAATCCTCGATAGACGAGATCGCCGCCGATCGACTCGAAGCGCCCCTCCTCGAACGTCAACGCCTCGTGGACACGAGCGACTCCCGCACCACCCACCGCCGTCGGTGCGCGCTCGCCGCCGATCAGACGCGGGGCGACGAACGCGAGCACGCGGTCGATGCAACGAGCGTCGGCGAACGCGCCGAGCAAGGTCCCTCCGCCCTCCACCATCAGACTCGCGATGCCGATCCCCCGCAGCGCCGCGACGGCGCGTTTGACGAACGCGGCATCCGACTCCGCATCGATCTCGATCAAGCGCGCACCGGCGGCCTCACAACGTTGCCGCTCCGCGACCGCGGCGGTCGGTCCGTGGAGCAGCACCACGGGCGGGCCCGCATCCGTGAACCCCACCCACTGCGACGGTGTGCGCAGCCGACGATCGAACACCACGCGCTGCGCGAGCCGAGGCCCGGGCGGCCGCGCCGTCAAGCGAGGATCGTCCGCGAGCACGGTGCCGATTCCGACCGCGATGCCATCGACGTGGCCGCGCAGCTCGTGCGCGATCGCGCGCGCCGCGTCGGACGTGATCCACTTCGAATCACCGGTCGCCGTCGCGATCTTGCCGTCGAGCGACATCGCCCACTTCGCGCTGACGAACGATCGCGACCGTGCCAGATGGCGCTCGAACCCCTCGAGCAGCCGTTGCGCGCCGGAATGCGCCACCGGGCCATCCACCGCGACTCCGCGCTCCGTCAGGATCGCGGCGGCTCGGCCTCGATGCGCCGGGTTCGGATCGACGCACGCGTACACGACGCGCGCGACGCCCGCGGCGAGCAGGGCATCGGTGCACGCGGGAGTCTTGCCGTGCGTCGAACACGGTTCCAGCGTCACGACGATCGTCGCGCCGTGCGCCTTCGCGCCCGCAGCGCGCAACGCGACGACCTCGGCATGCGGTCCGCCGTAGCCGGTGTGCCAGCCTTCGAACGTGGCGCCGTCCGTGGCGACGATCAGAGCCCCGACGCGCGGGTTGGGTTCGACCAGGAATGCTCCGCGCGCCGCGAGTTCGACCGCGCGATCCAACCATGCGGCGACCGCTCGCGCGTCGCTAGCGGGACGCATCGTGGATCGACACCACGGAGCCGAACAGCGTCAGCGCCGAGCACCGCTCGATCCGCACGCGCGCGAACACGCCTTCCCGCAGGCGATCGTCCTCGACGCAGACGATGCGATGCGCGGGATCGCGTCCGGCCCACTTCGTGTCGTCGAGGCGGCTCTTCCCCTCGAACAGGACATCGAGTTCGCGACCCACGAGCGCCTGGTGCGACGTCAGCGAGACGCGAGCTTGCACGTCGAGCAGCTCGTTGTTGCGCCGCTTCTTCGTGTCGTTGTCGACGTCGTCGACCATCGACTCGGCCGAGACCGTGCCCGGGCGCGGCGAGTACTTGAACACGAACGACTGCGAGAACCGCATCTCCTCGCAGACCGCGAGGCTCTCCTGGTGATCGACCTCGGTCTCCCCGGGGAAGCCGACGATCCAGTCGCAGCCGATCTGCATGTCGGGGATCGACGCACGTACGCGATCGACGATCCTGCGGTACTTGTCGACCGTGTAGCCGCGGCGCATCGCGCGCAGCATCCGGTCGGATCCGGATTGGATCGGCATGTGGAGGAACCGATCGAGTCGTGAGTTCTCCGCCATCGCCGCGAACGTGTCGTCGTTGAAGTCGGTCGGGTGCGACGTGATGAAACGCAGTCGCGCCAAGCCCGTGATCGCGTCGAGACGACGCAGCAGCGTGCCGAGCGTCACTTCGCCGGGACGCTGCCCGTCGTAGGCGTTGACCGTTTGCCCGAGCAGGCAGACTTCGACGACTCCCTCGTCGACCAGCGCCTTCACTTCGTCGACGACTTCGTCGAGCGGACGGCTGATCTCACGGCCCCGCACCGTGGGCACGATGCAGTACGTGCAAGGCCGATTGCAGCCACGCATGATCGTGACGTAAGCCTGGAACGGCTTCGGTCGCGTCGTGGGCAAGCGTTCGACGTCGGGACGCTCCGCGCCATCGATGACGATGAACGGACCTTCGCCGGCCCGCACGCGTTGCGCGAGTTCCGGGAGCTTCGGGAAGTCCTTCGTGCCGGTGATCAAATCGACGTGCGGCAAACGGCGCCGGATGTCGCGCGCCTCGCGCTGCGCCATGCATCCCATGACCGCGAGCACACGATTCGCCTTGGCCTTCTTCCACTCGCGCAGCGCGCCGAGGCGCGAGATCACACGGTCCTCGGCGTGACCGCGCACGGAACAGGTGTTGAACACGATCACGTCCGCGGCGTCGTAATCCTGCGTTTCCTCGAACGCGAGCTTGCGGAACCTGCCGAGCACCAATTCGGCGTCGACGACGTTCATCTGACAACCGAAGACCTCCATGAGGACTCGGCCCGTCGGGTTCGTCGTCGGCTGCAGCACCGTCATCGGCTTGCTCACGGAAAAGGGGCCACGAACGTAAGCGGAGCACCCCCCACTCGGCAAGTTCGCCTCGGACGAAGCCCTCGGGCGATCGTCGCCGGTGCCCTCCGGCGACGGACTGGATCGCAGGGCTCCACCCCTCGCGCACCACACCGGACGGACGTGCTCCGCTGGCCCTCCGGATAGGATGCTCCACCCTTTTGCCGCGGAGGTCGTCGTGTCGCGCACTGCCTTGCTCTGTCTCACCGTCGTCACGGTCGTGGGTCCGCTCGAGCCCGCGATCCACGCCCAGGACCAAGCCGAACCCGCTCGCAGCGTCGGCTCGATCGACGGAGTCGCGGTCCCACGCGAAGAGTTCCAGCAGTGGTTGTCGGACGTGTTCGGCCCACCGAACGTCGGCATGTTCCTCGAGGAGCGAGCGATCGCGGCAGGTGCGGCGAAGCTCGGCTTCGCGCCGACCCCGGAGCGCATCGACGCGGCGGTCGACGCCCAGTGGAACCTCGTGCTGCGCGACCGCTTCGGCGGCGACGAAGCCGCGTACGTGCAAGAACTGGCGTCGATCGGACACTCGAAGGACTCGTTCAAGCTCGCTCGTCGCCGCGCGATCGCGATGGACCTCGCGCTCGAGGATTGCGCGCGCGCCGCGCGCCCGACCGACGACGCCGCGTTGGCCGCGCGACTGACCGAGTTCTACGGCGATCCGCCGACGCGACGCGTCGTGCGCGGCATTCTCGTGGATCGCCGTCGCGACCATCCGGGAGAGATCGCCGACAGCACCGGAAACGTACGCGAGCTGCGCACCGCCGCGGCGAAGGCTCGCGCCGAACGCGCACTGGCACGCCTCGCTGCCGGCGACGCCTTCGCCGACGTCGCTCGCGCGTTCAGCGACCACGAGTCCGCGGAGCGGGGTGGCCTGCTCGAACCGTACCGCCCAACGACATTCGGCGGCAGCGTCGACGCGACCATCGCCGGTTTCACGAAGTCCGGCGAGCGCAGTGGTGTGCTCGAAACGCGCGTCGGTTACGTGATCGTCGAGTTGGTCAGCGTCGAGCCCGCAACGCTGCCGATGTTCCGCGACGAACTCGTACGCCTGGTGATGGAGGAAGGCATCTTGCCGGACGAGCGCGAGACCGCGCGGCGCAAGCTGCTCGCGCAAGTGACGGTCACACCCGTTCCGCCGCGCTGACGCGTCTCGCGACGGTCGCGGTCGCAGGCGGCTTGTGCACACATGCCGCGTGCGGTCATCGACGCGCCCGTCGATCGCGGCGGAGGCCGGGTTGCGGACGCGATCAGAGCTTGTCCTTGTTCTTCGCGAGCCAGTCTTCCCACTTGCGGATGCCCTTCTCGCGCTCGTCCTTCGACCCATCCACTGCGAAGCGCAGGTTTTGTCCGGTGATCGCGATCAGGCTCGCGAGCGCTTCTTCACGAATCGTGTCGACGTCGTCGCGCAGCAGCTTGATCAGCTTCGGCACCGCCTCGGACGCCCCGAGGACGCCGATCGTGTAGATCGCCTGCGCGCGCACGAGCGGGTCGCGATCGTCGAGCAGCGGCAGCACGTACGGCACCAGCGCCTTGTCCTTGCGCTTGCGGACGCGGTCGACGGCTTCCCAGCGCTCGAGCGGCGCCTTCGACGACAGTCGATCGAGGATCGCCATGAGTTCCGGATCGGGCGCGACGGCGCTCGGATCCGGCGCCGCGGAGCCCTCACCGCCCTCGGTCGGCGGAGTCGCGACGATGACGGGCGGACGCTCCTGGAGCTCCGTCAACGTGGCCTGAATCTGGCCGAGCGCGCTGGCGAACTGCGTCACTTTCTGCTGCGACTCGTCGAGACGCAGCGCCATCCGATCGACCTGTTCGCGCAGATCACCACTGCCATGGAGCGCCTCTTGCAGCCGATTCAGCTGGCCGTCGAGGCGCGCCACGTCCCCGACCACCTTGTCGATCGAGTCCGACAAGCCACGCACGAGCTTGGTCGTGTCCGCGGCGCCGGCGCTCGCCACGAGCTTGTTCTCGAGATCACGCAGCGACGCGTCGATGCGATCGAGGTGATCGGTCGTCGCGTCGCGAGCATCGCTGGCGCGCGGCGGCTTCAACAGGCCATGGCGATCGAGGATCCCGTACAGCGCGTAGCCGCCGCCGACGACGATCGCGGCGAGCACTACCACCGCGCCAGGCACCCAGCCCGAGCTCTTCGCCGGTGCGGCCGGCGCGGCTTGCGGCTCCGTCGCGGCGAGCTCGTTCAGCGGGTTGCACTTGCGGCAGAAGATCTTGCCCTGGATGGTCGCGGCTCGATTCTCCTTGATGTCCTGCAGCGGAATCGACTCGTTGCAGAGATCACAGAAGTACAGCTTCATCCTCGACTCCACCGATGTGCCACGACGTTCAGCGGCGTTGACGCTTCGACAGCGTTGACCTACAACGCTTCGCGACTCCTGCCGGCCTGGGGCGCGCCGAGTATAGGCGCGCAGGTGGGGTCAGGTATCGGAGGGAGCTCGGCGATGGCTTGCGATTTTCCGTCGACGGAAGCCCTGGCGGCCGTCGAAAGCACGAGCCTCGTTCGCGAAATCGAACTCCTCGAGACCGCGGTCGTGAAGGCGCGCGAGAACGTCGACATCCTGGTGCGACTCGGCGAGCTCTATTCGCGCAGCGGCAGGATCCGCGAAGGCCTAGCGGTGGATCTGCGCCTCGTGACGCTCGCGCCACGCGATCCGATCGTGCTCTACAACCTCGCGTGCTCACTGTCGCTGTGGCACAAGCCAGAGCCCGCATTGCGGATGCTCGAATTGGCGCTCGAGTACGGCTACGACGACGAGGATCACCTCGTCCAAGATCCCGACTTGGCCGCGGTGCGCGAACTGGGCGCGTTCGACGATTTCCTTTCGCGGCTACGTCTGCGCGCGTCGATCCGAACGCTGCACCGAGAACGCCCCTGACCGGTCGGACGCGAAGCCGACCACGGCACGGCGTCGATCACAGCAGCAGCGCGCGCCAGTCCGTCCATTCACGGACGACCGCGATCACCAACACGGCTCCCGCCGCGCACAGCGTGATCGCGAGGATTCGCTGCAGCGTGGTCACCGCACCGGCTTCCAACGCCGACCATGCAGGCGCGCCGCCGTCGTGCGCGGGCACCGCGAGCGCGAAGTCGCCACATTTCGGACAGAAGAAGTCGGCCTCGGGAATGAGCTCCGAACAGGTCAGACACGGCCGCACGGCTTCGTCGGCGCCGCCCGCGGCGGCGCTCGCGCCGCAGACCGAGCAGGTCTCCTGATCGAACGGCAGGATCGCCTCGCAGTGGAGGCACCACTTGACGCGTTCGGTGCCGGGCTCGGCCATGGGCTCAGCCTCGCTCGTCGATGCGAGCGAAATGCTCGCGGTATCGATCGATCGCCGCCGCCCGCGCTTCGTCGGTGCCGTCGGGGTCGTAGCCGAAACTCTGCCTCGTCGACTTCTTCAGGGTCTCGAACGCGAGGTTGCGCACCAGCTTGCTTCGATCGTCCAGCGCGGCGATCAGATCCGGAACGCCGGTGCGATCGCCACCTTCGAGCAACACCCGCGCGGCTTCGAGCCGCACCCGGAGATCGTTGTCCTTGACCGAGCCGCGGATCAAGTCGAGCGCGCGCGCATCGCGGTCTTGCTCGAAGATCAGGCCGAGCACGTAGACGCCGTTCGCGCGCACGGAGTCGTCCTCCGACGCGAGCATCTGCTTCGACACCGGCTCGATCGCGTACGGTCCGTACGCGGACAGCTCGCGCAGCGTATTCATGCGCTCGCCGCCGGTCTTGAACGGCACCTGCCGGATCAAGCGATCGATGTCGGCCGACTGCTTCGACGACAACGCATTCGGATCGGCGGCCGGCGTGCTCAGCGAACAGCCACTCGCGACCACCGCGAGCCAGCACACACTCGTGACCAAGCGCAGATTCATCGGGTTCCCTCCTCGGAACGCGTGGACTCGATGAGTCCAGCTGCCATGACCGCATCTCCGTCGTACGCGACCGCCAACTGACCGGGCGTGATCGCGAACTCCGGCTCGTCGAACGCAATGCGCAGCCGACCGGGCGCGACGACCGTCACGCTCGCGGGGGCTGCCGTATGTCGATGCCGGATCCGCACGTCGGCGCGCAGCGTGGAGCCCACGACGGGTTCGGCGATGCCCACCCACTGCACCCCCGGGACGTCGAACGTGGCCGCACTCGCCTGCTCGCGCGTGCCGATCGTCACGCGGCGCGTGCTCGGATCGATGTCGACGACGTGGCGGGGCTCGCCGAACGCGGCACGCAGTCCCTTGCGCTGACCGACCGTGAAGCCGACGACGCCGTCGTGCGTGCCGACGATTGCGCCCGCGGTATCGACGAGATCGCCGGCGGCGAACGCCTCCGGCGCGCGCTCGCGCAGGAACTCACGGTAGTCGCCGGACGGGACGAAGCAGATCTCCTGGCTCTCCAACTTGTCGGCGACCGGCAAGCCGGCCTCACGCGCCAGCGCGCGGACCTCCGCCTTCGTCAGGTCCCCGAGCGGGAAACGCGCGGCGGCGAGTTGCTCCTGGCGCAACGTCGCCAGCACGTACGACTGGTCCTTCGACGTGTCGCGGGCGCGCAGCAGACGCCAGCGCCCGCCCCGGTGGTCGCTGCGCGCGTAGTGTCCGGTCGCCACGGTGTCGGCGCCGATGCTGCGCGCGAGTTCGAGCAAGTGGCCGAACTTCACGTCGACGTTGCACGCCACGCACGGATTCGGCGTGGTGCCGTTGCGATACGCGTCGACGAACCCATCGATGATGCGCTGGAACGGCCGCGCGACGTCGACGGCGTAGAACGGGATGCCGAGCTGGTCCGCGACCAGTCGCGCATCGGCCGCGTCCGACACCGAGCAGCACGACCGCGAGGACCCTGGTCCCTTCGCGACCACACCGTTGCGCAGGAAGAAGCCGACCACGTCGGCGCCGGCGCGACGGAGCAGCAGCGCGGCGACCGCCGAGTCCACGCCACCGCTCATCGCCACGGCGATGCGGCCCGGATGCGCAGGTGGATTCGTGGGTGGCTCGGACATGGGTGCGGATCCTACCAGCCCGTCGAGAAAGTCCGTGCCGTACGCGGCTTGCGCAGGTCGACGTCGACGTTTGGCGGCGCGACTCGTCCGGGTGGCAGCACGCGGGCGCCACCAGCGCTGGACGGTTCCCTGCCGCGGACTGCTAGACTGCCCGACTTCGGTACAGCACGCCGCAACGCGTGTGTGTGAGTCCCCTCGCCCGTGGAGTCCGCATGTTCTCGATCGCTCTGTTGGTCCAAGACGCCGCGAAAGACGCGGCCACGCCCGGCTTCCCGTGGCCGTTGCTGCTCGGGTTCGCCGCGATCTTCTACTTCATGATGATCCGCCCGCAGATGAAGGAGCAGAAGCGCCGGCGCGAGATGCTCGGCGGGCTGAAGAAGAACGACAAGGTCATGACCAGCGGCGGCATGATCGGGACGATCGTCGCCATCGACGACAACGAGGTCACTCTGAAGGTGGACGATTCGAACAACGTCCGCATCCGCTTCCTGCGCAGCGCGATCGCCGGCCCGGTTCCGACCGCCGCCGCCGAACCCGCGGCGGAGCCGTCCACGAAGTGAGACTCGCATGCGGGACGACGAGCCCGTTGCGCACGACATCGGCCGCCGCGGTGAAGACCTCGCGCTGCTCCACCTCGAGGCCCTCGGCTTCGCGCTGGTCGAGCGCAACGCGCGCGTCGGCCGCTGCGAGATCGACCTCGTCGTGCGCGATCGCGTCGGCTTCGCCTTCGTCGAGGTCAAGACCCGCTCGTCGGCTCGCCACGGCGAGCCGTGGGAAGCGGTCGGCCCTACGAAGCGCGACCGACTCGCCCGCGCCGCGCTGCGTTACCTCGAGCGCGTCGGTGCGCCCGATGCCGACTGGCGCCTCGGTGTGGTCGCGATCGTGCTCGACGATCGTGGCGACATCAGCAGTTTGGACTGGATCGACGAGGATTCTTGAGCAGCCGCCGTCGCCGCGCAAAGGTTCGGTCCGCACGAGTGCCGATCCTGAACTGCGGTACTGCGGCAAGGACGGCGGACGCGCCGTCGCCGTGAGCGCCGTTTCGTCGTGTTCGCTTCCCGGAGAGTGATTCCATTCGCGGTCCGTCTGCGCTGCGCAACTTCGCCGTCCTCCTCGCCGAGACCTTGCTGCTCGGCGTGGTGGTCCTGGCGTTGTCCCATCTGCGACAGATCCTCGAGATCCTGACCGGCGCGCTGGCCCGCGAAGACTTCGATCTCGGCGCCGCTCTGATCAGGACGCTGATCCTGGTCGTGACCTGCCAGCTCGTGTTCCTGTTCAACGATCTCTACCGCTGGCGCATCATCCGCAGCAAACACCAGTCGTCGATCCGCTTGCTCGAATCGAGCTCGTACACGCTGATCCTGACCGCACTGCTGTATTTCGCGCTCGACGGCATCGACCGCTACGTGCTGGCGCCACAAGGCGCGGGGCCTCGGCTCGGCTCGTACAAGATCGGCACGATCCCCGCGGTCGTCGCGATCGTCGTCGCGCACGTGGCGGCCTACGGTTTCCGCCGCATCTTCGATTGGACGTTGTTCCGCATTCCGATCGCGGATCGCGTGCTGATGGTCGGTGACGCGCCGATCGCCGCGGTGATCGAACGGGAACTGCAAGAACGCCGCGATCCGACGTACGAGATCGTCGGGTACGTACTCCCCGAATGGAACGGGCCGTCCGGAACGAAGGACGGCAAGACCGTGCTGTGCGGCTACGGGCGCATCGTCGAGACGGTCCGAGCGCACGAGATCCACCGCGTCGTCGTCTGCTTGCCCGAGCGCCGCGGCAACCTACCGGTGCTGGAGCTGTTGAACTGCAAGCTGCAAGGCGTGAAGGTCGAGGAAGGCGAGCTGATGTACGAGCGCGTCACCGGCAAGATCGCCGTCGACCGCTTGCGCCCGAGCTACCTGATCTTCTCCGAGGGCTTCAATCGCTCGAAGTTCACCTACATCTTCAAGCGTGGACTCGACGTCGTCCTGGCGTTGGTCGGCATGGTGGTCGCGGCGCCGATCGCGCTGCTGACGGCGTTGGCGGTGAAGCTCGATTCGCGCGGTCCCGTGCTGTTCTCGCAAGCGCGCGTCGGCAAGGACGGGCGCATCTTCACGCTCTACAAGTTCCGCTCGATGCGCACCGATGCGGAGAAGGACACCGGTCCGGTCTGGGCCGCTTCGGACGACGCACGCGTGACCCGCGTCGGGCGCGTGATCCGCAAGATCCGCCTCGACGAGATCCCGCAACTGCTGAACGTACTGCGCAACGAGATGTCGTTCGTCGGTCCCCGACCCGAGCGCCCGTTCTTCGTCGAGGAACTGAAGCGCGAGATCCCCTTCTACACCGAGCGCCTGGTCGTGAAGCCCGGCGTGACGGGCTGGGCGCAGATCAACTATCGCTACGGCGCCTCGAAAGAAGACGCGCTGCAAAAGCTCCAATACGACCTCTACTACATCAAGAACATGTCCATCTTCCTGGACGTCCTGGTGCTGTTCCGGACGATCCGGGTCGTCCTGCTTGGATTCGGCGCACGATGAACGAAGCTGGCCCCTGGACCGTACTCGTGGCGGACAAATTGTCCCCCGAGGGTCTCCAACTGTTGAAGCGTCACGCGGGAATCCATCTCGACGTGCGCCCCGGTCTCGACGAGGCCGCGCTCGCCGAAGCCGCGCGCGACGCGCACGCGATCCTGGTCCGCAGCGCGGTGAAGATCACCGAGCGCGTCCTCGCCGGCGCGACGCGACTCGAAGTCATCGGGCGTGCGGGCATCGGCGTCGACAACATCGACGTCGACGCGGCCACGCGGCATGGCGTCCTCGTGATGAACTCGCCGGACGCCAACGCGAACACGACCGCGGAACACGCGTTGGCGCTGCTGTTCGCGCTCGCCCGTTCGATCCCCGCGGCGGACGCGTCGTTGCGCGCCGGCAAATGGGACCGAGCGAAGTTCGTCGGAACCGAATTGGCCGGTAAGACGCTCGGCGTGCTCGGCGGCGGCAACATCGGCCGGCGCGTCGCGCGCAAGGCCAAAGCACTTGGGCTCGACGTGATCGTGTTCGATCCGTACTTGGCGAAGGACGCGCTCGCCGACGAACGCATTTCCGTCGTCACGCTGTCCGAACTCTGCGCGCGCGCCGACATCGTCACGATCCACGTGCCGAAGACCGACGCGACGGCGAACCTGGTCGATGCCGATCTGCTGGCGTCGATGAAGAAGGGCGTGCGCATCGTGAACTGCGCGCGCGGTGGCATCGTGGACGAAGCCGCTCTCGCCGCCGCGATCACGCGTGGCCACGTCGCGGGCGCGGCGATCGACGTCTTCGAAACCGAACCGCCGGCGCGCGACAATCCGCTGCTGCAATGCCCGGGCGTCGTCGTGACGCCGCACCTCGGAGCGTCGACGACGGAAGCTCAGGAGCGCGCATCCCTCGAGATCTGCCAACAGGTCCTCGCATACTTGACCGACCACGTGATCGCGAACGCGGTCAACCTGCCGCGCATTCGGCCCGAGACGCTGCGCGAGCTCGCGCCGTGGATCGAGCTGTCGACGCGCCTCGGCCAAGTCGTCGCCGCATTGGGCCGCGGTCCGCAAGAGGTCCTCGAGATCGGTTACCAGGGTCATCTGTCCGCGGCCGAGACCTCGCCGATGACGCGCGCGATCGTCGCCGCCGTGTTGTCGACGTGCGCCGAGGGCCCGGTCAATTGGATCAACGCCCCGACGCTGGCCGCCGAACGTGGGTTGACGGTGCGCGAATCGAGGCTCGAGCGGGTCCGTGACTTCGCCTCGATGATCACCGTGACGCTGTCGTCGGGCGCGCGAGGCACGACGACGGTCGCGGGTACGTTGTTCGGCCACCGGCAACTGCGCCTGGTGCGGATCGACGAGCACAAGCTCGACGTCATCCCCGCCGGCGAACTCCTGTTGATCCGCAATGCCGACCGGCCGGGCGTGGTCGGACGGCTCGGCGGACTGCTCGGGACGGCCGGCGTGAACATCCGCGCCATGCATTTGACTCCGCCGAAGGACGTGAACGGAGACGCGCTGATCGTGTTGAATGTCGAGCCGCGTCCGACACCGGAGCTGTTGGCGCAGTGCTCGACACTGCAAGATGTGCGCTCCGCGACCCTGATCTCGCTGTCCGAAGGAGCCGCCCCATGATCCGCTCGCCGAAGAAGATGTTCATCCCCGGACCGACCGAAGTCCATCCGGACGTCCTGACGGCGATGACGCACTACCAGATCGGCCACCGCACGCAGGAGATGCGCGACCTCGTGAAGCGCGTGAAGCCGGGGCTGCGCAAACTCTTCGGCACCAAGGGCGACGTGTTCCTGTCGACCAGTTCGGCGACCTGCGTCATGGAAGGCGCGCTGACGAACCTGGTGAAGACCAAGCTGCTCGCGCTCGAATGCGGAGCGTGGTCGCAGAAGTGGGCCGACACCGCGAAGCCAAACGGCATCGCGCTCGATCGTCAGATCGTGCCGTGGGGCAAGGCGCACGATCCCGACGACGTCCGCAAGGCGCTGAAGACCGGCGCGTACGACACCGTCACGCTCGTTTGGTGCGAGACGTCCACCGGCGTGCTCAATCCGCTCGCCGACATCGCCAAGGTCGTCCGTGAGTTCGACGACGTCATGCTGTGCGTCGACGCCGTGTCCGCGCTGGCCGCGGTGCCGATCGACGTCGACGGCCTCGGTGTCGACGTTTGCCTCGCAGGAACGCAGAAGGCGATGGCGATGCCGCCGGGACTCGGCGTGTTCACGTGCTCCGAGCGCGCGCTGAAGCGCGCCGCGTCGAAGGAGCAGCGCGGGTATTACATGGACTACCTGCAGTTCAAGAAGAACAGCGACAACGACGAGACCCCGTCGACGCCGACCACCGCGCACATCTTCGCGCTGGAAGCCGCGCTGCAGCGCATCCACGGCGAGACGATGGAGACGCGCGCCGACCGTCACCGGCGCATGGCGAAGTTGACGCAGGATTGGGCGCGCGAACACCTCGCGATCTTCTCGGATCCCAACTACCTGTCGCCGTCGGTGACCTGCATCGCGAACGCGGGAAAACTCGATGTCGACGAGTTCGCGAAGAAGCTCGACGCGCGCGGCTTCATCCTCGGCGACGGCTACGGCAAGCTGAAGAACACGACGTTCCGCATCGGCCACTTCGGCGAACACACGGTCGAGGACGTCACGCGACTGCTCGCTGCGATGACCGAAGCGCTCTGATCGACTACGTCCGAGAATCGTCGCTGTACGCGACGACACTCGGACGTAGTCGATCAGTCGACGAGCGCGGGGAGCGTTTCGTCGCGGACGATGACGCTCCGCGCCAGGCGCCGTAGGTCGTCCTCGCTGAGTCGATCGAGTTGCGGCAGGACCGGCCGCTCGGGGTCGAGGGCGGGATACTCCTCGCGCGCCTGCTCGACACCTTCGATCCAGCGCTTCGACAGGTCGAAGAAGCCGATCGAGTGCGGCGGCGAGTCGTTCCGATTCGGCAGCAGATCCGCAGTCCCGGCGAGCACGGCCCACGGCGACGCCGCATCGAGCAACGCCCGCGCTTGCGCACGCTCCTCGAGCCACGCCTCGACCCGCGACGGCGCGAATCCGAGCCGGCCCAGCACGCGGATCTTCTCGATCAAATCGGAGCCGAGCGGCAAGAACCGGCGTGCGTCCTCGATGTGAGCGCGCTCGTGCGATTCGAACGCGTCGAGCGCGACGCCCGCATAGTCGTCCAACGTGCCGCCGCGATCGAGGTGCGCGCGCACGCTACGGAACATCGCCTTCGACGCCAGTCCGAGCGGTTCGCTCGGGTCGACGCGCTCGAGCCCGCCGCGCGCGACCGGAACGGGATCGCCGAGCAACTCGCCGCCCTCGGGGCCAAACGTCGCGAACAGGCGGCGCGCACGGTCCGCGAACGCCCGCGCTCGGTCGACGTTCAACACGATGAACGTGTCGAACGCGAAGCCGGCGATCTGCGCACCGCCCCACTCCGCGCGCGGCGGAACCACCAGCTCCTCGCCCAGGATGCGGTACGTCGACCGGCCGTCGACGTCGATGCGCCCCGCGGCCACGCGACGCACGGCGTACCCCTCTGGCGGGCCGAATGCCCGTTGTCCGATCAGGAAGAACGTGCCGAAGCGGTCGAAGTAGCGCGCGAGGCCTCCGCCGTGGCTCGGATCGGGATCGAGGAACGCGCCGATCGGGTAGTAGGCGTTGATGCGCACGGGATCGACGACGTTCTCGCCGAGACTCGCGCGGGCGATCTCACGGATGTCCTCGAGCACTTCGTCCAATGCTGCGCGTGCGAGCGCGGGCTCGCGATAGCCGCGCACGAAGTACTCGCGCAATTCGGCGACGAAGCGCCGATGCGCGAGTAGCTCGTCCCGCGCGTGCACGAGTTCGTGCGCCGTCGGATCGCGATCGATCGCGATCTCGGCCGCTTCGAGCGCCGCATCGACCAATCCCGCTCCTCGCAAGCGCTCGACGACGCCGAGGGCATCGTGCGCGCGGAACTCCGCGCCCTCCTTCCACGACGACAGAGCCTCGCGCACGCGGTCGGCCGAGCCGGTGTCGTCGTGCAGCAGGAAACCGCTCGCGTACCGGGCCCGTACTGCGTCCTCGAGCGCCAGGTCGAGTCGGCCGGTCGCGATCCAAGCACGACGCCGCAGCGCGAGCAGGGTGGCATCGGACGCGTATTGAGGCGGTGCGCGCTCGATCCAGCGCAGCGCGCGCGCCGGGTTGCCGCAGCGCATCTCGACGTCCGCCAGCGTGCGGAGTCGTGCGTACGCGAGTTCCGGCGGGCCGAGCCAGGGCGCTGCGACCACGTCGGCGATGCGGTCGCGGGCCGCTTCGACGTCGGACGCGCGCGCCTGGTCGCTGAGGACCGCATACGCCAGGTCCCACGCTTCCGGCGTGTCGACGTTGCAGACGAACTGCGTCAACGCCGAGCACGCGGTACCGATGTCACCCTGCCGGAGCTTGGCCTCCGTGAGGCGGCGCATCGCGATCGCGGAACTCGGATCGCGCTCGAGCAGGTCGCGCGCGAGTTCTTCGACGCGCGCCCGTGACACGTCGTCGCGGCGGCGCGCAAGCGTCTCGATCCAACCGACGAGCGGCTCGGTGCGCGACGGCTCCAGGTCGTGGGCGCGTTCGAATGCGTGTTCCGCGCGCTCCAGATCTCCGTCGGCGAGACTCGAGTGCCCGACCCCGATGTGGGCGAAGAACGAGTCGGGATCGAGCAGCGCCGCACGCTCGAACCCCGCGCGCTGACGCGAACGATCCGACCAGAGGCGCGAGAGCAAGTACACGCGCACCGCGGATTGCGGGGCTTGCTCGGCCCACGCCCGGTACTCGTCGATCAGTTGACCGCGCCGGCCTCGCGCCAACAGCAGGTTCTGGTACGCACGGTGCGCGTCGACGTACTCGGGCTCGATCTCGATCGCGCGCCGCCACGCGAGGATCGCGTCGGCGGGCTTGCCTTCACCTTCCAACGCGAAGCCGCGGATCAGCGACGCCCGCGCTTCATCGGGGACTTCGATGCGCGACGCGTGCGAGAAGCCCGAACGGCACCCGAGGCCCCCGAACGCGAGCGCGGCGACGCAGAGCCATGTGCGGCCGAGCCGCGACCACGGATCGAGCTGCGCTTGACCACTCCGAGCACCGGCGTAGCATCCCAAGCTCGTTGAACGAGCGAATTGGAAGGTGCTCATGCTGACGTGCGCTTTCGTTCTGATCGGTGCGTTGCTGACTCAAGACACGCGCCCGCAACCGGCCGCGTCGAAGGGCATCACGTGGGCCGAATCGTACGAGAAGGCGTTCGAGGAGGCCAACGCGCGCGGAGTCGCCGTGATGATCGCCGTCATCCAAGACGGCGAGGAAGCGAACGAGGACATCTGGGCCAACATGATGCACGACGCGAAGTTCGTCGCCGCGACGCGACACACGGTCAACTTGATCGCGAATCGCGGCGCGGACAAAGACCACGGCGAAGTCGAGGTCAAGCGCGACGGCCGTACGCTGCGCGTCTGCGGCAAGTTCGGCGGGATCCCTTGCGTCGCGCACCGGCGTGCCGAGATCGGCGTGTTCCGCGACTTCGCTGCCGACGGCATGTTGAAGACACCGATGCTGCTGTGGGCGAAGCCCGATCAGACGATCATCGCGCGGTTGATCGACCGCCATCCGCTCGGCGATTTCCTCACGGCGTTCGAGGTCGCGGACAAACAGACCCCGAATGGACTCACGGAAGACGAGGTCGACGCCGTCCGCGCCGGACTCGAGTCGGCGAAGACGCAGCTCGCCGCGGGCGAGACCACGAAGGTCCTCGCGTTCGCGTTGCCCTTCGGGAAGCGGCAGTCGGAGAGCCGATTGATCCAGCAGGTCCAGAAGCTGCTCGCGGACGTCGAGAACGGCGGGAAACAGGAGATGGCGGGAGTCGACGCGCTCCTCGCCGCGAAGGACTATCCGGCGGCGCTCGCGCGCTACGCGGCCATCGCGGAGACCTACAAGGGCTCGATGATCGAGAAGATCGCACGCGAGCGCCTGAAGGAGCTGAACGCGAACGCCGAGGTGACGGCAGCGCTCAAGCAGCTCAAGGCGGAGGACGCCGCCCGCAAGCTGCTGGAGCGCGCGGATGGGCTGGCGAAGAACGGCGAGACCGAGAAGGCCCAGAAGCTGTATGACCAGCTTGTGAAACAGTTTGCGAAGACGAAGGCCGGCGAGGAGTACCAGGCGCGCGGCAAGTGATGCCGCGGCGCAATCGAGCGAACGCTAGTTCAATCGTTCGAAGTGACTTGCTCATAGGTACTTAGACGAACAACGTCGGACTCGATGAACGTTCGTTCCCGAACTGGCCCGACCGGCGGCACTCGCAGCAACTCGACGCGTCCCCAGATCGATGGCACTTAACCGTCGCTTTCGCAATGCCTTAGGTCACGTTCGACGACGCTCACCGCTGCACGGACGAAGCACCGCCAACATTGGCACAGGGATTGATAAAGGCCTCCCACCAAGGATTTCGAGAAGAAGTCCGAAGGAAGCAGATTCCTCCTGACGGGCGAAGCGGGTGTCGGGACCTACTTCGTCCTGAGGCAGGGTTCAGGGGAGTGCCGGGGTCAATCCAGCTGGGTGGGATTGACCCCGGTCACTTTTTTCGCGCCGGTTCTCGCGCGCGCTCCCCGTCCCAATCCCCCACGACCCCATCGACTCCTACGAAGTGCCGCGCGATCCCCCGCGCCGGTCGGTTGATTGCCGCAGGAGCGTGGCGTAGGGTTCGACCGCCCATGTCGCCGCTCGATCCCACTTGGTGGCCTCACGCCGCATGAACCGCGCCGCCATCCGATTCGGAGTCCTTCCAGCGGCGGGCCGTGGCGTGCGCGCTTGGCCGAAGACGCACTTCATCCCGAAGGTCATGCTCGAGGTCGGCGGCAAGCCGCTGCTCCAGCGCAACCTCGAGATCCTGCGCGATCAGTTCGGCTTGACCGAGATCATCGTCATCGTCGGTCACCTCGGCGACCAGATCCGGCAGTTCCTCGGAGACGGCTCGAAGTTCGCGGTCCGCGTCACGTACGTCGAATGCCCAGATCCCTCGATCGGACTGGCGCGCGGCTTGATGCTCGCTCGCTCGATCCTGACCGCCCCGTTCGTGACGATCCTCGGCGATGAGCTCTACCTCGGAGCGAATCACCGCACCTTGATCGCCGCCGACGACGAGTTCGATGCGGCGTGTGCCGTCCTGCAGACGTCCGCGCTCGACTCCATCCGCAAGAACTACGCGGTGACGATCGACCGCGACCGGATCGTCGCGCTGGAAGAAAAGCCTGAGCGCATCGCGAACGACTTGCTCGGCTGCGGAACCTACGTCTTCGCCCCGTCGATCTTCGACGCGATCGAACGCACACCCACAAGCCCGCGCTCGGGCCGCATCGAACTCACCGACGCCATCGCGACCTTGGTGCGCGAGGGCAAGACGGTGCGCGCGCTGCGCTTGACCGGCTCGTACGTGAACATCAACAGCATCGAAGACCAGAACTCCGCGAACTACCTGGTCCGCAACGTCGAGTTCGCGTCGTACAAGGTCAGCGTCGTCATCCCGGCGTGGAACGAAGAGGGGTCGATCGGCTACGTCGTTCGCGATTTCGCCCCCCTCGTCCACGAAGTGCTGGTGGCCGACAACAACTCGCAGGACAAGACCGCGGAGATCGCGCGCGCGTGCGGGGCGCGCGTCGTGTCGACGGCACTGAAGGGCTACGGCGACGCGTTGCGCTGCGGCATCGACCACGCGAGCGGCGATTTGATCGTGCTCGTCGAAGCCGATCACTCGTTCCGCGCGAAAGACCTCGGCAAGCTGCTCGAGTACGCGAAGGACGCCGACATGGTGATCGGCACGCGCACCACGCGCCAAATGATCGAGCAAGGCACGAACATGCACGGCCTCGTGCGTTGGGCGAACGTCGTGGTCGGCAAGTTCATCGAAGCGCTGTGGTGGTCGCAGGAACCGCGCTTCACGGACGTCGGTTGCACGTATCGCGCGATCTGGCGCGACGTCTGGACCAAGATCCGACCGCGCATCCATGGCATCGGTCCGGAGTTCTCGCCGGAGCTGATGATCGAGGTGCTGCGCGATCACCGCCGCGTGATCGAGATCCCGGTGTCGTACTATCGGCGCGTCGCCGGGACGTCGAAGCACTCCGCGGGCTTCGGCCAACTCGCGCGCACGGCGTTGCGGATGTTGCGCCTGATCGTCCGCAAGCGCCTCGGTCGCGATTGAACGATCGCACGCGGGAGCCGCGGACTGGTTCGGAGGATGCGTGGTGGCGGGAGCGCATGGGAATCGAACCCACCCGGAGCCCCGAAGGGACCCCGCAGACGGCTTTGAAGGCCGCGGGCGACACCAGCCACCGTCCGCTCCCGCAAGGCGCGGAAGTGTAGCGGGCGACGCAGCAAAGCCCGCGCGAAACCCGCCGCCACGAAAGCCCCCCGCCGACGAGTTCGTCGACCCCGACCGCTTCGACGACGAGTTCGCGACTCCTCCCCCCCGCAAGCGCCGCGGGAAGCACCGATGACGCGATTCGGACCGGTTGCGATCGGCGTCGACGCGGGCGGGACGAAGACGCGCATCGTCGTGCTCGAAGGCACACGCACAGTGGCCTCGCACACCGAGCGCGGCATCAACGCGGCGACGATCGGCGCGCATGCCGCGGCGGATGCGTTGGTCCACGCGATCGGTCAGGCCTGCTCCGTCGCGTCGTGCCCCATCGAACGCGTGACCGAGGTCGCGATCGGAATCGCGGGCGCGGGCACGCCAGCGATCCAGCGCGCGCTGAGCCAAGCTCTGGAGCGCGCATTCGAGCCTGCGCGAGTCTTCGTGACCTCGGACGCCGAAGCGGCGCTGGCGGGAGTCGGTCCGCAATCGCGGCCCGGCCCGCGCGCGATCGTCATCGCCGGCACCGGCTCGATCGCGCTGGCGCGCGACGCCGCGGGCAACACCGCACGCGCCGGTGGACATGGGTTCCTGCTCGGCGACGAGGGATCCGCGGCGTGGATCGCGCGCGAGGCCGTTCGCGCAGCCCGGCGCGCGCAGGACGGCCGCGCGGAACCCACGCTGCTCGCGGAACGCTTCGCGGGCCGCGTCAGCCCGACCGACGCGGCGGGCTTCGCGAGCCTGTTCCCGCTGGTCGTTGAATGCGCCGATGCCGACGACTCCGCCGCGCTCGCGCTGTTTTGCTCCGCGGCGTCCGAGTTGGCGCAGACCGCGGCGGCCGCGCTGCGCGCCCTCGAGTTGATCCGCACGCCGCTCCCGCTCGGCGTCACCGGGGGTGCCTTCAGCGGTTCGCCGGTGCTGAAATCGAAGTTCGTCGCATCCCTGCGCGAAGTCGCGCCTCACGCGACACCGACCGCCCTCGAAGTCCCTCCGGAGATCGCCGTGCTGCGCTTGCTCCGCTCCGCCGATGGAGCCTCGCCGTGACCGACGACACGCTCGACCTCCTTCGCCGCATGCACGAGGCGGAAACGAGCCTCGCCCCGCGGATCGCGGCGCTGTTGCCGCGCATCGCCGCGGTGGCCGATCGCATCGCGACCCAATTGCGCTCGGGTCACCGCTGGTTCTCGATCGGTGCCGGCACGAGTGGTCGGATGTGCGTTCTCGACGCAGCCGAGCTGCCGCCCACGTTCGGCACGGATCCGCGCGACGTCGTCGCGTTGATCGCCGGCGGGAGCGCGGCCCTGCTCGAAGCGATCGAGGGCGCCGAGGACGACGCGAACGCTGCCGAGCACGATCTGCGTGCCGCCGGAGTCGCGTACGGCGACGTGGTGCTCGGCGTCGCAGCGTCCGGCGCGACGCCGTACGTCGCGGGCGGTCTGCGCTTCGCCCGCGCGATCGGTGCGACGACGATCGCGTTCTCGTGCCGCTCCGCCGCGCCGATCTCCGTGCTGGCCGAGTTGGCGCTCGAAGTCGACACCGGCCCCGAAGTCCTCGCCGGCTCGACCCGGCTGAAGGCCGGCTCCGCGCAGAAGCAAGTCCTGAACATGCTGTCGACCGCGGTGATGAACGCGCGCGGCTTGATCGTGCGCGACGAGATGGTCGCGATGCGACCGAGCAACGCCAAACTCCGCGCCCGCGCGGAACGCATCGTGCGGGATCTGACCGGAGTCGACGACAAGACGGCCGCCGCGTTGCTCGCATCGAGCTCCTGGCATCTGCCGACCGCGTTGATCCGCGCCCGCCACGGAATCGACGCGGACTCCGCACGCCGCCATCTCGCGCTCCGCCGCGGTTCGGTGCGCGCCGCGTTCGACGAGGCACCGCGATGAACTTCGTCGATCTCCACCTCCACGGAGCTTTCGGCGTCGACCTCGTGACCGCCGACGCCGTCGCACTCGATCGACTGGCCCGCGGTCTCGCCGAGCGCGGATACGAGGCGTTCTTGCCGACGCTGGTGCCGCTCGCTCCCGACGCGCTCGACGCCGTTGCCGATCGCCTCGGCGCATGGATGCGCGAGCGGCGAGCGGGTGACGGCCGAGGAGCCATTCCGCTCGGCGTGCACTTCGAGGGTCCGTTCGTGTCCCGCCAACGTTCGGGCGCGCTCCATCTCGACTGCTTCTGCGATGGCGCGAGCGAGCCGGCGTTGAAGCGCTTCTTCCGCTCCTTCGAGCGCTTTCCGGGCACGCCGATGGTCACGCTCGCGCCGGAGATCCCTGGCGGCCTCGACCTCGTGCGTGAGTTCCGGCGCCGCGCGACGGTGGTCTCGATCGGACACACCGACGCCACGTACGACCAGCTGGAAGCGGCGTTCGCCGCGGGCGCGCGCCACATGACGCATTGGTGCAATGCGATGCGACCGCTGCATCACCGCGAACCAGGGCCGGTCGCGTTCGGCTTGCTCCAGCCCGAAGTTTCGATCGACGTGATCGCCGACGGACATCACTTGCATGCGCGCATGCTCGAACTGGCGGTGCGCACGAAGCACGTCGATCGCTTGGTGTTGATCTCCGACGCGATGCCCGCCGCGGGGCTCGCCGATGGCGTCTACGAGGTCTGGGGTGAGCGCCTCGTCGTCCGCGACGGCGCCGCACGCAACGCATCCGGCGCGCTCGCCGGATCCACGGCGTTGCTCGATCAGCAGATCGCGGTGCTCGCGGCGAGCGGTGCCGGACTCGAGCGCGCGCGCAGCGCCGCCAGCGACGCGCCGCGTCGCGTGCTCGAACGCGCGCGCGGCGGCTGAATCGGCGTCGACGATTCCTTGGTGCATGCGGCCGGGATCACCCTCGACCGGACCCCGCCGCGTGCTTCAGGACGCGGCGGACGTCGACTTCAAGAGCCGCGGCGCCAACGCGAACCGCGCCGCCTTCGATGCGACGACGAGGAGCGCGAGCACGATCATCACGACGTTCTCCGGCAGCTTGCGGCACACCTGCTCGACGCCGGTTCCGCAGCCGCAATCGAACGCGATCGCGCAGAACGATCCGCCTTGTGCGTCGTGGATCGCGATCGCCCGCAGCGCCACGGCCACGGTGAACGCGAGCAGCATCGCGGCCACCGTGATGCCCGCTCCGCGCAACGCGATCCCGAGGACGAGGCACCCGCCGAGGACGACCTCGAGCACGGGCAACGTCGCGGCGACCCAGTTCAACGCCGTGCTGCCGGGCGGGAAGATGTCGTACTCGCGCACGCCCTTCATGAACGCCACGGGATCGGCGAACTTGACCACTCCGAGAGCGATGAATGCGCCGCCGAGCACGAGCCGCGCGACCAACACGACCCAATCCCAGACCGTCAACTCGCGCGTCGTCATGATCCCGACTCCGCGACTTCGACCGGTTCGCCGCGCTCCACCCAGGTCGCGTAGCCGCCGAGGTACACGCCGAGGATCGTGGGATCGACGCCGAAGTTCTTCAGCAGCTGCGCGCACAGCTCGCTGTCGGTGCAGTCCTTGCCGTGGCAGTAGACGACGACCTTGCCCGCGGTCTGGATCGCCGCCATCACCGACTCGATCGTCGACTCGTAGTGATAGTGATCGAGCTGCAGCGCGCCGGGAATGTGACCGGCCGCCCATTTCTCGGCACTGCGCGCGTCGACGAACACGTACGCGCCCTCGCGATAGAGCTCGTCGTGGAACAGCGCGGCGACCTCGTCGTGATCGAGCACGCCGATGCCGAGCGCCTGCAGCCGTTCGCGCACGGCGCGTTCCTGCGCACTCGCGTCGGCGGCCGCGGCCCGGACGGGCATGGACATGAAGTAATCCCGATCGAGGTCGAGACCGCCCGACCGCGACGCGTTGATGGCGACGCCGAGTCCCGCGCCGATCGCGCAGACCACGGTCGCTTCCACCAGGACTCGGGCCCACTCACGCATGGATGCGCAACCTCCGCCCTCATGCACGCGATCACGCCGAAGCCGTCAAACGCTTTACAGGCTCACGGCCGCGCGGCATGGTAGCCCCATGTCCGGCGACCGGTCGAGCGGCTCCCGGACTCGTTCGAGCGAGTCCCTCGTCGCCGCGAAGGCAGCCCCATGGGTCGCATCGCCGTCCTACTGATCGTGCTGCTGACGTCCACGCTCGCGCCCGCGCGAGTCGGCGACAAAGCCGCCGTCAAACCGAGTTCCGAAGTCGAGGCCGCGCGCGACGCGGCCGTCCAAGCCGGACTCGCGTGGCTCGCGACGCATCAGGAGCCCTCGGGCGCATGGACCGGCGCCACCGGCCACAAACAGCAGGACGACTACGTGCTGTTCGAGACCGAGGCGACGCAGCGGGACCGCGGCACCGGACACGTCGGCGTGACGGCGCTCGCCGGATTGGCATTCCTCGCGAGCGGCCACGTCCCCGGCCGCGGTCCGTACGGCACGGTGCTCGATCGCGCACTCGACTTCGTGTTGTCGCGCCGCACCGAGTTCGGTTACGTCACGAACGGCGAAGAGCGCATGTACAGCCACGCGTTCGCCGCGTTGTTCCTCGCGCAAGTCCGCGGCATGACGCGCACGCGAGCCACGGAGGTGGACGACACGCTGCGCGCCGCGGTCGCATACCTGCAGGAATCGCAGAATCCGGCCGGCGGCTGGCGCTACGTGCCGTTCTCGAAGGAATGCGACCTCTCGGTCACGGTGTGCCAAGTGCAAGCGTTGCGCGCCGCGCGCGCGAGCGGCATCCACGTCGACCGCTCCTGCATCGATCGTGTGATCCAGTACATCCGCGACAGCCGGTTCGACGGCGGCGAGTACGACGGCTGCTTCTACTACAAGATCACCGGCCGGGCGGCGTACACGAAGACGTCGTTCGCGATCAACGCGGCAGCCGTCACCGCGCTGCATTCCGCCGGCGTGTACGACGCCCGCGAGTACGGCCCGGCGATCGCGTTCCTCGAAACCGAGTACCCGTCGATCCAGCGCGATTACCCGACGCACTTCTATTACTGGTACGGCAACTACTACGCGACCCAAGCGCTCCACATGGAGAGCGGACCCCGCTTCGAGCGCTGGTTCCTACGCATCGATTCCGACCTCCGTGCTCGCCAGCGCGACGACGGGCGCTGGGAAAACGACGTCGGACCGGGCGACGCGTTCGCGACGGCCGTGGGATGCCTGATCCTGCGCATCCCGGACGAGATCCTGCCGATCTTCCAGACCTGAACGGATCCGCCGACTCCGCGCATCACACTGGTAGCATCCTCCGGCCGTTCCCAAGAACCCGAGGGCAAGCGCCGTGATCGCAGCCTGTTCGTCGTGCTCCGCCTCGTTCGACGTCTCGAAGAAGGCTCCCGGAGCCACCTTCCGCTGCCCGAAATGCAAGACGGGCACGATTCGAGTCCCTGAGGCGGAGACAGCTAGCGAACCCGAACTCGAACCGCTCGAGCCCGTCGCCGACGCGCCGGCCGCCGCGCCCGCAACGCCACGTCCCGCGAGCGCGGCCGCAGCGAGCCGAGCCGGAAGCGCGACGCGCTCCAGCCGGACCGGGGCGACCTCCGCGCGTACGAAGGCTGCGCGTCCCGCGCGCTCCGCCCCCACGGCCGGCGGTCCGAACAAGGCGCTGCTCGCCATCGGTGGAGCGGCCGTCATCGGCATCGCGGCGTTCTTCGCCCTGCGCGGCGGCGGAGCGTCGAACCCCTCCGACCCGCCGGTCGCGCCCATCGGCGCGGGTAGCGGCGTCGCGACGGCGCGAGACGGCAGCGCCGCGGGCACCAACGCCATCACGGACGCGGGCGGCGCCGCGCAGAAGCCCACCCCGGTCGGCGAGTCGTTCGAGCAGCGCCGCGCGAAGTTGCCGGCGGGCGACGCCAATGCGCGCGCCGAACTCGCGAAGTACGCGACCGCGAACGGCAAACCCGCGGAGGCGAAGGAGCTGAATCGCGAAGCCCTGCTGCTCGACGCGAACCAAGCCGACGCACGCGCGGCGCTCGGCTTCACGAAGTACACCGGACCCGCGACGGCCTATCAGGGGCGCTGGCTGAACCAAGCCGATCTCGAAACCGTGAAGTCGCGCGAGAAGCTGTTCACGGGCGACGGCGAACTCGCGCAGGCGTCGACGTCGGCCGACGTGTTCACGCGTCAAGCCGAGGACCTGCGCAAGAGCCTGCAAGGCCAGTTCCCCGACGAGAAGTTCACGTACAGCTACGCCGACGGGGTCATGCCTCAACCGTTCGTCGTGCTGATCGACAAGAACTGCGGCGACAAGTTCGACGGCTACCGCGCGGAGTACGCGGAAATGCTCGGCGCGCTGAAGGGAGCGTTCTTCGATCGCTACCGCGAGCAGTTCCAGCTCGACGAGATCGAGATGCCGATCCCGGTCGTGATCTTCGATTCGGTGAAGACCTACAACGCGCACCGCGGCGCGTTCCCCGACGAGAAGTACCCCGATCCGAAGACCGGCGTGCTCGGGTTCTATCAGCCGTGGAACAAGCGTCTGATGCTGTGGCGTCAACGCGAGCTGCGCGGCGTGCTGCTGCATGAGGGCGCGCACTTGCTGATCCACTACGCGTTCTCGAAGCGCGGCTTCGAACCGAGCAACCAGTCGCCGTGGTTCCAAGAGGGCTTCGCCGAGTACTTCGGCGGCAACAAGGTCATCGTCGAGAAGGACGAAAACGGCGTCGATCGCAAACGCTACGTCCTCGGCCAGATGCTGCGCGGGCGCTACGAGGTGCTGCGCGCGATGATGAAGGCCGGCGTCGCGATGTCGCTGAAGAACCTCGTGCGCGTCAACCACCAGCAGTTCAACGAAGCCAAAGAGAGCTTCGAGCCCGCGGCCCAAGCGCTCGTCAACGACATCTATGGCCAGGGCTGGGCCTTCATCATGTTCCTGCACTACTTCGAGAACGGGAAATACAAGAAGGCCTTCGACAACTACTTCGTGGCCGAGACGCAAGGCGCCGGCCACTACGGCACGCTCGAGGAAGAGCTCGGCATCTCCGGCGACGAAGGCTGGGCCGAGTTGGACAAGACGTTCAAGACCTGGGTCAACGAGGAGCTGGGCAAGCTGTGAAGCCGCGCACGATGAATCCGCACCGCACCGTCTTCCTCGCGCTCGTCACGTTCGCTTGCGGGTTGACCCAGAGCGTCGACGCCCAAGGCCTGACCAAGCCCAAGCGTCGGCCCGAGGGCGGCTCGCAATTCGCGATCGAACGCACGGTCGTCCTGTCCGCGATCGGCACCGATGGCTCGAAGCTGACCGGTTCGGTCTGGCTCGAGCGCAAGATGGGCAACAAGTTCGTCGGGCAGGCGATCCTCACGGATGCCAAGGCCGGCAAGCTCACGCTGCCCGACATCCAGTTCCAAACCGACGCCGATCTCGATCCCGCGGGCGCGAGTGAGACGGTGGACGTCGCGACGCTCCACGACGTGCTCACGGGTCGGGCCGCCGCGAGCTCGGACCTCGCGCTGTTGCCGATTCGCGCGCTGTTGCCGCACAACACGCACTTCGACGGCAAGAACCGCAAGTCGACCCGCGAAGTGAAGGTCGACGGAGCGACCGTCGAGTTCACCGAGACGGACCTCGGCAGTCCGCCGCTGCACGCCGATGCCACCGAGATGTACTTCACGCGCGTCGTGCGCCGTTTCCAGCCCTCGGGCTTCGAGGTCCACGACTACGTGTTGACGTTCAAGAAGCGTCCGGAGGACTTCCTGCTCGCCTCGCGTGCGTTGCGCATGGTGGTCCATCCGTCCGCGAAGACCGCCGCGGGCGAGCATCCGGCGGGCGGCGTGTTCGAGATCGCGCTGTTCGAGGCGCAGCAGACCGATTTCCGTGACGACGAGCCCGCGCTCGAAGACAAGGAGATCAAGAAGGTCGACGACAAGTTCCAGGAGAAGCTGCTCGACGCGCTGTTCGAAGCGATGCCGAGCGAGGGCCTCGGCGATCCCTTCGATTCACCCGCCGCGGTCGCCGCGCGCGCTTCGGGCCTACTGGATCAGCGCGCCGTCGCGCGTCTGTTGAACATCGGCCATCCACGTGCGTTGGCGTCGACCGCTCCGCTACTGGTCGAGAAGTCGTTCACGTTCGATCCGGCCGCCTACGTCAAAGCGTGGCGCACCGCGGACGACCCGGTCGAACGTCTGCTGCTGGCCGCCGGAGCGGCGGCCGGTGGCGCGAAAGAGGCGCGCTTCGCCGAGGAAGCGAAGCTCGCGCTGCAGTCGAAGGACCCGCGCGTGCTGGCGGCCGCGCTGGCCTTGGCGAAGGGAATGAAGGACAAGGCGCTGATCGCGGAGGCCGAGCAGCGCGCAGGACGCTGACGGCGACGCTCACCGGCGTTCGAGCCCCGAACGGAATCGACCGCTGCGCGCGATCCACACGCGCGCAGCGGTCGATTGCTTTGCGAAGCGGCGCCGTTTTGTGCCGGCGACGCGACGGTCAGGACTTGGGCTTCTTCTCGAGGGCCGCGCGCAACACGTCGCCGAGGTTCGTGCCCGTGGAGCGCGCCGGTCCCTTGTCGAGGAACTGGTTCATGTCGGCTTGATCGACGTCTTCTTCGGACCCGAGCAACGCGCCGCGCGAGTTCAGCCGCGACAGCGAGACCTTCTTGCCGTCGTATTCCTTGATGCGCACCTTCACGGTGTCGCCGACCTTGACCACTTCGGCGAGGTTCGCCACACGATCGGGCGAGACCTGGCTCTTGTGCAGCAAGCCTTCGACGCCGGGCACCAGTTCGACGAACGCGCCGAACTCGGCGAGACGCGTGACCTTGCCTTCGCACAGCGTGTCGCGCGCGTGGGTCTTCTTGAACTGATCGAACGGGTCGGCAGCGAGTTGCTTCATGCCGAGCCCGATGCGCTTGCCGCCATTCTTGACCTCGAGGATCTTGACCTCGACGTCCTGGCCGACCGTGAGCACGTCGCCGGGCTTCTGGATGCGCTGATGCGAGATGTTCGAGACATGCAGCAGACCGGTGACGCCCTTGCCGAGATCGACGAACGCGCCGAAATCCTCGAGCTTCTCGATCTTGCCGCGCACGACCGAGCCCTCGCGCAGCGTGCCGACCATCTCCTTGCGCGCTTCGGTGCGCTCGCGACCGAGCACGGCCTTGCGCGACAGCACGACGCGCTTGCGCTTCGGTGCGACCTCGACGACTTCGCACTCCCACGTCTCGCCGACGAAGTGCGTGAACGTCTCGACGCGATGCAAGGCGATCTCGGAGGCCGGCATGAACGCCGACACCGGGCCGATCTTGAGTTCGAGGCCGCCGGAGTTCTCACCGATGACCTTCGCCTTGACGACCGCGCCCTTGCGCAGATCGCGCCACGTGGCCAGCGCGCGTGCTTCACGGCGCGACAACGTCCACAGGCCGTCTTTGATCGACACCAGCGAGAACTCGAAGCTCTCACCGGGCTGCGGCGGCGTCTCGAACTCCTCGATCGAGATCGCGCCGTGCGTCTTCGGCCCCAGTTCGACCAGGACTTCGGTGCCGTTGATCGCGGTCACCACGCCGCGGTGCAGGTGCGGATCATCCGGATCGCTGGTGCGATCGATGCGCGGTTCGGCAGGCGCGGGCGCCTTGCTGAACGCAGCCTCCATCTCGGATTTCAGGGCTGCTTCGTCGAGTCCGTCGTTCTGGTCCATGGGCATGAAGGGGTCAGGGGAGCGCTGGCTCCCGGGCGGGAGGACGTGAATCCTGGAAGGGAGGGCAACGATACCCCCCGAGCGCTCAGGAAGCCAACGCCTCGTCAGGAACGAGTCGGATCGACGCGGATCCGGTCCTCGTGACCTTGCGGGTAGCCGGACCCCATCAAATCAAGCGGACCCGGACCTCGCCCTGTCGCGCGACGACCCGCCCCACCACCGCGGCGCACGGAGTTCCCTGCGCGGCCAACTCACGCAGGAGCCGCTCGACGCGATCTTCCGCCACGCAGATCAGCATTCCGCCTGAGGTCTCCGCATCGAACGCGAGCAGCGCCCGCAGTGGATCGACGCCGGGTCCGATCTCGGCGGTCGCGCCGAGGAACGCACGCGTGCGCGTCGCGCCGCCCGACGTCAGCTTCTGCGCCGCGAGTTCGAGCGCGACCGGGAACAGCGGCAACGCGGCCGCGACGAACTCCAGCGTGACGCCGCTGGCTTCCGCCATCCCGCGGCCGTGCCCCATCAACCCGAATCCAGTGACGTCGGTCGCGGCCTTGCAGTCGACCGTCGCCGCGGCTTCTGCCGCGCCCTTGTTCAAGTGCGCCATCTGCATGCACGCGGGCTCGATCCACTCGGGCGGCAGCTTGTCGAGCTTCATCGCCGTCGCCGCCGCTCCCATGCCGAGCGGCTTCGTCAGCACCAGCACGTCACCGACGCGCGCGCCGGCATTGGTCGTGATGCGATCCGGATGCACGGTGCCAGTGACCGACAGCCCGTACTTCACTTCCTTGTCGCGCACCGAGTGGCCGCCCACCAGGATCGCGCCGGCCTCCGCGATCTTCTCCGCTCCGCCGCGCAACACCTGCGCGAGGACACTCGGCGGCAATTCCTGCGGCCATCCGACGATGTTCATCGCCGTCATCGGCGTGCCGCCCATCGCGTAGACGTCGGACAACGCGTTCGCGGCCGCGATGCGCCCGAACCACACCGGGTCGTCGACGACGGGCGGAAAGAAGTCGAGGGTCTGCACCAAGGCCAAGTCCGACGTGAGACGAACGACTCCTGCGTCGTCCAGCGTTTCCGCGCCGACGATCAAACGGTCGCTCTTCACCGACGGCAGCTGATGCAAGACCTCGACGAGGTCCGCGGGCGACAGCTTGGCGGCTCAGCCCGCGCAGCTCGAGTACTTGGTCAGCCGCACCGTCTCACGCTTGTCTTCATCGGGGTTCATCGCGTCACTCCCGCGAGGTCACGCAACGCCGCCACGACGGTGGCGGACAGGACCTCACGTTGGTCGGGGAAGATCGAACGCAGTTCGAGCAGGACTTCGCCGGCGTCGATCCGCGGGTACACGCGCGGCTTGCCGGCGCGCAACCGCGCCGCGATCGCGTCCGGCGCGTGACCCGCGCAGGACAACGCGACCGCGACGCCGCGGAACTCGCGCGCCGGCGCGGAACCGCTGCCGAGGAAGCCGACCGTCTCGCGCACGATCGCGCGGGCTCGCGTCGAGCGCTCGATGGTCTCGGCCAGCACTCGGGCCGCGGCGATCAGCTCGGCGTGCGGCGTATGCAGAGCGACGAACAGCGGTAGCGGAGGTACGCCGTCGGGATGCGCGCGATAGACCATCAACGTCGCCTCGAGCGCGGCGAGGTCGAGCTTGCCGGGACGCAACGCGCGGAACAACGGATGGCGACGCGCCTTCGAAACCGCGTCCTTGCGGCCGACGAGGATGCCCGCCTGCGGGCCGCACAACAGCTTGTCTCCGGAGAACCAGATCAGGTCCGCACCGGTCTCGACCGCCGCGCGGACGTCGGGCTCGTCTTCGAGCGGGCTGACATCAACCGGTCGCAACAGGCCGGAACCGAGGTCGTAACCCACCGCAACGCCGTGGGCGCGACCGAGATCGACCAACTCCGCGAGCGGCGGCGCGCTCGTGAATCCGATCATGCGGAAGTTCGACGGGTGCACCTTCAACAGCATGCCGGTGCCGGGATGCAGCGCGGCCTCGTAGTCGGAGCGATGGGTTCGATTCGTCGCTCCGACCTCGCGCAGCACGGCACCCGAGGCCGTCATCACGTCGGGCATGCGGAAGCCGCCGCCGATCTCGACCAGTTGGCCGCGCGAGACGACGACTTCGCGGCCCGCCGCCAGAGCCGACAGCGCGAGCAGCGTCGCGCCCGCGTTGTTGTTGACGACCGTCGCGGCTTCCGCGCCCGTGAGGTCGCACAGCAAGCGCGCGATCCGCAGTTCGCGTTCGTCCCGTTCGCCGCTGTCGGGATCGACCTCGACGACGGCGTAGCGCGCCGCCCCGTCGACGGCAGTGCGTGCCTCGTCGCACAGCGGCGCGCGGCCGAGTCCCGTGTGCAGCAGGATGCCGGTCGCGTTCAGCACGCCCTCGTGGCGAGCGCGAGCGACCCGCTCCAGCGCGACGCGGATCGCGGCGAGGAACGCCTCGCCCTCGAAGCACGCCGGGTCGGCGGCCGTCCCGGCCCGCACCGCGGCGCGGAAGCGCGTGGTCTGCTCGCGGATCGCCTCGAGGACCAGCGGCCGCGGAGCTCCCGGCAAGGCGGCGACGCAGCGCTGCAACAAGACGTCGATCGCCGGAATCGCCCGCAGCGCGTCGCTTGGTTCCGCCATCGGCCTGGCCTCGGTGCGTCGAGTTCGACGACGCGTCGCGGCCGATTCCGCGCACGTTCGCCATCGATCCTCACGTGGCGGAGCACGCTACGCCGTGCGCGAGCCCGGCTCAAGGCGACGATCCGATCGCCGACCCGGGTCGGCGCCGGTGCTTCGCCGCGAGCTTTCGCCGCCTGTTCGCGTTTGACGACTCGGTCGCCGCGCGTTAGACCTCCCTCCATGACCGTGCACTGGCGCTTCTTCCCCGACGATCTGCGCTTGCAGGAAGAACTCGCCCGGCAGTTCTCGTTGTCGCGCTTGGCGGCGCGCATCCTCATCAATCGCGGGATCCGCGGCCAAGACGACGTCGCCGCGTTCATGAGCGCGAGCCTCGAAGGGCTCACCGATCCGTTCCGCATGGCGCACATGGAACGGGCGGTCGACCGTCTGGTCGCCGCGCTGGCGCGCAAGGAAACGATCGTCGTCTACGGCGATTCCGACGTCGACGGCGTGTCCGGGACCGCGTTGCTCGCGGGCTTCCTGCGCGCCGTGCGCGCCGATGTCGCGACCTACATCCCGAATCGACTCGACGAAGGTTATTCGCTGACGCCGCGCGGCGAAGCCTTCATCCGCGACCGCGGCGCGAAGGTCGTCGTGACCGTCGACAACGGCACGACCGCCGTGGATGCGATCGCGCGCTTGCAGGCCGCGGGCGTCGACGTGATCGTCTGCGACCACCACGAGCCGGGCGAGCGCCTGCCGCCGGCGTTGGCGTTGCTGAACCCGAAGTGGGACGGCTGCGGTTATCCGTTCCGTTGGTTGTGCGGCACCGCGGTCGGCTTCCAGTTGTTGGCTGCGCTCGGCACGCGACTTCCCGCGCGCGCGCACCAGCAAGAAACGCTGCTGCGCGTGCTGCGCCATTCGATCGGCTTGGTCGCGTTGGCGACGATCTGCGACTGCGTGCCGCTGGTCGGCGAGAATCGCGCGCTGGCGCGCTCCGGGCTCGCCGCGCTGTCCTCGGGCGAGCACCCGGGGATCCAGGCATTGCTGCGCATCGCCGGCATCCATGGCCGCGTGCAACAAGACGACGTGTCGTTCCGCCTCGGCCCGCGCATCAATGCCGCGGGGCGACTGGGTCATGCCGAGCGCGCGCTCGAATTGCTGCTCGCCGCCGACGACGCCACCGCGCGCGCGTGCGCCAAAGAGCTCGACGAACGCAACCAGACCCGCCAAGACATCGAGGCGCACATCCTCCAAGGGGCGCGCGAGAAGGCGGCTCGCGCCGCCACGACCGATGCGCCGATCCTCGTGCTCGCGGACGAAGCGTGGCATCCCGGCGTGGTCGGCATCGTCGCGAGCCGCATCGCGACCGAGTTCCAACGCCCGACGATCCTGATCGGCCTGCGCGGCGACAGCGGTCGCGGCAGCGGCCGCTCGGTGCGCGGCTTCGACTTGCATCACGCGCTGTCGCAGTGCGCATCGCACCTACGCACGTTCGGCGGCCACGCGTTCGCGGCGGGGCTCGAGATCGAGACGCACGCACTGCCCGCGTTCATCGCTGCCGTGAACACCGCCGCCCGCACCTCGTGGAAGGACGATCCGGACCAGGAGCTGTGGATCGACGCCGAAGTCCCGCTCGGCGTGCTGACGCCGTCGTTGATGGCGGAACTCGAGCGCCTCGCGCCGTTCGGCGAAGGCCATCCACTGCCGACCTTCGTCGTGCCCGACGTCCAGCTCGGCGGCGCACCGCGCCGCGTCGGCCGCAACCAGAACCACTTGACGTTCCCGGTGCTGCAGTCGGGCGTGGTCCGCAACGCGATCGCCTACGGCATGGGACCGCGCGCCGAGTCGATCGGTTCGGCCGAGCGGTTCTCGGTCGCCTTCACGCCGCGACTGAACCTGTTCCGCGGCAAGGCCGGCGTCGATCTCGAAGTGAAGGACATTCGCGTCGCCTGAAGACGCGTCCCACGTGAGCCGAGCCTGCGGGCCGGTACCGAATTCCGCGCGCGTGGATCAGGCCTGGGGAGCGCTCGCCGCGCGCTTCGCCTTCCACCACTCGATGATCAGCGGCAGGATCGAGATGACGATGATCGCGAGGATCACCGTCGAGAAGTTCTTCTTCACGACTTCCATGTTGCCGAAGAAGTAACCGGCCCACGTCAGCGAGAACACCCACAGCACGCCGCCGAAGACGTTGTAGGTGATGAACGTGCGGTAGTTCATCGTGCCGACACCGGCGACGAACGGCGCGAGCGTGCGGACGATCGGAACGAAGCGCGCGAGCACGATCGTCTTGGCGCCGTACTTCTCGTAGAAGGCCTGCGTCTTCTGCAGGTGCTCGCGCTTGATCCAACGACTCTCGGTGGCGAACACCTTGGCCCCGATCTTCTTGCCGATCCAATAGTTCACGGTGTCGCCGACGATCGCGGCGATCGTCAGCAGGATGCAGACCGGCCAAACCTGGAACTTCTCGCTGCCGAGTGCCGCGATCGAGCCCGCCGCGAACAGCAGCGAATCGCCGGGCAGGAACGGCGTGACGACCAACCCAGTTTCCGCGAACACGATCGCGAACAAGATCCAATACGTCGTCGTCCCGTGCTGATCCACCAACTCGCGCAGGTGGTCGTTCAGGTGCAGTACGACGTCGACGATTTCCTTCAGTGAATCCATGGGACGAGAGTGGCTCCGGTCGTGGGAAGGATCAGTGCGCGGGGCGTCAAGTCGCGGAGTACGCCGGCAGATCGAGAGGCTCGCGACTCCAGATCTTCACCTCGGTGTGGAGGTCGATGCCGGCGTGTTCGAACACGCGTTCACGCACTTGCCGAATCAGTTGGATCACGTCGCGGAACGTGGCCGCACCGCGATTCACGATGAAGTTGCCGTGCTTGGTCGACACCTCGGCGTCGCCGATGCGCGTGCCTTTTTGGCCCGCGGCCTCGATGCACCGACCCGCGGACTGACCTTCGGGGTTCTTGAAGATGCAACCCGCGCTCGGCTCGATCAACGGCTGCGCGGCGCTCTTCTCCTTGAGGATCGTCTTGATGCGCTCTTGGACGGCCTTCTGCGCGTCGCGGCGCAACTCGACCACCGTCTCGAGCACGACGCACGCGTCGAACATCGACGAGCGGTAGCCGAACATGCGCTCGGTCACCGCGTCTTCCTGTTCGTCGAGCGCCGGAGTCAAGTAACGCACGCGGCGCGCGATCGACGACAGCCAGCCGTGACGCCCGCCGGCGTTCATCACCGTCGCGCCGCCCATCGTGCCCGGCACGCCGACCAGGCACTCGGCTCCGGTCAGCCCCATCTCGCGCGTCTTGGTGACGAACTGCGGGATCGACAAGCCAGCGCCGAGGCGCAACGCGGTGCCTTCTTCGTTGTCCCGGACCATGAACGCGAAGCCCGTCGTCAACACGATCGCTTCGTCGAGTCCGGCGTCATCGATGAGGATGTTCGCGCCCCCGCCGAGCATGCGGTACGGAATGCCGTCTTCGCGCAAGCGTCGCACCGCGGCGGCCAATTCTTCGCGATTGCGCGGCTCCAGCAGGATCGGCACCTTGCCGCCCATGCGGAACGTCGTGTGGTCACGGAGCGCGACGTCGTAGCGCGCTGGACACGGCGCCTGGAAGTTCGACACGGAGGTCATCGATGTCTCCGGCTCCGAGCAGCAGCACGACGTCGCCAGGCCGCACGACGGCCTGGATCGCGGGAACGACCGCGGAAAGCGCGCCAGCATAGCGGGCAGCGGGATTCGACTCGCGCACCGCCTCCGCGAGTTCCGCCGCGGTCACGGTGGCGGCGTGCGGTCCGGACTCACGGGCTCCGTAGATGTCGGTGACGAGCGGGACGTGGAATCGCGCCAAGGCTTGCGCGAACCCGGCGAAGAAGTCGCGGGTCCGGCTCGCCTGGTGCGGCTGGAACGCCGCCACGACGCGACGGCCCGGGTAGCGCGCGAAGATGGCGTCGGCCACCGCGGTCAGCGCCGTCGGGTGATGCGCGTAATCGGAGAGCATCACGACGTCGTCGTGCTCCGCGATCGGCTCGAGGCGACGCGCGACGCCCGAAAATCCCTCGATCCCGGCGCGCGCACGCTCGACGTCGACGCCCATCGCGTGCAGCACGCCGAGCGCGACCATGGCGTTCTCGACCGAATGACGGCCCGGGATCGCCAATCCGACGTCCCGCAGCCGGATGTCGCCCTCGACGTCGAACCGCGGCAGGCCGTCGACGTCACGGATGCGGACGGCGCGCGTCATCGCAGCGATCGTCGAGCCGACCGTCCGCGTCGCGCACGCGACAGGACCCAAGCGCGCCAGCACCGACGGAGTCGTGATCAGCACGCCGTGGGGATCGATGCGAGCGACGAACGCACGGAACGCGTCGACCACGCGCTCGAAGCTGCCGTAGTGGTCGAGGTGATCGGCTTCGACGTTGGTGATCGCGGCGACGCGTGGCGCGAGGTGGAGGAACGACTCGGCGTACTCGCAGGCTTCCGCGACGAACCAGCGGTCCGCGCCGCAATGACCCGCGGCGGCGAACTGCGGCACGTCACCGCCGACGACGAACGACGGATCGAGCTGCGCCGCGCGCGCGCCGGCGACAACCAGTGCCGTGGTCGTGGTCTTGCCGTGCGTGCCCGCGATCGCGACGCCCGCGCACGCGCGCATGAACTCGCCGAGCGCTTGCGGATACGTCAGGACTCGTTGCCCGCGTTCGTGCGCGACGCGGAGCTCCGGGTTGTCCGCCGGAATCGCCGCCGAGGCGATCACGAGCGCCTCCGCTGGAACCGTCTCGGCGCGATGGGGTCCGATCGTGATCCGAGCGCCGTGCGCGGACAGCCTGGCCGTCCCCGGCCCACGCCGCAAATCGGACCCGGTGAGCGCGACGCCGCGGTCTTGCAGCAAGCCGCCGAACGCGGCCATCCCGAAGCCGCCGGCGCCGATCAGATGCACGGCGCGCGCATCCGCGACGCTCATGGCCGTCGGTGCTCGTCGGCGACTTGGCACAACAGGCTCGCGCACCGGGTCGCCGCGTCGGGTCGATGCAGCGCCCGCGCCTTCTCCGCAGACGCCGCGCGCGCCGCGGGATCGGCCAACCAGCGCGCGACGACGTGCAGCAGTCGGACCGCGGCGCCGTCGCCTTCCTCGACCACGGCCGCGCCGCCGACGCGTTCGAACAGCCGGGCATTGTCGAATTGGTGGCCGTCGCCGTACGGATACGGCACGAGCGCGAGCGGCTTGCCGATCCGTGCGACCTCGGACAACGTCGTCGCGCCCGCGCGCGCGACGACGACGTCGGCAAGTCGATAGACGTCGTTCATGCGCGCCTGGAACGGCATCGCGACGGTGCGGGGCTCCGGCTGGCGCGCGATCTCCTCGACCACGGCCGCGTGGTCGACCTCGCCGGTGAGCATCAGGATCTGCACGCCCGGGCAGCGACGGCCGAGTTCAGCGCGCGTGCCAAGGACCATGCGATTCACGCCGCGAGCGCCCTGACTGCCGCCGAGCGCGACGACCGTCGGGCGCCCCGACTCGAGCCCGAACGCGCTCGCATCCGGAACCGACTCGGCGTCGAAGTCCTCGCGCAATGGGTTGCCTTCGACGCTGGTGCGCTCGGCCGGCAGCCGCTCGGGATCGAGGATCGGATAGGCCAGCACGATGCGGGCCGCGGCGTCCTTCAGCCACGACACGGCTTTCCCGACCCGCACGTTCTGCTCGAACAACACGAGCGGCGGCGTTGCCCGACGCCCGAAGCCGAGCCGCAACAGTGCAAGCGGCAGCGGACCGAGCGCGGCCACCCCGGCGCACAGAGTCAGGTAACCGCCGAATCCGGCGATCACGTGCGGTTGGAACGACGACACCACGCTGCGCGCACGCAGCAATGCGTTGGCATACGCCGGGACGTTCCAGCGTGCGGGCGCATGGGCGCGGCCGGGAAACAGCGGTCGGCACGGGAACGACGAGGCCTCGAGCGCGCGCTCGCCGCTGCGCTGGCCGGACGTCATGAACTCGATCCGAATGCTCGGATCGACGCGCATCAACGCCTGCGCCGTCGCCAGCGCCGGATGCACGTGTCCGCCCGTGCCACCCGCCGCGATCAGGATGCGCCGGGATTCCCCGGGCGCGTCGACTGGGTTCACGGGATCTTCAGCAACACGCCTTCGGGGACGATCGACGTGCTCTTCAGCTTGTCGCGGTTCGCATCGAAGATCGTCTTCCACTTGTTCGCGTCGTTGTAGTACTTGCGGGCGATCGACGTCAGCGTGTCACCCTTCGCGACCCGATGCTCGCGCGGCCCCTTCTTGGCGCCGGAGTCCGCGGGCTTCTGCGTGTCCTTGGACGCCTTGCGCGGAGAGTTGTCGGCCTTCGCGGGCGCGTCGCTCTTCGGCGAGGTCGAGCGGTCCGCGGCGACGGCGGGCGCGGACTTGCCGGCGCCGGCGGCCTTCGCGTCCTTCGCGGCTTCCAGTCCCTTCGCGGGCGTCGCCTTGCCCATCTTCAACTTCGGCGATGCCTCGCCCGCGGGCGACTTCGGCGGGGTCGCCTGTGCCTTCGTCGCGCTCTTTGCCGGCAGGATCAGCTCTTGGCCGATCTTGAGGCTGCGCGAGTCGACGCCCGGGTTCGCCTGCTCGATCAACTTGTAGTACTTCTTGTCGCCGAAGTGCGCGGCCGCGATCGAACTCAGGGTGTCGCCCGACTTGACCGCGTAGTGGACGGGAGCATCGGACTCGACCGGCTTCTCAGGTTCGGTCGGTTGGTCGTCCTGCGGCTCGGACTCGTGCTTGCCACCTTCGCGCGGTTCCGTGTCGTCGCCGCCGTTCTCGTGTTCGTTGTCGATCGGCGAGCGCGGGGGATCCGCCGGTTGTTGCGACGGATTCGTCGGCTTGGGCACGTCCCGCGGAGCCACGGAATCCCGCGTCCGCGTGCCGGGATCCGTGTTGCGCTCGACGACGTCGTTGTTCGCCGACAGCGCGTGAGCGCCCATGTCGACGTCGGAGTCGCGGCCGAAGAACGCGAGCAGCCCCGCCATCAGCAACAACAGGGAGGCCGACAGCAGCCCGTATTTTTCGAGTTCACCCATGACGCACTCCGAGCAGACGACGCAGAACAGGAGGCACGAACGCCCGATCGCCTTCGACGTCGTCGACTTCGATCGGTTCACCGGCACGCCGCGCCAGATTGGCGAGCAAGCCGGTCGCGAACAACATGGCGCAAATCGAGGATCCGCCAGCGGAAAGGAACGGCAACGCGATGCCTTTCGTCGGCACCGCCGCCGTCACGACCGCGACATTGATGAGGGCTTGGACGCAGATCAACAGCGTCAACCCCGCCGCCAGCACGAACCCTGCGATGCTCTGCTGCCTCATCACGACCCGCGTGCCGAGGAGCAGCAGAACGACGAACAACAGTACCACCAGCGACGTGCCGACGAATCCGAGTTCTTCGCCGACCGCCGCGAGGATGAAGTCGCTCGAAATGTAGGGCAGGTAGCCGAGCTTGGCCTCACCGGCACCGAGTCCGGCTCCGAACGCTCCGCCGCTCCCGAGCGCGATCATGCTCTGGTACGCCTGACCACCCTCCGACGGACTGACGTACTCGGTCAGTCGGCGTTGGACGTGATCCAGCCGGAACACCGCGTACGCCACGCAGAGCGGCAGCGCGCAGGCCCCGGCGACGAGGAAATGCTTCGCGCGGGCGCCGCCGAGCACCATCAACAGCGTGCCGAGACCGAGCACGAACAGCGCGGATCCGAAGTCGGGCTGCTTCAGCAGCAGCAGCGCCGCCGCGCCGAGCGCGAGGTAGAGCGGCAGCAGGCCGCGCCGCCAGTCCTGGATGCCCGGACCGATGCGTCCGCAAGTCCCGGCGACCAGGATCACGACCGCGAGCTTGACGAACTCCGAGGGCTGCAGCGGCACCAGCGGCGTCTGCAGCCAGCGGCGCGCGCCGTTCAGCATCATTCCGACGCCAGGCACGAACACGAGCGCCAGCGCGACCATGACGCCGGCCCAGATGCGCCAGCGATAGGTGCAGAGCCACTCGAGCTTGATCTTCAACCCGGCCCACAAGCACAGCAGGCCCGCCCCCACTTTCGCGAGCTGGACCCACAGCGCGCGGTACGCGGCGTCCATGCCGTGATCACGCGCCGGCAGCGCGGCCGACGTCGAGAACACGAAGACGGTGCCGATGCCGACCAACGCCAGCACGATCCACAGGATCCACTGCGCGGTCGCTTCCGGCGAACTCTCGTCGGAGTCGAGCTTCGGCAGCGCGTTGGCGTCGACGTCGTCGGACAACGTTCACCTCACCTTCAAGGTCGCGACACCGGCGATCGCGAAGATCACCGCGAGGATCCAGAACCGCGAGACCACCTTCACTTCGTGCCATCCGGCGAACTGGAAGTGATGGTGGATGGGAGCGATGCGGAAGATGCGCTTGCCGGTCAGCTTGAACGAGCCGACTTGCAGGATCACGGACGCCGCTTCCATGACGAACACGCCGCCGACGATCGGCAACACCAGCTCCTGCCGCGCCACGATCGCGACGAAACCGAGCAGACCACCGATCAGCAGCGAGCCCGTGTCGCCCATGAAGATCTGCGCCGGGTACGAGTTGAACCACAGGAAGCCGAGGCAGGCCCCGGCCAGCGCGGCGCAGACGATCGCGAGTTCGCCCGAGCCCGGGACGTAGGCGATCAGCAGGTACTCGGTCGTGTCCTTGCGGCCGACCACGTAGATGATCACGGAGAACGCGGCCGCGGCGATCGCGGCGCAACCGGTCGCCAAACCGTCGAGACCGTCGGTCAGGTTGACCGCGTTGCTCGATCCGAGCAACACAACGATGCAGAACACGAGGTACAGCGAGCCGTGCATCCACGACAGGTCGAGCACGACGTCCTTCAGGAACGGGAGCCGAACGACGTAGGGCGTGGCCTCGCCGGCCTGTTTCGCGAGCAGCACGATCGCGATCGCGATCGCGAACGCCACGGCGAGCAGCAGCACCATCTTCAAACGCGGGGAGATGCCCTTCTTGTTGCGGCCGGACAGCTTGGTCCAGTCGTCGATCAAGCCGACGCACGAGAACCCGATCGTCGACAGCGCGGCCAACACGACGTAGTGGTTCGACAACCGGCCGAACAAGCCGATCGCGACGAGGATCGCGATCAGCACCAGCAGCCCGCCCATCGTCGGCGTACCCGCCTTGCCTGCGTGCATCTGATCGAGCACCGCGGAATCGCCCTTCTGGACCTTCTCGCCGATCTTCTTCGCGCGCAGCGCGGCGATCAGCCGCGGACCGAGCAGCACCGCGGTCAAGAAGGCGGTCGTCGCCGCCAGCGCCGCGCGTAGCGTCACGTACTGGAACAGGTTCCAGAGCGACGTATTGCGGAAGTAGTCGAGCAGCCAGAGCAGCAAGCGATTGCTCTCTCCGTGGTCGCGAAGGAAGCCCTCTCGTCGGGGCTTTCTTTACGACGAAACCCGGGAACCGCGCGTGGTGGCGAACGCCACCACGGCGTCGGTGGAATGAATCGAGTCCGATGGTCCGCGACGGCGAGCGGGCAACGAAACGGCCGATACCGGTACGTTTCCCTCAGACGCCCGGACCACCCGGGCGCCTTGCATCCGTTGAGTATTCGTCTCGCGGCCTTGCTCCCGCGTCGCGGACCAAAGGACTTCTTGAACGGTCATGACGCCGCACCCCGCGCCTCGCCCGAGGCGCCACGTGCGGTGGTCAGGATTCGAGTGACGACGCGATCGAGCCCCGTCTTGCGCGACGCCTTCACCAGGATCGCGTCGTCGGGGCGCAAGCGCGCCAGGAGTTCGTGAGCCGCGGCGTCCGCATCGCGGACATGGATCGCCGCGCTGTCGGCGAAGCCGCGTTCGACCGCGCCCTCGCGCAGCTCCACGGCGTCGTCGCCGACGGTCACCAACAAATCGAACGGGCCGCACGAGGTCGCGGTCCCGACCTCGCGATGCATGCTCTTCGAGTGCGGACCGAGCTCGGCCATGTCGCCGAGCACGAGGATCTTGCGCCCGGGGACGCGCAGCGACGCGAACGTCTTGATCGCGGCGACCATCGAGCCGGGATTCGCGTTGTACGCATCGTCGACGATCAGCAGATTTCCGACGCGGTGCTTCTTCAGGCGACCCGGCGGCCCTTCGAAATGGCGCAGTGCGGTCGCCGCCGCTTCGAGATCGACACCGAGTTCCGCGGCGACCGCGAGCGCGGTCAGCGCGTTGTAGAGGTTGTGGCAACCGATCAGCGGCACGCGGACCCGCGTACGCCCGTTCAGATGGAACGCGATGCGATCGAGATCGCAATGCGGCATCGTCGCCAGATAGTCCGCGCGGCGCCGCACGCCGGTCGTCACGGTGCGACTGCGAGCGCGGGCGCGCAACGCGTCGAAGCTGACGTCGTCGTCCTGATTCAGCACCGCGACGCCGCCACGCGCGACGAAGTCGAGCAGCGAGCCCTTTTCGGCGAGCACTCCTGCGATCGTGCCGAGACCTTCGAGATGCGCCGCGGCGACGTTCGTCACCACCGCGACATCGGGCCGGGCGACTTCCGCGAGCGTCGCGATCTCGCCGGGGTGGTTCGTGCCCACCTCGAGCACGACGGCCTGCGTGGACGCGTCGGCGAGGAACAGCGTGTGCGGGACACCGACGAAATTGTTGAACGACGCCGGCGACTTCACCGTCGCGAAGCGCGTCTGCAGACAGCACGCGACCAGTTCCTTGGTCGTCGTCTTGCCGTTGCTGCCCGTGATCGCGATGACTTTGGCGGACAACCGCTTGCGCGCCAACGCTCCGAGATCGAGCAATGCGCGCAACGAGTCGCGGACGCGAATCGTCGGCAGCGGAGCGCGCTCGCCCACGTCCTGGTCGACGATCGCGGCGACCGCGCCGGCCTGCGCGGCCTGCGCGAGGAATTGATGCCCGTCGTACCGATCACCCTTCAAGGCGACGAACAGCGCACCGGCATGCAGCTGACGCGTATCCGTGCTCACCGCGGTGAACAGCGAGGGCAACGGACGCGCGGCCTTGCCCGCGGTCGCCAGCAACACATCGTGGGTCTTCAGAGGCTCCACAGGACCTCCCGAGCCGTTTCGACGTCGTCGAACGGAATGCGTCGATCCCCGACGATTTGGACTTTCTCGTGCCCTTTGCCGGCGAGCACCACGATGTCGCCGCCACGGGCTTCGCGCAGCGCCGCTTCGATCGCGCGCTTGCGGTCGGGCTCGATGACGGTCTGCCGCCCCGGGATCAATCCGGCCTTGATCTGTTCGATGATCGCCAGCGGGTCTTCGGTGCGCGGGTTGTCCGACGTCACGAACGCGATGTCGGACAGGCGACTGACCACGGCGCCCATCTTCGGGCGCTTCGTGACGTCGCGGTCGCCACCGCAACCGAACACGGTGATCAGCCGCCCTCGCGTCAACGGGCGCAGCGTCTCGAGCACGTGCGCAAGCGCCGCTTCGGTATGCGCGAAGTCGACCAGTACGCGGAAGTCCTGGCCGCAGTCGACCGACTCGAGCCGCCCCGGCACGCCTTTCAGCAGCTCGAATCCGCCGCGGACCGCGTCGAGCGGGTACTCGAGCGCGAGGCACGTCGCCGCCGCGGCCATCGCGTTGAACAGGTTGTGTCGCCCCACCATGCGCGTCGCGACGTCCATGCGCCCTTGCGGCGTCCGCAACGCGAACGAGCAACCGTCGATGTCGACCCGATGCACTTCGACCGACACGTCGGCGCCGGGCGTCATGCCGTAACGCACGACGCGCGCCTTGGTGCGACTGGCGTAGTACGCGGCCGCGGGGTCGTCCTGGTTCAGCACCGCGGTGGCGCTTTGGTCGAGCGCTTCGAACAGGCGCGCCTTGGCGTCGCGATAGGCCTCGAGCGTCTTGTGGAAGTCGAGGTGTTCCGGGCTGAGATTCGTGAACGCCGCGGCGCGGAAGCCGACGCCGAGCACGCGGTCCTGCTCCAGCGCGTGCGACGACACTTCCATCACGGCGAGGCGCGCGCCGCTCGCGACCGCGCTCGCCAACATGCGATGCAAGTCGATCGGATCCGGAGTCGTGTTCGCGGCCGGCGTCGAGGCGCCGGCGAGTTCGTTCGCGATGGTGCCGAGCAAGAGCGTGCGATCCCCGGCGTACTCGGCAACCGCGCGCATCATCCACGTCGTCGTCGTCTTGCCATTCGTACCGGTCACGCCGACGGCCATCAGCTTGCGCGCCGGCTCGCCGAAGAACCGCGCCGCCATCAACGCCTTCGCCTTGCGACAATCCGCGACACGGACGCAAGGCACCCCAGCGGGGACCGCGACGTCGGGCTCGGCGACGATCGCCACGGCGCCACGCGCGATCGCGTCGGCGACGTAACCGCCGCCGTCACGCTGGACGCCTTTCACGGCGAAGAACAGGCTCCCCGGAACGGCGTGGCGCGAGTCCGCGACCAGCTCGGTCACGCGCGTCGCGCCCTCACCGGACACGACGGCACCGCTGGCTGCATGGGCCAGTTCGGCGACGGTGGCGGAGGGGAAGAGTGCGGCGATCATGAGCATCCAGGAGGAACGACGCGAACAGGACATGCGGAGTCAGCGCCCGTGGACCGAGGGACGCTGGACGTCGGCTTCATCGAGCAACGGACGGTCCTGCGGCACGCGCAGGTAGTTCAGGCAACGCTCCATGATTCCCTTGACCGTCGGAGCCGCGACCGTCGCACCGAAATGCGCGCCCTTCGGCTGATCGACGACCACGGACACCACGAGTTCCGGCGCATCGACCGGCGCCATCGCGATGAACGACGAGGTGTATTTGCTGCGGTCGCGGACGTATTGGGCGGTCGACGTCTTGCCGGCCATCGACCAGCCGTCGAGCTGCGCGGGCTTCGCGGTGCCCTCTTCCACGACCTGGGCCATCATCGCGCGCAACACGTCGGCGACTTCGTCGTCGAACACGACGCGCTCGGGCTGATACGGCTCGGCGATCAGCGCGCCGCGCTGATTTCGCACGTCACGCACGACGCGCGGCGCGATCCAACGTCCACCGTTCGCGAACGTGTTGAACGCCGCGACGACTTGCATGGGTGTGGCCTGGATCTCGTATCCCATCGCCAAGGACGTCAGCGTGAACTTGCGCGTCCAGCTGTCGATGTTGGTGAACCGACCGTTCGACTCGCCGGGCAAACCGATGCCGGTTTCCTTGCCGAACCCGAGGTCGTCCAACCAGCGGCGGACCGCGCGGTAGGCCTTCATGCGGTCTTCTTTGGGCGCATCGTCCGGCGGCGCCAACATGTGCATGATCTTGACCATGCCGATGTTGGACGAGTGCTGGATGACCCCGGCGGCCGTCAAGAGCCGCTCCTTGTGGACGTCGCGGATCGTCCGCGATCCGATCGACCACACGCCGTTCTCGCAGTCGATCACGCTCGACGACGAGACCTTGTTGCGATCGAGCGCGAGCGCCATGACGAACGGCTTGAACGCCGAGCCGGGCGCGTAGGTCAGCGTGACGGCGTTGTTGCGGAACGCTTCGGGCGCGTAGTTGCCGTATTGATTCGGGTCGAACGTCGGCCGATTGACCATGGCGAGGACTTCGCCGGTCGCCGGGCGCGAGACCACAGCCGTGACCCAACGCGGCTTGAACTTCTCGACCAGCGCGTCGACTTCCTCTTCGACGAACCACTGCATGTTGACGTCGAGGGTCAGCGTGACATCGTTGCCCGGCGTGGCGTCGGCGACGTAGTGATCGACGTCGACCATCGCGTTGCGGCCGGCGTCCTTCTCGTACGTGCGCTTGCCGGAGCGTCCGGTCAACTCGGCGTCGAACGCGAGTTCGATGCCCGTCGCGCCCTTGCCCTCCGCGTCGACGTGGCCGATCACCGCGGCCGCGAGCCGGTCCTCCGGATAGTCGCGAACGGTGGTCGGATGCAGGTCGATGCCGGGCAAGCGGCCGTCGCGCTGGAGTTGCTGCAAGTCGATGATGATCTCGGCGTCCGCGATCGGCTTCTGGAACAGCTTGCGGTAGCCGTTGCGCTCGAGATCGGCGCGGATCTGACTCACTTCGCCCAAGCCGTACTCGGCGAGCGTCGCCGCGATCTTGTCGCGAGCGTCGGTCTTCGCGGTCCAGCGCGAGTCCGAGTAGATCTCGATCGCCGGCACCGTGATCGCCAGCGCTCGACCGTGACGGTCGAAGATGGTGCCGCGCGTGGCCACCAGGCGCTCGGTCTTCTGGCGAACGCCGTCCACGCGCTGTTCCGCGCGCGGGTGCTTCAGGATCTGCAAGTGGAACAGGCGCAGCTCGAGTGCGACGAAGCACAAGCTGATCACCGCGACCACCTGGATCCAGCGCCGGCGCACGTCCATTTCAGTCGCGTCCCGTCACTGCGGCACGCATCGCGACGGCGGGCGCCGCCGGGGATTGCAGAATGCGGTTCAGGTCGTCCGGCTCGACGCCGATCTCACCGAGGAACGCGACCAGTTCCGCGGTGGACAACATCTTCTCGCATTGCGCCCGTCGGGACGCGATGAGCGCGAGCATGTCGTCCTTGTCGTGCATCACGACGCCGAGTCGATATTGATAGTGCGTGCAGCGCACGTTCAGCGCGACCGTCGTCACCGCGATCCCGATCACCAAAAGCAACGCTACGCGAAGTGCGGCCCACCGCATGGACCACCCCGATCCGGACGCGCCGCGTCCGTAGGCACCGCAGGACGAGAGTCCTCGATGCTTCCGCTCTAGTCGCCCGATTGCCTCCGCTCCGCCGCGCGCAAACGGGCGCTGCGCGCGCGCGGGTTCGCCTGGACTTCCGTGTCCGACGGAACCACCGGATTGCTCGTCAGGACGACGACGTCGCCCGCGGCCTCCGCGTCCCGGAACACGTTCTTGACCACCCGGTCTTCGCCGCCGTGGAAGGCGATCACCACGGCTCGACGACCACACTCGAGTCTGCGAATGGCCTCGGGCAGCGCCGCTTCGAGCGCGCCGAGTTCATCGTTGATCCACATACGCACGCCCTGGAACGTGCGCGTCGCTGGATGGTGATGGCGCGCGGCGCCTCCACCGAGCACGCGTGCGACGAGTTCCGCGAGTTCGCACGTGCGGCGCAGCGGCGCCTGCTTGCGCGCGTCGAGGATCGCGTCGACGACGCGCTTGGCGCGCGGCTCGTCGCCGAGCTCGCCGATCGCGAACAACAGGTCCTCGCGCGTCCCGCGGTTCAGGAACTCCGCGGCCGACCGCTTCGCGTCCGTTCCCATGCGCATGTCGAGCGGCCCGTCCTTGTCGAACGAGAAGCCGCGCGCTGCGTCGTCGAGCTGCAGCGAGGACACGCCGAGATCGGCGAGCACCCCACCGACGCGATCGATGCCACGGCGCGCGCAGACCGCGCCGATCTGCGCGAAGTTGGCGAGCTCGAACTGTGCGCGCGCGCCGAAACGCTCCAGGCGCCGCCGCGCCAGCTCGAGGATCTGCGGGTCGCGGTCGAAGGCGATCACGACCCCGTTCGAGGTCGCTTCGAGGATCGCTTCGGAGTGCCCGCCGCCTCCCGCGGTGAGATCGAGCACGATCGAGCCGTCCGTCGGCGCGAGGAACTGAACCGCTTCGCGCACCATGACGGTGCGGTGCACGCGGCGATCGCGCGGATCCTGCATGGCGAAGGTCCTCTGCCGGCGCTGCCGGCGCGCACGGACACGCGTCGTGCCGCGGCAGCGGTGTCCGGTCCCGATCGGTGAGGGGCGCTGCGTGGTGATGCTCATACGCCCGTCTTTTCCGCGTCGTTGGCGTAGTTGGCCTTCGTGCCCGCGCGGTGAGTGACGTGCGTCGTGGGTTCCCAGATCGTGATCGCGGTGCCTGCGCCGGCGAACACGACCTCACCCGGGAGCTTCATGCCGGCGTACTCGCGCAGCACTTCCGGGATGAGGATGCGGCCCGCTCCGTCGACTTCGACGTCGAACGCGTTCTCGAAGAAGGTCTGGGAGTAGTTGCGCGACGCGGGGTCGGATTGGGGCAGGTTGACGAGCTTGTCGGCCAGGGCGTCGAAGTGCGGCTTGCTGAACAGCATCACGCACGGGTCCATTCCGATCGCCACGTAGACGACGCGCTCGTTCGGGGTGGTCAAGGCATGGAGGTACTTCTTCGGGACGAAGACTCGCCCCTTCGCATCGAACGTATGCCTGTACGTCCCGATGAACACCACGATCGATACCCCTGCGCTCCACTTTGCACCACTTTGGTGCGGGTTCTACGCTCGTTTTCGGCACTGTCAATGCCGCTCACGGCGCGAAAAAGCGAAATCTTCCACGATCGGCGATGAATCGTAAATCGCTGATCGACTTTCGCTTACAGGGACTCCCCACCCCATCGAAGCATCAAGATCCACACCTGGAACGGACTTACGCTCATTCCTCCCCAATCTCTCCACATCCCCCACTTCACTTTCGCGCAGGACCAGAAAATGGCCGTTTCGCGCCCCACTTCGCCCCCCGGCGCGTGGTGGAAACCTTGGGGGAAAACGACGTCGCGGCGCGTTCCGACGGAGGTCGGGCGCGTCATCGCAATGCGTGAAACGAAGGGCTGTTAGCTTCGTGACTCCGCGCCGGGCTCAGCGCCATCGGCGGCGCCTTCGGCCGGGGTGCGAGCGCTTGCTGCGCCACCACCGGACTGCGGGGCGACCTCTTCCAGGTCCATGTCGAGCAGGAGTCGCAGCCGACCGGTCAGGTCGGCGATCTCGGGAGCGCGCAACTCCGGGGCTTCGATGCGCAACGCGTCGGGCCGGTCCTTCGCGGTGATGATCAAGTAGTCGACTCCGCCCTGCGTGACGAACTCCTTGATCGCGAGGAAGCGCTTGCGGACCAGGATCAGCGCCATGAGGTACGCGAGTTTCCGGTACTCCACCGCGTCGATCTGCGCCATACGGAAGAACAGCTCGCGCAGCGACGGGTAGTCGACGACGCGGCGCGAACGACCTTCGCTGGTCTTCTTCGTCTTCCAGAACGCGTAGATGTCGCGCCCTTCACCGCGCAACTTGTCGAAACACGCGTCGCAGTAGTCGGCGCGCAGCGGCTGTTCGGCGGCGAGTTCGAGCACCGAGAACATCGACTGCCCCACGGGGAACTCGGCGGAGCAGCCGCCGCACGCTTCGCCGCTGCGCTTCAGTCGATATTCCATCGCATCACTCCTTCGCCGCCGCTTGCTGCGCCGCTTCTTGCCACAGGACCGGATCGTTCGCGAACACGTTGGCGCCGGTCAATCCGCGCAGCACCGATGCGCACAGCTCGACTTCGTCCACCGCGCCGGCCTTGTGCGCACGCTCGAGCGCGAGCGCCAACAGCGGCGCGGCCTTCACCGCTTGCAACTCGCCGTAGGCTTCGATCGCACGCTTGCGGACGAACGCGTCGACGTCCTCGAGGCCCGGCTTCAGCAGGATCGCCGCGCGCGTGCGATCGGCGTTGCGCGCCTGACCGAGGGCTTCTGCCGCGCCCGCGCGCACGCGCCAATCGTCGTGATCGCGCAGCGCGACGCCGACGCGTTCGATCGCTTGCTCGCCGCCGGCGGTCACGAGCCCCTTCAGCAGCGCCGGGACGAACTGCGGCGAATCGCCGTCTTGCGGCGCGTCCAACGCCTCCGTCATCGCATCGACGGCACCCGCCCGACCGAGCGTGTCGACGATCGCTGTCTGCGACGGGGGATCGCGCGACACGCGCAACGCCGTGATCAACGCGGGCACGACGACCTCGTCGTCGAGTTCGAGGAGCTCGCGCTGCGGCCGACGCCACGAAGCTTCCGTGTTGCCGCGCGTGGTCACCGTCTGCCGCGGCGACAGCTGGATCATGTTCTTCAGCAGCGACAGGACGAGCGTGTCGCGCGCCTCCCCGCCGAGCTCGAACCATGCCGTGCGCGCGTTGTCCCATGCCGGATCGGACGACTGATAGAGTTTCCACCAGTGTTCGAGTTGGGTCTTGCGCTCATCCGTCAACTGGCCACGATCGGTGGCGCAGCCGAAGACGCCGCAGAGCAGGACGATCGACACGGCGCTATGGACGACCGAGAAACGCACGTCGAACTCCACGATGACTCACGAATCGGCCAAAGCTAGCAGCGTGGCGCGAAAGGCGTCAAGCACGGCATTTTTCGCCCGACCGGTCGTCGCGCGACTGCTGGAGCCCTGCGCGTGGATCGCACTGACGACGCGCTTGGTCGTCGTCCAAGCCGAGGCGGAGCGCGTCGCGACCCTCCGCTTGCTCGCGCTGCTGCTGGTGTTGCGTCTGTGCGTCGACACGGCCGCGAACCTGGTCGTCGCCCCGCGCCTGGAGCAGGCGCCCTACGACCAGCGCCGGATCCGCCGCGGCTTGTCCGGCGCCAAGCTCGTGTTCGCGCTGATCGCGTCGATTGCCGCCCCGCTGGCGCTGCATGCGATCGGCGGCGTGCATCCGGGAGCTCAAGCGACGATCGCCGCGGCCGGCGGTTTCGAGCGCCTGCTGCTGGCCTTGTCGATCTGCCTGTGCTCGTACTCGATGAGCACGCCGCTGCTCCGCGAGCACCGCAGCCTGCCGGTCGCCCGCCCGAACCTCGGACCGGCCGCGGGCGCGTTGCTCGCGGTCGTCGCGCTCCCGTTCGTCGCGCCGACGGCCAGCGCTTCGCTGCTGACGATCGCGATCAGCGTCGCCTCGAGCAACTTCCTCATCGGCGGCTGGCAGCGCTTCGCGGCGGCGGCGGAGCGCCTGAAATCGCCGCTGTTCTTCCTGACCGATGCCGACGTCCGGACGTCGCCCCGTTCCGGCGCCGCGGAATCGACGTTGCTCGCGCTCGAGGCGACGCGGCGCATGCCGTTCCTGCTGTTGCCGGTGTTGGCGCCCGTGTTCGCCGTGACGCTCCACGCCAATGACTCACCGTTCGCGGCGCTTGCGGCGTTGGTGGCGTGCGCGGCCCCACCGCTCGCGTTCGACGCCGTGAAGGGCGGTCGGCGCTTCTTCGGTGCTGCGCTCGCTTGTGCCGCCTTGCTCGTCGGCGCGTGGGCGGCGGGCCCCGACGCGCTGCGCGGGGCGACCGTGCTCGTCCAGGGCGCGCTGATCCTGGTCGTCTATCTGCCCGCGTCGCGCGCGCTGCGCTACGGTGACGCGACGTCGATCGCGTTGGCGATCCTGCTGTATGCCCTCGTGCGGATCTGGATCGACCGCGTCGGCGCGCTGGCCGGGACACCGCTCGCCGAGACCGTGCTGCTCGTGTTCGCCGCGTGGTCCGCGCGCGGTTGCGGCCCAGGGACGGCGCGCGTAGGTTGACCCACGGGAGTGCCACCGTGGTTCGATTCGCGCATCTTCACACGCACAGCCACTTCAGCTTGCTCGAGGGCAACGCGCAGATCGACGATCTGTGCGCCGCCGCGGCCGAGGACGGCCAAACCCATCTGGCCTTGACCGACCACGGCAACCTGTTCGGCGCCATCGAGTTCTACAAGGCGGCGACCGGCAAGGGCCTGCGGCCGATCCTCGGTTGCGAAGCGACGCTGGTGAAGGACCGCCGCGTCCGCGATGCGAAAGAGCCCGGCTCGCACCTGACGCTGCTCGCCGAGAACGCGCAGGGTTACCGCAATCTGATCAAGATCGTCTCGGCCGGCTACCTCGAAGGCTTCTACTTCCGGCCGCGCGTCGATCGTGAGGTCATCCAGAAGTACCACGAGGGCATCATCGCGCTGTCGGGCTGCATGTCGGGCGAGGTCTCGCGCCGACTGATCGCGGGCGACATGGACGCGGCAGAGCGCGCGGCATGCGAGTGGCGCGACGTGTTCGGCGCCGACCGGTTCTTCCTCGAGGTCATGGAGAATCAGATCCCGCTGCAGCGCCGGCAGCGCGAAGGCATGCTCGCGCTGGCGGAGGCAACGGGCATCAAGGCCGTGCTGACGCAGGACGTGCACTACATCCGGCCGGAGGACGCGCGCGCCCGCGAAGTGATGATGTGCATCGGATCGGGCAAGACGCTGAAGGACGAGAACCGGCGCCGCCTCGAGACCGACCAGCAGCACTTCCGCACCGCGGCCGAGATGGCGGCGCTGTTCAAGGGCGCCGACCTGCTGTGCGAAAACGCGTACGACGTCGCGACGCGCTGCAACGTGGAATTGCGGTTCGACGAGTTCCACCTGCCGAAGTTCCAGGTACCCGGCGGCGAGGATCCGCTGCAGTTCTTCCGGCGCTGCTGCGACGAAGGCGCGAAGCGGCGCTACGGCGCTCCACTCACCGAACGCATCGTGAAGCGGCTCGAGTACGAGATCGACGTCGTGCGCGAGATGGGGTTCGTCGCGTACTTCCTGATCGTTGCGGACTTCATCCAGCACGCGCGCGAACGCGGCATCCCGGTCGGACCTGGACGCGGCTCGGCCGCGGGCTCGATCGTCGCGTACAGCCTCGGGATCACCGACGTCGACCCGCTGGCCTATGACCTGCTGTTCGAACGCTTCCTGAACCGTGGCCGCATCTCGATGCCCGACATCGACATCGACTTCTGCCGCGACCGGCGCGGCGAAGTCATCCAATACGTCACGGAGAAGTACGGACGCGAGAACGTCTGTCAGATCGTGACCTTCGGAACGATGGCGGCGAAGGCGTCGATCCGCGACGCCGGTCGCGTGCTCGGCATCGACTTGGCGAAGATCGACTTGATCGCGAAGCGCATCCCGACCACGCCGGGCACCGAGCTGAAGAGCGCGATCGAACAGGACGCCGAGATGCGCGGTTGGATCGAGAAGGACGCCGATCTGAAAGAGCTGTTCGACGTCTCGCTGAGCATCGAGGGCTTGAACCGACACACGTCGACGCATGCGGCCGGCGTCGTGATCGCGGACCAGGACCTGACCGAATACGTGCCGCTCTGCCGGGTGCAGGACGAAATCAACACGCAGTTCCAGATGGGCGACCTCGAGTCCATCGGTCTGCTGAAGATGGACTTCCTCGGGCTGAAGACGCTGACGGTGCTGCAACGCGCGGTCGACCTGATCCGTGCGTCGACCGGCACCGTGGTCGATCTCGAACGGCTCCCGCTGGACGATCGCAAGACGTACGAACTGCTGCAGACCGGCGCGACGACCGGCGTGTTCCAACTCGAATCCGGCGGCATGCGCGAGCTGCTGACGAAGATGAAACCGGACACGTTCGAGGACATCGTCGCGATCCTCGCGCTGTACCGCCCGGGACCGCTCGGCTCGGGGATGGTCGACTCGTTCGTGAACCGCAAGCACGGCAAGGAGCCGATCGAGTACCCGCATCCGTCGCTGCAGCCGATCCTCGAAGCGACGTACGGCGTCATGGTCTACCAAGAGCAGATCATGCGCATCTCGAACGTCCTCGCCGGCTTCTCGCTCGAAGAAGCCGACAACTTGCGCAAAGCCATGGGCAAGAAGAAGCCCGAGGTCATGGAGAAGTTCCGCACCAAGTTCGTCGGCGGCGCGCAGAAGAAGGGCGTCGACGAAGCGGTCGCCACCCACATCTGGGAACAGATGGCGTATTTCGCCGGCTACGGCTTCAACAAGAGTCACACCGTCGCCTACGGGATCCTGACGTATCGCACCGCGTGGCTGAAAGCGAACTGGCCCCAGCACTTCTTCGCGGCCTGTATGTCGATCGACCGCGGCGACACCGACAAGGTCGCCGAGTTCCTCGACGAGTGCCGTAAGAGCGGGATCGAAGTGCGCTGTCCCGACCTCAACGCGTCGCAGCTCGACTTTTCCATCGAGGACGGAGCGATCCGCTTCGGCCTCGGCGCGATCAAGGGCGTCGGCGAGAAGCCCGTCGCCGCGGTGCTCGACGCTCGCGCGCGCCTGAAGCGCGGCTTCAAGTCCCTCGAAGAAGTCTTCGAGGAGGTCGACCTCGCGGCGATGAACAAGTCGGTCGTCGAGAAGTTCATCGCCGCGGGTGCGTTCGACTGGAGCGAGCAGCCGCGGGGCCGCGTCCACGAGGGCGTCGAGTTGCTGATCAAGGCTGGGCAGCAAGTCCAGGCCGACAAGAAGGCCGGACAGCTCGGTCTGTTCGGCGGCGGCGGGTCGAAGAAGTCGGGCCGCGTGCCGTTGCCGGACGTGCCGGAATGGCCGGATCGGGAACGCATGAAGCGCGAGCGCGACGCGCTCGGCTTCCACCTGACCGACCATCCGCTGCGCCGCCACGCGGCGACGCTCGAGCGCTACTGCTCACACGGGCTCGGCTCGCTGCCCAATCTCGAGCACGACTCCGACGTCGTGGTCGCCGGGTTCATCCAAGGCGTGCGCCTGACCACCGCGAAGAAGGGTCGTTCGGCCGGGCAGAAGATGGCGATCTTCAAGATCCATGCACTGGATGCGGAACCGGTCACGGCGATCTGCTTCGCCGAGGACTACCTGAAGCACCAGGAGCGCATCGCCGACGACGTGATCGGACTGTTCTCCGGTGCGGTCAGCAAAGCGCGAGAAGAGCTCGTGCTGCGCGTTACCGGCATCGAACGCATCGAAGAAGTGCTCGAGCGCAAAGTGCAGAGCGTCGTCCTCACGCTCGGCGAGGACTCCGAAGCGCTGCTGACGAAGCTCAAGGAAACGCTGTTGCGCTTCACGGGCCACGCGCCGGTGTACCTGCGGTTCCAGCGTCGTGGCATGGAGACGGAAGTCGTGCGCTGCGGCCCGCGCTACAACGTGAAGCCGAGCGAGGATCTCTTCGACGCGCTCGATCAGTTGCTCGGCAAGGGCGTCGTTTCCTGCCGTTGATGGTCACCGCGAGCGATTCGGCATCGATCACCGACGCCGCGCACATCGGCCCGGCGCTCCCGGAGCCGCCCGAGACGCAGCACGGGCAGTGCAACGACGAACGAGGCCGCCGGTCTTCACGACCGACGGCCTCGTTCGCATGACGCAGAGCTCGGGCTTACTTCTTCTTGCCCTTCTTCGCGCCCTTGCCGTGATCATGATCGTGGTCATGGTCGTGACCATGCTCATGATCGTGATCGTCGTGGTCGTGCTTGTCGCCCTTGGCGGCTTCGAGTTCCGCCGCGACGGGCCGAGGCGGCACGTACGTCACGAGCTCGAGGATCGCGCGCGGCGTGTTGTCGTTGACGCGCGGGCGCGCCAAACGACGGATGCGCGTGTAGCCACCGGGACGATCCGCGAACGAAGGGCCGACCTCGTCGAAGAGCTTCTTCAAGATGGCCTTGTCGTGGATGTCGCGCGCCGCGAGGCGGATGTTGTGGAGCGTCTTTTCGCGCGCGATGGAGATGATCTTCTCCGCGTGCGATCGATACTCCTTCGCCTTCACCAACGTGGTGACGATGCGCCCGTGAAGGATGAGCGAGGACACGAGGTTCCTCTTCATCGCGATCCGGTGCTTGCTCTTGCGGCCCAGCTTGCGGCCGCGCATGCGATGGCTGACCATGGCGCTCGATCCTTCGGGTGCTGGACTTCAGGCCTTGCCGGAGGACACGTCGCCCGTGTCCATTCCCAGCGCCAGGTTGAGGTCCGCGAGCTTCTTCTTGATTTCCTTCAGCGACGTCTTGCCGAAGTTCTTGATCTTCAGGAGGTCGGCTTCGGTCTTGCGAACCAGGTCGCCCACCGTCGCGACGCTCTCGGCGTCGAGGCAGTTGCGAGCGCGAACCGACAGATCGAGTTCCTCGATCGGCTTCGACAGCATCTCGCGCAGGCGCTCTTGCTCCTTCTCGGCCGCCTCGTCCGCCATCACGCGCGCTTCCTCGACCGCGAGATCCGCGCCCGGATGGAAGTGATGGATGAACGGATTGAGGTGCTTGCGATAGATCTTCGCCGCTTCGATCAGCGCGAAGTCCGGCCGCACCGTGCCGTCGGTCCAGACCTCGATGACGAGCTTGTCGTAGTTCGTCATCTTGCCGACGCGCGTGTCCTCGACCTTGTAGCGCACGCGCTTCACGGGCGAGAAGTTCGAGTCGACCGGAATGACGCCGATCTCGCGCTCTTCGGTCGAGTTCTCTTCGGCGGTGCGGTAACCGCGGCCGCGCTGCGCGGTCATCGTGACCTTGAAGTTGACCTTCTCGGTCAGCGTCGCGATCACGAGGTCCTTGTTGACGACTTCGGCGCGCTGGTCGCAGACGATGTCGGCGCCGGTGACGGCGCCCTTCTTCGTCACGTCGATCGTCAGCGTCGACGGCTCTTCACCTTCGACGCGCACGAGCAGCTGCTTGACGTTCAGCACGATGTCGGTGACGTCCTCGAGCACGCCCGTGATGGACGAGAACTCGTGCTGGACGTTCGCGATCTTCACCGACGTGACGGCGCCACCCTCGATGCTGGACAGCAGCACGCGCCGCAGGCCGTTGCCGACCGTGTGACCGAAGCCCTTCTCGAACGGTTCGACGGCGAAACGGCCGTACGTCTCGGTCATCGTCGCGGTATCCGCGAGGACCTTCGACGGCAATTCGAATCCACGCCAACGAATGCGCATTCTGTACTCCGCCTGACTCTCGTGAGTTGAGTCGCGTTACTTCGACATCAGCTCGACGATGAGCTGTTCCTGGACTTCGAACTGGACGTCTTCACGCGTCGGGAGCGCGATCACCGCGCCCTCCAGTTTCGACTCGTCGAACGCCAGCCATTGCGGCAGCGATCGACCCTTCCGCATCTCCAGCGACTCCTTGCCGATCTTCTGCGAACCGTCCGACCCGTGGACCGTCAGACGATCGCCGACGCGCAACAGGCGCGACGCGGCAGTGCAGCGCCGGCCGTTCAGCAGAATGTGGCCGTGCGCGATGAGCTGGCGCGCATGCTTGCGCGACAACGCCAATCCCGCGAGGCACACCGCCGAATCCAGACGACGCTCGAGCAGCGTCATCAGGTTCGCGCCGGTGTTGCCGGCCATGCGGTTCGCGATGTCGAAGTACCGGCGGAACTGCCGCTCCAGCACTCCGTAGAACCGCTTCGTCTTCTGCTTCTCACGCAGTCCGAGTCCATACTCGGACAAACGGCCGCGCGTCCAGCTGTGCTGACCGGGTTGGAAGTTGCGCTTGTTGATCGCGCACTTCGCGGTCTCGCAGCGGGCACCCTTCAAGTACAGCTTGACGCCTTCGCGGCGACACAGCTTGCACACACTCTGCTTCGTGAACGACATCCGGAATCACTCCAGCCTTAGACGCGACGACGCTTGCGCGGACGGCAACCATTGTGGGGAAGCGGGGTCCGGTCTTCGATCGCCTTGACCGAGAGCCCCGACGCCTGCAGCGCACGGATCGCGGACTCGCGACCGGCACCCGGCCCCTTGACGCGGACTTCGACTTCGCGCATGCCCGCCTTCACGGCGTTTTCGCCCGCCTTTTCGGCAGCGCGTTGCGCAGCGAACGGCGTCGACTTGCGCGAACCCTTGTAGCCGACTGCGCCGGCCGAGGCCCACGCGATCGTCTCACCGGTCATATCGGTGATCGTGACGATCGTGTTGTTGAACGTGGCCTGCACGTGCGCGATTCCGCGCGCGGCGACCTTACGGATCTTCTTCTTCTTCGCGCCGCCCGTCGATCCGCCGGTGGCCTGTTGTGGGTTCGTGCTCATCGTTCCGTTCCCGACGTGTTCACGTCGATCACTTGGCCTTCACGCTCTTCTTGCCGGCCACCGTCTTCTTCGGACCCTTGCGCGTTCGCGCGTTCGTGCGCGTGCGCTGACCGCGTGCCGGCAGGCTGCGCCGATGGCGCGAACCGCGGTAGCAGCCGATCTCCTTCAGACGCTGGATGTCCATCGCGATCTTGCGACGGAGACCACCTTCGGTCGGGACCTGACGGTCGAGGAATCCGGCAATGCGCGCGACCTCTTCTTCCGTGATGTCCTTCGCCCGCATGTTCGGGTCGATGTTCAGCTCACGGCAGATGCGGGCCGCCGTGTGATTGCCGACGCCGTAGATGTACGTCAGCGAGATCACGAGGCGCTTGTCGTTGGGAATGTCGACACCGACGAGACGAGGCATGCTTATCGATCCTTACTTGCCCTGACGCTGCTTGTGGCGGCCGTCGGAACAGATCACACGCACGACGCCGCGGCGCCGCACGATCTTGCAGTTCTCACAAATCCGTCGCACCGATGCGCGAACCTTCACCGCGATACCTCCATGTACCGCCTACTCGCGGTACACGATCCTGCCTTTGGTCAAGTCGTAGGGAGACAACTCGACCGTCACCTTGTCGCCCGGGAGGATCCGGATGAAGTTCATCCGCATCTTGCCCGACACGTGAGCGATCACGAGGTGACCGTTCTCCAACGCAACCCGGAACACGGCGTTCGGAAGGGCTTCCTTCACGGTCGCCTGAACTCGGATCGCATCACCTTTTGCCACACTTGGGGGTCTGCGACCCCGATCTGCGGCCATCGATTACCTGAACTTTCCCGGCGCTAGCCGCGACGCCCTCGCGTCCACGAACCCGAACCGGAACCAGGACCCATGAAACCGTCGTAATTACGCATCACGACGTGCGCGTTCACCTTGTCGACGAGGTCGAGGGCGACACCCACCGTGATGAGGATCGACGTGCTACCCAGGTTCGCCGCGAGGTTCGCCGGCAACTCCGGGATGCGCGCCGTGACGAGCAACGGCAGCAACGACAGCACGGTCAGGAACGCCGCTCCGACGAGCGTGATCCGCACCATGATGCGTTCCAGTTCTTCCGCCGTGCGCTTGCCCGGACGGAGACCCGGCACGAAGCCGCCGTACTCCTTCAAGTTGTTCGCGATCTCGTTCGGCTGGAAGATCAACGCCGTCCAGAAGAACGAGAAGAAGAAGATCAAAGCGCTTTCGGTGGCCACCCACCAGAAGCTGCCCCAACGGAACGTCGTATCGAGCCAGCCGAGGCCGGGGACCTGAGCCAGCGCGTGCGGCACGACCATCAACGCGTTCGCGAAGATGATCGGCATGACGTTGGCCTGGTTGATGCGCAGCGGCAGGTACGACTTCTGGGGACCGTAGACGCGTCGTCCCTTCACGTGCTTGGCATGCGTGACGGGGATCCGTCTCTGCCCCTTCGTGACGTAGACGATTCCGAGCACGATGATCAGGAACAACACCATCAGCGTGATCAGCATCTGCCAGCGCTCGGTCGGTTCGAGCACCTTGTGCAGTCGCGAGTACTGCGTCGGGTAGTCGGCGACGATACCGGCCATGATGATCAGCGAGATGCCGTTGCCGATGCCGTTCTCGGTGATCTGTTCACCGAGCCACATCATGAACAGCGTGCCGCACGTGAACGTCAGGATCAGCGCCATCTCCCAGCCGAACTGGGTGAAGCCGCCGCCGATGAAGTCGGGGTCGACGATCGTGCCGTTCGCTTGAGCGGCAGGGATCATCATTCCGTGGATGACGAACAGTGACTGCACGATGCAGATCGGGATCGTCGCCCACCGCGTGTACTGATTGATCTTCTTGACGCCGACGGCGCCTTCCTTCTGCAGAGCTTCGAGTGCCGGTACCACCTTCGTCAGCATCGAGAAGATGATCGATGCCGAGATGTACGGCATCACGCCGAGCGCGAACACCACGAAGTTGCCGAGCGCGCCGCCCGTCAACGAGTTCATGATGCCGAACACGAAGTTCTGGTCGCCGACCGCGGACTTGATGCCCTCGTAGCTGGCGCCCGGCACCGGGATGTGGAATCCCAGCCGGTAGACCGCCAACAACCCGATCGTGACCCACAGCTTCCGCCGGAGTTCAGGGATGCGGAAGATGTTCAGGAAGCCGGACGTCACGAGATCTGCTCCGCCTTCCCGCCAGCGCCTTCGATCTTCTGCGACGCGGTGCCCGTGAACTTGCAGGCCTTCACGGTCAACTTGATCTTCAACTCGCCGCCGCCGAGCACTTTCAGCTCGTCCGGACCCGAGTTGATCAGGCCGCGCGCGCGCAAGATCTCGATCGAGACCTCGTCGCCGCTCTTGAACGTCTCGTTGAGGTCGCCGACGTTGATCGTCGAGTATTCGGTGCGGAAGCGCTTGTTGTTGAAGCCACGCTTCGGCAAGCGGCGGAACAGCGGCATCTGACCGCCTTCGAAGCCGAGCTTGCCGTGGAACGATTCGCGGGCGCCGTGGCCCTTTTGGCCGCGGGTCGAGGTCTTGCCCATTCCCGAACCGACGCCGCGACCGACGCGACGCTTGAGTTCGAACTTGGGTCCGGCCTTCAGGATGTCGTTCAAGTTCATGACAGCTTCACTCCGCGCAGCTTCTCGGTGTCGCCACGCGAGCGCAGCTGCATGAGCCCGTCCATCGTGGCCTTCACGAGGTTCACCGGGTTCGTCGAACCGAGCGACTTCGTCAGGATGTCGGTGATGCCGGCGTACTCGAGCACGGCGCGGGCAGAAGCTCCCGCGATGATGCCGGTACCCGGGGCGGCCGGGATGAGCTTGATGCGCGCGGCGCCGAATCGACCGACCACCGGATGCGGGATCGTCGAACCCATGCGCGGCACACGCTTCAAGTCCTTGCGCGCGTGCTTCACGGCCTTCTGGACCGCCGACGGGACTTCCTTGGCCTTGCCGAAGCCGAGTCCGATCGACCCATCACGGTTGCCGATCACGACCAGTGCCGAGAAGGAGAACCGACGTCCGCCCTTCACGACCTTGGCGGATCGGTTGACCTTGACCACGGCTTCTTCGAAATAGATTGGGGTGTTCGCTTCGGTCGCCATCGTCATCCCGTCAGAACTTGAGGCCGCTCTCGCGAGCTGCATCCGCCAGGGCCTTCACGCGGCCGTGATACTTGTACCAACCGCGATCGAACACGACGCGCTCGATGCCCTTCGCGAGCAGACGCTTCGCGATCTCTTGGCCGACGCGCTTCGCGGATTCGCTCTTCGGTAGGTCCGCGCACGCCGCGGACAGTTCCTTCTCCTTGTCGGACGCTGCCGCCAAGGTGCTCCCGGCGACGTCGTCGATCGCCTGGCAGTACACGAACTTGCTCGAGCGGAACACCGACAGGCGCGGCTTCGCCGCCGTCCCACGCACACCGGCGCGGACACCCGAGGCCTTGCGCTCGCGCTTTCGCTGAAGATCGACTTGCTTGTTTGCCATGGTTCTCGTTTTCCTGTGCGCGAAGCGGCTCAGCCGCCCGCACCCGCGCCGACGGCCTTGCCGGCCTTGCGCTTGACCACTTCATCGATGTAGCGGACGCCCTTGCCCTTGTAGGGTTCCGGCTTGCGCAACTTGCGGAGCTCGGCCGCGAGTTGCCCGACCTTTTGACGGTCGGCGCCCGTGATGACGATGTTCGTCGCGTCCGGCGTCGTCACGGTGATGCCGGCCGGGATCTTGACCTTGATCGCGTTCGCGAAGCCGAGCGTCATCTCGACGTAGTCCTTGCCGAGGACCTTCGCGCCGAAGCCGACGCCGACGATCTGCAGGCGCTTCTCGAACGGCTTGACCAGCCCGTCGACCATGTTGTTCGCGATCGCGCGGTACAGGCCGTGGAGCTGCTTGTGCCGACGATCGTCCGACTTGCGGTCGAACACGATCGAGCCGTTGGCGACGCTGACGTCGATCGCCGGGTCGACCCACTGCGTGAGCTTGACGTTGCCCTTGGAGACGACGAGTTCGCGGCCGCTGAAGGCTGCGCTCACGCCACTCGGAAGCTGGACGGGCTTCTTTCCGATCCGCGACACGGTTCGCTCCTCAGTACACCGAACACAGGATCTCGCCGCCCACCTTCTGCAGGCGAGCTTCGCGATCCGACAGGACGCCACGCGGCGTCGACACGATCGACACTCCGAGACCACCGCGGACTCGCGGCAGAGCGGAGAACTTGGCGTACAGACGACGACCCGGCTTCGAATCCCGAGTGATCTCCGTGATCGCGGAGACGCCGTCTTCGTCGTAGCGCAACTTCAGACGCAGCGTGCCGCGCAGACCGTCGGCGACGAGTTCGTAGCCTTCGAGGAAACCCTCGCGCTTCAACACGTCGGCGATCGCGACCTTCAACTTCGAGGTCGGGACGTCGACGATGCGCTTGCGCACGCGCGCGCCGTTACGGATGCGGGTCAGCAGGTCGGCGACTGGATCGGTCATCGTCATTGGTATTGCCCTTCCGAACCGATCACCAAGAAGCCTTGCGGACGCCCGGAATCTCGCCCTTGTGCGCGAGCTTGCGGAAGCACAAGCGGCAGACGCCGAACTTGCGATACACGGCGTGCGAACGACCGCACAACGTGCAGCGCGTCTTGGCGCGCGTCTTGAACTTCGAGGGCTGCGACGCCCGGTACATCCAACTGGTCTTGCCCACGGATCGATCCTCGTGTGTTCGGGTTCGGTTTACTTGTCGCGGAACGGCATGCCGAGCGCTTCGAGCAACGCTTCGGCCTTGGCGTCATCGCCGGCGTTCGAGCAGATCGTGATGTCCATGCCCTGGATCGAGGTCAGCTTGTCGACTTCGATCTCGGGGAACACCGTCTGCTCGGCCAAGCCCATCGAGTAGTTGCCGCGACCGTCGAAGGCCTTCCGCTTCAGTCCACGGAAGTCCTTGATACGGGGGATGGCGACCGAGATGAGCCGATCCAGGAACTCGTACATGCGCTTGCCGCGCAGCGTCACGCAGCAGCCGATCGGCATGCCTTCGCGCAGACGGAAGCCGGAGATGGCCTTCTTCGCGCGCGTGATCTTCGGCTTCTGGCCCGTGATCTTGCCGAGGTCGGCGACCGCGGTCTCGAGCACGGCCTTGTTCTCGCGGGCCTTGCCGACGCCCATGTTGACGACGACCTTCGCCAGCCGCGGCAGCGCGAAGCGATTCGAGATCCCGAATCGTTCCCGGAGCTTCGGCAGCACGTCGTTCTCGTACTTCAGCCACAGGCGCGGCGTCGGAGCGGGCTCGGCCGGAGCCGACGGTTTCCCGGCGGCCTTCTCGGCCGCAGCCTTCTCTTTCGCGGCCTGTTGCTTCGCCTTCTCGGCCTGACCGCGAGCCTTGTCGGCTTGCGCGCGGGCCTTGTCGGCGGCTTCGTTCTTGTCGTTCTTGTTCGCCATCGTCGTCAACCGATCTCGATCAGCCAGCCTTGCTTCCGCACTTCACGCACACGCGGGTCTTCTTCCCGTCCGCGATTTCCATGCGGACGCGACCGCCCTTGTTGCACTTCTCGCAGAACAGCAACACGTTCGAAACGTGCAGCGTGCCCTCGCGTTCGACGCGGCCACCCTGAGGGTTCTGCTGCGATCGCTTCATGTGGCGGAAGATCATGTTCGCGCCTTCCACGACGACGCGCTCGCGCGAGACCAGCACGCGCAGAACGCGGCCGATCTTGCCCTTGTCGTCACCCGCCATGACCTGGACCTTGTCGTCCTTGCGGATCACCGGCGTCGTGTGCTTGCACTCGGCGCGACGAAGCGCCTTCAACTTCTTGAAACCGCGAGCGCCCATCGTCAGACCACCTCGGATGCGAGGGAAATGATCTTCATGAAGTTCTTCGAGCGCAGCTCACGCGCCACGGCGCCGAAGATGCGCGTGCCGCGCGGGTTGTCGTCCTTGTCGAGCAACACGATCGCGTTGCGGTCGAACCGGACGTACGAACCGTCCTCGCGCTTCATCGCTTGCCGGGTGCGAACGATCACTCCGCGCACGACGTCGCCCTTCTTGACGTCGCCGGACGGGAGCGCCTTCTTCACCGAGCCGATCACGATGTCGCCGATGCGCGCATAGCGGCGACGCGTGCCGCCGAGCACCTTGAAGCAACACACGAGCTTCGCGCCGGTGTTGTCCGCGACGTCGAGCATCGTCTGCTCTTGGATCATGACTTCTCGCCTCCGGTTGCGGCGGCGACCGCGGCGGCGTCGAGAGCGGCTTCCTCAGCCTTCCACTCCGGGCCCTTCTTCAGGACCTTCACGAGCACCCAGCGCTTGTTCTTCGACAGCGGGCGGGTGAACTCGATCTCGACGACGTCACCCTCGCGGGCGGCGCGATTCTCGTCGTGCGCGTACGCCTTCGTCGTGCGGCGGATGATCTTCTTGTACTTCGCGTGGCGCACCATGCGATCGATGCGCACGACGATCGTCTTCGCCATCTTGGCGGAGACGACGACGCCTTGCTTGCGCACGATGCGGCGCGCGGCGGTAGTCGACGGTTCGCTCATTTCGTGTCTCCGGCGCCGGCATTCGCGAGTTCGCGCTGCCGCATGACGGTCTTGATCCGCGCGATGTCACGACGCAACAGCTCGAACTTCGCGGGACTGCTCAACTTCTCGGTCGTCGAGCGGAAGCGCAGGTCGAAGAGTTCCTTCTTCTTGGCCTGCAGGTCCAGAAGGAGTTCTTTGTCGTCCTTCTGCGTCAGCTCTTTCATCTGCTTCGATGCCATCAGACGTGCCTCCGTCGAACGAGCCGGCAACGGATCGGCATCTTGTGCACCGCGCGGTTCAGCGCCAGATGCGCCTCCGCCTCCGGCACGCCGCCGATCTCGAACAGCACCGTGCCGGGCTTGATCACCGCGGCGTAGTACTCGGGTTCACCCTTGCCCTTACCCATACGTGTTTCGAGCGGAATGCCCGTGATCGGCTTGTGCGGGAACACGCGGATGTAGACCTTGGCTCCGGGCACCGAACGCGAGATCGCGACACGGCCGGCCTCGATCTGGCGCGCCGACAACCAACCACCTTCCATCGACTGCAGACCGACTTCGCCGAACTCGACGGTGTTGCCGCGAGTCGCGTTGCCCTTGATCCTGCCGCGCTGCTGCTTTCGGTGCAGAACGCGTTTAGGCATCATCGCCATGCGCCACCTCCACGGTCCGACCGGCCTCGGGCTTCTGCTTCTCTTGCGGGGCGATCATGCCCTTGTACACCCAGCACTTGATGCCGATGACGCCGTACGTCGTCTTGGCCTCGGCGAAGCCGTAGTCGACTTCCGCGCGCAAGCTGGACAGCGGCACGGAGCCGAACGCGATGGTCTCGACGCGAGACATCTCGGCGCCACCGAGGCGACCGGAGATCTTGATCTTCACGCCGAGCGCGCCGGCCTGCATCGTCAGCTGCGCGGTCTTCTTCAGCGCGCGGCGGAACGAAGCACGCTTCTCGAGCTGCTCGGCGATCGACTCGCCGACGAGTTGCGCGGACAGTTCGGGCTTCTCGACTTCCTTCGTGCGGATCTCGACCTTGCCGCCGGTGATCTGCTCGAGCGCGTTGCGCAGGAGGTCGACGCGAGCGCCCTTGCGACCGATCAAGACGCCCGGACGGCCGGTGTAGACGATGACCGTCACGGCCTCACGGGTGCGCTCGATGTCGATGCGCGGCACCGCTGCGGAGTGGAACTCCTTCTTGATGTAGCGGCGGATCTTCTGGTCCTCGAGCAGGAGGCGCCGGAAGTCCTTCTTCGGCGCATACCAGCGCGAACGCCACGGCTCGGTGATGCCGATACGGAAACCGAGTGGATTGACTTTCTGTCCCATGGATCCTCACTGACCCTTGCTGGCCTTGGAGGCCTTCTTGGAGGCCTTCTTGGCTTTCGGTTCCGCGTCCGCTGCCGGAGCCTCCTTGAGGACCGGCTCCGCGTGTTCGCTGACCGCGAGATGGATGTGACTCGTGCGCTTGCGGATCGGCATCGCACGGCCGCGCGACGCGGGGCGCCAACGCGGGCGACCGCCGAGCAGCGGCCCCTCGTCGACGCGCGATTCCGCGACGTACAGCTTGTTCACGTTGACGTTCTCGTCCTGCTGCGCGTTGGCGACGGCGGACTTCAGAACCTTCTCGACCAGACGCGCACCGCGACGCTGCGTGAACTGCAGCACCTCGAGCGCGCGGTTGACCGGCAGACCGCGGATCATGTCGGCGATCAGCCGGCACTTGCGAGCCGTGATCCGTGCGTAGCGATGACTTGCCCTGAAGTTGCTCACGCGATCTCTCCGTTACGCCGGGGGCGCGCCACCGGTCTTCTTGGCCTCTTCCTTCTTGTTCGTGTGGCCGCGGAAGACGCGGGTCGGCGCAAACTCACCGAGCTTGTGACCGACCATGTCTTCCGTCACGAAGACCTTCGTGAAGGCCTTCCCGTTGTGGACCATGAAGGTCTGGCCCACGAAGTCCGGGATGATCGTGCAAGAGCGCGACCAAGTCTTCAGCGGCTCGCGATTCCCGCGGCCGCTCATCTTTTTCACCAGCTTGAGCACGTTCGGATCGACGAACGGGCCCTTCTTCAGGCTGCGACTCAAGTCTTCGCCTCCTTCAAATCACTTCTTGCGGCGACGGATGATGAAGCGCGACGACGGCTTGCGCGGGTTGCGCGTCTTGCCGCCCTTCGCGAGCACGCCCGTCGGCGAGCACGGATGACGACCGCCGCCGGAGCGACCTTCGCCACCACCCATGGGGTGCGACACCGGGTTCTGCGCGACACCGCGGACGTGCGGGCGTCGACCCATGTGGCGCTTACGACCGGCCTTGCCGATCGAGACGTTTTGATGGTCGATGTTGCCGATCTGGCCGACCGTCGCGCGGCACTGGTCCGCGACGCGGCGCACTTCGCCCGACGGCAGGATCAGCACCGCAGTGCCCTCTTCGCGGGCCGAGTACTGGATCGCCGTTCCGGCGGAGCGCCCGATCTGGCCGCCCTTGCCAGGCAGCAACTCGACGTTATGCACCGTCAGGCCGACCGGAATGTCGGCGAGCTTCAAGCAGTTGCCGTTCTTGGCTTCCGCTTTCGGGCCCGACATCACCGTGTCACCGACGCGCAGACCGAGCGGAGCGAGGATGTAGCGCTTCTCGCCGTCGGCGTAGTTCAGCAGCGCGATGCGGGCGCTGCGGTTCGGGTCATACTCGACCGACGCGACCTTCGCAGCGATGCCGTCCTTGTCGCGACGGAAGTCGATGCGGCGGTACATGCGCTTCGCGCCACCGCCACGGAACCGCGACGTCGTGTGACCGTGGTTGTTGCGGCCGCCCGAGCTCTTCTTCGGCTCGAGCAGGGACTTCTCCGGCTCGACGTCCGAAAGGTCCGAGAAGTCGATGACCTGGCCGAAGCGACGGCCAGGCGAGGTCGGCTTGTATTGCTTGATGCCCATGCGACCGGTCCTTCCGCGCTCAGACGAATTCGATGGTCTGGCCAGGCTTCAGCTTGACCAGCGCACGCTTGAGGTTGGGGCGCGCGTACGTCCGCCAGCCGAGCCCCTTGACCTTGCCCTTACGGACGGCGGTGTTGACGCCGACCACGTTCACCTTGAACAGGGACTCGATCGCCTTGCGGATCTCGACCTTGTTCGCGTCGCCGACGACTTCGAACGTGTACATGTTCGAGCGCTCGGACAGGAACGAGCCCTTCTCGGTGACGAGCGGGCGCTTGACGATGATGTGTGGATCACGCATCGGAGAGGCGCTCCAGGATCTGCTCCAGCGCGCGGCGATCCACCACGACGAACTTGCTGAGCAGCACGTGCTCCGCGTTCAGGTCGGTCGCCATGCGGATGTCGACGTTCGGGAGGTTGCGGAACGAACGCACGAAGCCCTCGCCACGCTCGGCGACGACGACCAGCGTTCGCTCGTACGAAATGCCGAGCGACTTCAGGATGCCGGCGGCCTGCTTCGTCTTCGGCACGTCAAACGTGACGCCGTCGAGCAGCTTCAGCTCGCCGTCGTTCAGCTTGCCGAGCAGCGACGAACGCAGCGCCTCGATGCGCATCCGGCGGGGAAGGTTGGTCGCATACCCGCGCGGCTTCGGACCGAGCGCGATACCACCCTTGCGCCACAGCGGAGACGAGAAGTCGCCGGAACGCGCGCGCCCCGTGCCCTTCTGCTTCCACGGCTTGCGCGTGTTGAAGTTGACCTCGGCGCGCGTCAGCGTCGAGTGCGTGCCGGCGCGATGCGCGGCCGCGTAGTGCAGGAATGCGTGGCGCATCAGGCGCTTGCGCACCTTCTCGCCGAACGGCGCCGCATCGACGTCGATCTTCGCGACGCCGCCGCTCTTTCCGTTGAAGCAGGTCACTTCGACCATGGTCATCACCCTCACGAAGTCTTCTTCGGACGGCACGCCTTGGCGGCGCGGATCATCACGAAGTCGCCACGGTTGCCCGGAACAGAGCCGTAGACCAACACCGCATTCTTCTCGGCGTCGACGTCGACGACCTCGAGGTTGCGCATGGTGCAGCGCTCGTCGCCCCAGTGGGTCGCCATGCGGTGACCCTTCAGCACTTCACCCGGGCGGGTGTGCATGCCGATCGAGCCCGGTCCGCGCTGGTTCATGTTGCCGTGCGCTTCGGGCTTGTGGCCGAAGTTCCAGACGCGCATGACGCCCTGGAAACCGCGACCCTTGACGGTTCCGATGATGTCGACCTTCTCACCCGCGGCGAACACGTCGGCCTTGATGGTGTCGCCGACCTTCAGATCGGTCGGCTCCTTCAGGCGGACTTCGCGCAGGAAGCGGTGCGTCTTGACGCCCTGCTTCTTGAAGTGGCCGTTCAGCGGCTTCGACTTGACCTTCTCGCGGCACTCTTCGAACGCGAGCTGCAGCGCGAGATAGCCGTCGCTCTCGACGGTCTTCACCTGCGACACGACACAGGGACCGGCCGAGATCACGGTGACGGGAACGACGTCCCCTTCGTCGCCGCGATGGATCTGGGTCATTCCGACCTTGCGGCCGAGGAGGAACTTCGGAGCTGGCATCGCTCGGTCTCCCGTCTCAGACCTTGACCCGGATGTCGACGCCGGCCGGCAGGTTCAGCCGGCTGATGGAGTCGACCGTCTTCGCGGTCGGATCGGTGATGTAGATGAGTCGCTTGTGCGTTCGGATCTCGAACTGCTCGCGGCTCTTCTTGTCGATGTGCGGCGATCGCAACACCGTGTAACGCTCGATGCGCGTCGGCAGCGGAATGGGACCCGCAACGCGGGCGCCCGTGCGCTTGGCCGTGTCGACGATCTCCATCGCCGACGTATCGAGCGAGCGGTGATCGTACGCCTCGAGGCGGATCGTGATTTTCTGGTTCAGCATCGGAGGCTCGTCCTCACGAGTCGACGGTCGGAATGAAAGACAACGACGGCCCGACGCGAGAGCGGCTCCCGCGTCAAGCCGGGGATCCCAACCGACATGGTTTTGCCCCCCGTTTGGGTGGTTGGAGGGCTAAACCTGTTGCTCAGTTATGGATGCGAAACAAAGACCAGGCATTCTATGAAGGCACCTCGCACTGTCAACGGGGTACCCGGCCTGGACACGGAGAAAGTCGGAACAAGACGGCGAAACACACGGGTTCGGGGTCGATGGAGCTGGGATTCCGCGCATCGTCAGATCAACAGTCGCTTCGAGACTTCGGGCGGAACGACGGCGTAGTCGCTGGGTTCCATCGCGAACGATGCACGCCCCTGCGACAGGCTCCGGATCTGAGTCGAGTAGCCGAACGTCTCCGACAGCGGCATCTTGCCGCGCAGTAAGACGGGTTCCTCGTCGGCGATGAGCTCGGACACCTCGCTGCGGCGCGTGTTCAGGTCGCCGATCACGTTCTTCATGTACTCGGAGGGGGTCCGAATCTCGAACTGCATGATCGGCTCGAGCAATTGGACGCCACCGGCCTGCATCGCGGCCTCGAACGCGTCTTCCGCGGCGACGGAGAACGCGGTGTCGTTCGATTCGCCGTCGATCGCGGTCGCGTCTTCCAAGACCACACGAACGCGGATCACCGAGTAGCCGAGCCCGAGGCCGGAGATCGCCTCGCTCCGCGCGCCGCTTTCGATCGCCGCCATGAATGGGCGCGGCAACGCGGTCTGTTCGATCTGGCTCTTGAACTCGAACTTCGCGGCGGCGGGGTCCGGTTCGATGCGCAGGCGCACGCGGGCGTAGAGGTTCTTGCCGGCGATGGTCTTCTTGAACTCGGCCTCGCCGACACCGGTCGCCGCGATCGTTTGCTTGTAGGCGACGCGGGGTTGCCCGACGCGAGCCTCGACGTGGAAGTCGGACAACAGGCGGTTCTTCAGGATCTCGAGGTGGAGCTCCCCCATCCCCGAAATGATCGTCTGTCCGGTTTCTTGATCGAGCGACCAACGGAACGTCGGGTCGTCCTTCGCCAACACGCCGAGCGACTGCTCGAGGACGTCCTTGTCGCGCGACGTCTTCGGCTCGATCGACATGTCGATCACGGTTTCGGGAAAGCGCATGCCTTCGAGCGCGATCAGGTCGTGCCTCGGACACAACGTGTCGCCGGTCGCGGTGAATTTCAGCCCGATGGCGCCGACGATCTCGCCCGGTCCAGCGGATTCGATCGCTTCGCGTTCGTCGGCGTGCATCAGGTAGAGGCGACCGATGCGCTCTTGCTTCTCGACGCGCGGATTGAACAGCGCGTCGCCGGGCCGCAGCGTGCCCGAGTAGATCCGCACGAACGCGATCTCGCCGTGCGAGTCGTGCAGCGTCTTGAACACCAGCGCGGTCAGCGGCGCCTTGGGATCGGGTTGGCGCGTGACGGTCTTGTCCTTGCCGGGGACTTGGCCTTCGGTCGGCGGGACGTCGGTCGGCGACGGCAGATAGCGCAGCACCGCGTCGAGCAGATGCTGCACGCCTTTGTTCTTCAGCGCGGAGCCCGCGAGCACCGGCACGATCTTGAACGCCAACGTCGCGGCGCGGATGCCCGCGTCGATCTCGGCGTCCGTCAGCGGTTGATCCGCCAAGTACTTGTCGGCGATCGCATCGACGACGTCGGCGAGCGTCTCGACCAAGTGGGCGCGTCGCTCGTTCGCCGCGTCGACGAGATCGGACGGGATCGGGCCGAGGACGGGCGTCGAACCCTGGTCGTCGTCGCGAAACGTGATCGCCTGCATGCGCACCAGGTCGACGATCCCGAACAGCTCCTTCTCGCGCCCCATGGGCATCACGAGCGGCAGCGGCTTCGCGCCCAGGCGTTTGCGGATGTGCTCGACGACACGATCGAAGTCCGCGCCGATGCGATCGAGTTTGTTGACGAACGCGAGTCGCGGCACGCGATAACGATCGGCTTGGCGCCACACGGTCTCGCTCTGCGCTTCGACGCCGGCGACGCCGCAGAACACACCCACCGCGCCATCGAGCACGCGCAGCGAACGCTCGACTTCGGCGGTGAAGTCGACGTGACCGGGCGTATCGATCAGGTTGATCCGATGGTCTTTCCAGTAACAGGTGGTCGCGGCCGAAGTGATCGTGATGCCACGCGCCTGCTCTTCGGGCAGGTAGTCCATCTTCGCGGTGCCTTCGTGCACCTCGCCCATCCGGTGTTCTTTGCCCGTGTAGAACAGGATGCGCTCGGACAACGTGGTCTTGCCCGCGTCGATGTGAGCGATGATTCCGATGTTCCGGATGCGTGCGAGCTCGACCGCCATCGTGACCTCGCCTCCACCACGTCCGCTTCCATGCCCCTTCAACGCAAGGAACCCGGGCAGGCGAACGTCGCCCCCCGGGTTCCGCACGACGTCAGCGCCTCATCACCAGGCGAAGTGCGCGAACGCCTTGTTGGCCTCGGCCATCTTGTGCGTGTTCTCACGCATCGTGAACGCCGCGCCCTGCTTGTTGTAGGCGTCGAACAATTCCTCGGCGAGACGCTTCGCCATCGGCTTGCCCTTCTTGCCGCGCGCCGAGTCGATGACCCAGCGAATGGCGAGGGACTGCTGCCGTTGACGCTTCACTTCGTGCGGGACCTGCAGCGTCGCGCCGCCGACGCGCTTGCTGCGCACTTCGACCATCGGCTTGACGTTGTTCAGCGCGTCCGAGAACGCGGCCAGCGGCTCGGCGTCCGGGATCTTCTTCGAGAGCAACTCGATGGCTTCGTAGAAGACGGCCTGCGCGGTCGTCTTCTTGCCCTGCTTCATCAAGCAGTTCACGAAGCGGGAGACGAGCTTCGATCCGAAGCGCGGGTCGGGCTGGAGGAATCGTTCCGTCGAGACGTACTTGCGAGGCATCGGACGTCGAACCCTTTCAGCTCTTGGGACGCTTGGCGCCGTACTTGGACCGGCTCTGCTTGCGGTCGCCGACGCCAGCAGCGTCGAGCGTGCCGCGGATGATGTGGTAACGCACGCCGGGGAGGTCGCGCACACGGCCACCGCGCACGAGCACGATCGAGTGTTCCTGCAGGTTGTGCTTCTCGCCCGGGATGTACGCCGTGATCTCACGGCCGGTCGAGAGCTTGACGCGCGCGATCTTTCGAAGCGCCGAGTTCGGCTTCTTGGGCGTCATGATCTTCACCTGGACGCAGACGCCACGGCGCTGCGGACAGGCGACGAGCGCCGGGGACTTCGAACGCGACTTCTGTACGACGCGCGGCTTGCGAACAAGCTGATTGATCGTCGGCATGCGCCTTCCTGACAGTTCGAACCGTGTTGCGCGCACCCGTTCTTGGGCGCGACGAAGAACCGGGGATTAGAGCGACGACGCGACCTGAACGCAAGACGGTGCAGGACGCCATTCGCGGGACAACGAAGGACCGGCCCACCGTTTCTCGCGGTGAGCCGGCCCGTCACGAAACGAGAGCCGGAGCTCGCATCAAGCGGCGGTCGTGTCGGACTTCGACCGCTCCGCACCACCGTGCGGGGCGTCGGTCGGATTCGATTCGGCCGGCTTCTTGATGCGGGTCCAGTGATAGGAGCGGAAGCCCGTCCCCGTCGGCACCATGTGGCCGAGGATGACGTTCTCCTTCAGTCCGATGAGTTCGTCGCGCTTGCCCGCCAGCGCCGCTTCCGTGAGGACCTTCGTGGTCTCCTGGAACGACGCCGCCGAGATCAGCGAGTCCGACTGCAGCGAGGCCTTGGTGATGCCGAGCAGTTGCGGCTCCGCGGTCGGCGGACGCTTCTTCGCCTTCAGCATCGCTTCGCGCGCCTCGCGGTAGCGGAACTTGTCGACCAGCACGCCAGGCAACAGCTCGGAATCGCCCGGGTCGTCGACGCGCACCTTGCGCATCATCTGCGACACGATGATCTCGATGTGCTTGTCGTCGATCGACACGTCCTGCGACCGGTAGACGTTCTGGATCTCACGCAGCAGGTACGACTGGACGTGGTCCTCGCCGTTGATGCGCAGGATGTCGTGCGGGATGAGCGGACCTTCGATGAGGGCCTGGCCCGCGCGAACGCGGTCGCCGGTCGACACGCGCAGGTGCTTGCCGTGCGGCACCAGGTGCTCTTGCACCACGCCACCTTCGCCCTTGACCAGGATCGTGCGCTTGCCGCGCTTCATTTCCTTGACGATCTCGACCATGCCGTCGATCTCGGCCATGACCGACGGCTCCTTCGGCCGTCGCGCCTCGAACAGCTCGGTCACGCGCGGCAGACCACCGGTGATGTCCTGGACGCCTCCGGTTTCCTTCGGCGTCTTGGCGAGCAGCGTGCCGGGGCGGACCTTCGCGCCGTTCTCGATCTCGACGTACGCACGTTCCGGGATCGGGTACAGGTTGACCGGGTTGCCCTTCTCGTCCTCGATGACGATCTGCGGGTGCAGGTCGCCCTTGTGCTCGATGACGAGGATACGGCGCACGCCCGTCGCGTCGCGTTCTTCCTTGTAGGTCTTGCCCTCGACGAGGTCTTCCCAGCGCGCGCGACCTTCGCGGTCCGCGATGATCGACGTCGAGTGCGGGTCCCACTTGGCCATCCGCTGACCGGCCTTGACCGTGTCGCCATCCTTGACGGCGAGGATCGCACCGAGAGAGATCGGGTAACGGTCGAGTTCGCGACCCTTCTTGTCGACGATCACGATTTCGCCGTTTCGCGACAGGACGACGTCCTCTTCGCCGTTGTTCACGACGCGCAAGTCGTCGAGCTTCACGACACCAGGACGCTTCGCCTTCACTTCGGACTGCGCCAGGCTGCGCGACGCCGCACCACCGATGTGGAACGTACGCATCGTCAGCTGCGTGCCCGGTTCACCGATCGACTGCGCGGCGATGATGCCTGCCGCGAGGCCGTCCTCGACGAGCTCGCCGCGGGACAGATCCATGCCGTAGCACAACGCGCAGACGCCGATGGACGCCTCGCACGTCAGCGGACTACGGACGCGGATCTTCTCGTAGCCGAGCGCCTCGATGCGCTTCGCGGTCTCTTCCGTGATGACCTCGTTCTCCTTGACGACGACGTCATCGGTGACGACGTCGACGATCGCGGAGCGAGCCACGCGGCCGCGGATCTGCTGCGCCAGCGTGATGTCGACCTTGTCGCCCTTGTACACGGCGGCCTTCGCGATGCCCTGGATCGTGCCGCAGTTGCGCATCGTGACGACGACGTTCTGCGCGACGTCCGCGAGCTTGCGCGTCAGATAACCCGAGTCCGCGGTCTTCAACGCCGTGTCGGCCAGACCCTTGCGGGCGCCGTGCGTCGACGAGAAGTACTCGAGGACCTTCAGGCCTTCGCGGAAGTTCGCGCGGATCGGCGTTTCGATGATCTTGCCCGACGGCTTGGCCATGAGGCCGCGCATGCCCGCGAGCTGACGGATCTGTTCGAGCGAACCACGGGCGCCGGAGGACGACATCACGAAGATCGGGTTCAGGTACGGCCGACCTTCCTTCGTGTCGTTCTTCAGCTCCGCCATCATCTCTTCACCGACGCGCTCGCGCGCGTGGGTCCAGAGGTCGATGATCTGGTTGTAGCGTTCGCCTTCCGTGATGATGCCTTCGGCGTAGCGCTTGGTGACCGCGGTGACTTGCTTCTCGGTCTCCTCGATCAGGCGCACCTTGGACGGCGGGACCTTCAGGTCGGCGGTCGCGAAGGAGAGGCCCGCGAGCGTCGCGCTTTTGAAGCCGATCTCCTTCAGATCGTCGAGCATGCGGATCGCCTGCTCCTTGCCCAAGTACTTGAAGTACTCGCCGATCAGCCGGTTCAGCTCCTTCTTCGTCATCGTGTAGTTGTAGAAGGGCGCGGTCGGCGAAAAGATGTCGTTGAAGATCACGCGGCCGACCGTGGTCTCGACCGGGTTCATCACGATGTTCTGCGCGAGCCGCTCTTCGGGCGTCATCGCAGCCAGATCCGCCGACCGATCCTTGATCGTGTAGGTCTCGCCGCCGCCCTTGTTCTTCAGCAGCTTGTTGGCCGGCAAGCGCACGCGGACGCGCGCGTGGATCCCGATCTTGCGCTCCGCGTACGCGCGGAACACTTCGAGCGGGTTCGAGAAGCCCTTGCCCTCGCCGACTTCACCCGGCTGTTCGGCCGTGAGGTAGTAGCAGCCGAGGACGATGTCCTGGCTCGGCGTGATGATCGGGTTGCCGTGCGCCGGCGAGAACACGTTGTTCGTCGACAGCATCAGCGTCGCCGCTTCGACCTGCGCTTCGAACGACAACGGCAGGTGGACGGCCATCTGGTCGCCGTCGAAGTCCGCGTTGAAGCCCTGGCAGACGAGCGGGTGGATCTTGATCGCGTTGCCTTCGATGAGCACCGGCTCGAATGCCTGGATACCCATGCGGTGCAGCGTCGGCGCGCGGTTCAACAGCACCGGATGCTGGTGGATCACCTCTTCGAGGATGTCCCACACCTCGGCGTCCTTGCGCTCGAGCATCTTCTTCGCCGACTTGATCGTGTCGGCGAATCCGAGCTCCTTCAGGCGCCGGATGATGAACGGCTGGAACAGCTCGAGCGCGATCTTCTTGGGCAGACCGCACTGATGCAGCTTCAGCTCGGGACCGACGACGATGACCGAACGCGCCGAGTAGTCGACGCGCTTGCCGAGCAGGTTCTCGCGGAAGCGACCCTGCTTGCCCTTGATCATGTCCGTCAGCGACTTCAGCGGACGGTTGCTCGAACCGAGCACCGGGCGGCGGCAGCGGCCGTTGTCGAACAAGGCGTCGACCGACTGCTGCAGCATCCGCTTCTCGTTGCGGATGATGACTTCCGGCGCATTGAGATCGAGCAGCTTCTTCAACCGGTTGTTGCGGTTGATGAGGCGGCGGTACAGGTCGTTCAGGTCCGACGTCGCGAAGTTGCCGGACTCGAGCAGCACCAGCGGACGCAGATCCGGCGGGATGACCGGGATCACGTCGAGGATCATCCACTGCGGCTGGTTCGGCGAGTCGCGCAGCATCTCGACCGTCTTCAGTCGCTTGATGATGTCCTTCTTGCGCTGCTTGCTGCGGGTGGTCTTCAGTTCCTCACGCAGTTCAGCGGACAGCGTCTTCAGGTCGAGACGCGTCAACATCTTCTTGACGGCTTCCGCGCCCATGTCGGCTTCGAACGAATCGCCGAGTTGCGCGCGCGCCTTGCGATACTCGTCCTCCGTGAGGAGCTGCTTCTCCTTCAGCGGAGTCGTGCCCGGATCGATGACGATGTACTCCTGGAAGTACACCACCTTGTCGAGCGCCGAGACCTTGATGTCGAGCAGGTTGCCGATGCGCGACGGCATCGCCTTGAAGAACCAGATGTGCGCGACCGGCGCGGCCAAGTTGATGTGGCCCATCCGGCGGCGGCGCTCTTTCGACGTCGTGACTTGCACGCCGCAGCGCTCGCACACCATGCCCTTGTGCTTGATGCCCTTGTATTTGCCGCAGGCGCATTCCCAGTCGCGGGTCGGGCCGAAGATCTTCTCGCAGAACAGACCGTCCTTCTCGGGGCGGTAGGTCCGGTAGTTGATCGTCTCGGGCTTCTTGACCTCACCGTGCGACCAATTGTGGATGTCCTCCGGCGACGCGAGGCGCACGGAGACACAGGTGTAATCGTTCACGCGGTTCGGTTGCGTGTCGTACACGTCACACTCCCTTCACGATCAAACTTCTCGTCGAAGCCAGGGCTACAGCGCACGGCGAGCGCGAACTCGCCGCATCAGGCACACACGACGGCGCGGATCACAGAACGCGGCGCTTGTGCAGCTCCATGTTCAATGCCAGACCGCGGATCTCGTTGGTCAACACGTGGAAGGACACCGGCGTCCCCGGTTCGAGGATGTTCGTGCCCTTCACCATGGCCTCGTAGATCTTCGTGCGCCCGTCGACGTCGTCGGACTTCACGGTGAGCAGTTCCTGGAGGATGTTCGCGGCGCCATAGGCCTCGAGCGCCCAGACTTCCATTTCGCCGAAACGCTGACCACCGAAGCGCGCCTTACCGCCGAGCGGTTGTTGCGTGATCAACGAGTACGGTCCAGTCGCACGGGCGTGGACCTTGTCGTCGACCAGGTGGTGCAGCTTCAGCATGTACAGGTAGCCGACCGTCACCTTCTGATCGAAGGGCTGACCGGTGCGACCGTCGAACAGCGTCACTTTGCCGTCGGTCGGCAAGCCGGCCTTCTCGAGCTCGGCTTCGATCTGCTGTTCGGTCGCGCCGTCGAACACCGGCGTGATCGCCTGGAAGTTCAACTTCTTCGCGGCCCAGCCGAGATGCGTCTCGAGGATCTGGCCGACGTTCATACGGCTCGGCACGCCGAGCGGGTTCAGCAGGATGTCGACCGGAGTCCCGTCCTCGAGGAACGGCATGTCCTCCTCGGGCAGGATCTTCGAGATGACACCCTTGTTGCCGTGACGACCGGCCATCTTGTCGCCGACCGACAGCGAGCGGCGCGTCGCGAGATAGACCTTCGTCATCTCGAGCACGCCGGTCGGCAGTTCGTCGCCGCGCGACAGCTTGTTGACCAGCTTGTTCTTCTCGTTCTCCGCGACGTCGATGTTGTCCGACCGATGGCGGAAGGCCTTGAACGCCTTCTCACCCGCGGTGCGCGGCTTGTACGCCTCGACGCAGACCTCGCGGATCACGTCGAGCTGCCGACGCAACTCGGCGTACAGCTCGGTGTCCTCGATCTTGATCGCCTTCTTCGTGTTCGGGTCGTTGATCTTCGAGCCGAGGATGTCCTGGATCTCGTTGACGAGCGTGCGGAGCTCGTCGCGGAAGTACTGCAGGAAGTCCTTCTCGGCCTTGCGGATCTCACGCAGGTTCTTCAGCGACTGCTCTTCCGAAGTATCGATCGAGCGCGACAGCTTCTTCGTGTCGATCACGATGCCGTCGACGCCCGCCGGGACCTCGAGCGAGTCGTTCTTCACGTCCTCGCCCGCGCGACCGAAGATCGCGTGCAGCAGCTTCTCTTCCGGCGTCAATTCCGACTTCGACTTCGGCGAGACCTTGCCGACGAGGATGTCGTTCGGGCCGACCTTCGTGCCGACGTGGACGATGCCGCCGTCGTCGAGGTTCTTCAGCGCCTTCTCGGAGACGTTCGGGATGTCCCGCGTGAACTCCTCGCGTCCGAGCTTGGTCTCGCGGATCTCGACGTCGAACTCGTTGACGTGGATCGACGTGTAGACGTCGTCCTTGACCAGTCGCTCCGAGACGATGATCGCGTCTTCGAAGTTGTATCCGTCCCAGATCATGAAGGCGACGAGCAGGTTGCGGCCGAGCGCAAGCTCGCCGTTGTGCGTGTTCGCGCCGTCGGCGATGACGTCGCCGGCCTTCACCTTGTCGCCCTCGCGGACGATCGGGCGCTGGTTGAGGCACGTCTTCTCGTTCAGACCCACGAACTTGCGCAGGTCGTACTTGTCTTCATCGCCGGTCTTGTCGGCCTTGATCTTGATCAAACGCCCATCGACGTAGATGACCGTGCCCGAATTGCGCGCGTTGACGACCATGCCCGAGTTGCGGGCGACGGCCTTCTCCATGCCGGTCGCGATCAGCGGCGGCTCGGTGCGCAGCAGCGGCACCGCCTGGCGTTGCATGTTCGATCCCATCAACGCGCGGTTCGCGTCGTCGTGCTCGAGGAACGGGATCAACGATGCGGACACGCCGACGAGTTGCTGCGGCGAGATGTCCATGAACTGAACTTCATTGCGCGGACGCTCGGCGAATTCGCCCTTCACCCGGCACAGCACCATGTCGACGAGCATCTTGCCCTTCTCGTCGATCGAGGTGTCGGCAGGCGCGAGGATCGATTCGTATTCCTCGTCGGCGCGCAGCAGCTTGGTTTCGCCGGTGAGCTTGCCGTTCTTCACCTCGCGATACGGCGTCACGAGGAAGCCGTATTCGTCGATCGTCGCGTAGATCGACAACGACGCGATGAGACCGATGTTCGTGCCTTCCGGCGTCTCGATCGGACAGATGCGGCCGTAGTGCGAGATGTGGACGTCGCGGACTTCGAAGCCCGCGCGCTTGCGGTTCAAACCGCCCGGACCGAGTGCCGACAAGCGACGCTCGTGCGTCAACTGCGACAGCGGGTTCGTCTGGTCGACGACTTGCGACAGCTCGCCGCGACCGAAGAAGTACTCGATCGCCGACGAGATCGTCTTCGAGTTGATCAACGACCGCGGCGTCGCGGTCTCGATCGACTCGAGGTTCATGCGCTCCTGCGCGGTGCGGCGCAGCTTCAGGAAGCCCTTGCGCAGTTCGTCGCCGGCGAGCTCGCCGATCGACCGCACGCGGCGGTTGCCGAGGTGGTCGATGTCGTCGACTTCACCGCGGGAAGCGCGCAGCTCCATGATGTAGCGGATCGAATTCAGGATGTCCGCCTTGTTCAGCGTCATCTCGGAATCCGGCACGTCCTGGCCGTACTTGCGGTTGATGCGGAAACGGCCGACGCGGCCGAGGCGATACCGCGTCGCGTCGAAGAACCGCTCGTGGAACAGGTCCTTGGCCTTGTCGAGGTTCGGCGGGTTGCCCGGACGCAGACGGCTGTAGATGCGCAGCAGCGCCGACTCGTGGCTGTCCGTGTCGTCCTCGCGCAGCGAGTTCAGGATCAGCGGATCGTCGACGCCTTCGACGACTTCGACGTCCTTGATGCTGCCGCTCAGGATCGACTCGACCTGTTCCTTCGTGACCGGCGTCCCGTGCGGGACGATGACCTCGCCGGTCTCCGTGTTCACGATGTCGTCAACGACGATCGCGTTCAGCAGTTGCTTCTCGGTCTCCTTCGGCGTCGAGATCTTCACCTTCTTCGTCTTGTGGAAGAAGCGGATGATCGCACTGTTGCTGCCGTAGTCCGGGCTCATCGCGCGGAGGAACGTCGTGGCCGGGAAGCGACCGCTCTGATCGATCTTGATCTGGAGCACGTCCTTCTTCGACACGGCGAGCTCGATCCACGAGCCGCGCTCGGGAATGATCCACGCCGAGTGAATGCGCTTGTCGCCGGGCAGCACGTCGACGGAGAAGTCGACGCCGGGCGAACGATGCAACTGCGAGACGATGACGCGCTCGGAGCCGTTGACGATGAATTCACCGCCACCGACCATGATCGGAATCTCGCCGAGGTAGACCCACTCCTCGACCGGATCGGGCTTGTCGAGGCGGACGCGGACCTTGAACGGCATGCCGTAGCTGAGGCCGAGCACGCGGCACTCGTCGGACGTGTAGCGCGGGCGGCCGAGGTCGTAGCCGACGTACTCGAGCGCCATCGTCTTGTCGTACGAGTGGATCGGGAACGTCTCGCGCAGGATCGCTTCGAGCCCGACGTTTTCACGACGGTTGAACGGAACGTCCGACTGCAAGAAGTCGGCGTACGACTTCGTCTGGATCTCGGTGAGATTCGGAACGTCGTAGTCCGAACGGAACGACCCGAAGTGCTTGACTTCCATTGCGTCCTTCTCGCCCGCAGATGGGCTGCGGAGGCACCGCCGATGCAATCACGCCAGGGGAGACGGGTATTCCCGTCCCCCCTTGGCGCAGGAAAGGTCGCAGAACGCTCTGCGTGATTCCTTCAACTCGTCTCGTCGCCTCGTCGGGGAGGTCCGACCGATCACTTCAGCTCGACCGCGGCGCCCTGCTCTTCGAGCGACTTCTTCATCTTCTCGGCGTCGGCCTTGCTCACGCCGGACTTGACCGACTTCGGAGCGCCTTCGACGAGGTCCTTCGCTTCCTTGAGGCCGAGGCCCGTCAGTTCGCGGACGACCTTGATGACGTTGATCTTCTTGTCGCCGGCGTTCTTCAGAACGACGTCGAACTCGGTCTTCTCCTCGGCCGCGGGGGCTGCACCGCCGCCCGCACCCGGCATCATGACCGCGCCCATCATGGGGGCCGCAGCCTTGACGTCGAAGACCTCTTCGAAGTCCTTCTTGAACGCGGCCAACTCGAGGACCGTCATCGACGCGATCGTCTCGATCAGCTGCTTGCTCTTGCCCGCCTGAAGACCGTTCAGACGCTCCTGAATTGCCGTAGCCGACATCGTGTTACTCCTGTCTCGATCGATTGGATTCTTGCTCGCGAATTCCTGCTGCGGGTCCGAAAGGTTCGGGCCGCACCTACGGTGAACTTACTGTGCTGCCGCCTCACCACCCGCGGCGCCGCCCTTGTCGTGCAGCGCCTGCGTGAGTTGCGGAATGTCCGTCATGAGCGCGTTCAGCAAGCTTGCGACGTTGGAGAGCGGCGCGGTGATCACGCCGAGGATCTCCGACAGCAGCTGCTGCCGCGACGGCATCTTTGCCAGGGCGGCGACGGCCGAACCATCCAGCTTGCGCTTCTCGAGGAATGCGCCGCGGACCTTCGGGGCCTTGTCCTTCTTCTCCTTCGCGAAGTCCTCGAAGGCCTTCGCGACCGAGCCGATCGACTCGCCGCCGTAGAGGATCGCGGTCGTGCCCTTGAACAGGTCGTCCGCGCCCTCGAAACCGAGCTCCTTGGCCGCGAGGCGCGCGAGCGAGGTCTTCATGACCTTCATGCGCATGTCGCCCTTGCGCATGCGGGCGCGCATCTCGCTCACGTCGGCGACGGACACGGCGGTGAAATCGATCACCACGCAGTCCGAGGCCTTCTCGAGCTGGCCCTTGATTTCCTTCAGCATTCGCTGGTTCAGGACGTTCGGCATGTGACTTCAGCCCGTGATGTCGACGATGAGGCTCGGCCCCATCGTCGTGCTGATCGCAACTTTGTTGACGTACTTGCCCTTCGACGCCGCGGGCTTCATGTGGAGGATCATGTCGACGAGCGCCATGACGTTTTCTTGCAGCGCGGCGGCGTCGAAACTGAGCTTGCCGACCGGCGCGTGGACGTTGCCGTACGCATCGGCGCGGAACTCGATCTTGCCGGCGCGGAACTCGGTGACGGCCTTGACGAGGTCCGGCGTCACGGTGCCCGACTTCGGCGAGGGCATCTTGCCCTGGGGGCCGAGCACTTTGCCGAGTCGTCCGACCACACCCATCATGTCCGGCGTCGCGATCGCGACGTCGAAGTCGAGCCAGTTCTGGTCACGGATCTTGGCCGCGAGTTCATCGCCGCCGGCCGCGATCGCGCCCGCGTCGAGCGCGAGCTTGGCCTTGTCTTCCTTGCAGAAGACGATGACGCGGACGTCCTTGCCGATGCCCTTGGGCAGGCTGACGGCGCCGCGGATCATTTGGTCCGCCTTCTTCGGGTCGATGCCGAGGTTCATCACCAGCTCGACGGTCTCGTCGAACTTGGCGGGCTTGAACTTCTTCAGCACCTTGACGGCTTCGCCGAGCGCGAACGGGCCCTTGCCCGGAATCAGCGCGCGGTTTGCGCGGTAACGCTTGCTGCCAGTGATCACTGCCATGTTTCGCCTGTTCCGTGTCAGCCGTCGACGACTTCGATACCCATGGACCGCGCGGTGCCCATGACGACCTTCATCGCGGCCTCGATCGAGCCCGAGTTGAGGTCGGGCATCTTCTTCTCCGCGATCTGACGCACCTGCGACTTGGTGACCTTGCCGATGACTTCGGTCCCGGTCGTTCCCGAGCCCTTCGCCAATCCGGCGGCCTTCTTGATCAACACCGACGCCGGTGGCGTCTTGGTGATGAAGCGGAAGGAGCGGTCCGTATAGACCGTGATCTCGACCGGCACGATCATGCCCTGCTCGGCACGCGTACGGTCGTTGTACTCCTTCACGAACTGCCCGATGTTGACACCGTGCTGACCGAGGGCGGGACCCACGGGCGGCGCCGGCGTGGCTTGGCCTGCCGGCAGCTGAAGCTTGACGATTGCCTTGACTTCTTTGGCCATGAGTCGACGCCCTACACCAATTCGACCTGAGAGACTTCGAGTTCGACGGGCGTCTCACGCCCGAAGATCGTGACGATGACCCGCACCAGCATCTTCTCGACGTTGACGTCGTCCACGACGCCGGTGAAGTTCTCGAACGGGCCTTCCTTGATCTTCACGCGATCGCCGACGTTGCACGGGATGTTGACTCGCGGCTTCTCCTCCGTGCTCTTCATGCCTCCAAGGACGCGTTCGACTTCGGACTGCGCCATGGGCTGCGGATTCTGATCCGAGCCGACGAAGTCTCCGAGTCGAGGGGTCTCCTTGATGAAGAACCACAGGTCTCGATCCAGCTTGCCTTCACCGTCGTAGAGGTCGGCCTCCAGCAATACGTATCCAGGGAAGATCTTGCGCTGGACGAGCTTCTTCTTGCCCGCGCGGATCTCTTGTTCCGTGACCTGGGCGACCACGACCTGCGAGATCCGATGCTCGAGGTTGTGGGTCTTCACCCGATTCATGACGGACTCGCGAACGCGATCCTCCATGTTGGTCGGCACGCGCACGACGAACCACTGCTTCACCATCGAGCGTCCACTCCCACAATGCCCGCCGCTCGAATCAACCGAACACCAGGTTCTCGAACACGCGCGTCAGCACGAAGTCGAAGCCCGCGATCATCGCGATCATGGTGGCGACCGTGACGCAAACGACGATCGTGCCGTTCCACGTCTCCGGCCACGACGGCCACGTCACGCGCTTCATCTCGCTTTCGGTGTCGATCAGCAGCTCGGCCATGCGTTGGTCGTTGATGGCCTTGCGGATGAGCAGGAACATCACGATGAACACCGCCGTCGCGATCAGCAGACCAGGGGTCAGCAAGACCTCGAGCACCGGAACGGTGATGCCGAGATCCGCCTTCGCCCAGTCCCACGACAGGAAATGGCGAAGCGTCCAGGCCGCGTAGTACGCGAGCGCGGCGAGCAGCGCCGCGGTCACCGTCCGCGCGACTCGACCTTGATCCGGCTTGTACGTCAGGAGCTTCATCGATTCGTTCCGTCGTGCGACTCGCGCCCGGTTCGACTCACTCGGCGACGACGGACGCCACAGGGGACGCCCGTCGTCGCCGAGTCGAAGGTCTCGCCTTACGCGATGATCTTCGTGACGACGCCCGCACCGACGGTGCGGCCGCCTTCACGGATCGCGAAGCGCAGGTTCTGCTCCATCGCGATCTGGTAACCGAGCTTGACCTCGAGCTTGCAGTTGTCGCCCGGCATCACCATTTCGGCGCCACCGAGGAGCTCGACGTCGCCGGTCACGTCCGTCGTGCGGAAGTAGAACTGCGGACGGTAGCCCTTGAAGAACGGCGTGTGACGGCCGCCTTCTTCCTTCGACAGGATGTACACCTCGCACTGGAAGTGCGTGTGCGGCTGGATGCTGCGCTGGTGCGCGAGCACCATGCCACGCTCGATCTGTTCCTTTTCAACGCCGCGCAGCAGCAGACCGACGTTGTCGCCGGCCTGACCTTCGTCGAGCGTCTTGTTGAACATTTCCACGCCCGTGCAGACCGTCGTGCCGACGGCCGGCGACAGCCCGACGATGTCGAGGGTCTCGCCGACCTTGACCTTGCCGCGCTCGATACGACCGGTCGCGACCGTGCCGCGGCCCTTGATCGAGAACACGTCTTCGACCGACATCAGGAACGGCTTGTCGACCTCGCGCTGGGGCAGCGGGACGTACGAGTCCAGCGCCTTCAGCAGGTCCTTGATCGGCTTGGCCGCGGCCGGGTCCTTGCCCGCGCCACGGTACGCCGCCGACGCCGAGCCGCGGACGACCGGAACCTGGTCGCCGGGGAACTCGTACTTCGACAGCAGATCGCGGACTTCGAGTTCGACGAGGTCGAGCAACTCGGCGTCGTCGACGAGGTCGCACTTGTTCATGAACACCACGATCGCGGGCACGCCGACCTGACGAGCGAGCAGGATGTGCTCGCGCGTCTGCGGCATGGGACCGTCGTCCGCGGCCACGACCAGGATCGCGCCGTCCATCTGGGCGGCGCCCGTGATCATGTTCTTCACGTAGTCGGCGTGACCCGGGCAGTCGATGTGCGCGTAGTGGCGCGTATCGCTCTCGTACTCGACGTGAGCGACGGCGATCGTGACCGTCTTGGTCTCGTCACGGACCGTGCCGCCCTTCGCGATGGACGAGTAGTCCTTGAAGTTCGCCAGACCGTCGGCCGACTGCGTGGCCAAGATCGCTGCCGTCAGCGTGGTCTTGCCGTGGTCAATGTGGCCGATCGTGCCCACGTTCACGTGGGGCTTGGTGCGCTCAAAGACTCCCTTCGCCATCACCGTCTCCTTGCGAAGCGCCCGGCTCATTGACGCGGGCTCAAGACAACTGACCTAGTCCGACCCGGCTGTCACCCTGCGATGGGCACCGATCCGGCGAGCGGGCATCCGCTCGTGAACATTCGAGTTGGAGCGGGTGATGGGAATCGAACCCACGTGACCAGCTTGGAAGGCTGGGGCTCTACCATTGAGCTACACCCGCACCATGCGTGCGTCCGGTCGTTCCCACGTTCGCGCACGAGAGACGCCGGCTCGACGCCGTGAAGGGCGGAGCAGTGAACGACGTTTCGACGGACAAGAGGATGGTGGGGAGTGAAGGATTTGAACCTTCGTAGCGTTGCCGCAACGGGTTTACAGCCCGTCCCCATTGACCACTCGGGCAACTCCCCGCTGCTGATCCACTCTCTTGTGTCGTTTCGTCGCTGCTGCTCGACCTCCGCGATCGTCGACTACCGGAGCGCACGACTCGTTCGCTCGCGAGAGTTCGACTGGAGCTAGCGGCGGGTATCGAACCCGCAACCCCCGGTTTACAAAACCGGTGCTCTACCGTTGAGCTACGCTAGCATTCTCGTTCCCGGGTTTTGGCCCAGGGACGAAAGCCCGACAGGCTAGAGGGACCCGGCCCAAAGTCAACATGGAACTGGACCTCCAGTTGATTCTGGTGCGGAACCGAGTCTCGATCATGAACCAGGCAGGCCGCGGCGCCGCTCCGACCAGCGGCGGAAGCCTTCGTCCAAATCCTCGATGGTGTCCGCTGGAACGGCGTCGAGCAGCGCCTCGAGGACGACGAGCCCCACCACGTGCTCGATGACGACGGCGCCGGACGGGACGGCACAGACGTCCGACCGCTGCGGATCCGATGGCGCGGTGGCGCCGTCGCGCAGATCGACGGAATCGAGGGCGCGCTTCGTCGTCGCCAACGGCTTCAGGTACGCGCGCACGACCAGCGGTTGCCCGTTCGACATCCCGCCTTCGACGCCGCCCGCCCGATTCGACCCCCGCACCAGTTGCCCCGACTCCGGTCGGAATCCGATCGAGTCATGCACGTCGTGCCCGGAACGTGTCGCCGACGCGATCCCGTCGCCGAGCTCGAGCGCTTTCACCGACGGCACGCTCATCACTGCCGCGGCCAATCGCGCATCGAGTCGGCTACTTGCCCGCATCAACGACCCGAGCCCCGGCGGCACTCCGAACGCGCGGACCTCCACCACTCCGCCGAGCGTGTCACCGTTCGCCCCGGCCGATCGAATGACTTCGCACATCGCGGCACTGGTCGAAGCGTCCGGACACCAGACCGGCGACGCGTCGCGCTGCGCCAGCCAATCGAGCCCGTCCGGCGGCGAAGCCGTCAGCAGTACGGGGCCGATCGCGGTGACGAACCCTTCCACGCGGATACCGACGCGCTGCAGCACCATTTTCGCGACGGCGCCGGCCGCCACGCGAGCGACGGTTTCCCGCGCCGACGCGCGTTCGAGGACGGGACGCGCGTCGTTGGTGTCGTACTTGAACGCTCCAGCCAGATCCGCATGGCCCGGTCGAGGCCGGTGCAACGGAGGCAGGGTCGACAGCGATTGGTCCTTGTTGCGCACCCGCAGCACCAGCGGTGCCCCACTCGCCCGGCCGTGATACGCGCCGGCGACGATCTCCACGCGATCCTGTTCCAAGCGCTGACGCGCACTGCGCCCGAATCCGAGTTGACGGCGCGCGAGCTCGCGATCGATGCGCTCGACGTCGAGTTCCAATCCGAACGGAACGCCTTCGATCACCGCGAGCAGAGCTTCGCCGTGCGATTCACCGGCCGTCGACCAACGCCATTGCGCCATTCAGTCAGCGTAGCGAAGGCGCAGCGCAGGCTGCTCGAGCGGCGGCGCGTCGATGCGCAGGCCTTCGTCCGCGCGCGCCGCGAAATGCGCTTCCACGCGCCGCACCAGATCGAAGATGTCGAACGGCTTGCGCACCAATCCGACCACGCTCGGCTCGGCGCGCAAGAGGTCGACCGTCTCGGGATCGAGGAACGCGCTGACGATCATCACTTGCGTGCGCGCGTTGCGCATGCGCAGCGCGCGCACGAACTCGAGACCGTTCAATCCAGGAATCGCGAAGTCGGAGATCACGAGTCCGTAACCGCCATCGGCGGCTACGTCGATCGCGCTGCGGCCGCCCGCGCTCGTATCGACGACGCAGCCGTGCCGCGACAAGACGTCGCGGATCAAATCGGCGATCGTCTCCTCGTCGTCCACCACCAGGATCCGGCGCTCGTCGGAGTATCCGAATCGAGCTCCGATGGAGCCAACCATCGTGCGCACCCCCCGGAAACCGCCCAAGTGGGTTCGGATTATGGCCTTCGGCGCGGTCGACTCAAGACATTTGCGTCCACGGGACCGATCTCGTCGAAACCGACCGTGACCGACATGGTCCGGTAGTCGACTTCGACCTTGTCGACGTCCTTGAGGACCCGCCGAACGCGGCACGTTTCGTTGAAGCGCGGCAAATGCACCGAATCGCCGGGCTTCAACGACTTCAGGAAGGCCTTGCGCTGCTCGGCGAGCGGCGCGGATGCCAGCGCGCGCCGCAACGCCTCGAGCAGAACGCCCGCGACGTGCGCCGCCCGCCCGCCGAGTGCCAGCAATTGCCGGCGCGGCTCGTCGAGTTCGTCGGCGATGGCGCGCAAGCGGGACTCCGCGGCCGCCTCCGCTTGGCTCATCAGAGCCGCGCGTTCGCGCGCCAACTCCCCCACTTTTTTCGCGGCCTCGTCCCGAAGTTCCGCGGCGTCCCGTCGGTCGCGCTCGGCCTCCGTGCGCGCACGTTCCACGGCCGCACGCGCCTGGTCGAGCTGATCGAACTGCGCCCGTGCGCCGCGGCCCTGCGCCGACAGCTCACGTTCGGCGCGGTCCAGCACGGCCGATTCGAGACCGAGACCGCGCGCGATGCGCAGCGCGTTCGACGCACCCGGTACGCCCAACAGCAGCCGATACGTCGGACGCAGCGTCGCCGGATCGAACTGCATGGAGCCATTCATCGCGCGCGAACGCGTCCCGGCGAACTCCTTCAAGCGGCCGAGGTGCGTGGTGACGATCGCGTACAACGAGCGCTCGAGCAGCCGATCGAGCAGCGCGATCGCCAGCGCTTCGCCTTCGAGCGGATCGGTGCCCGAACCGAGTTCGTCGAGCAACACCAGCGCGTGCGGCTGCGCTTGCGCGAGCACACGCGCGATGCGCTTCACGTGCGCGGAGAACGTCGACAGGCTTTGCGTCAGGTCTTGTTCGTCGCCGATGTCGACGAACAGGCCGGAATAGAACGGCACGCGCGCGCCGCGCGCCGCCGGCACGAAGCAGCCGATGCGCGGTAACACCGCGACGAGACCGACCGCCTTCAACGTGATCGTCTTGCCGCCGGTGTTCGGTCCCGTGAGGACCAGCAGATCGAACGAAGTGCCGAGCCGCAGGTCGAACGGCGTGACGGCCGAACGGACCGCGTTGCGCTTCGCGATCGCGTCGCCCGCTGCGGACTCGAACGCGAGCGCGCCGAGGACCGGATGGCGCACTTCGGCGACTTCGAGCGCTTCGGCGCCGAGTTCCGGCTCGGTCCAACCGAGGTCCAGCGCCAGCAGCGCGCGGGCACGCGCCAAGTCGAATCGAACGACCGCGCTCGCGGCCTTGCGCAAGCGCGACTCGGCGTCGAGCGCGATCTGCGTCAGCCGCCAGAGGATCGCCGTGATCTCGCGTTGCTCGTCGATCACCAAGTCGCGGAGTTGGTTCTGCTCCTCGACGACGACTTCGGGCTCGACGTACGCGGTCGCCCCCGTGCTCGATCGGTCGTGGTAGAGCCCTTTGATCTGTCCTCGCGACTCGGCTCGAACGGCGAGCACGAAGCGACCGTCGCGGATCGCCGGATGCGCGCTGCGCAACAAGACCCGCACGTCCGCGCGTTGCGCGAAGCGGTCCAAGCGCTGCCGCACGAGGTCCTGGATCTCGGCGATGCGACGCCGGAGATCCGCGAGCCGTGGTGTCGCGGTATCGGCCAGTTGGCCGGAGTCGTCGACGCTGCGCTCGTACTCCTCGAGCACGTCCACCAGATCGGGGACGTCGACGCCGATCGCGCGCAGATGCGGCGCGTCGCGCAGATCGATCAACGCGCGGCGCAGGCGGCTCGCTCCGCGCAGGAACCGCAGCAGCACCGCCAGCTCCTTGGCGAGCAGCGGCACTCCCGTCGCCGCCGGCTGGGTGAGGACTTCGAGGTTGTCCTCCTTCAACACGACGACGGGCAGCGTGCCCGAGCGTTCGAGCTCCACGGCTTCGCGGGTCTCGGCGAGCCACGTCGTCGCCTCGGCGAGGTCCGACGTGGGCCGGAGCTCACGCGCACGACGAGCCCCGGCCTTGGTCGACGTCCGCCGCTCGAGGCGTTCGAGCACCAGTGGAAACTGCAGCATGCGCGCGGAATCGGAGTCGATCATCGACGCTCCGATCGACCGACACGCGCGTGAACGCCGTTAGGCGCGGTTTGACGGGGCAACGGACGCACCTCTACACTCCGCCTTTTCGTGATCGGGACGCGCTCATGATCTTCGATTCGATCCTCGACCTCATCGGCGACACGCCGCTCGTGCGCCTGACCAAAGTGACGCGCGGACTCCAAGCGACGGTCGTCGCGAAGCTGGAATCGCGGAACCCGGGCGGCAGCGTCAAGGACCGCATCGGCTTCCGGATGATCCAGGAAGCCGAGCGCCGCGGCTTGCTGAAGCCGGGCGGCACGATCATCGAAGCGACGTCCGGCAACACCGGGGTCGGCCTCGCGCTCGCGGCCTCGCGACTCGGGTACCGCATGATCTTCACGATGCCCGACAAGATGAGCCAGGAGAAGATCAATCTCCTGAAGGCGTACGGCGCGAAAGTCATCGTCACGCCGACGTCCGTCACGGCGGACGATCCGCGCTCCTACTACTCGGTCGCGAAGCGACTCGCCCGCGAGATCCCGGGCGCCTTCTACCCGAACCAGTTCGCGAATCCGGAGAACCCGAAGGCCCACTACGACACGACGGGACCCGAGGTCTGGACCGCGACCGACGGCAAGATCACGCACTTCGTGGCCGGCATGGGCACCGGCGGCACGATGGCCGGAACCGGCCGCTACCTGAAGGAGAAGAACAAGAACATCAAGCTGGTCGCTGCCGATCCGGACGGCTCGATCTACTGCTCGGTGTTCAAGACCGGCAAGCCGGGTGAGTTCCACTCCTACAAGGTGGAAGGCATCGGCGAGGACATCATCCCGGCGACCTCGGATCTATCGATCCTCGACGACGTGATCACGGTGTCCGACAAGGACGCGTTCAACATGGCGCGTCGCATCACGCGCGAGGAAGGCATCCTGTGCGGCGGCTCGTCCGGCCTCGCCGTTTGCGCCGCGCTCAAAGTCGCCGAGTCCGCGAAGAAAGGCGACCTGATCGTCGTCGTCATCTGCGACACCGGCGAGCGCTACCTGTCGAAGTGCTTCAACGACGCGTGGATGGAAGAGAACCAGTACCTCGAGGCCCACGCCTCCGCGACGGCGTTCGAGATCATCATGGGCAAGAAGGAAAGCGTCGATCGCTTCCTCAGCACGACGCCGGAGACTCCGGTCGCCGAAGTGCTGCGCCTGATGCGCTCCCGCGAACTCTCTCAGGTTCCCGTCATCGACCACGGCAAGAACGTCGGCGTCGTCGGCGAAGACCGTCTGATCGACTTGCTGGTCGAGAAGGCCGACCTGACGAAGACGCTCGTGAAGGACGTCATGAAGGAACCGCTGCCCGAGGTCGACCTGTACGCGCCGCTCGAAGAGGTCTCGCGCACGATCACCCGCAAGGTCCCCGCCGTGCTCGTGCGCCTGAACGAGTCGTCGTTCGAGATCATCACGAAGTTCGACTTGCTGCAGGAACGGCGGTAACGACGCATGAAGTTCGCCACGAAGGCCGTTCACGCGGGCCAGGATCCTGAGCCGACGACCGGCGCGGTCATGACGCCGGTGTTCATGACCTCTACGTACGCGCAGGAATATCCGGACCGGCCGAAGGACGGGCACGACTATTCGCGCGCGAAGAACCCGACGCGTACCGCGCTCGAGAAGAACCTCGCCGCGCTGGAGGGCGGAAGCTCGGGGCACGCGTTCGCGTCCGGACTCGCCGCGCTCGGCGGGATCTTGCACTTGCTGAAGGCGGGCGATCACGTCGTCGCCGGCAACGATCTCTACGGCGGATCACGCCGACTCTTCGAACGCCTGTGGCGTCCACTCGGGATCGACTTCAGCTACGTCGATCCACGGGATGCGCACACGGTCGCAGCCGCACTGCGTCCGACCACGAAGCTGGTTTGGATCGAGACGCCGACGAACCCACTGCTGTCGATCGTCGACCTCGCCGCGGTCGCTGCGGTGTGCAAGGACGCGCGAGCTCGAGGCTGCCTGCTCGCGTGCGACAACACGTTCGCGACGCCGTACCTGCAAAACCCGCTGTCGTACGGCTTCGACATCGTGCTGCATTCGACGACGAAGTACCTCGGCGGCCACTCGGACGTCATCGGCGGCGCACTCGTCGTGAACGACGCCGCGCTCGCCGAGAAGCTGCGCTTCGTCCAGATGGCGGTCGGTGGCGTTCCCGGCCCGATGGACTGCTTCCTCGTGCTCCGTGGCACGAAGACTCTGCATCTGCGCATGGATCGGCACTGCGACAACGCCGAAGCCGTCGCGGCCTGGCTGCGCACGCATCGCCGCGTGACCAAGATCTACTACCCGGGTCTCGAATCGCATCCGAACCACGCGGTGGCGAAGCGTCAGATGCGACGCTTCGGCGGCATGATCTCGTTCGTGCTCGACACGTCGGTCGACGAGGCCAAGGACGTCGTCGCGCGCACAAAAGTGTTCACGCTCGCGGAGAGTCTCGGCGGCGTCGAATCGCTGATCGAACATCCACCATCCATGACGCACGCATCGATCCCGCCGGAGAAGCGGCGCGAAGCGGGGATCGACGACGGACTCATCCGCATCTCGGTCGGCGTCGAGGACGTCGGCGATCTGATCGCGGACCTCGAACAGGCGCTGCCGCGTTGACCTCCCCCATGCCACGACTCCTGATCCTGGTGCCGGCGTACAACGAGGAACTCGGCATCGCCGCGACCCTCGAACGCCTGAAGCAAGTGGTCGCGCCGCTGCACGCCGAGATCCTCGTCGTCGACGACGGCTCGACCGATCGCACGGCGGAACTCGCGACGGCATCCGGCGTGCGCGTGATTCGGCACGACACGAATCGCGGCTACGGCGCATCGCTGAAGACCGGATTGCGCAACACCGACGCGGACTGGATTTGCATCACGGACGCCGATGGCACGTATCCGTGCGAGCGCATCCCGGACCTCGTCGAACACATGTCCCGTTACGACATGGTCGTCGGCGCGCGAACCGGCGCCAACGTCGCGATCCCGCTGATCCGTCGCCCGGCGAAGATGTTCCTGAACGTGCTCGCGAACGTGCTGACGGGTCAGAAGATCCCCGACCTGAACTCGGGCCTGCGCGTCTTCAAGCGCACGTGCTCCGACCGCTACATGCATCTGTTCCCGTCAGGGTTCTCGTTCACGACGACGTTGACGATGTCGATGCTGAACGACGATCTGTTGGTGAAGTTCGTCCCGATCGACTACTTCGCGCGCGCCGGGCAATCGAAGATCCGCGCGCTGCGCGACACGTACGGCTTCTTCATGCTGATCTTGCGCATGACGGTGATCTTCAAGCCGTTGAAGATCTTCCTGCCGGTGACGGGCGTGCTGCTCGCCTGCACGATCGCCGTCGCGACCCTCGACATCGCGCGCGGCGTCGCGGGCTTGTCGGACAAGACGGTCATCTTGTCGCTGGCTTCGCTGTTCGTGTTCCTCGCCGGGCTCCTCGCCGACGCGATCGCGTCGCGCGGGCGCTCGTAAACGCGGCGGATTGGTCGCGAAACATGAGAACGCCCGCTTCGGACGTCTGGTCCGAAGCGGGCGTTCGCGATTCATGATGCGCCGAAGCGCGTTCGTGTTCGACGCTTACGCGTCGTCGTCGTCCGTCTCCGGCGGCAGATCGACCTCGCCCGGCTCCGGCGCCATGCCGACCTTCTCGCGCATGACGCGACCGACTTTGAACTTCACGACTTTCTTCGGCGGTACCGAGACCTTCTCGAGCGTGCGCGGGTTCTGCGCGCGTCGAGCCTTCCGGAACTTCACCTCGAACACGCCGAAGTCACGGAACTCCAGCCGGTTGCCCGCGGCCAGCTCCGTGATGATCTCGTCGAGAAAGAGCTGAATGACCTCTTTCGTGACCACTTTGGTCTGATTCGTGCGGTCCGCGATGCGGTTCACCAGTTCCTTCTTGGTGATCGTCGTCATCCTGCTCTCCTTTCCTCGCACCCGAGCGCGGGGTGAGGAACCTCCGCGACCCTATGTCGGCAGCAGGTTAGTCCCGATTAAGCACTTTTCAAGCAATCAGTTGCGCCACATCCGACTGTCCAGCACGAAGGTCGCCGGTCCATCGTTGACCAAGTGCACGGCCATCGAGGCGCCGAATTGCCCTTCGGCGACCGTCAACCCGAACGAACGTAAGTCCTGCGAATACGCAGAAACGGCCACTTGCGCGCGTTCCGGAGCTTCCGCGGGGTCGAAGCCCGGGCGCCGACCGCGGCGAACATCCGCGCAGAGCGTGAATTGCGACACCACGAGGACCCCCAAACCGAGGTCCAGGCACGACCGATTCATGCGGCCGGATTCGTCTTCGAAAATCCTCATTTCGGCAACCTTCCGAGCCAGGATCGTCCGGTCCTCGTCGGTATCCCCCTTCGCCACTCCGAGCAGGACCAACAGGCCGCGTTCGATGCGACCGACGACCGCCCCCTCGACTTCGACGTGCGCGCGCGCCACGCGCTGAACCACCGCGATCACGGGTGACCGCCGGCCGCGGCGTCGATTCCGATCTCGCGCCGCAACGCTTCGATCCGCAGCGGCGCGTAGAACAGTCGGTCGGCCACGGTCCGCACGTCCTGCGCTGGTGCGTCTTGCGCCAAGAAGCGCTCGAACGACGCCAGCGCCTGCTCGGGAAGATCGAGCTTCTCCTGATACAGCACGCCGAGGTCGAACAACGCCGTCGCCTCGCGGTTCGATGCCTTCAGCAGCAGCCGCTCAGCGACCGCGAAGTCGTCGAAGCCCGGATCGCCGCGCTCCATCAACCGCACGGCGAGTCCGACCATCGCGACGTCGTTGTCCGGGTTCTGATCGAGCAGCAGGCGGTAGTGGCGCTCCGCGTCCTGCGGCCGTGCGAGTTCGCGATGCAGGATCGATGCGAGGTTGTAGCGAGCGTCCTGGTCCCACGGCTCGTCGTCGAGATACGCCTCGTAGTCGGCCGCAGCGCCGGTGAAGTCGGCGAGTTGATCGCGGATCTCGGCGCGCGCACGTCGCGCGACGTGTAGACGCGGCCATACGTCGAGGGCGCGCGAGAACGAGCGCTCGGCGTCCTCGTAACGCGCGCCGCGCGCGGCGACGACCCCGAGCGCATAGTGCGCGTGATGACACTGCGGGTCCATTTCGAGCGCTTGCTCGAGGCTTCGCTCCGCGTCCTTGTCGGACTGCAGACGCGCGAGCAGCACCCACGCGACCGGATCGGGCTCTCCCTCCGCCCGCGTGCGCGCGAGCTCGAGCGCTTCGTCCTCACGACCCAGAGCGAGCAACGCGTCCTGCTCCGCGCGCAAGCCGAGGTAGTACGACGGCGCGAGGCGGACGATCTCGCGCAACTGCGTCAGCGCGGCTTCCGCGTCGCCGAGAGCGAGCAGGCGTTCGGCGGCTTGGATGCGCACGATGACGTCGACCGACGCGAGCTCGGAGCGCGGCGTCACGGGGTCGGCGGAGCGGCACGCGCCGTTCAGCGCACACGCGACGAGCAGCGTCGCGCGGATCCCCGTTCCGATTCGCCGCGCCGCATGCATCGCCGTGCGTCCGCGCTCACTTGCCCGCAGTGGGCTGGCCGTCGGAGCGGAATGCCTGCGCTTCGCCGTTGCGAATCACGACGCGGTCCGCGAGCAGTGTTTCCGTCGGCGACACCAACTTCGCCACGCCATTGCCGACGATCAGCAGGATCGGATCGCGCTCGGGGTGCTGCAGTGGGACGTCGCTGAAGATCACCGTCAACGACTCCCGCGCCGCGAGGTGGAGTTGGCGGAACGACAGGCGCACCGGATCACCGGGGACATCCGGTGTCTTGTTCGTCAGCTCGATGCGATCGGGCGTCACCGAACGCAGATGCGACTCGGGCGACGTCACCGGCGCGACGTCCTTGCGGTACGCCGTCAGCGCTTGGATCGTGATGCGGTCGGCCGTGAACTGCCCCGGGGCGTTGATGAAGCGCTCGAACTCCTCCGAGCCGGGCGGCAGTTGGACGATCGACTCGTCCGTCGCGGGCTCGGTCACGCAGCCGAGGTTCGGCATGCCTGTGATCGCGCAGACGAACAGCAAGCCGAGGACGCGGCGCGCGGATTTCGCGCCGTCGCTCCGGCCACCGTGGAACTCACACCGTTCGAACGTCCGGTCGAACATCCAGGCCGACTCCGAAGAACGCGAAAATGCCAGCTCGGGGCGCGCGAACGCCAGCCGACGCCGGCGAGTTCCGTCGATCGTACCCTTCGCTGCGAACCGGGATTGTGGCGACGGCGCGCGGACGTGTCGAAGCGATTTTCCTTTTGCCGGGGATTCCGGGTCGACCTATCGTCCCGCGACCCATCGGGCACCGATGCCGGATGGGACTGCCGGACATGCCTTTGCATCACGACGCACCAAAAAGGGGAGCCCGACGACCGGGGCGAGGTCCCTGGAGATTCGCGCTCGCCGCGCTTCTCCTGACGTTCGCGTCCTGCTCTTCGCTCGTCGAAGACGACTTCGACCTCTCGCCGTTCGCGCGCTGGGAATCGCGTACGGACACCGGCATCGAAGAAGGCGAAGTCTTCGGGCCGCTCGCACCCTACGAAAGTCGCGGCGGTGGTGAAGTGAAGGAGTACGGGTTGCGCCCGTTCTTCTACACCACCGAGAAACCGTGGCGCGAACGCGGCCTCGACGAACGCCAGAAGTCGGTCTCGATCCTCGCGCCGTTCGCGAAGTACCACACGAATCCGCGAACCACGCAGTTCCGCTTCTGGCCGCTGTTTTGGTGGACCGAAGAGCAACACGTGACGGGCGGCAAGGACTTCGACTGGGTCCTGTTCCCGTTCCTGTTCTACGGCAGCACCGAACCCTCGCAGCTCGAGAAGGAGAAGGGGCTCGAGCGCGACAACGAGTACTTCGGCTTCTTCCCGCTCGTCGGTCAGATCAACAACTTCATCCTGTTCGACAAGTTCCAGTTCTTGCTGTGGCCGCTGATGCAGCGCGTCAGCAAGAAGGTCTACGACGAGAACGAGACCTTCACGACCATCCTGCTGTTCTTCGGCTGGTCCGACGGAGCGCCTCGCGGCGGTTCGTGGCGCGCGTTCCCGATCGGCTACCACGCGGTTTGGGAGTACCCGCCCTACCGCGCTCCGGCCTATCCACCCGGCGCCGATCCGTCGAAGCCGCTGAAGCGCTACGACAAGCGCGGCTGGCTGTGGCCGTTCGTGCACATTCACGATCTCTATCTCGATCGTGGGATCGGCCAAGAGGCCAAGCTCGTCTCGGTCTGGCCGTTCTTCAAGAAGCAGACCGCGTTCGACCACGAGTTCTGGACGATCCTGTGGCCGTTCTTCCGCTTCAACCGCGAGTATCCCGAGCTGCGCCAGCGCATTCGCGCCGTCGAACGCGAGGCCGCGAGTCGCGGTGAGCTGCCGCAAGCACCCGAATCGTTCCATCGACTCCAAGAGCGCGGTGAGGACCCGGGCATCGAGAACGTCCACATCGACTTCTTGAGCCAGGTCATCTACCGCTACCAGAAACAACAAGAGGTCGTCGAACCGCCGTTCGAGGACTACGAGGGCGGCTTCTGGCGCCAGCGCATCGGTCTGGTGCTGTTCGCCGAATACCACACCCTGCCGCTCGATCGCCCGGTGCGCGTCGATTCCGTGTCGGTGCTGCAGCCGCTCGGCTTCTTCCGCCGCGTGATCCACGACCAGAACAAGGTGCGCGGCAAGCGCGAGACGCAGTACGCCGCGCTGGTCCCCATCTTCTTCAGCGAGGGCGTGGAGTGGTTCGACGCGAACGGCGTCGACACCGGTCGACGCGATCGCTTCACGAAAGTCTGGCCGTTGTTCTCGTGGGAGTGGAACGGCGACGGGTCACGCAACATCCATGCGTTCTCGTTGCTGCCGCTCCGACTCGACAAGTACGTGAAGGACTTCAACGACGCGTGGGGCTTCCTGTGGAATCTCTACGAGTACCGTCGTGCTCCCGACGCCGAGGGCGGGTACACCCGTCACGCGGCGTTGTTCCGGCTCTACGGCGCGTACTTCAGCGACGCCGAAACGTCGGTGCGCGTGCCCCTGCTATTCAACTGGCGCACGTTCTACGCCGAGGGCGAGCCGAAGACCTGGTCACGGGGCTTCCTCGGCGGGATGTTCGGATGGAAACGCGAAGAAGCGCGTGACGGCGTCGAAGACAGTCTGGTTCTGTTCTGGTTCCCAGTGAAGATCTGACGGGGGCGAGCGGGTGGACATCCTGCGCTTCGGCGTGCGCTTCATATCGGACTCGGTGCACGGGGCGGGTTACACGACCCGCCTGTGCTTCGCCGCCATCGGGCGATTCCACCGCGTCCTGCGCCGCTTCAAGATGGTGCTCGAACAGATGTACGTGTGCGGCATCAAGCCGTTACCCGTCGTCGTGATCGTCGGCATCTTCACCGGCATCATCCTCGCGTACCAAACGGGCCTCGAGCTCGACCGCTTCGGTCAGCGCGAGAAGATCGCCGACATCATCGGGATCGTGCTCGCACGCGAGATGGGCCCGTTCATCACTGGCCTGATCCTCACCGCCAGCGTCGGCGCCGCGATGGCCGCCGAGCTCGGGACGATGAAGGTGTCCGAGGAAATCGACGCGATCGAAGTCATGTCGATCGATCCGATCGACATGCTCGTGATGCCGCGCGTGCTCGCGCTGACGATCATGTGCCCACTGCTCGCGTTCGTCGTCGACATCGTCGGCATCCTCGGCGGTGGCTTCATCAGCGAGAGCCAACTGCAGATCCCGTGGACGCTCTATCTGCGTCAGGTCGCCGAATCGCTGGAGACCCCGGCGAAGACGCTGCCGTTGCCGAAGGACTTGTTCACCGGCCTGTTGAAGGCGGTCGTGTTCGGGTTGACCATCGCTTCGGTGGGCTGCTCGGCCGGACTGCGTGCTTCGGGCGGAGCGCTGGGAGTGGGCCGAGCCACCCGGGGAGCGGTCGTGATCGCGTTCACGCTGCTCATCATCTTCGGCTACTACATGACCTGGTTCTTCTACCCGTGATCACACTGGAGAAGGTCAACAAGTCGTTCTCCGGACGACGCGTCCTCGTCGACTACGACCTGCAGGTCGGCGACGGCGAGACGTTCGTCATCGTCGGGCCGTCCGGCATCGGCAAGAGCGTCACGCTCAAGCACATCGTCGGCTTGCTGGCGCCGGACTCGGGCACCATCCGCGTCGATGGCGTCGACGTCACGACGGCCAGCCCGAAGGAACTGCGCGAGGTCCGACGCAAGATCGGCTTCCTGTTCCAGGGCGGCGCGCTCATCAACTGGATGACGGTCGGCGAGAACGTCGAGCTCCCGCTGCGCGAGAATCGCGCGCAACGGCTGAAGGACGACGAGATCCGCGCGATCTGCCGCGAGAAGCTCGCGCTCGTCAACATGGCGAGCGAGACGAACAAGTACCCCGACGCCATCTCCGGCGGCATGCGCAAGCGCGCGGCATTGGCCCGCGTGCTGGTCGCGAATCCCGGCATCGTGCTCTACGACGAGCCCACCGCGGGCCTCGACCCGCGCATGTCGTCGACGATCTGCAACCTGATCAACGACGTGAAGCGCCAGTTCGGCGTCACGGCGATCGTCGTCACGCACGACCTGCCCCTCGCGTACGCCGTCGGCGACCGCATGGGGATGATGCATCTCGGCAAGCTGATCGAGGTCGGGACTCCGGCCGAGGTCCGCGCCTCCAAGAATCCGATCGTGCGCGACTTCCTCGAAGGTCGCCCCATCCAGTCCGTTGAAGAAGAGTCGAAGCTCGGCCTCGCGCCCTGAGCTGCCCGGGAGACGTCCATGGCCCAGAGCAATACGACCGTCCGCCATCTGATCCTCGGCCTCCTGTTCTTCGGGAGCCTGTTCGCGCTGGCGTACGTGACGAGCCAACTGCGGAACTTCCCCGGCATGGGGACGAGCAGCGTCGTGAACGTCCTATTCGAGGACGTGAACGGCGTGCGCCGCGAAGACTCGGTGTTCGCGTACGGCACGCGCTTCGGTCGCGTGACCGGCGTCACACCGATCGCGCGCGAAGCGTGGGACGCGACCGGACGCGGCGAGATCGGTGATGCCGGACGCACGTTCATCCCGAACGTCCTGGTCGAGATCGAACTCGAGACGCCCCTGACGCTGCGCGACGGTTTCGGCGTGTTCGCGTCGGACGCCAACCTGCTCGGCGGCAAGCAAGTGGACATCGAGCCCGGCGATGCGCGCACCGCCCCGATCGACATGGGACCGAACACGCGCAAGCTCGACGTCACGGCGTCGGCGGAACTGAAGAAGGTCACGCTGTACGGCTACTCGCGCCCTCACCCGATCACGTCGATCGGCAAGGTCGTCGACGACAACAAGGACGGCATCAAGGAGATCGTCGACAACTTGCGCACGACGACGTCCAACCTGAACGACCCGAACAAGGGCCCGCTCGGCTACCTGATCGCCAGCACCGACGCGCGCGCGAAGCTCGACAACACGCTCGACGCGCTCGACAAGCTCGCGACGCAGTCGAAGACGAACGGCAACTTGATCAACGAGCTGTTCTACGGCGAGAAGATGCGCAACGACTTCACCGCCGTCGGCGACAACCTGCGCAAGATCACCGATGACGCGAAGAACCCGGAGTCGATGATCGGCGGTCTGACGCAGCCGAACGCACCGATGAAGAAGAACCTCGACAAGGCGATCGACGACATCGGCCAGATCCTGGCCGACGCGCGGCGCCCCGGGAACCTGATCAGCCGGATCACCGACGACTCGCCGGGCTCGATCGGAGACGACCTGAAGTCGATCTCGTCCGGCATCCGCAACTGGATCGACGACGTCAACTCGAACACCGACTCCCTGGTCTACAAGGCGATCAAGGGTGACCTCGGCCGCACCGTCGACAACGCGTTCGCGGAGATCGACCGCCAGGCCGAGAACATCGGCACGAACGTCATCGACCCGATCGCGCAGAGCAAGGGAGCGCTCGGCTACTTGATCAACGACCCGGAATCGAAGCAGGACCTGCGCCGACTGATCAACGCGACCCTCGGCATCATCGAGGACGCGCGTGAGGCGGCCCCGATCTCGGGCCTCGGCAGCTTCATCTTCGGCGCGTTCTGAACGGCCGTGAATCAACCTGGTTGATTCACGTTCTCGGCCCCACCACTCGGTCTGACCAACGGTCGCTCGGCGACGGCGATCGCCGACTTCCACGAGTGACCGGCGTCGAATGACGCGACCGCCCGATGGTCACGGCGGCCACGGCGGCCATGAACGTGGTGCGACGAGGCGCGGCGTGAAACGCGGAAGGGCCGCGACGAGTCGATCGTCGCGGCCCTTCCGCGTTCATGCGTGGACGTCGCCGGCCGTCAGTCCGACTGCTGCAGCGTGATGTAGTGCTTCACGCGCGACAGCAGGCGCTTCGGCTGCTTCAGCTGATCGAGGATGCGCTTCGGCCGCAGGTAGAACTTGCGGTACGCGCGGCGGATCTCGGCCGCCAACTCGTCGGTCGACAGGTTCTCGTTGACGCCGACCGGTGTGTGGCCGTCGAACTTCGCGTAATCGGCCGGCGCCTTTTCTTTCATATCGTGCCACATCGGCGTGCCCGGATACGGCGTCACCGACGTGAACTGCGCCGAATCGGGGTCGAGATTCAACGCCATGCGCACCGTGTCGCGCATCTGCGGCCGCGTCTCCTCGGGGAAGCCGAGCATGAAGAACCCGCGTGTGCGGATCCCCAGCGACTTCGCCTTCGAGATCATCGCCTTCGCCCATTCCTCGGACTTGATCTTCGAGTTCGAGTACTTGGCGCCAAGCTCCGGATCCGCGGTCTCGACACCGAACGAGATCGATACGCAACCGGCTTCACGCATGCGCGACAGCAGGTCCTCGTCGAGGCATTTGATCGCGGTCTCGCATTGCCACTCGATGTCGAGCTTCTCGCGCACGATTCCCGCGCACAGATCGTGGATGCGCTGCTTGTTCGCCGAGAACAGCGGGTCGCGGAACACCACGTTCTTGATGCCGTACGTGCGCCGCACTTCGCACAGTTCGGCGAGCACGTTGTCCGCGGAACGCGAGCGGAACCGCAGGCCTTGGCTCAACGTGTAACCGCAATAGGTGCAGTTGATCGGGCAGCCGCGACTCGATTGCACCGTCGTCATCGGGCCGACCATGTCGGGGATGCGATAGCGCTCGTTCTTCAGCAGATCGCGGGCCGGGAACGGAATCGCGTCGAGGTCGACGATCTTCTTGCGCGCGGGGTTGTGGACGATGCCGCCGTCCTTGCGGTAGGACACGCCTTCGACGGTCGCGATGTCGCGGCCTTTCTCGAGCGCGTCGATCAGATCGACCACCGTGTCCTCGACTTCGTCCCGCAAGACGTAGTCGATGCCGGTGCCGGTCAGCACGCGATCGGACGTGTACGAAACTTGAGCGCCGATCGCGAAGGAAGGGACGCCGTGCAGTTTCGCGATCTCGGCCGCCAGCGACAGGTCGCTTTCGATCGTCGTCGTCGACGAATCGCAGCCGACCGCGCCGTATTTCGTCGCACGCACGCGCTCGATCGTGGCCGCGCGGTCGAGGTCTTCGGCCTCGGCGTCGAGGATTTCGATCTGGTGCCCGCGCTGGCGCAACACGGCCGCCGCATAGGCGAGATTGAGCGGCGGGTAGACGAGGTCCGCGTTGACGGCCATGCCGAAGCCGCCCATCAAGCCCCGGCTCACGCGTTGATCTCGGGGACTGGGCGGATTGACGAGCAGCACGCGCATGCGGGGACCCGGTTCCTGAGGGGGGATTGGCGGGCGAAGAATAGCACGCGAACGGCCCGAGGCCGGGCATTTCAGGAGGTCGCGTGAACGCGCGGAGTCTCGTGGCCGGCGTCGCTGGAGCGGCCGCGACCGCCGCGGCGGCATTCGCGTTCCTCGCGTTCCCGCCGCTGGTTGCGGCGATTCCGCTGGTCCTGGCTGGCGCGCTGCTCGCGCGCTCCCCCGCTGCCGTTCTGCTCGGCGCGGCCACCGCCGCGCTGGCGCTGCGCTGGCTGGCCGGTTGGGTCGCGCCGCTACCCGGAGCGCTGGCCTGTACCGCGATGGCCCTGTGCGCCCTCTGGCTCGCCCTGCGAACTCCGAGCACGGCCTCCCCGCCGTCCCCCGGGAGCGTCGCGCACGGCTCCCTCCGGGTTCCTCTGGCGGTCCTGCTCGCGACGCTGGCCGCGGTCACACTGGGCCTGCGCGTCGTCGAGGCCGTTCGATTCCTCGCGGGTCCCGATCCCTTCGGCTTGGCCGCGGCGTGCGGCGGGTTGCTGGTGGCCGCCGCCAGCGGAGCCGCCGCCGCCCGCTTCCTCAGCGGTCGGCACGCGCGCGAAGCTCCGCTGTTGCTCCTTGGACTCGGAGCCCTCGCCGTCGTCGCGCTGGTGCGGTTGCCGCTCGATGCGACGCCGTGGCTGGAGCGGGCCCGCGCCCTCCACGCACCCGACGTCTCACGAACCCAATTCCTCGCGGGCAGCGCGCTCCTCGCGCTGTTGGTGGCCGGCGGCGCGGCAATCCTGACCGGCGGGGTGCTCGGTGGGCTGTCCTGGCGCGCGCTCTCGCCGCGTCAGGCCGCGTTGGGGGCGGCCAGCGGCGTCGCGCTCGCGCTCTTCGCCGGTCCGCCGTGGACCGGGTTCCCGGCCGCATGCATCGGACTCTCCGTCGCACTCGTCACGCGGCCGGCGGTTCTGGCACTGCTCGTCGCGACTGCCGCGCTCGGCGCCGGCGTGCTCGAGGCGACGCGGGCACCGGCGGTGGCGATCCCGGCCTCCGTGATCGACGCCGATCGCGTCTACGTCGACCTCGGCGGACTCGAGCCGATCGCCCCCGGAACCGGAGCCCAGAGCACGGGGATTCCACCGGCGTGGCCACTCGACGACGGCATCGACGGCATTGTGCGCTGGCTCGACGCGAGCGCACCGCCGGGCGCGATCGCCATTGGCGCCGATGCCGTCGACGCCGTGAACCGACTTCCTCCGCGCGCGGATCGCGCCTTCGTCGTCGACCAGGCGTTGCGCCGCGACGCCGCCGCCGCGGCGACGGTGGTCGCTTGGCTGCGTCCGACCGAACCGCAGTGGTCACCGGCGGCTGGCCATGCACCAACGCCGCCCGTGCGCGAGGGGTGCATCGTCGTCGAGCCGATCGACCTTTGGCGCGTGACGCCGAGCGAGCTCGCGGCGTGGCTGGCGCTGCGACCCGACGCGTCGGTTCTCGTGTTCGGCCGCCTTGCCGCATGCGTCGGCGGCCAACCGGCGAACGCCGCCGCCAAGCGTGGTCCGATCATGGCCGACCCGACCCCCACCGTCGCCGCGGTGTCGCCGGCTCTGCCCCCGCTGCGATCCGAGGCCCGTACGCGCCTCGTCCCGGACCTTCCACGCACCGGCGCGAAAGCACTCGAAGCGGTGATTTGGCAATCGCCGCGCCTACGCTCGAACGACAGCGCCGCGTTGATCGATCGCGCCCGCCTCGAGCTCGCGCTCGCGATCCTCCGCGACGACACGCTCGCGCAAGAGCGCACGCTGCGCCTGCTGGAAGCGACCGACGACGCGATTGCGGCCCTTCGACACGAACGCAGTGCGGCGCGCGACCGTCTGTGGTTGCGTTTGGCACGACTGCGGACCGCCGACTCCACGGACGCCGACGTCCGTTTCCGCTTCGGCACCGTGCTCGGCCGCTCCCCGGCCGCGCTCGCGGGCGTCGAGGAACTGACGCGCTGCATCGAGTTCCGCCCCACGCTGGTCGACGCGTTCGAGGAACTCGCGCGGGCGTTCCTCGCCGCGGCGGAACGCAATGAACTGAAGTGGACGGCGACCGGTGCCCTCGACATCAGCTACGCGGTTGAGCGGCTCGTCGTGTTGATGCACCCCGAACGCGTCGACGTGACCGCGCAGGCGCGCATGTGGACGCTGCTCGGCCGCGCGCGGCGCGCAAAGGCGCTGCGCCAAACGCAGGACGCGGTGGCGCTGCCGCTGTTGAACGATGCGCTCGGTCGCTTCCATCGCGCGCTCGAACTGACTCCCGGCGATGCCGAAGCACAGCTCCACGAAGCCGTGACGCTGCGCGAAGTCGGCGAGACAGCGGCCGCCAAGCTCGCGGCCGCCAAGGCCGTCGAGGCGGCGCCGCTGGATGCGAGAGCCCACGCGCTCCACGCGGCCACGCTGCGCGATCACGACGTGGCGGCGGCGCGCGACGCGCTACGCACGGCCTTCCGCGTCGGCATGAGCTTCCCGACGACGCGCACGCGCTGATCGACTACGTCCGAACGTCGTCGCGTACAGCGACGACGTTCGGACGTAGTCGATCCTGCACAAGGTGTCCGAGGCGGCGCCCCGGTCGCTCCGCGCGGCTCGCCGCGGCGTCGTTTTGTCCCGCATCGTTTTCGCGAGCGACTTCGGTCAGCGGCGGCGCGACACGCAGATCAGCGACGCGCCGAACGGCAACGAGACGAAGCGCAGCAGCCACGACTCGATGCGCATCAACGTCGCCAGACCCCATTCGACGACCGCAGGGATCGGCACAGTAAAGTCCGAGCGCGGCGCCTCACCCTTGCCGAGCAGTGCGCGCAACTTGCGGAACACGTACAGCGGGGGCGCCAGGAAGAACGAGTAGTACGAGCAGCGCTCGATCGCGAGATTGGTCTTCAGCTTCGACGTCAGCTCGCCGCGCGTGTAACGCCGCAGGTGATGGAACGCGTCGTCGTGCGGGCTCCACAGCGCCATGTAGGCGGGAACCGTGCACACCAGCGCGCCGCCGCGATCGAGCACGCGCGAGACTTCCTTCATCGACGCCACGTCGTCGGGGAAATGCTCGAACGCGTCGAGCGCGAGGACCAAGTCGAACGCCTCATCGCGAAACGGCATCTTCTGGGCGTCGCCGCGCACGATGCGATCGATGCCGCGTTGCTTCGCGAAGTGGATCGTCTCCTTCGAGATGTCGAGTCCGCGGATCGTCCCTAGGTCACCGAGGAAGCGGAACGACATCGCCGTCGCGCACGCGACGTCGAGGATGCGCAGCGGTCGACCGAGCCGCGCGCGTTGTTCTTCGGCGAATCGGCGCACCAGGCGCCGCCGGGCCTTGAACCACCAGTGCGTCTCTTCGATCTCGTATTGGATGGCGAATTCGCGGGGGTCCACGGCCGGAGGATATCCCTGGGAAAACACGAAGCAAATCGATTGATCCACGAACTCCGCAGCGCGCCGATCACGGGTCGCCAGGAATCACGCCGACGGCGAAGTCGGGCTCTGCCGGCGGGCGTCAGCGCGCACGAGCCACGCCGAGAACCCGGCCAGGACGAACAGGATCACGAACAACGACAAGAAGCGGCTGCCGGCGGCCTGTGGCAACGTCACCACGGCCGCCGCCGCGAGCACCAAGTGGACACCCCACAGCAGCAGCACGGCCGCGACCGGATCGAGGCCGGCGCCCACCAGCCGATGCGAGAGGTGCCGGTTGTCCCCGTGGAACAGTGGCCGCCGTTCACGCCACCGGCGAACCACCGAGAACAACAAGTCGTAGAGCGGCAGTCCGAGCAACAGCGTCGCCGGCACGAAACCGTGCAGTCCGAACGACGTCTCGTCGGCCGACAGGAAGCCCTCGGTGAACGTGATCGACAGGTATGCCAACGCGAACCCCGCCAGATGGGAACCCGCGTCACCGAGGTAGATCCGTGCTTTGGGGAAGTTGAACGGCAAGAAGCCGAGCAGCGCCCCACCGAGCGCACCCGCGCACAGCGCCGTCCGCGCGTCGCCACTTCCGAGCCCGAACAGGCCGACGAGCAACGAAGCGGTCGCCAAGCCCGCGCACAGACCATTCATGTTGTCCACGAAGTTGACCGCATTGACCACGGTCAGGAACCACAGCGTGATCGCGGCCAGGTACAGGACGTCGACCGGCCGGGCCTCGAGCAGCGCCGCGCGCGCGAACGACTCGTGGAACAGGATCACGATCGCCGCGAATTGCGCGACGAACTTCGGCAGTGGGCCGATCCGATCCTTGAACACGTCGTCGACGAGCCCGACCAGGAACACGATCGCGGTCACCGCGAGCACGCGCCCGAAGCCCTCGAACGCGACGTGCCCTCCGGGCACGAGCGCACGCGCGACGAGCACGCCCACGCACGCGGCCAGCGCCACAGCGACGCCGCCGAACAACGGCACCGGAGCTCGCTGCGTCTTGCGCCCACCGGGCTTGTCGACGACGTCGAGCGCCAGCGCGACGCGACGCGCGATCGGCACGATCCCGAGCGCCGCGACGAATGCGAGGCCAGCGCCGATCAGGCCGATCTCCTGCCCTGGGTTCATATCTGGACCCGGAACAGCTTCCGCACCAGCGGGAAGGTCCCGTCGATCTCCGCCAACACGTCCTCGATCGGGATGTCGTCGTTCAGCGGCAAGCGCTTCAGCTGCAGGCGATCGGTCGACGGATCGTTCGTGCCGTCGATCGCGGCGCTGGCCGACGTGTAGCCGAGATCACGCAGGACGTCGAAACAGTCGTCGTTGTAGTCCCAACGCCGCCCAAAGGGATACGCGAACGAAACGACCGGGTGCTTCACGCGCTCCGCGATCGCGCGGGTCGAGCCCGCGATCTCGCGTTCGACGCCGTCCCTGTCGAGTCGGGACAGGATCTCGTGATGCAGCGTGTGCGCGCCGATCTCGACGCCCGCGGCGTCGAGCGCCGCGACCTCGTCCCACGTCAGGTACGCGTTCGCGATCGCGGCGTCGTCGCCGCCGATCGACTCGAGGATCGCGCGCGTGACGCGATCGCGATCGCGCGGATCTGCGTCGTACTTCAGCACGCGTTTGAGGTCGTAGCGCGCGCCCAGCCCGGACGAGCCGGACTTCGCCTGTTGCAGCTTCGCGCGGACGGCCTCTTCACCGCTGCGCCGCGCGTACTCGTCCGCGAGGAACTCCTCGCCGCGCTTCGCGCAGATGTAGAAGTAGCGGTGCATCCACGACGGCGTGCGCGTGCCGACGACCTCGGTTTCGACGAACACCGTGCCGCTCGCGTCGTAGCGCTTCAGCAACGGCAACGCCTGCGTGTAGTTGTCGCGATAGCCGTCGTCCATCGTGAACGCGAGCAGGTCGCGCGCGTCCTCGCCGCGATCGAGCGCCGCGACCAGATCACGCACCGCGACGACCTTCACGCCGCGCCGCTTCAATGCGCGCAACAGCGCGTCGACCTTTGCGCACGACGTCTTCATGTCGCGCGGCAAGTACGCGGTCTCCGGGACGTGGCCGACGCAGTGCGTCATCACGATGCCGCCGCCGCGCGCACAGCCGAGCTTGCGCAGCAGCAGTCCGAGCCCGAGGCCGTTCAGCGTCGCGAACACGCGACGCAGGCCCTTCTTCATCGAGTTCTTCGCGCGAGCCAGGCTCATCCAGTCTCTCCTCGCGGGACGTCTTGCGACATGTGCTCGACATCACGGTCGCCATCCAGGATGTACCACGATGCCGGGTCGAGCAGCACTTCTTGGCCGGGCACGCGGACGTGCGGCGGCGTCGGAAACGTGCGCACGATGAACGGCGTGACGAAGCGGAACGGTTGGCGTTTGGGGTGCGGGAACAGCCCGTTGCGCGCGAACAGCCTCTCGAGCGGCGGACAACGCGGCGCCTGGACGTACGCGAGCGGCAGGCCGCGCGCCCGCAGATCCGCCAAGCCCGCGCGCAGCGCGGCATCCTCCGCGGCCTCGTCCTGGCCCAGCAAGTCGACGACGTAGCCGTTTTTTTCGCCATCCTCGGTCACGACATAGCCGACCAGCGCATCGCCGCGCAGGATCGCGAACGCGCGGTGCTTGCGCGTCGGCGTGTCGACGTAGCGCCAGTTGAGCCACGCGGCGTCGCGCACGCCGACCAACGGCAGTCGCGCCTTGGTCGCTTCGAACAGCGCGGTGAAGCGATCGTCGAAGCGTGGGGTCGGCGCCACCGCGTGCCCGCCGAGCTCGAGCCGCGGTCGCTTGCCGCCGACCGCGAGCCCAACGGCGACGAACGGCGCGAGCAGCGCGGACGCGCCACCGAATCGGCGTGCCAGCGACCGTCGCGTGTCGAACAGCGCGATCCAGGTGCGGTACGGCCCGATCTCGCGCCAGCCGTTCTTCAGGAAGCCGTGGTGGCTCTGCCGGCCGGCGGTCGCGAAGCATGCCGGAACTCCACGCCGCCCCGCGGTCTCCGCGCACTCGTCGTCGAGGCCGGTGAAGATGCCACGCTTGCGGAACGACGGACTCACCATCGCGTCGGAGGCCTGCGCGATCTCCACCGGGGCTCCGCGATACGTGAAGCGTCGATAGACGTACGAGTAGGCCCCGGCCGGCTCGCCCCGCGGTCCCTCGGCGAGCAGCGTCGTGGAGACGCCGTGCGGCGAGTCGAAGTACTTCCAGTGCGCCGTGCGCGCGTCCTTCGCCTTGCGGAACGCTTCGTTGAACAGCCCGATCAGACGCTCGGCGTCGGCCTTGCCCGCGGTGCGGACCGTCAGTCCGCCGGTGCGTTGCATGAACGTCTCGCTCATGACGCACCTCCGACCAGGCGTTCGTAGAGCCGCAACACGCGCGCAGCTTGGGTTTCGAGCGCGAACTCGGTCGTCACGCGACGGCGCGCCGCGGCGCCCATGCGCGCCCGCAACGCTTCGTCTTGCAGCAACGGCGTCAACGCCGCGACCAGCGCATCGACTTGCATCGGATTCACGTGGATGCCGGAGACGCCATCCTCCACCACGTTCTTCGGCCCGCCGAAGTACGACGTCACCGCCGGCTTGCCGCGCAGCATGCCCTCCGCGTTGATCAGGCCGAACGACTCGAAGATGAGCGACGGAGTGCAGATCACGTCGCTGGCCGCGTAGGCCTCGTCCATCTCCGCCTGACTGAGCCAGCCGGTCGTGACGATCGCATCGCCGATCCCGAGTTCCCCGGCCAACTCGATCATCCGGTTCTCGTACGCATCGCCGCCCGAGCCCGCGACCAGCAGCGCGGCGTTCGGCACGTCGGCGCGGATGCGCGCCATCGCGCGCAGCAGGTGCTCCGCGCCCTTGCGGTGATCGAGCCGACCGCCGTAGAGCACGACCTTCTTGCCGACCAATCCGTGCTTCGCGCGGAATGCGGCGCCGCCATCCTTCGAGCGCGACGTCGCCGGATCGATGCCGTTCGCGATCGTCTCGACGTTGTCGATGCCATTGTCGCGCAGCGCGCGCTCCATCTCCGCGGAGACGGCGATCAAGCGCGACACGTAGCGCTTGAAATGCCAGCGGATGAACGGATTGCGCAGCGGGTTGTAACGCAGTCGCGCGCACGGAATGCAGCGTGGCATCGGCGCCTTGAACGACAGCGGCGGATCGTCCGGCTTCAGCGACTCGCTCATGAAGCAGAACATCTTCTGGAAGCAGAACGGCATGACGTCATGCACGGTCAGCACGACGGGCACGCCGCGCGCGCGCGCGAGCTTCAACGCGCGATACGAGAAGTGGATGTGCAGGTTGTGGAAGTGCACGACGTCCGGTCGCACCTCGTCCAACACGCGCTGGAACGGCTTCAGCGCCGAGCGGTTCCACAAGCTCACCCACGAACGGAAGCGCAGCGGATACGGCCGCGTGGGGAGCAGATGGACGCGCAGCCCGGAATCTTCGACGAACGAGCGCGCGTCCCCAGGCTTTTGCACCGTCGCGACGAAGTGGACCTCGTGGCCGTGCGGGATCAGCGCCCGCGCCATCGCGGTGGCGACGCCGGCGGCGGACGACGGTCCGTACAGGTCATTGGCGACGAGGATGCGCATGCGGTGGCGCGCTGGGTTCCGGGATCGAAGTCGGGAACACTACCCCACGACCGGGGTCGGTGCATCGCGGTGGCGCGATGCAACGGGGCGGCCCTCGCATCCCATGCGGAATACGAGGGCCGCCTGGCGAGACGCTCGACGGGGCTTCAGATGTCCATCTTGCCGGCGCCGACCAGTTCGCCCTTTTCGGGCTTCTTGGCCAGGCCGAGCGCGCGCTTCAGGCGCGCCGAGCCTTCGTCGGGATTCTCGATGTAGTACTGGAACCGCGAGGCCCAGCGCTTCGCGCGTTGCGGCGCCGAGTTGTACCAGCGCTCGTAGTCCGACACCATTTGGCGACGGATACGGTTCAGCGAGTCGTTGTCGAAGTTCTCGTGGATGTACGGCGAGCGTTCCGAGTCGACGTACTCGGTGAACACGAGCTTCGGATCGATGCGGTCCTTGTACATCGAGAACGACTCGGTCGCGGTCAGCGGGTTGAACAACGACGCGCGGATCAGGTCCGGCATCGCGAGCCGCATCACGCGCTCGGTCTCACGGATGTCCTCGATGGTCTCGTTCGGCGTGCCGACGATGAGGAACACCTTCGACCAGATGCCCGCGCGGCGGACCGTGCGGATCGCTTCGACGATCTTGTACGCCTTGCAGTCCTTCTTCAGCGTGTCGAGCGAACGCTGCGAGCCGGTCTCGACGCCGAAGTACAGGCGACGGCAACCCGCGAGCCGCATCTTCACGGCCATGTCGTAGTCGAGCATGTCGACGCGCGTCTCGCAGGCCCAGTTGAGCTTCAGCCCGCGCTTGATGATCTCGTCGCAGATCGCGTAGACGCGCTTCTTCTGGCACGTGAACAGTTCGTCGATGAACAGCACGTTGCCGGGCTGGTAGTCCTTCACGATGTGCTCGAGCTCGTCGACGATGTTCTCGACGGAGCGCGTGCGGAAACCGCGGCCGGTGAGTTCCTTCTGGCAGTAGATGCAGCGGAACGGGCAGCCACGGCTGGTGAAGATGTAGAACAGCCGCTCGCGGTTCAGCGCCGTGTAGCGGTCGAACGGCAACATGTCCCATGCCGGGAACGGGATCGAATCGAGCTTGTTGCCCGGGATCAGCGGACGGTCCGGCGTGACGACCTTCTCGCCCTTCGCGTCGAAGAACGACAGGCCGAGGATCTCCTTCAGCGCCGCCTTGTCGTCGAAGTGCTGGATCACCGGCACGATCGCGTCTTCCGCCTCACCGCGCACGACGACGTCGAACCAGCCGGAGTCGAGGAACGTGTGCGCGTCGACGGTCGCGTGCGGGCCACCCATCATCACGCGCTTGCCGAGCTTCTTCGCGTACTCGCCCCAGCGCACGGCGCGACCGACGTGCGGCGTCAGCGCCGACAGGCCGATGATGTCGTTGCGCTCGATCGCGGCCTTGACCTCTTCCTCGGTCGACACGCGCTCGTCGAGGCATTCGACGGGCAGACCGGCTTCGCGCACGATGGCGCCGAGATAAATGATGCCGAGCGGCATCGCGATGTAGTCGTCGTCCTGCCCGGGTGGGGTGACGTACATCAGAAGGGTCTTCTTCATCGCGCTCGCACTCCAGAACCGTAGGTGCAGATCGAAGTCGGATCCGTCGCGGCCCGTTGCCCGCCGATGCGAGCGCGCCGAACCAGGTCGCGTATCCGGAAAGGGGTCAAGGAGATAGCTCGGTATCGGCAGGCCGCGAGGAAATCTTGGACTCGTCGCCGGCCGGTCGGGTCCACCCTTCACGCCGGACCCGGCGCAAGAAGCGCACGATCACGACGATGTGGATGAACAGCAGCAACTGGCAGCCGGACAACGCCAAGGCTCCGCCCTCGGCACCGTACCGCGTGATCAGAACATACCCCATGGGGACGACGACGGAGAAGAACAGGCTCAGATTGAGCTTGACCAGCGTCCCTAACTGCTTGGTGTATATGTAGAAAGGATCGATCACAACCGCCGCGCCGAGCGACAAGTGGCCGATCGCCATGTAGAACGTCATGCGGATCGCGTCGTCGTACTCCGGGCCGTAAAGCAAGTGCAGCAGCCAAGGTGCGATGGCGACGAACACGGCCGTCAGGACCACGAAGAACACCCCGGCGACCAGGGCGATCCGCAGCAAGTCCTTCGCGAACCGACTCATGTCGTTTTCGGTCTTGCTGAGCCGGAACCCCATCGCCGGCAGCAGGTTCTTCCCGAGCCCTCCGAGCAAGCTCTGCAGGGCCCAGATATACCGGTAGGCGACCGAGAAATGGCCGGTCGCGGTCGGTCCGGCGACGAACCCGATCGCACTCATCGTGAGGTTGCGGATCAGCTCGCCCATGTTCTTCGACACGGCGATCAACGTGCCCTGCGAATACAGCGAGCCGGTGTGCGCATGGGGCAGCGCGCGGATCACGTCGCGCAGCGCGGGCGGCGCGTCGTGGCGGTCGGAGTTGACGCGCGTCAGCGCGTACATCCGCAGGCCGAGCACCGATGCGAGCACACCCGAGATCAAGTAGACGACGATCACGCCGATGATGTCGAGTCCGGCGAGCACCGCGTCCATCAGCAACAGCACGCGCAGCACGCCGCACGCGTTGTCGTAGAGCACGTAGTCCGCCATGCGGCGCGCGCCCTGCAAGACGACCAGCACGAAACCGTTCAGCAGCTGCAGCGGACCGAGCAGGCACAGCAACCACGCGCCGATCCCGATGTCGCGATCGCCGTACGCGGCGACGCAGAACCATGGAAGCAGGCTTCCCACCACCATGATCACCACGCCCATGACGACGAATGACTTCAGGTATGCAGCGAGCGACCGGATCTTGCCGTCTTCGTCGCCGCGGCCGACCGCTTGTGCGTAGCTCGAGATCGCGGCGGTCGTGACGCCGATGTTCGCGAGGAAGTAGACGATGCCGTACAGCGCGAACGCGGTGTTGTAGCGCCCGAAGTCCGTCGCCCCCATGCCACGCGCGAGCAGCACGCTGGTGACGACGTACGTCGCCATCGTCACCGCCATGCCGGCCTGCAAGATGATCGTGTCGCGCACGAACTTGCCGCCAGCGGCCTTCTTCAGCCGCGATCCGATCGATGCGGAACCCGGCGCTGGAGTTGCGGTGTCGCTCGAGTCGTTCATCGGGCCGTGGTCTTCGTCGGTGCGCGGAGCGCTGCGGAATAAAGCTCGAGGATCGCCGCGCCCGCGTGATCCCAATCGAGCGAGCGCGCGAACGCGGCCCCGGCACGGCCAAGCCGCTGCCGCAACGCGGGATCGGCCAGCAACCGGTCGAGTGCGCGCGCGACCCCGGCGACATCGCCCTTCTCGGCCAGGAACCCGGTCTCGCCGTCACGAATCGCGTCCTGCGCCCCGCTGTCCTTGATCCCGACCGTCGGCACGTCGCAGATGTTCGCCTCGAGGAACACCAAGCCGAACGCTTCGAATCCGCCCTCGGCGCTGGTCACCGGCGTCAACAAGAAGACGTCCGCGTGCGCGAGCCATGCGAGCTTCTCGGCTTCCGACACGAGCCCGACGCAATGCACGCGCGACTCGAGCCCGGCCGCCCGGATCTCGGCACGGCGCGCTTCGAAGTACGGATCGCCGGCGACGGTGCGGCCGATGATCACGAGATCGACGTCGGGATGCTTCGCCGCGATGGAGAGGAACGCCGGGATCGAGACGTGGTGTCCCTTGCGCTCTTTGAGTTCACCGATGGTCAGCACGTACCTCCGCGGCGCCTGCGCCGGCCGCGGCAGTGCGCGCGCGCCTTCGAACTGCTCGGGGTCCACGCCGTAGTGGACGACACGAGCGTTCGGCAAGTCGCAGACCGCGCGCAAGCGCTCGAGCGCGAACGCCGAGCCCATCAACACCGCGTCCGCCCGTCGGTACGCCGAGGTGATCAGGCGGCGATGGCCGGGATAGCGGAACGGCGCCACGGAATACGTGCCGTGCCCCGAGACGATCACCGGCTTGCCCGCCGCCCGCGCCGCGTTCACGGCCAGCAGCGCATGCGGGTAGTCCGATAGACAATGGACCAGATCGGCGTCCCGCGCGGCGGCGCGGATGCGGGGCATGCGCAGCACGTATTCGAGCGCGAACTTGGGCCAGCCCATGTACAGGAAGTAGTCGGGCGGCAGCGCGACCTCGACGTCCACGTTCGGCGGAACACGCTCCGACACGCCGCGATGCTTACGCGCGAGCAGCACCCGCACCTGCGAACAGTGCGGAGCGACGCGGCGCAGGATCTCGGTGCCGTACCGACCGACGCCATCGACGTCGGACAGCGAATGGGAGAGAGCGAGGAGCTTCACGCAGAGGGATCCGTGGCGAAGCGCGGGACTCTAAACGACGCGACGCGCGGACGCACCCGCGCGGTCGCTGCCCAAGTTGTCGCGCGCGCCACGTTCATCGGTCGCGGAGTTCCCACAAGGTGAGCTGCGGTCCGGTGCGGTGCACGCTCCAAATGGCTCGCCAGGCGACGTCCGGGTCCATCGGCAAGCGGGCCTCGGCGGCCCCGCTCGCGCCGAACGGCTCGAGTCTCGCGAGCGCGGAACCTCGTCGCGCGACGACGTCGTCCAACGCGGAATTCCGTGGCGCGCCGGGCGCTCGATCGACCATTACCAGGTACCGGACGGCGTGCTCGTCGAGGAACGTCTCGACCGGCTTCTCCGGATCGCCCGGCGCCTTCCACTCCCACCACTGCTGTGGCCACACCGATGCGAACTGATAGAAGCGCTCGAGCGGCACCACGACATAGCTCGGTCGGTCCGGAGTCAGCGGCGTAAGCAGTGCGGCCTCTCGCTGCTCCGCGCGCGACGTCCACTGCGCGGGACCCGACAGCAGCGTCAACGACTCCGGCGCGAACCGCAGCGGCGGACCATAGCCCTCGACGGCGATCCGCGCGCCGTGCGGCACGCGCGTCGCGATGGTCCGCAGGAACTCGGTGCGCGTGTCCTCGCGCGTCATCAACCAATCCAAGCGTAGGGCGCCGACGAGCGGCGTCGCGAGCAGCACACACGCGAGCACGCGTCCCGGCGTCGATCCCCACAGTCGGCGCACGGCGATCGCGCCGAGCAACGCGAGGAACGGCACCGCCGTCACGAGGTAACGCGTGTGCGTGCCGGCGTAGAACACGAACAGCACGAGCACTGCGGCCGGATAGAGGAGCACCGCCAGCGCCACACCGCGCTCGCGCAACACGCGCCAACCGGCGAGCGCGCCCAGCGCCGCGAGGATCAACAGCGCGGGCTCCGCCCCGATGAACCCGACGACGGTTTCGCGGACGCGATCCAATCCGAACGCGTCGAGTGCGACTCCCTGCCCGCCGAAGTTCATGGTCTCCGCGTCGCGCTCCGCGGCTTCGCTGACTCCGACGCTGGTGTCGCGACCGCGCAAGACGTACGGATGCCCGAGCAACACCACGGTCACGCCGAACGCGAGCGCCGCCAGCGACCCGCGCGTGACGATCGACGCGATCCCGTCCTTGCGCGCGCGACCGACGATCGCGCCGAACGGCAACAGCACCGCGAGCATGCCGGCTTGATGCACGGCTCCCGCGAGTCCGGTCGCGATACCGAGCCATACCGCGCGCTTGCGCGTCGGATCCTGCGCGTACGCGACGGCACGTTCGGCCGCCAGGACCACGAACGTGACCATGGGGACCCATGGGCGCGCGCTCTTGCCGAGATGCACCAACAGGAACGACGTCGCGACCAAGTACGCGACGATCGCCGCGTCGCGTTCGCCCAGGATCCGGCGCGCGAGCCGATACGCGAACACCACGCCGAGCACGCCGAGCACGAAGATCCACGCGTTCGCGATGACGTACAGCGGCGTCGGATCGTCCGTGACCTTGTCGCCGAAATCGGCTGCGTCGCGGTACTCGCCGAGCACGCGACCTCCGGCGTAGAGCGCCGCGTAGCAGGGCAACAATAGGTACGGCATCAAGTACGGATACGAAGTGAACGTGCCCGCCGGCGGCGCAAGGTCCTTGGTCTTCGCCATGCCGAGCGCGCCGCGCACCATGTGCGTGTCCGGCACGTACCGGTGCGGCAACCCGTGATCGAGTCCGATCAGCCGCAGTCCCGCGGCCAGCACCACCACCGCGACCCAAGCGCCGCTCTTCATCGCCCCACTCCTCGTGTGTCGCGTGATGCGGCCAACCACCGCCTCGCATGCGCCGCGATCGCGACGGCGCGCGCATCCCATGTCCATTGCTGCACGTCCTGGCGCCCGCGCTCGGCGCGCCGCGACGAACCCTCGACGTCCTGCATCGCCCGTTCGAGTCCACGCGCGAGCGCCTCGGGATCGTCCGGGCGCACCAACACCGCGTTGTCCTCGTGCAGCACTTCGCGCAACGACGGCAGATCGGACGCGACCACGGCGCGCCCCGCGGCCAGCGCTTCGAACAGCTTCAACGGCGACGTGTACCGCGCACTGATCGGTTCCTTCGCGCTGTTCGGGATCACGAGGACGTCGGCCGCGGCGAGGAATTGCGGCACCATCGAGGGTTCGACGGGCGGATGCAGTCGCACATGCGCGGCGCCGGTCGACCGCACTCGCGCTTCGATGCGCGCGCGGTCATCGGGTCGACCGCCGACCAGCAGCACCGACAGCGACGGCGCACGCGCAGCGGCATCGACCAACGTGTCGACACCCTTCCACGCGAAGAACTGCCCGGCGTAGACCACGAGCCGCGCATCCTGCGCGATGCCGAGCCGCGACCGCGCGTCGGCGCGCGTCGGCATCGCCGCGAAACGCCGCGGATCGAAGCCGTCTGGCAATACTTCGATGCGCGACCGCTCGACGCCGAGCTCCGCGAGGTCATCGGCCAATCCGTGCGTGATCGCGATGATCCCCAGGCTCGCGCCGAGGGCGCGCACCAACGCGCGCCGCGCCGTCGGATTCCGCGGCAGATCGTGCGCCTCGTAGACGAGCGGCACGCCGCTGCGCGCCAGCAGAGCCAACGAGTACTGATCGCGCGTGTAGACCACGTCGGCGGGATGACGCGCGAGCCAGCGCTTCACGGAGAACGCGAACGTCGCCGACTGGATCAAGAACGGCACGCGCTGGAACCGTGGCGGCACCGCGTCGATCCAATCCAGCGTGAACAAGCGCACGAGTCGTGGAGCCGCCCGCAGTCCGTAGTGGGCCGCGATGTCGGCATCGCGCAGCGCGAACGAGTTCGCGCGTTTCGGAGCGACCAGCGTCACGTGATGACCCGCCGCCGCCAGCGCGTCACATTGCACGAGGATCTGGTACGCGTTCGCGCGCTCACTCGGAATGCGCACCGACGCGACGTAGTGGATCGCGAGCGCGCCGGTCGCGTTCACTGCGACTTCTTCTCCGCTTCGGCGGATCCGGCGTCGTCGACGACATGCGAACCCTCGTGCGGCCGATCGCCGATGTAGCCGAATTGGCTGGCGAGGTCCCCGACCTCCGCGCTCACGACGTCCGTGCGTCGAATCACCCACTCGGGCAAACTCTTCACCCACGCGTCCAGCGCCGCGGTCATCGTCGTCAGTGCCTGCGCCTGCGCCTTCGCGACATTGCGTCGCTCCGCGGGGTCCGACGCCAAGTGATAGAGGCGCGGCGGGTCCTTCGGGTCGGCCAGCCGCGGCCGCACCAACTTCCACTCGGCGTTCTGGATCGACTCGTAGTAGTTGTTCTCGCAGTGCGCGAAGTCGTCCGTCTTCGGCCGTTCGCCGCGCGCCCACGGCAACAAGGACTCGCCGTGGACGTCGGTCATCGGCGGCAGGCCCAGCAAGTCGACCAGCGTCGGCGCGATGTCGACCGACTCGACGGGCACCGGCACGCGCACGCCGGCGCCGAGCTTGCCGGGCAGGCGCACGACCAGCGGCACGTGCTGGTTCGTGTTGAACATCCAATCGTGTTCCCAGAACGGACCGTTCTCGCCGAACGCTTCGCCGTGGTCGGCGGTGACGACGATCGCCGTCTTCTCGAGCACGCCGAGCCGCACCAGCGCGTCGACCACCGAACCGATTTGCGCGTCCGCGAACAGCACACCGCCGTCGTAGAGGTCCGTGATGCGCGCCTTGTCGCCGTCCGTCGGGTTCCACTGCCCCATCTCGATCGCGCGCGCGTGATCGGTCGTGAAACGGTCGAGGTCGCTCGCGCCCGGACTGCGGAAGACGTCGAACTCTCGCGGCGGGTCGTACGGCGTGTGCGTCGAGAACAAGTGCACGACGAGGAAGAAGCGCTCGCCGGAGTGCGATTCGAGCCAATCGATCGCTTCGTTCGACACGATCGCCGGATCGAAAGCGCGGCGAAGTTTGTTCCACAGCGCGTGAGCGACCATCTCCGATCGCCAATACGACCACACCGACGCCCGGCGAACCGGATCGCGACCCACCGTCGACTCGAAGTACGTCCCGAAGCCGTCGAGCAGGCCCGACGCATTGCTGATCATCCCGGTCATGAACGCGCCGGTGCGATGGCCGGCGGCGTCGAGCACCTGCTGGATCGTCACGTTGCGCTTCGGATCGAAGCGCTGCGTGGCGTCCATCTTCAACAGTCCGTGCGCGCGCGGGTACTTGCCGGTGAAGATCGAGCCGAACGACGTCCACGTGTACGGCGCCTGCGCGATCGCGCGCTCGAAGACCACGCCGTCGCGCGCGAGCGCGTCGATCCGCGGACTCGTCGGCCGCGGGTAGCCGTAACAGGCGAGATGGTCCGCGCGCAGCGTGTCGACGATGAACAACACGACGTTCGTATCCGCGCCGCGCGACGCCGCGACGTCGTCCTTGCGCTCTTCCCGCCACGTGAGTCCCGCCGACGCCAACGCGAGCACGACCAGGGCGATCAGCGTCCCCCGTGAGCGACTCGTCCTGTCGCGCGCGAGCCGCGCGGCGGCGAACATTCCGACGCAACCCGCCGCGGCCGCGAGGCCGACGCCGAGCGCGAGGCGCTTCGGCGAGCTCCACGGTTCGCTGTAGGCGAAGTCGACGAAGAACCGGCTGTACCAATAGAGATGGAGGAACAACACGCCGCCGACCACGGCGACCACCGGCGCGAACTCGGCGCGCCATGCCGCGCCGCGCGAACGAGCCACGACCGCGAGCACCGGCGACAGCGCCAGCAGGCCGATCAAGCCGAGGCCGAGGCCGACCACGGCCATCGTGAGCGCCGACAGCACCACGCAAGCGATCGCGTCGCCGAGGCCGGTCGGCGGCACGGTCAGACGCCCCGCTTCCAGGATCCACGTGTAGTACGCGAGGCGCACGGCGGTCTCGAGCGCACCGAGCGCGGCGCCGAACGCGGCGGCGCGAACCAAGCCGGAAGTCACGGCCTGACCGAGAGTTCGCGCGACGTGCGGCTGTGCATCACTCGACATGGGATCTCCGGGCTGCTCTCGAATGGCTACCGATCGGCCGGCCGAGGCCCGGGAGTGTAGCCCACCGATTCCCGCGCGACCGGGCTTCGTCGAGAACGACCGCAGGTCGGCGCGCAGACGGCACCGGCCGCGGCGCGGATCGGCTGCTATCCTGCGCCCATGACGTTCCGCCCCGCCCTCCTGCTCGTCGCCGCACTGCTCGCGCTGCCCGTCGTCCAAGGCTGTGGCGGCGGCAACGAGCCGAAGGCGAAGCACGTCCTGTTCATCTCGGTCGACACGCTGCGCTACGACCGGCTCGGTTGCTACGGCGGGAGCAACCGCCCGAGCCCGACGATCGACGCGCTCGCCGCGTCCGGAACGCGCTTCACCAATGCCTATGTGCAGCGCGCGATCACGCTGTCATCCTTCGCGTCGTTCTTCACGTCGCGGTATCCCGACGAGACCGGCATCCTGAACAACAACAAGGTCGTGCCGCGCGACGAACGATTGCTCGCGGAACGCCTGGCCGAGGCCCGCTTCCATTGCGTGGCGTTCCAATCGTCGGGAGTGCTCGATCCGCGCCGCAGCGGCATCGAGCAGGGCTTCGACAAGTACCACATGGAATTGGACGAAGGCCGCATGACGAACCGCGCCTGCGAGTTCGTCCGCTCCAACTTCGGCAAGGACGGCCGGCGCCAATTCATGTGGGTGCACTTCATGCGGCCACACCGGCCGTACGCGCCGCCGTCGCCGTACGACAAGCGTTTCACGAAGGACTACCAGGGCTTCTACGACGGCTCGAGCGACACGCTCGATCGCATCTTCGTCAAGAAGGAGAAGCTGGCGCCGGCCGATCTCGACCACATCCTCGGGCTGTACGACGGCACGATCGCGTTCGTCGACGACTGCATCGCGTCCCTGTTGACGGCGCTGCGTGAAGCGGGCCATGCCGACGACACGCTGATCGTGTTCGCGGCCGATCACGGCGAAGAGCTCTACGAGCGCCACGCGTACTTCTATCACTCGAGTTCGCTGTACCGCTCGTGCGTGCAGATCCCGCTGATCTTCGCGCAACCCGGACGCGTCGTGCCGCAGGTGCGCGATGACCTGGTCGAGAACGTCGACTTCGTCCCGACTGTGTTGTCGTGGCTCGGGCTCGAAGCCGACGATCCGTCGTTCCGGGGCTACGACCTCGGCGACGTGTTGCAAGGCCGCGGCACCGTGCCGCGCGACTTCGTCACGTCGCAATGGGAAGACGTGATCTACGGCATCCGCAATCGCGAGTGGTTCTACGTCGACAATCCCGAAGACGTCATGCCGGTCGGTCCGCCCGACGAAGGCGTGTATCCGATCGACACGCGCGAGCTCTACGACCTGCGCGCCGATCCGCGCGAACAGACGAACGTCGTCGCATCGAACGTCGCGCAAGCCGATCGCATGCGCGAGGCGCTCGATCGCTTCCGCTCGGAACTGGTGATCAAGCGCGTCGAGGACGACCTCAGCGCCGATCGGATGCAGATGCTGCGGGAGAACGGCTACATCGGCAACACGCCGAACCCACGGCGCACGGGCAAGAAGAAGGCGCCTCCGACCGGTACCGAACCGCCCCCGGTCGTGCCGCAAGACGCGAACGAAAAGCACTGACGTCCATGCGTCGTCTCGTCGCTCCGAGCTTCGTGCTGCTGGCGCTGTTCGCGATCGCATTCGCGTGGAGCGCATCGCCCGTGCGCCCCGTGCTCGCGGGTGCGCTGTTCGCGCTGGGCCCGGGCTACGTGACGCTGCGCTTGCTGCGCCGAGAGTCGAGCAGCCTGGCGTTCGAACTCGGAATGGCGCTCGCGCTGTCGCCATTCGTCGTCGGATTGCTCGCGACGGCCCTGTTGTTCGCCGGACTCGACATCCGCATGGCTGCGCTCGTGCTCGCGGTCGCGACCGGCGGAGGAGCGGCGTACGTCGCATGGCGCGATCGCGTCGAACCGACGACCGACGCGGGAGACGAGTTCCGCGCGCGCACCGGACTCGCGGCGTGGCTCATCGCACTGACGCTCGCGACGGCGTGCATCTGGCCGGCGGTGGTCAGCAATCGCGTGCGCGCTTCCGTCCACGGCATGCTCCACGCGTCGATCCTGATGTCCGCCGTCGAGCACGGCGTACCGCCGGAGAACCCGTTCTTCGCCGATCGACCGCTGCGGTACTACTGGATGTTCCACGTCGGCGCCGCGGCGACGGGAGCACTCGGCGACGTCGATCCCACCATCGCGTTCGCGATCGGGAATGGCGCGGCGCTGCTCGCCTTCGCGCTGCTGCTCGCACGACTCGGCGCCGATGCGTTCCGCTCGAAGCGCGCCGCAGCGCTCTCCGTCGTGTTCGGCTTCCTCGGATTGAATCCGCTCGGGGGCTTCGAGTTCTTGACGAAACAACCGGGCCACGAGCCCATCGCGGAACTGACCGATCTCGCCCGCGGCCGCGATCCGATCCTCTACATCCAGGCGCTGGCGGTCGACGACGAAGATCGCATCACGGCGACCTTCACGAAGTTCATGAACGTGTCGTCGTTCCCGCAGGCGTTGGCGCTGCTCGTCGCGAGCTGGATCCTCGTCGTCGCGCTGTCGCGCAAGGCGCGCGCGTCGACGTTCGCATTGCTCGCGACGTGTGTGGCGGGCGGACTCGCGCTGTCGCCGATCACGGGTGCGTCCGCGGGTCTGGCTTCCGGGATCGCGGCGGGACTCGTGTTCCTGCGCCGCGCGCGCGATGCCACGCTCCGGCGCCGGCCGTTGCTGATCGCGGGAGCACTCGTCCTCGGGCTCGCCGTCGCGCTGCCGCTGATCCTGTTGTCGGCGGGCAACTCCGAGAACGCGATCGGCGTCGGCCCCACCGCGACGAAGGTCGTGCGCACGCTGCTGAACCTCGGACCGCTCGCATTGCTGGCCCTGCCGGCGCTGCTGTGGCTGCGGCACGCGCTGACGCCGGCGCCCGAAGATCGGGATGCGCTCGCACAGTTGTGGCTGAACGCGCTGCTCCTGATGGGACTCGGCGTCGTGCTGCATTTCGCGGTGAACAGCGAGTACAAGCTGATCCGCATGGCGTCGCCGTTGCTCGGCGTCCTGGCGGCCGGCGCGGTCGCGCTGCTGTTCATGCGGCTGCGGCGCATCGCGTTCGCCTCGGTCGTCGTGCTGCTCGTCGCGCCGTTCGTGCCGACCAACGCGATCGCGTGGAACGCCTACCGCTGGCACGCACGCGCGGATCTGCCGTTCACGGGCGTCGACGGCCGCATCGTGCTCGACCCCGGCGCGCACCCGATCGCGACCGCGTACGAGTGGCTGCGCACGAAGACCCCGCCCGACGCGATCGTGCTCGCGCATCCGCTGAACGTCGACCACGCGCATCCCGACCGCAACCGTGCGCACTTCGCCGGCATGCTGCACGGGGACGAGATCCCGGTGCTCGCGCATCGGCCGGTGTTCGCCGACAACGTCTACTACATGACCGACTACGAGCCCGACCTTCCGGCACGCCACCAGTTGATCGGCAACCTCTACGCCGGCCGCGCGCTGAGCCAATCGGACATCGAGTTGCTGTCGGAGCTGCGCCGGCCGGTCTACTTCCTGGTCCGCGCCGAGGATCCGGATCCAGGTCGCGCTGTGTTCGCGGCCAAGGCGTCCCGCGGTTTCAAACAGGTCTACGCCGACGCGTGGGCCACGATCTTCGAGTTCCGCCCATGACCGTCGCATCCGGAGCGCGCCGCGGCGCCGCGTTGATGTTGCTTGCCGTCCTCGCCGCGTCGACGACGCGCTGCGGCGGGGACGACGACGCGCCACGCGCACGCTCGCTGCTGCTGATCACGATCGACACGCTGCGCGCCGACCATCTCTCGTGCTACGGCTACTCGCGCAAGACCACGCCGCGCATCGACGCCCTGGCGGACTCCGGCGCGCGCTTCGCGCGTTGCCTGACGCCGATCCCGCGTACGACGCAGTCGCTGGCGTCGCTGCTGACGGCGAAGTACCCGAGCGAACACGGCGTGCTGGACCTCATGCGCTCGTCGCCGCATGGCGTGCTGGCCGCGGAGCAGGACACCCTGGCCGAACGGCTGCGTGATGCCGGCTTGGCGACGGGTGCGGCGGTCGTGCTGCCGTTCATGGTCGACGGCCAGGGACTGGACCAAGGCTTCGGCACGTACAAGCTCATCCCGGGCGAGGCGCGGGCGGACAAGGTCACCGACGCGACGCTCGCGTGGCTGGCGAAGCACAAGGACGAGCCGTTCGCGTTCTGGGCGCACTATCGCGACCCGCACGCGCCCTACTACCCGCCGAAGCCGTGGAACGACGCGTTCACGTCGTACGACGGCGAGGGGCCGCTGCGCGACTACTACCACTACTGGCCCGTGACGCCGGACCTCCGTCCCGTCGGTGGCCAGCTCACCGACGCGATGCGGGCCGGCAAGGAACGGCGCAAGTTCGGCGCGGAGCACCTACCACCCGCGGAGGTCGAACGCGCGATCGGGCTGTACGACGGCGACATCGCCTGGACCGACGCGGAGATCGGCCGGCTGCTCGACGGGCTCCGCGAGCTCGGACTCGAGGACGACGTGTTGATCGTCGTCACCGCGGATCATGGCGAGAGCCTCGGCGAACACGACTATTGGTTCGACCATGGCGACTTCGTCTACGACACCTGCTTGCGCGTTCCGCTCGTCATCCACGGGCCCGGTGTGACGTCGACCGTCGTCCCGGAACAGGTGGGGACGATCGACGTCGCTCCGACCGTGCTCGAGTACTTCGGCGCGGACCCGTTCGAGGACGTCCCCGGGCGCTCGTTCCTCGCGGCGCTCCGCGGGGAACGGATCGCGACTCGTCCGCTACTCGCGGAATCCGGCGAACCGCTGTTCGCGGGCTCGAATCCGCGCTTCCGCGAATACCCGGAGCTCAGCGCGAGGGTCTCGTCGTTCGATCGCCTCCGCGCGTGGTGCCTCGAGAACGGGGACAAGCTCGTGGTCGATCCGCTGTTCGAGGGACCGTACGCCGCGACGTTGTTCCAGACACGAACCGATCCCGGCGAGACCATCGACCGCGCCGAGGATCCGGAGATCGCTCCGCGCATGCGTTCGGCCATCGACGCGTTGCGCGCGGTCGACACCGCGGCGATCGAACGAGCGTCGGCGCGCGCGCGGCTCGACGTGCGTCCGCTGACTCCGGACGATCTGGCCAAAGCCCAGGAACTCTTGGAACAAGCGGGCTACGTCGGCGGCACGTCGGGCGGAGCCCAGCGCGCGAGGACAGTGCGCCGCGAGCAAGAACCGATCCCCGGTCAGCGTTGACACGGGGCCTGCCCGCAAGCCGACGCCGGTTCGTTAGAGTTCCCGCCCCCTGGCCCGTTCCGGAGCGCCACCGTGCTGTCACCGCTCGTCTACTGCGGTCCCATGTGGGGAGGAAAGACCGAAGGGCTGATCACGCGCCTGGTGCGCGCGCGGATCCAGAAGGTGCGCGTGCTGGCGTTCAACCCGAACGCGAACACGCGCGGCGACGTCAACGAGCTGCGCTCGCACTCCGGCGCGACGTTCCCCGCGATCGCGGTCGAGTCCGCGCACGAGATCCTCGAACGCGCCGACGAAGCCGACGTCGTCGGCATCGACGAGATCTTCATGATCCCTGGAATCGCGGGCTGCGTGCGCGAGCTCAAAGCCCGCGGCAAGAAGATCGTCATCGCGACGCTCGACATGGATTCCGAGGGCAAGGTGTGGGAAGCCGTCGGCGACGTCCTCGGCATGGCGGAGGAAATCGTCAAGTGCCCGGCCGTGTGCTCGGCCTGCAAGAAGGACGCGTACTACTCGTACCGCTTGCCCGAAGCTCCGCAGCAACGCGTGCTCGTCGGCGCCGGCAACTACTACGAGCCGCGCTGCTTCGATTGCTGGCACGAAGGCCAGGAAGAGAAGCGGCGGCAGAAGGGCCAGAAGACCTTCTTCCGCACGACACCCGAGCTGCCGTAGTCCCGCGTCGAACGCGCCGGCCGCGCGATCAGATCGACCAGCGCACGTGGATGACGCTCGGCGCACGTTTCGGACGGATCGTCACCAGATCGCCCGAACGACTCGAACGCTCGCCCTCGACCGACTCCAACGTCGCGCCGGTCACCAAGCGGAACCGCACGCGCGAGACCGCGACGTCGAGCCGCACTTCGTCGTGGACGGTCAAACGCTCGGCGCCCACTTCGTAGCGCCGTACGAGGACGCAGCCCGACAACGCCGAGCCGTCGCGCCGGCAGAACTTCGCGCGCACGCGTACGCCGTCGTGGTCGACCGCGATCTCCGGGGCACAGTCGAAATGTGACGCGTGGACCCGGCGCAGTTCATCGGCGAACTTCGCCAACACGTGGCGGAACGGATACGCGAACGCGAACGCGCGATTGCGCGCCTTGCGCTCGATGTTCGCGACGTAGAGCCGGAATTTCACGTCGTGCGCGTTGTCGCGCACGAAGGCACGCAACCGCCCGAGCAGGCCGACGCCGCCGCGTCCCACGACCTCGATCGCTCCCGGCGCGAGGGTCGTCCATTTGGGTTGCCGCACGTGATCGCCGCCGCCCGCGCCGCGCGCGAACGTGACCAGCGTGCCGCCGCCCACGGCTCCGCCGAACGAGATGTTGATCGGTTGCTTCGCGCCGCGGATCGTGGCCGCGTAGCGCGCGGTTTCGATGCGGATGATGCCGGAATCGGGGAAGGCGCGCACACCGATCGGCAGCGGCGGATCGGCCTCCAGCGGCACGTGCTCGTGGATCCGCGCGATCCACGCGACGTGCCCGTTCCAGAAGTCACGACACTGGAAGTTGATGCCGCGACCGCGATGGGAGACGACGCCGCCGTCGGGTTCCACGTGTTCGACCAATCGCCGAAACGCCAACGCCGCCCACTGCGCGTAGCGCGGATCGCCGTAGCGCAAGCTCGCCTCGATCAGCGCATGGACGTCGAACGAGTGACTGACGACTTCGTAGTCGGACTCCCAGTACCACTGCTTCGCTTCGATCGCGAGCGACTTGACGCCGTCATTGGCGTACATCGCCGTCAACACGTCGACGCTCGCGCGCAACCATTGGTCGAGCTGCGGTCCGAGCAGCGCGCCGGCGTCGCGCAACATCCGCGCCACGTAGAACGCGAAGCCCGCGTGGCGCGAATGATAGAAGGCCGACAGATCGGCCAAGCCGGCGTGTTCGCGGCTCTTGCCGGGTTCCGGTAGATACGGAATGCCACCGTCCGCGCGCGATTGCGCACGCACGCGCGCGATGGCTTCGCAGGCCGCGGCGGCGAAGCTCTCGTCGTGAAACGCTCGGGCCGCGCGCGCGAGCCCGGTCGCGCCCCACATGCGTTGGGCGGGCACTTCTTTGATGAGCACGGCCTTCACGAGGTACGTCGCGCACACCCGCGTCACCGCATCGCGGATCGCGGAGCGCTCGTCGACGGAGAACAGATCGGGAGCTTCGTCGACGACTTGCGACAGCACGTCGCAGCACGCTCCCGAATCGATCAGGTTCGTCGCCGCATTGCGCGAGTCGAGACTGCCGGGGAAGAACACCGCGGAGCCCGTACTCGGATCCGTACGCAACATCGACACCGTGCGCAGTGCACGCCGACGGATCCGCTCGTCGTACGCGTTCGAGCCCTGCGCGCGCCGCAGCGCGAGATCGATCGCCGCGGCGTACACCAGCTTGCCGGTGTGCTCGACGTGATGCCTCGGACACACGCGCTCGCCGCCGGCGCCTTCGATGCCCGCGAACCAACCGGAGACGCCACGCAGGAAATCGAGCACGGTCATGGGCGCACGAGATGCAGCACGCGAATGCGCGCGAACGGACGCAACAGCGCTTCGACGGGACGCAGCGCGGCCGCCAGCAGCAGGAACGCTCGACCGAGCACGCGCACCGCACCCTTCGCGCCGAGGATGCGGGGACGCAGGCGCTCGACGTCGGGCAACGGGAACAACGCCGTTTCGCCGCGGATCACGAAACCGGCCGCGCGGGCAAGTGCGCGCACGACTCCCGGCGACAGGGCTTCGTAGGGTCCGATCAGGTTCGGATCGGGCGTCGGCGCGTACTCGACCGAATCGCGTCCGAGCCTGCGCCGCAGCGCGTACGCCGGACCGTGCCACGAGCGGCGACTGGTGAACGCCAGTGCGAACGGCGCGCCGGCATGCAGCTGCGCGAACACGTCGGACAGGAGCGTGGGCCGCAGCGCCGCGGGCAGCGCCTCGAGGCGGAACAGGCACGTGGCGGAGTCGAACGGACCGTCGGCGAGATCGGGGTACGGCAGGATCCGCGGCATCACGACCAAGCCGCCGGACTCGCGCGCGATCTGCACCTTCGCGCCACGCGGCGCGCAGCGGGCGAGGATCGCTTCGCGCGTCGCCGTCGGCCACGGCACGAAGCCGATCCGATTGCCACTGCGACGCGACGCGAAGAAGTGGTTCTCCGCGGTGCTCTCGAGCACGGCGAGTTGGGCGTTCGGGAACGCCTTCGCCAACGCCTCGGTGAATACGCCGGTGCCGGGCAACACGTCGAGCACGCGCTTGCCGTCCGCGGCGCATCCCGCCAACGCGTGCGTCACGGCGTGGATCACTGTCGCGACGAGCGTCGGATCGGCCTTGTTGAAGCGGGTGCCGCTTTGCAGTTTGCGCTTCAGGTACAAGCCGATCTGGTCGAGCGTCCAGTCGCTGGGATCAGGCGAACGCGGCAGTTGCCCCCCACGCACGAAGCGGTCGACGTGCATCACGTCGGCCAACGGACGACGCTCCGGAGCGGGCGACGGCTCGGGATCCGCCGCATAACCGAGGCAGACCAACGCGAGCACGTCGTACTCCGCCGGCACGCCCAACGCTTCGCGCACGCGGTCGTGATCGCCGATCGCATTGACCCACAGCGACGCGAGGCCGAGGCTCGTCGCCTTCAACAACATGGTCATGATCGCGGCCGACGCGCTCTGGACGTTCGCGAGCCCTTCCTTCGCCAGCTCGCGGTCGTAGACCACGAACACGTTCACCGGCGCGACCAGCACGGATTTCGTCTGTTCGGACAAGCGCTGCTTCAGCGCCGCGTCCTCGACCAGCACGAAATCCCAAGTCTGCAGGTTGCAAGACGACGGAGCGAAACGCGCGGCGTCGAGGACTTGCTCGACGAGTTCGCGCGGCACCGCACGCGTGCGATCGAAGCGCCGGACGCTGCGTCGGCGCAGGATGGCGTCGCCGACGTCCATGCTCTGACCCGGCGGCGTCGTGGGCGTCGTGGGCGTCGGATCGGACTCGATGGCTGCCTCCGGCGCGGATCCTACCCGTGCCCCCGCGCCGCGAGCACGCTGCCCATGTCGGCGACGAGCCGGTCCATCAATCGCTCGAGGTCGTGCTCCCGCACGACCAGATCCCGCAGTGCGCGACCGAGCGCCGCCCGCTGCTCAGGCGGCGCAGTCAAGTGCGTCTCGAGCAACGTGGCAAGTCCATCGACCGCGCCGACACCGAACATGAGCCGCGGCGCCAGCGCACCGAACACGTCGTGGAACGACTCGTTGCAGGTCAGCGCGATGCGTCCGCAGCTCATCGCTTCGAGCACGGTCTTGTCGACGCTGCCCGTCAGCGACGGCGTGACGAAGCACGTGGCCGAATGGAACACGTCGCGGACGCGCTCGTGCGGCACGTTGCCGAGCGCTGTGACCTGGCTGCGCAGGCCGAGCGCATCGATGCGCGCGAGCACGCGCGCTCGATAGGCGTCGTGCGACGCCAGCAGCGTGTCGCCGGCGAGCACGACCTTCGGCCGCAGCCCGCGACCGGCCAACACGCCGAGCGCTTCGACGAGCGTCAGAGGATCCTTCACCGGAGCGATGCGCCCCACGACCGCGATGTCGTGCTCCGGCCGCGCATCGTCGGCGGGCGGCGTGAACCACGCCGTGTCGATTCCGTGTCCGGTGACGACCTTCTTCGCGCTCCGCAATCGGAACGAACTGGCCGACGCGGTGTACGCCCGCGCGATGCACGGCTCGGCGAGGCGCAGACTCCAGTCGACACCCTTGTGCGTGTACCAGAGGAAGATCGGGATCCGGCGCGGTCGCGCGAACGGCGCCGCGAACGCGGCGTAGCGCGGGACCATGTGCGCAAAGACCGCGTCGACCTCGCGCCGCGCGCATGCGCCGCCGACGATCCGCCGGAACGCGAGCAGCTTCGCGAACCCGTGGCCCCCGAGCTCGCGATGCAGCGGACGGACGTCGACGTTGCTCGGCAAGCGCACGCGCCCGACCGCGACGGGGACGACGATCACGTTCTCCACGCGCTGCGCGAGCCGCAGGACCCACTCGTGCGCGAAACCGAGCACTGGATGGTCGAGATCGAGCGCCTGCGTGCAGAACAGGAGCCTCATGCCCGCGCCTCGGCCGCCAGCTCGATCAAGCGATGCGCGTAGTTCGCGATCATCGCGCGCCGTTCGAACGGGAGCACCGCGGCGCGTCCACGGCGCGCCATCGCCGCCGCTTCGGCCTCGTGGTCCAACACCCACGCGATCTTTTCGGCGAGCGCGTCGACGTCCCATGCGAACAGACGGCCTTCGACGCCGTCGTTGACCAGTTCCGTCATGATGCCGACGGGAGTGGACAGCACCGGGATCTCGCACGCCATGGCTTCGCAGGTGACGCGCGGGCCGCCCTCGCTGGTCGACGAACAGACGAGCATCCGCGCCGCGCGATAGGCATCGGCGAGGTCGTTCGCGGTCGGCAGGAATGCGACGTGACGGAGCTGATCGCGGATGCCGAGGCGCTCGGCCTGCGCGAACAGCGCTGCCTTCAGCGGCCCTTCGCCGACGAGCTTGATCGAAACGGTGCGACCCGCGCGGCGCAGGCGACCGACCGCATCGAGCACCAGGTCGAACCGCTTGTTCTTCACCAAGCGGCCGACGAGCAGCACGTCGCAGTCCTTCACTCGTGGGGGCTGCGGCGTGAAGACGTCGACGTCGAGGTACAGCGACGGAATCACGCGGATCTTGTCTTCGGGTACGCCGAACCGCTTCAGCAACGTCGGCATCTCGACCCGATTGACGACGCGGATCGCGACCGCGTGGCGCGCGGCGAAGCGTGCGTAGATCCGATTCAGCGGCACCTCGATGCGTTCGCGCAGATCCGCGGGACGCGGGAAACCCGGCACGTGATGCAGCTCGGACACGTACGGAACACCGAACTCGCGCTTCAAACGGTACGCGGCGATGCCGTTGTAGAACGTCCCGTAGTCGTGGCTCGTGATCAGCAGATACGGCCGCTCGCGCAACAGCGTGCGCGCGGTCGACAGGATGTGTCCGATTTGCGACAGCCGCCCGCGTGGATTCGGGTGCAAGAACACGTGGCCGAACAGCGAACGCGTGGTGATCGGTCCGCCAGGGGGCGGCGAGATCACGTCGATGCGATCGAAGTGCCGCGCCATTTCCTCGAGTACGGGGAAGAACACGCCCTGGCGACCGGTCGCGAGGACCGTATCGCCGGACAGCATCAACAGGTTCTTGGGCCGGGCCTCGGGATTCATGGCGCTCATACGGACGGAAGGCCGAACCGTATCGCGCGCTCGTGCGAGTGCAACCGGGGTTTGGAAATGGAACGCCGTCCGACTCCACGCGTGGGAGGCGGACGGCGTGATTCAAGCGCCGCGCGTCGTGCCGGCTCTGAATAGGCCCAGCGTCAGTCGCGATACTTCTTGTGGCACTTCGAACAACTGTCCTTCAGCGCCTTGAACGCGTCCTCGGCGGCGACCGGATCGCCGGCGCGGACCTTGGCTTCGAGGTTGGCGGCCGCGGCGCGCGACGCCTCGGCCATGGCGACGAACTCCGGCCCGAGGGCCTTCGCGTCGGGCTGTTCGGCGAGGTTGCGCAACAGGTTCTCGAGCATCCCGACTTCGTGCGCCGGATCGATGTCCGGATGGTCGGCGCTGGGCTTGTAGCCGAGCTTCTTGACGAACTGGATCGAGTCCCAGCGGTCATCGATATGGGTCATCGAATCGCGCATGCCGCTCGGAACGACGGCTTCTGGCAGGTCACCGACCTTGGCCAACTCATCGGCGGTCGGGGGCTTGAACGCGTTCACGTCGCGGAACAGGCCCTCGTACTTGCAGCCGCTTGCCTCGAGGTCCTTGACGGCCTTGTCGGTCGGGACGCCCTCGAGCGCGATCCGAGCCATGGCCGCTGCGGCGGGCCCGCGATGCAGGCCATGGTGGCAGTGCACGTAGATCGGTCCGTCCGCGTCTTTGACGGCCTTGACGATCGCGACTGCCTCGTCACGCGTTACCCCGTCGTAACCGATGGGCACGTGGATGTAGCTGAGTCCGTAACGCTTGGCGGTCTCGACGTCCGGAACGGCACCGTCGACCGTCAGCACGTGCTTGTAGCCGGCGCGCGCCAGAGCCTCGAAATCCTCGGCTCCCGTGGGCCCGCCGCCCTGCCCGATGTGGTCCGACCAGCGGCGGTAGGCCTCGATCTTCGGCACCGCAGCGGGTTCGGTGTTCGCGACGACTCCGTCGCTGGAACCGTCCTTGCCCGAAGAACAGCCGAATACGGCCGTCGCGAGCAGCAGCACACATGGAGCGGGCGACCAGCGGGTCGTCATGGGCAGGATTCCTCGGGTGTCTGGAGTGAAGGGAGCGAAGCGAATCCCATGGTCGAGGTCGGAACTCTCCGATCGACCGCCCTCCGGATGAGCAAGTGGCGGGCCGAATCCTGGGCGAGCTCGCCGCGAACGTCAAGACCCGCCGCCGCGGGGTCGGACGGGAGTCCGCCATGCGGGGTCACGTCGACCGACGCCGATGCCGCAGGAGGCGGTCGTACAACGCCAGGTGCTCGGCGACCACGCGATCGATCGAGCCCGAACGGAAGACGCGCTGCCGCGCCGCCGCCGCGCGCGCGGACCGTCCGCGGTCGTCGTCGAGTTCGGCCGCCAGGCGCCGCGCGAGTGCGGTCGCATCTTTGGGCCGCACCAACGCGCCGTCGAGACCATCGGTGATCAGGTCGGGGACCCCGCCGACGGCGGTCGCAACGACCGCGACTCCCGCGGCCATCGCTTCCAGCAGCGCCAACGGCTGGCCCTCATTGATCGAGGGCAATACGACGACGTCGGCCGCCGGCAGCACGCGCTCGATCGCATCGACGAAGCCGACGAAGTGGACCCGCGCGCCGGTTCCGAGTTGCGCCGCGTCCCGCTCGAGCCCGGCCCGCAACGGGCCGTCGCCGAGCAGCACGACATCGAGGTCGCGCGCCGCCAGCGCCTCGTGCGCGAGCGCTCCGAACAACGTCGCGTGACCCTTGATCGCAGCGAGGCGGGCCGGCACGACGATGCACGGCGCGCGCGCGTCGGCGTCGAGACCCAACGCCGCGCGCGCCTCGCGGCGCGTCGGCAACGCGGCGTACGGCGCGAGGTCGATGCCGTTGTCGATGACGACCATGCGCCCGCGTTCGACGACGCGGAACGTGTCGACCAGATCCGAGGCGACACGCGCTCCGACGGCGACGATCGCGTCGCAATCGCGAGCGAGCCAGCGCTCCAGCGCGGCGAGCGCCGCGACCACGGGCGGCGCGAAGTAGCCGCGCAACACGTGGCCGTGGAACGTGTGCACGATCACCGGCCGCGGCTCGAGCGCGCGCGCCGCTCGGCGTCCGAGCAGGCCCGCTTTCGCCGTGTGCGTATGGACGACGTCCGGCGCGAAGTCGCGCAGCAGGCGTCGCAGTTGCGCGATTCCACGCCAATCGAACGGGCTCGCGCCGCGCCGCAACTGCGGCACGCGCACGACGTCCACGTCGTCCACGCCTTCGAGCCGATCGCCCTCGCGCGGACCGGAAGGCCCGACGAACAACCGAGTCGTCACGCCGTGGGCGCTGAGCCGCCGACACAACGCCAGCACGGTCTTGATCGGGCCGCCCACGTTGGCGCGACCGAGGATGCGAGCGACGCGCACGACGACTCCGCGACCGGTTCGATTCGTTTGAAGCCGCCGATTCAGTCGAGCGAGAGATCGCGATCGACGAAGCGGCGGAACCACAGCTCGAGCACGAGCGCGAGCCAAATGTACTGCGACCAGTCCTCGCGGCCCGTGGCGTGGCGCTCGAGCACGTCGCGCAGCGCTCCGGGCGCGAACACGCGCCGCCGCGTCATGCGCTCGGAGAGCAGCACGCGACGCGCGACGCCGGCGAACGGGCCTCGCAGCCACGCGGCGAGCGGCACGCCGAAGCCGCGTTTGCGCGCGGTCGCGACCTCGGGCGGCAACAGACGCGCGGCCAGAGCGCGCAACAGCGGCTTGGTGTCGCCGGAGCCATCGCGCAGGTGACTCGGCAGCGTCGCCGCGAACTCGACGATCCGGTGGTCGAGCAGCGGCGAGCGCACCTCGAGCCCGACGGCCATCGACGCCGTGTCCATCTTCACGAGCAGGTCATCGGGCAGATACCGCGCTTGATCGAAGCGCAGTGCGCGCTCGACGACGCCGCCCGGCTGACGTTCGAACTCGGCCGCGGCCTCGGCATCCGGATCCGCCGCCTCGCGCAGTTCGGGGTGCAGCAGGCGCTCGCGCACGCGCGTGCGGAAGTACGTCGACCAGTAGATCTGTCGCTCGGCGTCGCCGTGCAAGCCGAGCGCCGTCGCGAACCGACGGAACGCTCCGAAGCCGCTGCGGCCACCGACACCGTTCGCGCTCTCACCGACGGCGCGCGCGAGCAGCGAGCGCAACGCGCGAGGCACGAAGCGGTCGATGCGCCGCGCCAGCGCCAGCGCGCGATGGCGTCGATAGCCCGCGAAGGCTTCGTCGCCGCCGTCGCCCGATAGCGCGACGGTCACCTGCGCGCGCGCGAGTTTCGCGACCAACGCGGTCGGATACGCGGACGCGTCGCCGAACGGCTCGTCCCATGTGCGCGCGATGTCGAGCAACGACTCGGGCGGGATCGGCTGCGCCTCGAGCACATGCAGGCGCACGCCGAGGTGCTTCGCCGTGCGCGCCGCCAGCGCGCGCTCGTCGTGCGCCTTGTCGGCGAACGCGATCGTGAACGCTTCGAGCGGCCGGCGCGCGGCCTTCGCCGCCTTCGCGAGCACGAGGCCCGAATCGATGCCGCCGGACAACAACACGCCGAGCGGCACATCCGACGCGAGCCGCTCGGTGGTCGCCTGCGCGAGCAGATGGTCGAACTGATCGACGAGCGTTCGGAGCTCGACCCGTGCGCGCGGCGCGGGTTCGGGAAGCGACCAGTAGCGTTCGACGCGGACTCCGCTGCGATCGACCACCCAGCGTTCGCCGGGCTGCACGCGCTCGAGGCCGCGAAACGCCGATCCGGGCCCCGGCACGTAACCGAAGCACAAGAACCGCACGAGGCCCGCGGGGTCGGGCTCGACGGCGGACGGACTCGCGGCCAACAGCGCCTTCGGTTCGGATGCGAACTCGATGCGGCCTTCGCGGCGGGCGACGTAGAGCGGCTTCTTGCCGAGCCGATCGCGCGCCAGCACCAGTCGGTGATCGCGCGTGTCGACGACCGCGACCGCGAACATGCCCCGCAAGCGCTCGACGAACGCCGGGCCGTGTCGTGCGTAGAGATGCGGGATGATCTCCGCGTCGCAACCGGAGCGCAGTTGCACGCCGTGCGCTTCGAGGTCGGCACGCAACTCGGGGTAGTTGTAGATCTCGCCGTTCAGCACCGACGTGATCGCGCCGTCTTGGGTCGACGTCGGCTGCATGCCGCGCTCGGACGGATCGAGGATCGCGAGGCGCCGGAAGCCGAGCGCGAATCCTGGTCCATGCGCGATGCACTCACCGTCGGGACCGCGGTGCGCGAGGCTTCGGGTCATCGCCTCGAGAGCCGCGCGATCGATCGGTTGCTCGGGATCGAGCGCGAACGCGCCGCAGAGCCCGCACATCAGACGCCGGCCGCGGCCGCCTCGAGACTCGTCGCCACGCGCTGCACCACCGCCGCGAGGTCGATCGCCGCCGGGCGGATGCCGAGCGCGGTGAGGCGCGTCAGGTCCGGCAGACGGCGGCGGATCTCGGCGACGCGGCGCTCCGCGCTCGGGGCGACGCAATGCACGTCGACCGCCACGCGCAGCACGCGGACGACTTCGTGCGCGAGCGCGAGCATCGTCCACTCGTCGCTGCCGCCGAGATTCAGCGCATCGAACGCGAACCGCTCGTGCTCGAGCAGCGCGATCAGCGCCGACGCCGCGTCGCGTACGTCGAGCAACGCGCGACTCTGCGCACCATCGCCATGGACCTCGAGCGGCTCGCCGCGCAGTGCGCGCGCGACGAAGCGCGGCAGCACGGCGCCGCCGTCCTCGCGCTGGCGCTCGCCGACGATGTTGAACGGACGCACGGTCAGGATCGGGGCGCCCGCGGCGTACGCGTCGCGCGCGAGGCGATCGGCGACGCGCTTCGCGCGCACGTAGGACCAGCGCGCGGCGACGGCATCGTCGTCGGCGGGCTCGAAGGATTCGTGGACCGGCGCCGGCGCCTCGAACCCATAGACCTCGGACGACGTGACGACGATCGTCGGCACGCGATGCCGCGTCGCGGCGGCGATCACCGCGCGGGCTCCGTGTTCGATGACGGTGCGGGTGCGCGCGGGCTCGGCGGCGACGCGTTCGACGCCGACGACCGACGCGAGATGCACCACGCGATCGACACCGGCGACGCTCGCGTCGACCTGCGTCGCGTCGGTGACGTCGGCGACGATCAGCGACGCGCGCGAACGATCGATGGTAGCCGCGTCGCCGGTCGACAGGTCGTCGAGCACGACGACCTCATCGCCGCGCGCGAGCAGGCGCGCGACCAGATGAGAGCCGACGAAGCCGGCACCGCCGGTCACCAGGACGCGCATGGAAGGGTCTCGTCCAAGGAGTTCGCGTCCGGTCGCAACGCGTGCGAGCCCTCGGGCTTCCGCGAGAATCGTGACGGGCCGAGCGAGGTCGCGACGTGGTGCGGGAGGCGGGGGTCGAACCCGCACGACCCCGAGGGGTCGCAGGATTTTAAGTCCCGTGCGTCTGCCAATTCCGCCACTCCCACTCCGAACTCTCTCGGTCTCGCTTCGGAGTCACCTCGCCGAGGTCAGGTTGCGATCGTCGAGGCGTTCGTCGAGATGGAGGCGGCACCCGGGATCGAACCGGGGAATAACGGATTTGCAATCCGTCGCCTTACCGCTTGGCTATGCCGCCTCGCTTCCACGACGAAGGCCGGAACCCTATCGGGGAGCCCGCCCGAAAGTCAACCGCGGCAAGCGTTTGGTCGACGATCGTCGGCCGATCCCGCGGCCCGTTCGGCCCGCGACACCGAGTCGTGCCCGCACGAGTGGCCGACCTCCGCATCGCGTCGTAGACTCCGCGACCTTTCTCGTCCGGACCCCGACGTGCGCGTTCTCATCACCACGCCAGTGTTTCCGCCCGACCTCGGAGGCCCCGCGGTCTACGTCCCGAGCCTCGGGCGGTTCCTCGTCGAGCGCGGTCACGACGTCAAGGTCGTCGCGTTCTGTGAGGATCCGCAGCCGAAGGGATACCCGTTCGACGTCGTCGCGATCACGCGGGACTCGTTGCCGAAGCGCTACTGGCGCTCGTTCTTGAAGATCTACGAACATGCGAAGGATCGTGACGTCGTCTACGTGAATGAGCACCTGGCGTTGCTCGCGGTGCTCGCCGCGAAGCTGCGCGGCAAGAAGTGCGCGATCCGGATCATGGTCGACGGCAGTTGGGAGATCGCGCATCGCTACGGCTGGACCGACGACGACATCGACGCGTACCAGCGCAAGTCGTACGGGTTCAAGGTCTGGCTCGCGCGCACGCTCCAGAAGTGGTGGTGGAAACGGGTCGACGCGATCGTGTCGTGCTCGGACTATCTGCGCCGGATCGTCATCGGATACGGCATCGCGCCCGAGAAGGTGCGGCTGATCCACAACGTCTACAACGGCCCGAAGACGTTCGCGACGACGAAGGCGCAAGCGCGCGCGAAGCTCGGTGTGCCCGAGGATCGACGCGTCATCGTGACGGTCTGCCGTTTGATGGTGTGGAAGGGCGTCGACGGACTGATCCGAGCGCTCGCGCAGATGCGCGGTGACGAACATCTTTACGTCGTCGGTGACGGCGAGGAACTCGACGCCTGGACCCGACTCGCGACGGAATGCGGCGTCGCGGACCGCGTCCATTTCGTCGGCAACCGCCCCCACGGCGAAACGCTCGAGTGGATTCGCGCCGCCGATGTGTTCGCGCTGAACTCGCGCTACGAGGGCCTGTCCCACACCCTGCTCGAGGTGATGTTCCTCGGCACCCCCATCGTCTGCTCCAACGTGTGTGGGAATCCGGAGTTGGTCGAGCACGATCGCAACGGGATCCTGACCGATTTCAACGACGTGGCGGCGATCCGGGACGGCCTGAGCCGCATCCTCGCGGACGCGCAACTGGCGGCGCGCTTCGGGGCGTACTCCCGCGACAAGGTGCGCGCCTTCGATCGCGAGACGTTGTTTTCCCGCGTCGAAGCTCTGTTGCAGAGTCTCGTCGACGCCGATCGCTGAAGTTTCCCCGCTCTTCGCGCCGAAGTTGCGGGGTCGCACCTTGGTGTTATAGTTCGGCTGGCGACGACACCATTGCACGCCCCACGTGCAGCGGAAGCCCTCACCCACAACTTGGACGGACCTCCATGCGCGTTCTATTCCTCGAAGAGTTCCTGCCCCAGGAAATGCTCGGGATCATGTACTTGTCCCGGGCGGTCAAGAACGCCGGGCACGAGTCGAAGGCGCTGTTCCTGCCCGACAAGGACTGGGTCGCGAAGGTCAAGGAATACGACCCGCACGTCATCGCGATGTCGTACACGACCGGCCTGCACAGCTACATGATGGACCTGACGAAGGCCGTCAAGCAGCACAGCAACGCGCTCGTCATCCACGGTGGTCCGCATCCGACCGCGGTGCCGGAGTTCATCAAGGACGGGCCGTGCGACGCGTTCTGCCGCGGCGAGGGTGAAGTCGCGATCGTCGACCTGCTGGCGCGCATGGAGCGCGGCGAGGACATCCGCGAGACGCCGAACTTCGTGTTCAAGAACGCGGACGGCTCGCTGAAGATCAACCAGCAGCGGCCGCTGATGACCTCGGCGGAACTCGAAGCGCTGGGGTTCCCCGACCGCGAAGTCATCTACGACGCCGCGCCGCTCTATCGCGACTCGCACCGCAAGGTGTTCGTGTCGATGCGCGGTTGCCCGATGGACTGTTCGTTCTGCTTCCACCACTCGTGGCGCAAGAAGCTCTACGGCACGAACAAGGTCGAGTACGTCCGCAAGCGCTCGGTGTCGCACATCATCGAGGAAGTGAAGCAGGTGCGCGCGAAGTACCCGCTGCGCATGGTTCACTTCGTCGACGACATCTTCAACATCCGCATGGATTGGCTCGAAGAGTTCGCCGAGCGTTGGCCGAAGGAAGTCGGCCTGCCGTTCGACTGCATCCTGATGGCGAACATGGTCCAGGAGAAGCAGATCGAGCTGTTGCGCAAGTCGGGCTGCATCTACACGCGCATCGCGATCGAGGCGGCGAACGACCACATCCGCAATCAGGTCTACAAGAAGAACACGACGCGCCAACAGCTCGTCAACGCGGCGACGTACATCAACAAGCACGGCATCCGCCTCGGCTCGTTGAACATGATCGGCGCGCCGGGTTCGACGATCGAGGACGAGTTCGACACGCTGCGCTTGAACATCGAGTGCAAGGTCGACCACCCGCTGGTGTCGTTGCTGCAGCCGTATCCCATGACCGACATCAACGACATGACGGAGAACATGGGTTACGCGACCGACGAATGGGAGAAGTTCAGCAACCGCTTCAACCGCACGTCGCCGATCTCGTTCGACAACCGCCACGAGTTCGAGAACTTCCACAAGCTGTTCCCGATCGTCGTGCGCAATCCGAAGCTCGAGCCGATGATGCGCAAGCTCATCCGCATCAAGTGGCTGTCGCCGATCCTGACCGTGATCTACATGCTCCACTCCGAGGTCCTCGTCTCCGAGCAGAACAAGATCTACAACGAGGCCCAGGGCTTCACGGGCATGAAGAACTGGTTCTGGTGGGACTTCACGAAGCGCGTGGCCATCAAGGGCACGATCCGCTGCTACGAGAAGCTGTTCGGCAAGATCAGCAAGCGCCTCGCGGCGAAGACGATGATGGGCGACGAGCGCGTCGCGGCCCACATGGATTGATCCGTCCGCAAGGACGAAGAAGCGACGAGGCCGCGTGACTGAACTCAGTCACGCGGCCTCGTCGTTTCCAAGGGTGAGCTCGTGGGGACAGTCCCCGCGGTTTTTTCCGCCGGGACTGTCCCCACGTTTTTTCCCACCTGGGCCTGGGCGCAGTCACGCTGTGCCGCGGGTACGGCCTGTGCGCGCCGACGGTCCTTGTGGGCCGGTTGCGTTCTCCGCGCTCGGTCGTCGGCGTCCGCCGCGATCCGCGCCGCGAGCTGACGTCACTTCAGGCTTTCGAGCCACTTCGCCAGCAGTCGCACGCCCGCGCCGGTCGCGCCCTTGCCGAGGTACTCGCGCGAACGCACTCCCCACGCCGTGCCGGCGATGTCGAGATGCGCCCACGGCACGTCGCCGACGAAGGTCTTCAGGAACACGGCCGCCCAGCTCGCACCGCCCTCGCGCGACCCGAGGTTCTTCAGATCCGCGACCGCGGACTTCAAATCCTCTTCCATCTCCGTGAACACCGGCATCGGCCAGAGCGGATCGCCCGACGCGTCCGCCGCTTCGTGCAACGCCGTCCGCATCGCTTCGTGGCGCGTGAACAAACCCGCGGCGTCATGGCCGAGCGCGACGACGCACGCCCCGGTCAACGTCGCGAGATCGACGATCGCGTCGGGCTCGAAGGTCGTCGCATGATGCAGTGCGTCGGCCAACACGAGCCTGCCCTCGGCGTCGGTATTGATCACTTCGACCGTATGCCCGGATGCCGTGGTCAACGTGTCGCCCGGCTTCTGCGCGCGGGATCCCGGCATGTTCTCGGCCGCCGCGATGATGCCGACGACGCGGACCGGCAACTTCAAGCGCGCGGCCGCTTCGACCGCTCCTACGACGGCCGCGCCGCCGCACATGTCGTACTTCATCTCTTCCATGCCCGCCGAAGGCTTGATCGAGATGCCGCCGGTGTCGAACGTGATGCCCTTGCCGACGATGCAGACGGTCTTCGTGTACCGCTTCGGCGCGTAGTGCAGCTCGATGAGCACCGGCGGTTCCGCCGAGCCCTTGCCGACCGCCAGGATGCCACCCATCTTCATGCGCGCCAGGTCCGCCGCACGGTGGACCTTGCAGCGCACTCCGACCTCGCGCGCCATGGCCGCGGCTTGGGCCCCCAGATCGCTGGGCGTCAGCTCATTCGCGGGCAGATCGCCGAGCCGACGCGCCCGATTGGTCGCTTCACCGACGATGCGCCCACGCTCGAGCGCGGACTCGACCGCCGCCGCGCCCTTGTCCGCCGCGACGAGGACCCGTGGCAGCGCGGTCGGCTTGTCGGCGGTCTTCTTGCGCGCCGGACCCACGTACGACGCCAGCGTGAACCCTTCGCCGATCGCGTCACCGACGGCGGCCGGCGCGAGTTTCACGCCGCGCACGATCACGCCGACGCGCTTCGCCGCGACCGCCTTCGTCCGCGTCAACGTGATGCCGGCCGCGCGCTTCAGGAGTTCGGGCGTCACGTCCTTCGCCGCGCCGAGCCCGACCAGCAACAAGCGCTGCTTGCCGCCCTTGCCGCCGTACAGCAGCACCGCGTTCTTCGGCTCGGCCTTCCACTCGCCGCGATCGAGCAGCGCCTGCGCGAGTGCGCCGACCTCCGTCGTGAGTCCGACGCGCTCACCGCGCGCGAGCCAGACCGTGACGAGATCCGCGGACACCACCTGCGCTTCGCGCGCGACGTCGAACTGCATGTTGAAGGACTCCCGGATGTGTGCATCGCACTTGATGTGTGCATCGCACTTGCTTGCGAGCGCGAATGGGCGCGTGAACTTAGCAACGGAAGCGGCGCGACGGAGCGACTTCCTGGTCTTGCAACGTCGAGGGCGCGCGTCCCGCGATGCGGAACGCGCGCCCTCGACGATCATCGGCCTCGAGTTACTTCGTGTACTCGATCGCGTCCGCGGTCACCGTGAGCTGGTGATGCGCGGCGAAGATGAAGTACCAGTTCTTGCGGTCGTCGAGCGTGTAGTTGACGAGCTGCGCGGCCTTGCTTTCCAGCTTGGCCTGGCCGCGGACGTCCGACATCGCGCGCGACAGCAGGTTCGGGTTCCCGATCGGGATCAGACCGAACACGTACCAGCACGACTGGCTCGAGTTGTAGCCGCCCTTCAGCGCCTTGAAGTCGTTCTCCTTGAGGACGATCTCCGTGTGCGACGCGGGCTTGGCGTTCCAACCGACGTACGACGAGCAGCCCGGAGCGACCAGGCCGACCAGTGCGATCAGAGCGAGGATGGATCGACGCATTGAGTTGTTCTCCTGATTCATTTCGTTGTGCGAACGGATCCGACCGCCGCTCAGCGGGTCTTGTAGTCGACGTACTCGCCGGTGAACTCGACGACGTCAGCCGCCAGATTCACGTGGATGACGCCGTAGAAGTAGAAGTTCGGGTTGATCGAGATCTCCTGCACGACGTTGTGCAGTTGCGCCGACTTGCCCTCGATGTACGGCTGCGCGTTCGCGCGCAGTTCCTTGTACGCCTGCGCGTACAGGTCGGTGCTGCCGAGCGCGATGCCGCCCATGCCGAACGCACCCACCGACAGGAACGGGAAGATGTAAGCGCACGACGAGTGACCCTTCAGGTCCGTCTTCGTGATCTTGAAGTTGTTCGCTTCGAAGCTGAAGCGCTTGACCATGTCTTCGGGCTCGCTGTAGCCCGACCACGACGTGCAGCCGGCTGCGAACAGCAGGCCTGCGAGCGCTCCGAAACGCAGAGCTCGAATCATGAAACCCTCCTACGGGTGAAAGGAACAGGACGGTATGGACCGTGACCGTTCACCGCGATGGAAGAAAGGGCCGAACCTGGGGCGGATTCCGCGCCGCGACAGCGCTCGTAGCGCTGGAAACGACGCACTCGCCTGCGCCTGGGGCGCCGTGATTCCGACTCTGCCTTCCACCGAAGCGCTCGCCTCGGCCACCAATGGGCCGCATGGATACCAACGCATCCTGCTGCCCGGAAACGAAATCTGGGCGCTGGGCCGAGCGTCACGCACCGAATCGCGGGCCGGCGCAAATCGTGCGGGCGTGGTACTCTTGCGGGCGGTTCGGCCGGCTGCCGCCGGTCGCGCGCCACCTCCCGACAACCCAATCCCTCAAGGACCGCGCATGAAGCTCGCCGCCTTCGTCGCCACCACTCTCGCCCTACTGTCCACGTTTGCGACAGCGGGCACGTTGACCCTCGCGAAGTCGGGTGGCGCCCTACCCGGCGTGACCTCGTTCACGTTGAACGGCGATCCCTCGCGTCCGTACATGCTGCTGTTCCACGTCGTCGAGCAGCAGGTGGTCGTCAATCCGAACGTCACGCTGTCGATCGCACCGACCTACGCGAATCTGTCGGCCGCGCTGCCCGGCTTCACGGGCCTCCTGAGCGGTACGGGCGCCGCATCGTTGTCGATCCCGGTCCCGGCCGACCCGATCCTGCAAGACATCACCGTGTCGTTCCAGGCGATCCTCGGTCCGATCGTCGACACCGCGTCGAACTTGGTCCGCATCACGTTCGCGACGCCGGGCACGTTCGAGCCGACGCTCGATACGCCGGACTTGCCGGTCGCCGGTGGCGTGCTCGCGACGCAGCCGGACGGCTCCGTGCTGCTGCTCGGCGGCTCGGGCCCGGTCGCGCAGAAGTACGACCCGCGCATCGAGGAGTTCGAGCTCGCCGGCGCGACCTTCGGTGTCGGTGTCCTCGCGCAGTCGCTGTCGCTCGCCGATGGCCGCGTGTTCTTCTCGGGTGGCCTCGGCCTCGATGGCCAGCCGACCGACGCGGCCGCGATCTACGACCCGGTCACGCAGACCACCACCACGCTGACGATGAACGCGAAGCGCGCGGGCCACGCCGCGGCGTTGATGCCGAACGGCAAGGTGCTGATCACCGGCGGCTTCGCGTCGTTCGACGTCACCGACGTGCTGGCGTTCCTGTCGGGCGTCCAGCCGACCAGCGAGATCTTCGATCCGTCGGCGCAGACGTTCACGAACGGCCCGAACATGCTCGAGCCGCGCGCGCTCCACAGCGCGACGACGCTGAGCAACGGCGGCGTGCTCGTGGCCGGCGGATTGACGCTGCTGCCGATCGTCAACATCCCGACCGTGTCGTCGACCGCGTACGAATACAACCCGACGTTGAACACCTTCGGCATCCCGAAGTTCTTCAGCGGCGCGCGCATGCTGCATTCGGCGGTCGCGCTGTCCGACGGCAAGGCGCTGCTGGTCGGCGGTCTGTCCGTCGATTTCTCGGCGGTGCTGACGTCGGGCGACCTGACGCAGATCGTCATCTCGACCTTGTCGGACGTTCAGCGCTATTCGCCGGGGTTCTTCGGCGGCTTCAGCTCGGGCGGCACGCTGTCCGTTCCGCGCGCTGGCGCCGGCGTCGTCGCGCTGCCCGGCGGCAAGGCTCTGATCGCCGGCGGCTTCGACCTGATCCTCGATCCGATCACTCCGACCGTGAACCTCACTCCGTCCGCGGCCGCGGATCTCTACGCTGCGCCCGCCACGATCGCCGCGACCGGCTCGATGGCGGCGGCGCGCGTGCTGCCGCTGCTGACGACGCTGAACGACGGCACCGTGCTCGTGGTCGGCGGAGGCCCGGCGGACGCCGAGGTCTTCCAGCCGTGATCGAACGAACGGCGACCTGAGTCCGACCCGCGCGGGTCCGTGACGTCGGCTCGCGGAGTCCGGAGGCGCGATGCTCGTCGGAACGGTCCTCGGAACGGTCGTCGCGCCCATCCAACACGCGTTCTACGTCGGTCAGAAGCTGCTGCTCGTCCGCACGGAGAGCCCGGTCGACGGGACTCCCGCGCCCGAGGGCGTGCTGCTCGCGATCGATCGCGCGCACGCGGGCGTCGGCGACAAAGTGCTGATCCTGAAAGAAGGTTCGAGCGCGCGCGCGATCGTCGGTGACGCGCGCGCGCCCGTCCGTACCGTCGTCGTCGGCGTCATCGACGCCATCGAGATCGACGGGCGCGCGACGTACGAACAAGGCATGGACGGAGGGAACGCGTGACGCGAACGCAAGACATCCCGTTGCTGAAGAAGCAGGTCGCCGAGATCGCGCGCCTGTGCTGGGAGCGCGGCTACATCGGCGCGATCGACGGCAACATCTCGACGCGGCTCGATGACGGCTCGTTCCTGATCACGCCCGCGGGCACGATCAAGTTCCTGATCCAGCCCGAGAGCGTCGTGCACTGCGATCCGAACGGTCGACCGATGGACGGCGGCCGCGCCTCCAGCGAAACGGCGATGCACGTCGCGTGCTACCACGAGCGCAAGGACGTCCGCGCGGTGGTCCACGCCCACCCGCCGACGGCCGTCGCGTTCTCGCTCGCCGGGATCTCGCTGATGACCGCGGTGATCCCCGAACTCGTCGTGACGCTCGGTGCCATCCCCACGGCGCCCTACGGCACCCCCGGCACCGAAGAGTTGCCGAACTCGCTGCGTGACCTCATTCGCTGCTCCGACGCGGTGTTGATGGAGCGTCACGGCGCCATCACGCTCGGAGTCGACCTGCTCGACGCCTACAAGAAGATGGAGCAGATCGAGCACAACGCGAAGATCACGTTCATGGCGCGCCAGCTCGGCCAAGTGAAGGAGCTCGCGCCAGAAGAAGTGCGTCGCCTCCTGGCGACGCGCGAGCCGCTCGGCATCAAGACCACCAACGTCTTGTGCAACCATTGCGGGAATCCGATGGCGAAGGGCGGGTGACGCGAGGACGCGTCCATGCGCATCGGCGTCGACGTCTCGTCCCTCGCGAAGCGCGAACGCACCGGCGTCGCGCGGTACGGCGTCGCGTTGCTCGACGCGATGTTGCCGCTCGCCGAGAACGACACCTTCGTGCTCGGCTGCCGCCTGTCCCGCCTGCGGCGGGCGCGGTTCCGTTACGTGCCGGGCGTGCCCCATGCCTCGCTGCGTTGGTTCGCGGACGTCGCGCCGCGCCTCGCGCTCGGCGATCTCGACGTGTTCCACGGCCTCGACGCGCGCATTCCCGCGCGCGCGCCGTTCCCGTGCGTCGCGACGCTGCATGACGTCGGCGCGGTCGAGCTCGCCGGGATCGCGAACTCCGGCTTCCGCGCGAAGAAGCACGACGCGTTCGCGATGCTCGCGCGCGAAGCGCGGCGCATCATCTGCGTCTCCGCGGCGACGCGCGACGCGTTCGTGGACCGCTACGGTGCGCCGCTCGAGCGCTTCGCGGTGATCCACCATGGCGTCGACGCGCGCTTTCGCCCCGTCGACGACGCCGCGGTCGAAGAGCTGCGCGCGCGCCTCGGACTCCCCCGCCGCTACGTGTTGTTCGTCGGACTGCTGTCGACGCGCAAGAACCTGATTCCGTTGGTGCGAGCGTTCGACGCCTGCGCGACGAAGCTCCCCGACGTCGCGCTGGTGCTGGCGGGCGGCTCCGGACACGGGCACGACGAGCTCGACGACGCGATCGCCCACGCGGCGACGCGCGATCGCATCCTGCGACCCGGCTTCGTCGCCGACGCGGACCTGCCCGCGCTCTACCGCGGTGCGCGCGCGTTCGTGTTCCCTGGCCTCACCGAGGGCTTCGGTATGCCGATGCTCGAAGCCATGGCCTGTGGAACCCCCGTGCTCGCGCACGCGGCCGTGGTCACGGCCGAAGTCGCCGGCGACGCGGCCACGACGTTCGACGCGCGCGATCCGGACGCGATCGCCTGCGCGCTCGTGCGCGCCGTCGACGACGACGCGTGGCATGCGCGAGCACGCGCGGCCGGCAGCGCACGCGCGCGGCAGTTCACGTGGGAAGCAGCAGCCCGAGCGACGCTCGACGTCTATCGTGCGGCCGCGGCGAGTTGATCCGGGCGCGACCCGCTGGCTTCGCCAGCGATCGGAGGAGACGGCGATGCGGTGGATCACGATTCCGTTGCTGCTGACGTTGTCCCATTGCGCGAGCGGTCCGAAGACCGGGGTCGACGAGAAGGTCAACCTGTTCCCGATCGTGCGCTACGAGACGCGCGAAGCGCCGGCGGGCCACAAGCTCGACGTGGTGTGGCCGCTGTACCAAGACGAACGCAACGGTGACGAACGCAGCTCGCACCTGGTGCCGCTGTACTGGTCGGACGACGACGGCCACGGATCGACGTTCCTGAACCTGGCGGTGCTGTTCTGGCGCGAAGTCGAGCCCGAGCAATCGGAATGGCATCTGTTCCCGTTCCTGCATTTCGCGTCCGGCGCTCGAACCGACGACGCCCACGTCTGGCCGTTCTACGGCCGCCGCACGGAGCGTGGCGAGGGCGCCGACTCCAGCGTCACGCACTCAGTGCTGTGGCCGCTGAACCAGTTCGAGTTCAGCGGCGACGGAAACTCGCGCTGGTGGTTGCTCGGGCTGGATGGGCTGTTGGCGTTGGCGCGCGGCCACACCCGGGTCGATCGCTATCCGGGCAAGGAAGCCGATGACGGCACGGTCGGCGCCGAGCGCGTCGTGCGCGAGGAGAACCTCGGAATCGTGACCGCGTTGAACGACACGATCGCGCTGTGGCACAGCCGGTCGAAGACCACCGACCAGAACGGCACGAGCACGAGCTCCGGCGAACACCAGGTGCTGAACGCGCTCGGCATCGTGCGCGCGTACGACGACGAGCGCAAACCGAACGGCACGTACCACAGCCGCCTGCTCGGCATCGGCGACGTCCCCTGGCTCGCGCTCGCGACGCGCTACGGGCGCGAACCATCCGCGACGTCGCGCGGCGAGACCCACAGCCAGTTGTTCCCGCTGTGGCGCAGCTCCGAACGCGAGGATGGCACGCGCTCGTCGTGGTTCGGGACGTTCCTCTTCGGTCGCGAGACCGATGACCGCGACGGCGCGGTCGCGACCCACGTGCTGTGGCCGCTGATCGCGTCGGAGACACGTGAACGCGGCGACGACGCGGGCTGGCATTTCCGTTTCCTGCCGTTCGCGTGGTTCACGAAGCGTGCGGACTCGACGCTGTCGGTGTTGCCGCTGTGGTACCGCTTCGACGATCCCGTCGAACGCCAGGACTTCGTGTTCCCGATTTGGGGCAAGCACGAGCGCAAGGACGGCGCGAAGACGCGCACGTTCGTCGTGCCGCCGCTCTACGTGCACACCGCAGAGGCAGCGCGCTCCGTCGACCGCACCGAGATCCTGTGGCCGTTGACGAAGTTCGAGACCAACGCCGACGGCTACGTGCGGCGCGTGTTCCCGCTGTTCTCCGCGAAGCGCGAGCAGAAGCGCGAGCACTTGAATCTCGGCCTGCTGTTCGACCGCAACCACTCGGAGGTCACCGACGATTGGTTGTTGTGGCCGCTGTGGAACGAAGCCAGCGCGGTCGGTGAGGGTTCACGCACGTCGATCGCACCGCTCCTCGATCTGCGCCACGTCTTCGCGTCGGACGTCGACGGCGACGAAACGGCATTCCTCTGGCCGCTGGCGTCGACGTCGAAGGTCGACAACACCACGAAGTCGTGGTTCTTCCCGTTCTATTGGCACTACGACAACGGCAAGAACCGCTCGTGGCTGCACGTTTGGCCGTTCTTCGGGTCCAGCACCGAGGGCGACTACGTCGAACACTCGACGCTGTTCCCGTTCTTCCGCCTCGGCGCCAATCCCGACGGGACCCACCGCGAGACCGGCTTCTTGTGGCCGCTCGCCGGCAGCAAGCAGATCGGCGACCACCGGCAGAGCTGGCTGTTGTGGCTGTGGCACGACACGAACGAGCAGGACGGACGCCACGAGCGCAACGTCCTGTGGCCGCTGTACCACTCGGAGACCGAGACGAACGGCACCACGTTCTGGCACAGCCTCGGCTGGCTGTTGCGCCGCGAACGCTGGAACGACGCCGAGGGCCGCCTCGTCGCGGACGACTTCCGCGTCGGCGGGTTCCTCTACCACACGCACGAGGAACCCGACCGCAAGACGACGTCGGTCCCGTTCCTGTTCAAGTTCAAGCGCACGGGGGAGGAGAACGAGCTCCGGCTGTTCCACTTGATTCCCATTCGCTGGTAGGCGCGCGCGGGCGACGTCGCGGACGCCCTGCTATCCTTCGGACCGCCCATGGACGTCACCGCCGACACCGAACGCAAAGGTCTGCTGACCGGTCTGATCCGCCGGCCGGTCACGGCGTTGATGATCCTGATCTCGATCTTCGTCGTCGGCGTGATCGCGTATTCGCGCATGCCGCTGATGTTGATGCCCGACGGCATCACCTTCGCGTCGCTCGACGTCAGCGTCTCGGTCACCAGCGGCAGCCCGCTCGAGACCGTCGACAAGATCACGCGACCGATCGAGGACGAACTGCGCACGCTGCCGAACGTGCGCGAGATCAGCAGCGTTTCGAGCGCCGACGAGTCCGAAGTCACCGTGCGCTTCAACGGCGACACGGACATGGACCTCGCGTACGCCGATGTGAAGGACCGCCTGGAACGCGTACGCGCGGGCCTGCCCGACGGAGTGTCCGACATCCGCATCCGGCGGTGGAATCCGTCGATCATGCCGATCTACTTCTTCGGCGTGCTGTTCGACGAGACCGTCGACGACCCGTTCGGCAAGGTCGAGGACATCGTCCAACAACGCATCGAAGCCGTCGATGGCGTCGCGCAAGTGCAGATCCGCGGCATGGTGCGCGACACCGTCCGCATCTTCGTCCAACCCGAACGCCTGAAGGCGTACGGCCTGGACTTCTATGAAGTCGTCGCGAAGTTGCGCCGTGACAATTTCTCGCTGCCGGCGGGCCGCGTCGACGACGGCGGGCGTGAGTTCCTGCTGCGCATCGACTCGCAGTTCCAGTCGCCCGAAGAGATCCAGAACTACCCGATCGCCGAGAACGTCCGACTGAAGGACGTCGCGGACGTCACGCTCGCCCGCGCGTACCGCGACTACGTCAGTCGCGTGAACGGCAAGTCGTCGCTGTTCGCGACGGTGAGCAAGGAGTCCGACGCCAATACCGTCGACACCTGCCGACGCCTGAACGCACAAATCGAAGCGCTGAAGCAGGACCCGCGGCTCGCCGGCTTCGGGTTCACGGTCTACTGGGACCAGTCGGACATGATCGTCAGCGCGATCGACAACCTGCAGTCGTCGGCGGCGTACGGCGGCTTGTTCGCGATCATCGTGCTCTACCTGTTCGTTCGCCGCGTCAGCACGACCGCGTTCGTCGCGCTCGCGATCCCGGTGTCGCTGATGGCCGCCGTGGTCGGCCTCTACTTCAGCGGCAAGACGTTCAACGTCATCTCGCTGTCGGGCTTCACGCTCGCGATCGGCATGCTGGTCGACAATTCGATCGTCGTCGCCGAGAACATCGACCGCCGCCGGCGACTCGGGGATTCGCCGCAGCTCGCGGCCGAGCGCGGCGCGAGTCAGGTCGGACTCGCGATCCTGCTGTCGACACTGACCACGATCGTCGTGTTCGCGCCGATGGTGTTCATGACGCCGAACGAAGAGGGCCGCGTATTCCTGGTCGAACTGGCGCTGCCGATCACGTTCTCGCTGCTGGCCTCGTTGTTCGTCGCGCTCGTGTTCTTGCCGATCGCCACGGCGAGGCTCGGCCCACGTGACCAGCGCGGCGGCGGGGTCGCCGGAGACGAGGCCGTCGATCTCGATCGTCCGCTGTTGCGGCTCTACCGGTCGCTGCTCGCCGGCGCGCTGTCGCATCGCTTCGGTGTGGCCACGGCCGCGATCGGTCTGACCGGCTTGTTGTCGTGGGCTGGACAGAACGTCGAAAAGACGTTCGAGCGCGGCGACGACAGTTCGCGCGTCCGCGTCACCGTCGACCTCCCACGACGCTTCACGCTGCCAGAAGCCTCGGACACGTTCGCGACCATCGAGCGGTGGTTGGTGGAGAACAAACAGCGTCTTGGCTGCGAGAACGTCGGCGTCGGTTTCCGCCGCACTGGCGGCGACGTGACCGTCTGGCTGCCGCAGCGTACGACGGAGGCCAAGCGCAAAGAGCTGTCGAGAGTCCTGCGCGAGGAACTGCCGAAGCTCCCTGGGGTGCGTTACCGCGTCGGCTGGGACGCGGGCGATGGCGGTGCGGCCGTCAACGTCGTGCTGTCCGGTCCGGACAGCGTCGCCTTGGCGAAGCTCGGGGACGACGTCGTCGCGGAGCTGTCGAAGATCCCCGAATTGACCGACGTCCACACCGAGCTGGAAACGACGTTCGACGAACTCCAGGTCGTCCTCGATCGCGATCAGATCCAGCGGTACTCGGTCACGCAGGAGAGTCTGCAAGGATTGATCACGTGGGGCGTCGGCGGGCAGCCGCTGCGCGCGTACGCCGGAGGGACGCGCGAGATCCCGATGCAGATCGAGTTCGAGGAGGACGATGCCAACGAGCTCGCGCAGCTCCGTTCGCTGCAAGTCCCGATCAGCGGCGGCGCGACGATCCCGCTCGATTCGATCGCCGACTTCAAGGTCTCGCCGTCGTTCGGGTCGATCCGACGCAAGGATGGCGTGACCAGCTTCTCGGTCGTCGCGTCGTCGCTCGACAAGAACTCGTATCGCGTCAATCGTCTCGTCGCCGAGGCGATGGAGCGCGTGCCGATGCCGCTCGGTTACTCGTGGAGCGACCAGGGGCGACGCCGCGACTTCGAACGCAACCAAGCCGAGACCTTCACCACGCTGTTCATCGGAATCGCGTTCGTGTTCCTGTTGATGGGCATGCTGTTCGAGTCGTGGATGCTGCCGCTCGCGGTGTTGTTCGCGATCCCGCCGGCATTCAACGGTGCGTTCGTCGGACTGCTGATCTGGGGCATCCCGCTGGACAACACGGCGATGCTGGCGTTGATCCTGCTCGCGGGAGTGGTCGTCAACAACGGCATCGTGCTCGTCGACCGGATTCGCCAACTGCAGTGGCTCGGCATCGAGCGTCGCGACGCGATCCTGCGTGGCTGTTCCGAGCGCCTACGCCCGGTGTTGATGACGGCGCTGACGACGATGTTCGGTCTGATCCCGATGGCGTTCCCGAACGTGTTCGGCGCCTCCGGTTCGAGCATGCTGAACTACCAATCGCTCGCGGTCGCCACGCTCGGCGGCATGGCTCTGTCGACGCTGTTGACGCTGTTCCTCGTGCCGCTGTTCTACACCCTGTTCGACGACCTCGGCGCTCTGCTGACGCGGCTGACCTTCGGCAGATCGCGCGCGCCGAAGTCGGACGACGCGCCGCGGGCGGTCGTGTCGCCGTGATGCGCGTGTTCCGCTCGCTGTTCGCGGCGTCGCTGACGCTCGTCGCGGTCGCGGTCGCTGGAGATCCGGCCGCCGATCTCGACGAACGCGGAGTCGTCGCGCTGGAGCAAGCGCTGCGCGATGCGGGCACGCTCGGGCGGGTCATGAACCTGGCGGCGCATCCCGACGACGAGGATTCGGGAATGCTGGCGTTGTGCCGGCACGGCTTCGGCCTACGCACCAGCGCCGTGTACGCCAATCGCGGCGAAGGCGGACAGAACGAGATCGGCCCCGAGCTCTACCGCGAACTCGGCGCCATCCGCGAAGTCGAGACGTTGCGCGCGGACCGCCGCATCGGCGCCCACGCGTACTTCCTCGGACTCGAGGACTTCGGCTTCTCCAAGTCCGCGGACGAGTCGTTCGCGCATTGGGGCGGCAAGGAAGCCGTCGTCGAGCGCGTCGTCCTCGCGTATCGCCGCCTGCGCCCCGACGTCGTCTTCACGAACCACGACGCGACCACAGGGCATGGCCAGCATCGCGCGCTCGCGATCGCCGGACTCGAAGCCGTTTCGCGAGCCGGCGACCCGAACGCGTTCCCCGAGCAGTTCGAACGCTACGGCGTGACTCCGTGGCAGCCGACGTTGTTCCTCGAACGCACGAACGGCCCGGGGCAACACGAAGAGAACGCGGCCGACCGAGCGACGTGGTTGCGCCTGCGTGTCGACGCGCTCGATCCGATCCGCGGGACGACCTATCGCGCGCAGGCCCATGCGGCGCTGCGCGAACACGCGTCGCAAGGGCGATGGCCCGAGCCCGATCGCGCCGAACGCTTCTTCCGCGTGAAGGCGCGAACGCACGAAGCGCTGTTGCCCCCGACCGAGGATCCGTTCGACCCGGTCGCGCTGACGCGCCTGCGGATCTTCCGCGCGCTGGCGGCCGCGGGCGACGCGCCTGCGCCGGATCACCCGGCCCAGGCGCTGCTCGCGTTCGATGCGCTGCGCCGCGCGTGGCCGTCGACGCGAGATCCGAACGAACTCCGGGCCGCGCTCGACGCGCAACGACGGACGTTCGCCGCGGTGTTGGCCGCCGATCCGGACGGTGCAAGGCTCGCGCATGTGCGCGCCGACCTGACGGATGCGATCGCGGCGCTCGCGCACGCTCGATCGATCCTCGACGGCGCCGACGCCTCGCGTGAGCCGGAGCCCGCCGACCCGTTCCTGTTCGCATCCCCCCACTACGACCAATTCGACCCGCTCGAACGTCCGTCCGCGTGCGAGCCCGTCGTCGTCGACTTCGCACCCCGGCGCCGCATCCTGGTCGAGACCGACGGCAGCCCGAAGACTCGCGTCGAAGCGGTCGCGATCGTCGCGCTGGCGCTGCCGCTCGAAACACCCGTCGCGGTCGAGCTGTGCGACGTCGGCGGCGCGCAGCCCGGCACCGCGGTGTGGAGCGGCACTCTCGCACCCGGCCTCGAGCGCCAACTGTTGGCGATGACATTCGACTTGGGCGCGATGCGGCGCGACGGACGCTTCGCGTTGCGCGCCGTCGGCAGCGCCGCACCGTTCCCGTTCGTCACGCTCGAAGTGAAGCGCGTCACGGCACGCGTGCCGAGCGGGCTGACGATCGGCGTCGTGCGGAGCTACGACGACACACTGATCAATGCGCTCGTCGACCTCGGCGCGGACGTGGTGCGCTTGTCGCGCGACGACCTCGCGTTCCGGGACCTGGCTCGATTCGACGCGATCTTCGTCGACATCCGCGGCTACTTCGTGCGCGAGGATCTGGTGACGTTCAACGACCGTTTGCTCGCCTACGCGAACGGCGGCGGAACGCTCGTCGTCCAATACCAGAAGAGCTTCGAGTGGAACCCGTCGAGCAACGGCGGCCACGAGTTCGCTCCGTATCCGCTGCAGCTGTCGAACGCACGCGTCGTCGACGAACGCGCGCCGGTGACGTTGCTGGTCCCGGGACATCCGCTGCTGTCCTGGCCGAACGCGCTGGCGGCGACCGACTTCGACGGCTTCGTGCATGAGCGCGGCCTGTACTTCCCGAAGCCGCCGTTCGCGCCGCAATACACGGCGTTGCTGCGCTGCTCCGATTCCGGCGAGCCCGCGCTCGACGGCGGGCTGTTGGTCGCCCCGGTCGGCAAGGGCCGCTTCGCCTACACCAGTTTCGGTTGGTACCGTCAGTGGAAGAACGGCCACGAAGGCAGTCTGCGACTGCTCGCGAACCTCGCGGCGTGGGGACGGATGGAGACGCGATGATGCGGCGCACAGCGGCGTGGCTCGTGGGGCTGGTCGCCTGCGTCGGCTGTTCCGGCGGGGACGCGCGCCTGCCGCTCGTCGTCTATTCGCCCCACGGCGAAGACATCCTGCGCGACTTCGAACAACGCTTCGAACGCGAGCATCCCGACGTCGACGTGCAGTGGTTCAACATGTCGCCGCAGGATTGCCTGACGCGCATCCGCGGCGAGCGCGAGCGGCCGAGCTGTGACGTCTGGTGGGGAGGCCCCGCGCCAACGATGCAGATCGCCGCCGACGACGGCTTGCTCGAACCGTATGCGCCGACGTGCATCGACGCGATCCCGGCCCACTACCGCGATCCGCACCAACGCTTCGTCGGCCAGTTCCTGTTGCCCCAGGTCATCGTGCGCAATCGCGATCGACTCGATCCAAACGATGCTCCCGCGGATTGGGACGACCTCGCGTCGCCGGCGTGGAAGGGACGCGTGCTGCTGCGCTTTCCGCTGCCGTCCGGCGGCATGCGCACCGCGTTTTGCGCGCTGATCGATTGGAAGTCCGCGGGCACCGGCGATCCGACGGCCGGCTACGCGTTGCTCACGGCGCTGCATCGCAACACCAAGCGCTACGCGACCGACCCGACCGAGCTGTTCGAAGCGATCACGAAGGACGACGCGAACGTCGTGTCGATCTGGAACCTCACCGACGTGCTGTTCCAGCACGCGCGCTACGGCTATCCACTGGCTGCGGTGATGCCGAAGAGCGGAGCGCCGGTGCTGGTCGACGGCATCGCGCTGGTGAAGCGGCCGAACTCCGATCCGCGCCGCCTCGAGCTCGCACGCGCGTTCGTCGAGATGGTGCTGTCGCTCGACGCGCTCGACCTGCTGATGACGGCGCACTTCCGCATCCCGACGCGCACCGACGTCCCGACGGAGCGCCAGCCCGAGTGGCTGCGCGCGCTGACGATCGCTCCGCTGCCTTACGACGCCGCACGCGCCGCGGAGCACGAGCGCGAATGGATGGGCCACTGGGAGCGCACGATCAAGCCGCTGGCGCGGGAGTGACGCGGAGTGCTCGATTCGCTGCGCCGTTCCCTGCCGATCGCCTGCGCGCTGATCGTGTTGTCGGCCTACGTCGCGTGGCCGCAGATCGCGGTATTGATCCAGTCCCTGTCGCACGACGGCGCGTGGACGCTCGCGAGCTGGAGCGCCCTGTTCGACACCGAGCATCCGCAGGACCTGCGCGCGTTGTGGAACTCGATCTGGATCTCGCTGGCGTCGGTCGCGCTGTCCGCGATCGTCGGCGTGCCGCTCGCCGTCGTCTCCCGCCGCTTCGCGTTCCCGTTGCGCGCGTGGCTCGCGCCGGCGCTGCTGTTGCCGCTGCTGTTGCCGCCGATCGTCGGCGTCCTGGCGTTCAAGCAGTTCCTGTTCGGTGAGTACGGAGTCCTCCCGCACGCGTTGCGGCAGGCGTTCGGCGTCGATCTGTTCCTCGATGGCTACACCGGGGTGCTGGCGCTGCACGCGTACTCGTTCTTCCCGTTCTTCGTGCTGTTCGTCAACGCCGCGCTGGAACGCCACGACGCGGCGCAGGAAGAAGCCGCGCGTTCACTCGGTGCGTCGCGCGTGCGCTCGTGGCTGCGCATCACGTTGCCGGCATTGATTCCCGCGTTGCTCGGCGCCGGCGCGCTGACCTTGCTCAACTCGATGGGGTCGTTCTCGGCGCCGCTGTTCTTCGCGCCCGACGCCGATCTCCTGACGTTGCGGATCTACAACCTGCGCGAGGACGACCCGCAGCGCGTCGCCGTGTTGTCGACGATCCTCGCGGTCGCAGCGCTCGCGCTGCTGTGGCCCGTGCTGCGCGCCCAAGCCGACGCCTACGGCAGCGCGTCGAAGGGAACGCCGGCCGCCGCTCGCGTCGTTCGCTCGGGACCGCTGCGCGCTCTCGCCGGCATCGCGGTCGCGACGACATGTCTCGTGCTCGTGCTCCCCCACCTGGCGATCCTGGTGTTGTCGTTCGGTGCGGATACCGGTGCCGCTGAATCGGTGCTGCCGACGGCGTTCACGTTGCAGCATTACGTGCGCGTGTTCACCGAGGACGCGTTCCGCCGGCCGCTGGCGAATTCGCTGTGGATGTCTGGCCTGGCGACCGCGTTGGACGTGGTCGTCGGGCTGTGGATCGCGGCGCTGCTGTGGCGCGGCCGCAGCGTCGCTCGGCGCTGGATCGAGGTGTTGGCGCTGTTGCCGCTCGCTCTGCCGGCCACGGTGATCGCCTTCAACTTGCTCGAGACGTTCGCGGGGCCGAGCGCGCTGGCCGGAGGCCAAGTCCTCGCCGGAACGGTGTGGCTCCTGCCGCTTGCCTATGCGATCCGCAACCTGCCGTTGACCGTTCGCGCGACGCAGGCCGCCTTCGCGCAATTGGATCCGCAGCTCGTCGACGCCGCGTGCGGCCTCGGCGCCAGTCGCTTCGCGGCCACGCGCAAGGTCGTCCTGCCGCTGCTCTTGCCGGGACTCGCCGCGGGTGCGCTGCTCGCGCTGCTGTCGGCGCTGTCCGAGTTCACGGCATCGATCCTGCTCTACGTGCCGGCGAACCTGCCGATCGGCGTGGAGATCTTCAACCGTCGCTACAACCGCGCGCTCGGCGAGCCGGCCGCGCTGTCCTGCCTCCTGCTCGTCGCGCAAGCGCTGGTCGTGCTCGTCGGGAATCGACTGGTGCGACTCGGCCGCGCCGCGTGAATCCGTCCGGCCGACCAAAGTCCAACGACACCGAACCTTTCCCGACCATGCGCGTCTACAGCATGGCGAAGGGCGCGGCCTCGGCGTTAGCGTCCCGGCCGGGTTCTTCGTCCCCCTCGAGTTCATCCCCTCAGGTCCAGCTCGGCGCCGGACCGCAGATTTCACTGGGAGGCATCCGTATGTCGCTGCAAGTGTTTCGGACGCGGGGTCTAGCCGCGTTCGTCGGGCTCTTCGTGTTGGGCGGCCTAGCCGTCGCGACCGTCGTGCCCCGTGACCTTTCCAAGCAACTCGAACTGATCAAGGCGAACGATGGCGGCATCGTCGTCTACGGCAACATCACGAGCGCGAAGTCGGTTCGACTGGCGTCTACGCCGGACCTGCCGTGGACGGTACTGACGGTCCAGGTCGAGACCGCGATCGCTCCGACCACGACGTCGGGCGCGCTGTCGGTCTGGTACCCGGGCCATGGCGACGAGCGCCTGACGATCTCCCCGCCCGAAGACGAGACGCGCGTCGGCGAGAACGTCGTGTTGTTCTTGTCGACCGATCCCGCCGTGCGCGCCGCGGATCCGACTGCGTATCGCATCGACTCGTTCGCCGAGTCGTTCCGCACGCAGAAGAACCGCAAGGGCGAGGTCGTCGTGCTCGGCGAAGGCGCCGGCTCGGCGATCGAATCGAACGTGAAGCTCGCGGACCTGACCCCCGTGGTCCAGAGCACGTACGACGCGTTGATCAAGGCCGCGAAGAAGTGAGCGACGAAAGGAACGCACCGATGAAACTCCAATTCTCGATCGTCGCATTCGCCGCCGCCGCGCTGTTCGCGCTGCCCACGCTGTCGACCGGCTACTCGCTGATCGGCGGCAACCTCGGCATCGGCACGACCGGCAACGGCTACCAACGTGACTTCCGCATTTTCAACAACGCGGCCGACGCCACGGCCAACGACAACGGCACGACCTCCGCGAGCTACCCCGGCGCGACCGGCGCGAAGCAAGCGGTGTGGAAGGCCGGCGAAGTCTGGAACTCGAACAAGAACGGCAACGCCAACTTCGACTTCGACTTCCAGGGCTCGGCGACCGCGGCCGGTGGTCTGAACGGCAACACGTTCTCGTGGGGCACGTCGGGCTGCTCGGGCGGCACGCTGGCCTACACGCAGACGCCCATCTCGGACGGCTGGAACATCCTGATGTGCGAGAACTGGACCTGGAACGACGGTCCGACCGTCTCCGGTGGCCAGATCGACATCCAGGGCGTCGCGGCACACGAGCTCGGCCACGCGCTCGGCCTCGGCCACTCCGCGGTCAGCTGCTCGGGCTCCTGCGTCAACGTCACGACGATGTGCCCGACGATCTGCGGTACGGGCGTCGAGCAGCGCACGCTGCAGGCCGACGACAAGAGCGGCCTGGCGGCGATCTACGGCGCGAAGCCGGCGAACAAACCGACGATCACCGGACTCTCTGGGTCGTTCCTGGTCGGCGGCACGCTCGTCATCACCGGCACCAACTTCCCGTCGACGGTGAACGTCAAGTTCACGGCCGGTACGACGACGAACACGGGCACGATCCCGGGCGTCGTCTACAACGTCGCCGCGACGTCGACGTCGGTGTCCGTGACGATCCCGTCGACCGCGGTCGACGGCAACGTGTTGGTTTGGGCGCCGAGCATCAGCCGGCTTTCGAACCCGTACCCCATCGACATCGGCAGTAGCGGTGGCGGCGGCGGTCCGTGCGGCACGGTTGCGAACTACGGATCAGGATCGTCGGGAACACTGTCCGGCACCGTCGCCAACATCGGCACGAACGGGACCAGCCCGTCGTCGGCGAACACGAACTTCCAGTTGACGCTGACCGGCGCCAACGCGAATCAAACGTGTTTGTTGTTGATGAGCGCGGGACAAGCGACCGCCCCCCAGCTCTGGGGCACGCTGTACGTCCGCTTCCCGTACACGTCGACCAACGTCGGCCCGACCTCGGCGACCGGCACGAAGTCGACGGTGGTCCCGATCTCGGCGGCGATGGTCGGCACGACCCAGTTCTTCCAGTACCTCGTGTTCGACCCCACCAAGGGGTACCAGCACACGGGCGGGTTGCGGGTGACGTACTGTCCGTGACACGCATCGAGTGAGCGCGGACGTCGAGTCGATCGACGCTCGTTCTCTCGGTCGGAAAAGGCGACGAGCCCCGCGCGTCCGATGGACGTGCGGGGCTCGTTCTTCGTTTGGTGCACCCGTCGCGAGTCGAACGCGAAACCTTCGCCTTCGGAGGGCGACACTCTATCCAATTGAGCTACGGGTGCCGATTTGGTGCGGGGAGTGTAGGAGTTCGCGCGCCGCGTCTCAATCGTCGGCGCGCGAACCCACGCGTCACTGTTTCGCGTGGAAGCGGACGCCGTCCGAGCCGACCACGACCGTGTTGACGCCGTAGCCGCTGATGTGCTTCTCGATGACTTCGTCGCTCGGGATCTCGAACTTTCGCATCAGCTCCACCATGCGCTTGGTGTCGGCGTCGACGTTCTCGACATCGTCACGCACCATCGCCGGCATTGCACCGATCGTCGCCCGCAGGACCGCCGCGACCGATTTGATGCGCGCGGCTTCCTCGGTGACGATGAACGTGCTCGCCGTCTTCGGCATCGCGTCGAGCAGTTCCGCGACGTCCTCGTTGCCGAGCAGGTTCGGCAGTTCACTGCTGCCCGCGGAGCGACGCAGCACGGCTTGCACCAGCTCCGACGACAGCGAGAACACGAGCAGTTCGTCGGTGAACGCGAAGTTCGCGGCGCCCACGCCCGGGACCGGCAGCGTGTCGATGTTGACCCCTTGGAAATCCGTGCGCTTGCGACCCGCGGCCATGCCGGACTTCGTCAACAGGTCGTCGACGAGCGTCGCCAGCTTCTTGCCGTCGGCGAGGCGCACGACGACCGCGAAGTTGCTCGGTGAGTCCTCGGTACCGGGCAGACCTTGCAGCTCGTCCTCGACCGGGGCGGTGAACCACGCGACCTCGTGCCCGAGGTTCGCGAGCAGATCGTCCCGGATCGACAGACCCATCTCTTGCTCGGCCATCGCCAAGTTGAGATTCAGCTCTTCCTCGGTGATGGCGCCGAGATCCTTCATCGTCGCCGTGATGCGTTCGAAGCCGGCCTTCAGGTCGAGGTGGAGGTCGTACGCCTCCACCGCCGCTTCCGGAACGAGTTCGAGCAGTGCGGGCTCGCCCGCCGGCAGCAGCGCGGTCAAGCACGACACGATCGCCCCCTGGCCGCTCCAATCGAGTCGCGCCTGCGATTCCCCGGCGCTGACGACGTTCTCCGAGAACATCGAGATCACGCCGAGTCCATCGAGACCGAGTCCTTCGAGGACCTTCTCCTTCTCCGGATCCAAGCCCTCGAGCGCCATCAGAGCTCGCACCCGCGACACCAGCGCCGGGGTGTCGACGAACGCGCGCATGCCGACGCGCTCGTCGGCCGCCAACGACCGCGAGAACGCGTCGCCGTCGACCAACGCGTCGTCGGGAGCGGCGCTCAGGCGTTCGACGATCGAACCGAAGTGATCGCGATCGGCGAGACTCGCCGACGTGATCACGGAGACGAACACGTTCCCGGCCAAGCCGAAGCGCACTTGCATGCGGTCTTCGTCTTGCAGATCGCCGAAGTCCAGCACGGTCACTTCGACGTCGCCCGCCGTCTCGGCGCTGCGCGTGAACTTGCCGTTCGTCGCGGCTTTCTCGAGCGCGCGCTCGATCTGCGCGAGCACGGCTTCGCCGCCGTCACCGACGTCCGCGAGCACGCAGAACGCGCCGCCCATCGTGACCGACTGCTCTCCGGTCTTCTGCGGCTCGGTGAGTTCGAGCACGGCGACGCCTAGCGGACCCTTGACCGCGTCGAGCAACGCGAACGGGTCGTAGCCGGCCTCGCGCACCATCATCTCGGACATGAGTTCGAGCCAGCCCGTCGCCGCCTCGCGCATCGGCGCGCACGCTTCGTCGCGCCAGAGGTCGCCGAACTTCGAGGTCGAGAAGCCCTCGCGCATCTTCGCGAGATCGTCGATCCCGACGAACGCGACGGTGCCGTCGGGCAACATGCGTTCGAAACCCTGGGCGGCGACGGCCGGTGCGAATCCGGCGACGGCGAGGCAGAACCCCGCGAGGAACGTGGAACGTGGACGCATGGGGCTCACTCCTGCGGGTAGACGAGGACGCGGTCGTGGACCAGGATCGCAATGTCGTTCTTGCCGTCGCCAGTGACGTCGCCGAGCGCGATCTCGCGCGGCTCGGGGCGGCCACCGCCGTCGCCGCGGTCGAAGATGCGCTCTTCGAACACGGGGAACTTCAATGCGTACTCGATGCGATTGGCGCGAACGGCCGCGATCGCGATCAAGTGGTGCGCGCTCTCGATGAACACGGCGTCGGTCTCGCCGTTGCCGTTGACGTCGCCGAGCGTCAGCTCGAACGGATAGCCGTCCTTGATCGGCAGATCGAAGTCCGCGATCGTCTCGAGCACCGCGTCCGAGCCGCCGTTCTGGATCATGCCGAAGCGGTCCTTCGCGACCAGCAGCACGTCGTTCGAGCCGTTCGCGTCGAGGTCCGCGAAACGGACGCTTGCGCCGGCGAGTTCACCGAGGTCGACGCGCAAGCGCTCTTTGGCTGCCCCGTCGACTTGGCTCAGCACGACGAGTTCGGCGGCGCGCTTGTCGACGACGACGATTTCGGCCTTCTTGTCGCCGTCGAGATCGGCGAAGCCGGCGCTCGTCAGTTCCGCGGCCGGTGAGTCGAGGTTGTACTGCGCCACGACCTTCGGCAGCTTGTCGGCGCCGAAGTAGAGCGAGCGCGCGAAGTTCGGACCCGGCACGAGCAGCTCGTTCTGGCCGTCGCCGTCGACGTCGCCGTACGCGAGCGCCGCCTTCGGGACGCCCTTCAGGATGCCGATGCCCGGCAGCTCCTTGGTGCCGAAGTCGGTGAAGCCCTGACCGTCCGCATTGCATCCGAAGATGCGCGGCAGCTCGCCCTTCACGAACAGCATCAAGTCGTTCTTGCCGTCGCGGTTGATGTCCGCGACCAGCAGATCGGTCGGGTCGGACTTCACGTCGGCGACCTCGACCGTCAGGTTCGGCGTGCCCTTCGCGTCGAGTCGCGCGACCGACACCTTGCGCTTGCTGCCCTTGCCATCGGCGAGCATCGCCCACGTCTCCGCCTTGCCATCGCCGTCCTGGTCGACGACTTCGAGCGAGAGCAGCGTCTGACCGCCCGGGATCGCGAGGCCGGTTGGGAACGCGATCTTCCCGTCCGCGCCGATCGCGCATTGGCCGATCGCTTCCTCGGCTTGCGCGGCGACCATCAGGTCGACCTTGCCGTCGCCGTCGACGTCGCCGACACGCGGCGTGGTGACTCCGTTCATCGACGGATAGGCAGCGAAGCGCTGACCCGCGAGCACGTCCGAATAGACCACGATGCGCGCGGCCGAAGGCTCGGCGACCACCAGTTCGGGACGACCGTCCCCATTGACGTCGGCGAGCACGTCGGCGCGCTTGTCGGCGTCCTTCATCGGTTCGAACGGCACCACGCGCACGGACGACAGCTTGAAGCCTTGTTCGCCTTCGACCGTCTTCGTCGCGAGACGCAACGTCGCCACGCGGCCCGAGCGCCGGCGGATCGCCGCGACGTCGGCCTTCTTGTCGCCGTTGAGGTCGGAGACCTCCCAGGCACGGACCTCGGCGAAGCGCGAGGTCAGCTCGGGGCCGAACGCGAACGCGCCCTTGCCGAAACGCCAGCGGAACGGCCATTCGGTGCCCGGCACGACGTAGACGAGATCGACGCGACCGTCGCCGTCGAGTTCGCACACGTACAGCGCTCCCGGGTCCTTCTGCGCGTTCGGCAACTTCAACGCCTCTTCGAGCCGGCCCTTGTCGGTCTGCTTGAAGAAGTACGTGGTCTCCTTGCCGAGCACGACCACGTCGTTCTTGCCGTCGGCGTCGACGTCGACGACCGTGATCGCGCGTCCCGACGCCGACAGGTTCTCGACGTCGAAGCGCACCGCGCGCGTGAACGCGCCCTTGTCGTCCTTCGACACCACCGACAACTTGCCCGAGTCGCCGCAGTACAGGAGCTCGGCCTTGCCGTCCCCGTCGACGTCGCCGATCGCGATCGCGCTGACTTGTTCCTCGGTCGCGTAGCTGTCGCGCTTGAAGAACGCCTCGTCGGGCAGCTCGTTGGTGACGTTACCGGTCGACTCGAGCTTCGGATCGGACGCGCCGGCGTCGCCGGGAGCGCGCTGGATCAGGAACTCGATCTTCGAGCGTCCGTTGTTCACGGTGACGATGTCCTTGCGACCGTCGTCGTCGACGTCGGCGACCGTCAGATCGCTGAGGCCCTCGTTGACCTTCGAGTTGATGATGCCGCTGAACCCGTAGTCGCGGTGCAGCTCGTTCCACGTCTCGGTCTCGCCGCCGTCCTGCCGCGCGTACAGCGCGGAACCGGCGACGACGGAGACGGTGGCCAGGATGCTCGCCCGGACGAGCGAGCGCGAACGCGTCGTATGCATGCGGAGGTTTCCCAATCCAGTCGGGTTCGAGACCGAATCCAAGTCCGGAGAGACTAGTCGGTCGACCCCGCCGAGAAAAGGTGGCCGACGCCGCGCCCGGAACGAGCCCCGCACTTCCCGCGCGGGCCCCGCCGCACGGACTTTTTCAACCGGCAGGCCTCCGTCGCCGGCTTAGAATCCGCCGCTTCGTCGCTTGCGGAGACTTTTCATGCGCGCCATCGCACTCGCCCTCGCTCTGACCGCTCTGACGTCGACCGCGTTCGCCGTCGAGGAAATCACGCTCGCCGACGGCAAGGTCGTCCGCGGCGAAGTGCTGAAGGAGACCGCCGACAAGGTCTTCGTCGACATCGGCTTCACGGTGCTCGAGATCCCGATCGCCGACATCACCGCGCGCAAGGATCTGTCGAAGACCGAAGCCGCTCCGCAAGAAGGCGCCGAGACGAACAAGGGCCTGTGGTCCGAAGCGCAGCTCGTCGAACTCTCGGTCAAGGAGTGCGTGAAGAAGGTCGGCGACGGCGTCGTCATGGTGAAGACGACGAGCGGTCTCGGCTCGGGCTTCATCATTCGCGAGGACGGCTACGTCATCACGAACAACCACGTGGTCCAGGGCGAGGTCGACATCTCGGTGACGGTCTACAAGACCCTGACCGACGGCCAGATCGACAAGAAGGTCTACGAGAAGGTGAAGCTCGTCGCGATGAATCCGGTCGTCGACTTGGCGCTACTGAAGATCGACGAGAAGGAACTCGGCGACGACAAGTTGCAGAAGGTCCACCTCGGCAAGATCGAGGACGTCTCCGTCGGCCAGACCGTGTTCGCCGTCGGGTCACCGCAGGGGATGGAGCGTTCGGTGTCGCAAGGCATCGTGTCGATCAAGAACCGCGCCGCGAACGGAATGGTCTACATCCAGACCACCACCGCGCTGAACCCGGGCAACTCGGGCGGACCGCTGTTCAACAGCAAGGGTGAAGTGGTCGGCGTCAACTCGTGGAAGCGACTGTTCTCGGAAGGCCTGAACTTCGCGATCCCGATCGATTACGTGAAGCACTTCATCGAGAACCGGGACGCGTTCTCGTACGACCGCGACAATCCGAACAACGGCGTGCGTTACAGCCCGCCGCCGCGCCGTCCGAAGACCGACGCTCCGAAGAACTGACCGCGAACGAACGAAGGCGCACCGTGGGTAAGCGAGCTCCGAATCCGCGTCCGGCACGCAATGCCGAGGCGACGAAGTTGCGCGTCGGCGTGCTGGTCGCGCGTTACAACGCGGACGTCACGGCCGGCCTGCTGCGTGGCGCCGCGAAAGCGCTGGCGGAACTCGGCGTCAAGAGCAAGCGCGTCGTCGTGCACGAAGTCCCGGGCTGTTTCGAACTGCCGCTGGTCGCCCGCGCGCTCGCGAAGTCGGGTCGAGTCGACGCCGTCGTCGCGCTCGGCTGCGTCATCCAGGGCGACACCGATCATTATCAATACGTCTGCGAACAGACGGCTTCGGGCCTGATGCGCGCCGGACTCGATGCCGGCATTCCGGTCGCGTTCGGCGTGCTGACGACGAAGACGCACGCGCAAGCCCTGCAGCGCGCCAAGGACGACACGTCGAACAAGGGCGCCGAAGCGGCGGCCGCGGCGATCGAGACCGCACTCCTCCTCGAACGAATTCGGAAGCGCTGAACGTGGCCATTCGCAAGCGAACGCGCGCGAGAGAACTCGCGCTGCAACATCTTTACACGGTCGATCTGCGCGGCGCCGACGACTCCGAGAACCTCGCCGCCTGGCTCGAGACGCAGACCAACGACGCGCGGATCCGCGCGTTCGCGGCCGACATCGCGACCGGCTGCATGGAGCACACCGCCGCGATCGACGCCGAGATCAAGCGCGTCGCGAAGAACTGGGACTTCCACCGCATCGCCGTGGTCGATCGCAACATCCTGCGACTCGCGGTCTACGAGATGCTGCATCGCGGCGACATCCCGCCGCGCGTCACGCTGAACGAAGCGATCGAATTGGCGAAGCGCTTCTCCACCGCGGAATCGGGCGGCTTCGTCAACGCATTGCTCGACAAGATCCGCGCGAATCACGGGCTCGACCCGGACAAGGCGCGCGCGCCGGCGCAAGGCGCCGTCGAGCCGGATGGCGAAATCGACGACGTCGCGCACGCCGCTGACGACTGAGACGCGCGCCGATGTTCAAGAAGCTGTTCGAAGGCCTGAAGAAGACCCGCGACGCGCTGTCGCTCGGATTGCGCACGGTGTTGTCGATCGGCCGCGATCTCGACGACGAAACGCTCGATCGACTGGAAGAGACGCTGTACACGGCGGATCTCGGGCCGAGTGCGACGGAGATGATCGAGAAGGCGCGCAAGGCGTACAAGCTGCGCGAGATCAAGACCACCGACGACGTCATGGTCTTCTTGCGCAAGGAGATCGAGGATCGCCTCGGCGAACGCTCGGAACTCGAGCTGCGCGGTGTCCCGCCGACGGTCGTGCTGATGGTCGGCGTGAACGGCAGCGGCAAGACGACGACGATCGCGAAGCTCGCGCGGCACTTCACGCAGCAAGGCAAGCGTGTCGTCATCGGCGCGGGCGACACGTTCCGCGCCGCGGCTGCGGAACAACTCCAGATTTGGGCCGACCGCGTCGGCGCGACCTTGGTGCGCGGCAAAGCCGGAGCGGACCCTGCGGCCGTCGCCTTCGACGCCGCGGAGCGCGCGGCGACCGACAAGGCGGACGTGCTGCTCGTCGACACGGCGGGTCGACTGGTGACGCAGGCCCACCTGATGCAAGAGCTGTCGAAGATCAGCCGGGTGCTCGGCAAGCGCATCCCGGGCGCGCCGCACGACGTGCTGCTCGTGCTCGACGCGACGACGGGACAGAATGCGATCCAGCAGGCCGAGAAGTTCAAGGCGGCGGTCCCCGTGACCGGCCTGATCGTCGCGAAGCTCGACGGATCGGCGAAGGGCGGAGCCGTCGTCGGCATCCGCGAACGCGTCGGCGTGCCGGTGAAGTTCATCGGCGTCGGCGAACAGGCGGACGACCTCGAGCCGTTCGACCCCAAGGAATTCGCGCGCTCGATGTTCGAAGGCCATAACCCGTAAGAAGTTGCGAGCTCCTCGCGCGCCGGACTCGGAAACGTCGCCTTCAGTCCGAACGCGAGTCCAACCGATGGACAGCCCTTCGGGGGCCTTCCGTCGATGGCATTACGAGCACCTACCATTCGCGTGATCCCACGCGCACTCGCGGCCGCGGCGTTGGCGAGCGCGATCGTGTTCCCGTTGGCGACGTGGGTGTTGCGCGCCCACGTCGAGCGCGCCGCGACCGCGGCACTGGTGACCAACGCGACGATGGGCGCGGAGACCGTTCGCGATCGGGTCGATGAGCTTCGGGCGTTGCTCGAACGAGCCGCCCCGACGTGCGCGCGCCGCTTGCTCGACGACCCACCGCAATCGCCGCGACTCGAGCGCATGCTCGAGTCGTTGCTCGCCGAAGCGCCGCGACTCGCCGCCCTCGCGGTCGCGGGTCCGGACGGGCGCCTGCGCTTCGTCGTCGCTCCTGACGCGGACGGGTTCGATCCGCTGGCGTGGTTCCTGCGCGGGGCGCCGCGGCGTGCGCCGCTCGCCGAGCGCGCGGACGACGGGACGACCACACGCTTGTGGCTGCCGCTGGCGGTCGACGCCGATGCGGGAGTCCGCGTGATCGGCATCGTCGACGCGCGGCAGTTGTTGCCGCGAACGTCGCCGACCCACGACGGTGAAGCGATGCGGCTCGTGTTGCCGACTGCGACCGTGCATACGACACGGCGAGCACCGGGCGCGGACCTTCGGCTCGAGTTGGACGACCACGCCGAGTTCGCGGCACTGCGCGTCGAGTTGCCGTCGGGACCGCGCGCGATCGAGCGCATGTTCGCGGCGACGACGTTGCCGTTGGTGGCGCTCGGCGCGTTGTTGGTGTGTTCGTTCGCGCTCGCGACCCGTTGGTGCATCGGCGCGCGCGTTCGCGCCTCGTCGAACCGCCCCGTCTCCGCGCGTCGAGTCTGGGTCGGCCCGCGCGTCGAACCCTCGACTCCGTCGCACGAACCGCCACGCCGGGAGTCGATCGTGCTTCGCGCCGCGTTGCCCGAAGTCGCGGATTGCGAGCACGCGCTGCCCGCGCGCGTGGGCGAGGACGATCCGGACCACGAGGCCTGATCGAGTCCGCCAGCGCGGTTTCAGAATCGTCGAGTCTCTCCCACACGAGACGACCGCCTTCTCGAGTGCGTGATCGATGCGCTCCGTGCGGATCGATTGCACCGTCACGGCGCCGATCGGCCCACGAGTCCGACGATCGACCTCGTCGCGTCGGCCGGCGTGTGCGGACGCGACGACGGTGAGGTCCATCAGGCGGACGCGCGGTTGGCTGCGGTGTTGGAGTTGCTGAAGCGCGCAGGGCGCCTCGAACGCACTTTGGTCGTCATCGCCGCGGACCACGGGGAGACGCTGTTCGAGCACGAGGAGACACCGTCGGCGTTGAGCGCGAAGGAAGCGACCGACGCGATGGCACGCTTCAAGCGCGGGCATAACGCGGGGCTGACGGAGGTCCTGTTGCGCACCCCGCTGATCGTCGCGGGGCCCGGAGTGCCGCGCGGGTTCGTGCATCCCGGACTGACCGAGAATCTCGACATCGTGCCGACGGTGCTCGAACTGCTCGGCGTCGACGCCGACGGCCATCTCGACGGAACGAGCCTGGTGCACGCGAGGAAGGGGGCCGAAGGCCCCGGGCCCCATCGAGAAGACGCCGAAGGCGGTACCGCTTTGCACGAGCCTGCAGGGCGATGGCG
>JBPOIU010000069.1:0-20330 GCA_052034255.1 Planctomycetota bacterium | reverse complement strand
CGCTGAACGACAAGAAGGTCGCGTACACGCTCGCGGTGGCGATGCGGCGGGCGCTCGCGGAGAAGCTCGGAATCGACGAGCGCGAGATCGGCTGCATGGAGTCACCGAGCCGCACGAGTGTGGATCGACCGACGCGTGCGATTCTGCTGTTCGACCAAGCTATCGGCGGCGCGGGCTTCAGCACTCTGGCGCCAAGCATGGTCGACGCGCTGTTGCGCAATGCTCGCAAGATCCTGGAGTGCCCGCGGAACTGCGATCGAGCCTGTCATGCGTGTGTCCTCGACTACGAAACGCAGCACTCGGTGTTGAAGCTCGATCGCCGCGCCGCGCTCGAGTTCCTCGGCGAGCCGCTACTCGACGGGTTGCGGCTGCCGCCCGAGAAGCAAGTGTTCGGGTCGGCGACGATTCCCGAGTACGAGCCGCTGTCGATGGCGGTCGCGCGATACGCGCGCGACGCCGACGTCGACGAGCTTCGCTTTTACCTTTCGGGTTCGTGGGACGCATGGGACCCGCTCGCCTGGCGCGTCAAACAGCAGCTCATCGCATTCGTCGGCGGCAAGGGCAGCGGGCGTCGCGTGACGCTCGTGCTCGACGCGAAGTCGATTGCGGACATGCCCGAAGACGTTGCCAGTCAACTCGCGAGTCTGGCGGAGACCGGTGGGTTTGACGTCGTCACCACGAACAAGCCCGCGATCGTTGGCGCGACGGTGGCGGTCGTGGCCGGCGGGAAGAAGCGACATCGCACGTGGGCGTGTTCGAGCATCGAAGATCTCGCGCCGGGCGATGATTGGGGGAGGTCGATCGAGCCCGCGTGGGCCGTTCGGGTCGACATCGACGCACCCATGCCCACCATCGAGGCCGCGAAGTCCGTTCCTCCCGCATCGCTTCGCCCAAACAAGCAACGGGATCGCAATGCAGTCGAATTCGAGATCGGAGCCGAAGCGGACGGCACTCTGGTTGGATTCGGCGCGCGGTTCTGGAAGCTCGTCGAAGAGCGTTCGGTGGAAGCCAAGGCGTTCCTTGCTGGAGCACAGAAGCTCGCGTCGATCACCTACACCGACCGCTATCTGACATCGCCGCTCCCCGTGGCACTCCTGTTCGACACGGTGGATGCGTTGAAGGTGCGCGGGCTCGTCGATGCGAGCACCTCGCTCGAATTGCGAGGCGCACGATTGAAGTACCAGGAGTACCGAACGGCCCTGATCGACAGCAACTGGGACGACACGCTTGCGCGGTCACGCGTGGTCGTGGAACTCGGGCGGACAATCGGGATCAAGGCCGCCTTCTCGGAGACCGACCACAGGAGGCTGCCGCACAAGCGACAACTCGACCTCACGCGCGCGGATGGCTCGGTGCTGATGATCCGTCTCGACCAGGGCTTCGGCCCATGGGCCGACCAACAAGGCGGCACGTTCCCGTTCCTCGATCCTCCGGAGAAGCAGGCCGCGGCCATGCGCAAGCCGGGGCTCCGCGTGCGGAATCGTTCCCCGGAGCACCCGATCCCGGTGACGGTGCGGGTGAAGGGATGAGCGCACAACTCACGCGATGCCGCGTGGCCCTCGGACGAACGATCTCAGGAGAGCCGTTGCCATCGCGCCGCAATCCTGTCAGTTTGCGCGAGCGGGAGGCTCTGCCGATGTCGCGACGCTCGGGGTGTGCGCACGTTGAAACGATCGCCCTCGCGGGGGATCGCGCACGATGACGTCCAACCCGTTCTTCGATCATCCGATCCTGAACTCGCCTTACGCGTACCCGGCGAAGCACTGGGAACTCGACAAGGACGGGCAGCCGACCCAGAGGGTCGCTGAAGGGCGCCGCAAGGCGGCGTTCATCACGCCGATCCCCAAGCCGAAGAAGCGGTCGGGCAAGGGACAGAAGGACCTGGTGTTCGACGAGGGCAAGGGGCTGTCGTCCAAGACGCAGCAGTATGACCCGACGTCGATCATCAATGAGATTCGCGGTCTGGTCGATGCATGGCGGGATCTTGCGAACCCGAACCTGTGGGATGTGACACCAGTCACCGCCCGGTTGCTGCGGCACTGGCGGACGCACGTCTTCGAGAGCATCCGGCCGTTCTTCTGTCAGGTCGAGGCAGCAGAGACCGCGATCTGGCTGACCGAAGTCGCGCCGAAGTCGGAGCGCGGGAAGAAGATCCTGGGCAACCTCGCACTCGCCAATCGGGACGCCAATCCCGAGTTGATGCGCATCGCGCTGAAGCTCGCGACCGGCGCCGGCAAGACCACGGTGATGGCGATGCTGATCGCGTGGCAGACGCTGAACTCTGTTGCGCATCCGGGCAGCAAGCTGTTCACGCGCGGCTTCCTGGTCGTGTCCCCGGGATTGACGATCAAGGACCGGCTCCGCGTCCTGCAACCGAACGATCCGAACAGCTACTACCAGAGTCGCCAGTTGGTGCCGCAGGACATGCTCGTCGACTTGGCACGAGCAAAGATCGTCATCACGAACTACCACGGCTTCAAGCTGCGCGAGCGCGCCGAGATCTCGGCCGGAGGCCGTGCGCTGTTGAAGGGCCGCACGGGCGAGGATCTGGAGACCAGCGAGACCGAAGGCCAGATGCTGCAGCGCGTCATGCCCGAGCTCATGGGCATGAAGAGCATTCTCGTCCTGAACGACGAGGCCCATCACTGCTATCGCGAGAAGCCGGCCGACGACGAAGACGAGGACCTGAAGGGCGACGCAAGAAAGGAGGCCGAGAAGAACAACGAGACCGCGCGGCTGTGGATCAGCGGTCTCGAGATCGTCGGGCGAAAGCTCGGCATTGCGCGCGTCATCGACCTCTCGGCGACGCCGTTCTTCCTACAGGGCTCGGGCTACGCCGAGGGGACGTTGTTTCCCTGGACCGTCAGCGACTTCTCGCTGATGGACGCGATCGAATGCGGCATCGTCAAGCTGCCGCGCGTGCCCGTCGCCGAGAACATTCCAGGTGACGAGCTGCCGATGTTCCGCAACCTCTGGGAGCATATTCGGCTCGACATGCCCAAGAAGGGGCGCAGCAGCAACGAGGATCTCGATCCTCTGAAGCTGCCGACCCGACTGCAGACCGCGCTCACGGCGCTCTACGGTCACTACGAAAAGACCTTCAAGCTGTGGGCCGATTGTGGGAGGCCGGTTCCGCCGTGCTTCATCGTGGTCTGCCAGAACACGGCCATCTCGAAACTGGTCTACGACTTCATCTCGGGCTTTCACCGCAAGAACGAGGATGGAAGTCTGACCTTCGAGAACGGCCGTCTCGCGTTGTTCCGCAACTTCGACGAAACGAGCGGCAACCCGTTCGCGCGTCCGAACACGATCCTCGTCGACAGCGAACAGCTCGAGGCTGGGGAGGCGCTCGACGACAACTTCCGCCGCGCAGCCGCCGACGAAATCGAGCGCTTCCGGACCGAGATCCGCGAGCGGACACGGGATGCGACGGCTGCAGAGAACATCACCGACCAGGATCTGCTGCGCGAAGTCATGAACACGGTCGGCAAGCAGGGCACGCTGGGCGGTTCGATTCGCTGCGTGGTCTCAGTCGCCATGCTGACCGAGGGTTGGGACGCGAGTACCGTCACGCACGTTCTCGGCATCCGTGCGTTCGGGACTCAGTTGTTGTGCGAGCAGGTGATCGGACGAGCGCTGCGCCGCCAGTCGTATGACCTGAACGAACACGGGTTGTTCGATGTCGAGTACGCCGACATCTTCGGCATCCCGTTCGACTTCACGGCGAAGCCCGTCATCGCGCCGCCGCAGCCGCCGCGCGACACGGTGACGGTCAAGGCGATGCGACCGGAGCGCGACGCCTTGGAGATCCAATTTCCACGCGTCGAAGGCTATCGGGTCGATCTGCCCAAGGAGCAACTCCATGCCAAGTTCGACGCCGACTCGGTTCTCGAGCTGAGCCCCGAACTCGTCGGCCCCTCGATCACCAAGAATGCGGGCATCATCGGGCAGGCGGCCGACATCGATCTCGAACACCTCAAAGACGAGCGGCTGTCGACGGTCATCTTTCACGTCACGAAGCACCTGGTCTATACGAAGTGGCGCGACGCCGGCGAGGACCCCAAGCTCGGGCTCTTCGGCCCCCTCAAGCGCATTACGAGGCAGTGGATCGACACGTGCCTCGTCTGCAAAGGCGACACGTACCCCGCCCTGCTCATCTACCAAGAGCTCGCGGACATGGCTTGCAACAAGATCACGGCCGGCATCACGCAAGCGTTCGAAGGCGAGAGACCGATCAAGGCGTTGCTCGATCCGTACAACCCGATTGGATCGACTGCGCACGTGCGGTTCGTCACGTCGAAGACGCTGCGTTGGTCGACGAGCGCGCAGCTCTGCCACGTCAACTGGGCAATACTCGATAGCGAGTGGGAAACCGAGTTCTGCCGCGTCGTCGAGGCACATCCGGCCGTGCGCGCCTACGTCAAGAATCACAACCTCGGTTTCGAGGTGCCGTACCGCATGGGATCCGAGCAACGGCGCTATCGCCCGGACTTCATCGTGCTTGTCGACGACGGCCGTGGCCCGGACGACCTGTTGCGACTCGTGGTCGAGATCAAGGGCTACCGCGGCGAAGACGCGAAGGAAAAGGCACTGACGATGAAGACTTATTGGATTCCCGGTGTGAACCACCTGAAGGAATATGGGCGCTGGGCGTTCGCCGAGTTCACGGATGTCCACCAGATCCAGTCCGAATTCGAAGCGAAGGTCCGTAGTCAGTTCGACCAGATGATCGAGTCCGCCGCACAGCCGGCGACGGAGCCCGCCTGAACATGGCTGCTAGCAAGAAGAAGTCCGCGACGCCGAAGGCGGTCGAGACGATCATCCACCATTCGGCCAAGCGGAAGAACATCCCGACGGCTGAACACCAGTCCGTGCTGAAACCCACGGAGTCGACGCCGATCCGCGTTGCGTACGAGCGCCGCAACCGCGACCTCGATCCGCAACTCGTGTGGCGTGGGAAGGACGAGCAGGACTGGAGCGACCTCGTCGTCCACGCGCCACCGCTCTACATCCAGGAGAAGGTGCACCCGAAGGTCTTGATCGACGACTTGATGCGTCGGACAAAGGACGCGAAGCCGCAGGATCCGCGCTCGCAGCTCAGCCTCTTCGCCGACTTCAATGGCATCCCCGATGGTGCCGACAAGACCGAGTTCTACGCGCACGACCAGAATTGGTCCAACCGCATGATCCTCGGCGACTCGCTCCAGGTCATGGCCAGTCTGGTCGAGCGCGAGGGCCTGCGCGGACGCGTGCAGTGCATCTACTTCGATCCGCCCTACGGCATCAAGTTCAACAGCAACTTCCAGTGGTCCACCACCAGCCGCGACGTGAAGGACGGCAAGGCCGACCACATCACCCGCGAACCCGAGCAGGTCAAAGCATTCCGAGACACCTGGCGCGACGGCATCCACAGCTACCTCACTTACCTGCGCGACCGCCTCACCGTTGCTCGCGATCTGCTCAGCGATTCCGGCTCCATCTTCGTGCAGATCGGTGATGAAAATGTCCACCGCGTGCGAGCGCTAATGGATGAGGTATTTGGAGACGACAATTTCGTTTCTCAGATCAACTTCCAGTCCATGACTCCGCTTGAATCCGGGCAGCTTGAATCGGTCTTCGACCATATTGTTTGGTATGCCAAGAGCAAGGGACAGATGAAATATCACAATCTGTACCGCCCTAAAGTTTTCGATGGAAATCCAGAATTCAAGTTCAAGCAAGTTGACAGAGGTTTCGAAGAGGTTGACCCATATCAACTAGATACTGACAACTCAGTAGCTGTCTTCAAGAGATCCGTGCTCGAGTCATCGGGTTTCACCGCTTCCTGCATGTTCAGCCATAGCTTTCAAGGGCAGCAGTTCAGTCCGAGAGGTAAGAAAAGCTGGCGCACAAATCCTGTCGGGATGACTCGACTACATGCCGCAGACCGGCTCTTTGTATTGGGCACAAAACTCTACTATAAATTATACTACGATGATTTTTCGAAGATGAGTTTCTTGAACACCTGGCCTGACACGGTTGCGGGATTCGGAGAGACCAAAACTTACGTCGTCCAGACTCATCCGAAACTCATTCAGCGGTGCATGCTGATGTGCACCGACCCCGGCGACCTCGTGCTCGACCCGACCTGCGGTTCGGGCACAACCGCCACCGTCGCCGAGCAATGGGGCCGCCGCTGGATCACGATTGACACGTCGCGCGTCGCGCTGGCGCTGGCCCGTGCCCGCGTCATGGGCGCGCGATATCCCTTTTACCTGCTCGCCGATTCCCGCGAGGGCCAGATCAAGGAAGCTGAAGTCACCCGCACCGCGCCGAGTTCGCAGCCCGTACAGGGGAACATCCGCCACGGCTTCGTCTATGAGCGCGTGCCGCACATCACGCTCAAGTCCATCGCGAATAACGCAGAGATCGACGTCATCTGGGAGAAGTGGCAAGCGACGCTGGAGCCGTTGCGCGAGAAGCTGAACGCCGCGCTGAAGCAAAGCTGGCAGGAGTGGGAGATTCCGCGCGAGGCCGACGCCAAGTGGCCGGACGCGACGAAGAGGGCGCACGCCGACTGGTGGCAGGCACGCATTGCCCGGCAGCAGGCGATCGACAAGTCGATCGCCGCCAAGGCCGAGTTCGAGTTCCTCTACGACAAACCGTACGAGGACAAGAAGAAGGTTCGCGTTGCCGGTCCTTTCACCGTGGAGAGCCTCAGTCCCCATCGCGTGTTGGGCGTCGACGAGAACGACGAACTCATCGACCACGGCAGCAAGGGCGATGCTGACACCGGAAGCACGACATTCGCCCAGATGATCCTGGAGAACCTCAAGACCGCGGGTGTGCAGCAGGCGCACAAGGAAGGCCGGATCACGTTCACGGCGCTGACCCCGTGGCCGGGAGAACTCATCTGCGCCGAGGGTCGGTATCTCGAAGGCGAGGCGACGCGTCGAGCCGCGATCTTCATCGGGCCAGAGTTCGGCACGGTCCAACGCCCTGACCTCGTCGCCGCCGCGCGCGAAGCGGGCGATGCGGGCTTCGACGTTCTGATTGCGTGCGCGTTCAACTATGAGGCCCACGCCACGGAGTTCAGCAAGCTCGGGAAGATCCCGGTTCTCAAGGCCCGCATGAACGCGGACCTCCACATGTCCGAGGATCTGAAGAACACGGGCAAGGGCAACCTGTTCGTGATCTTCGGCGAGCCCGACATCACCCTGACCACGGAGAAGGACGGCAAGCTGCGCGTGAAGGTGAACGGCGTCGACGTCTTCAAACCCCAGACCGGCGAAGTCGTCAGCGACGGCCCCGACAACATCGCGTGCTGGTTCATCGACACCGACTACAACGAAGAGAGCTTCTTCGTCCGCCACGCATACTTCCTCGGCGCGAACGACCCGTACAGCGCGCTGAAGACGACCCTAAAGGCCGAGGTTGACGCCGACGCCTGGGCGACGCTGAACAGCGACACGTCCCGCCCGTTCGAGAAGCCAGCGTCGGGGCGTATCGCCGTGAAGGTGATCAATCACCTCGGCGACGAGGTGATGAAGGTGTTCAAGGTCTAGGGAGCGCGCATGGCCGAGCGACGAGGGACACCGTTGATCATGAAGAGCGACGCCGTCCGAGCGCATGCTCGTGTTGTGCGCAGCCGCCGCCGCAACGTCGTTCCGACCGGGAAGCGGACGCATTGAAGATTACGCGGAAGGTTCCAGGGGATCTTTGAGTGGCTGACTCCGCGGCGAGCGCGAGCGTGCACCCAACGCCAGGCGAGCCGCCGTTCGAGGTTCGCGTGCACGTTCCGGCTCTTCGTCGCGCAGCGACTCGCGAGCACTACGACCTCCACCGCGTGGCGCATGAGTGGAGCCTCGCTGATCCCATCGTGATCCAGTCCGCCGAGGACTTGAAGTCGCGCCTCGACTGGCGGGACCGAGTCCAGCCGTTCGCACACCAGATGCGCAATCTGTTCACGTTCTGCCGGCGCTTGCCGGTCACGCTGATCGCCGACGACGTTGGTCTGGGCAAGACCATCAGCGCAGGGTTGATCATTTCAGAATTGATCGCACGCCGTCGCGTGCGACGAGTGCTCGTTCTCGCACCGTCGATTCTGCTGCCGCAATGGCGCGAAGAGCTGGAATCAAAGTTCGGAATCCGTGCGCGCGAAGTGAAGGGCGCCGGGCTTGACCAAGAAGTCGCGCGGCCGACCGATGCGCAGGTTGTGATCACCACGTATGAATCGGCGCGTTCGCGATTGTCGTCGATGCGCCCCGATGCCTTCGAGATGGTTGTCCTCGACGAGGCGCATCGGCTGCGCAATCTCCACGGAACAGAAAGCTCACCTTTGCTCGCGCGCGAAGTGCGCGCAGCGCTCGAGCAGCGACGATTCCGGTACGTGCTGATGCTGACGGCAACGCCGATCCAGAATCGCCTGTGGGACATGTACTCGTTGATCGACTGTTTGACGGCCGCGCGCGGACACAAGAATCCGCTCGGCGATCCGAATCAATTTGCACAACGATTCATCGCCGATCGAAGCGGGCGCGCACGAAGGCTCAACCCTCGATACGCCGACGAGTTTCGTGACATCCTTCGCCAGTACATCGTCCGCACGCGACGCGATGATGCTGGCCTTGTGTTTCCGACTCGAGCGGTGCAGACGCGGGCAGTGCGGCCGAGCGACAAGGATCGCGAAGTGTTCGAACTTGTGAAGTCCGTCGTCTTCGGCATGAACGGACTCGCGCAGACTTCGATCCTGCAAGCATCGGTGAGCAGTCCGGAAGCGCTCGCGACGCAGCTCGAGAACATGGCGCGGAATCGAACTGTTCCGATGTCCATGGCTCAATCCGCCAGGCAGATTGCCGACAAGCCCGGTCCGACCGCCAAGCTTGCGTTGCTCGGCCAGATTGTTGCGGAGCTGCGGGCTGCTCGGCCGGCGAACTGGCGAGTCGTCGTGTTCACCACGAGGAAAGAAACCCAACGGGCGATCGCTGAGTACTTGCGCGGTCAAGGCATCGGTGTGGGACTGATCGACGGCGAGAATCCGCGGGGGCGGCAATCCGCGATCGAGGGGTTCCGAGTCGATCCACCGCTGCACCACGTGATCGTTTCGACCGATGCGGGCGCAGAGGGTGTGAACCTTCAGTCCGGCAATGTCATCGTGAACTACGACTTGCCGTGGAATCCCATGCGCGTGGAACAGCGCATTGGTCGCATTCAGCGACTGGGATCCACTCATGCAAACGTGATCGTCGCGAACCTCGTTCTTGCTGGGTCCTTCGAGCATCACATCGTTGCGGTCCTCGCCGAGAAGCTCCAGGTCATCGCGGAGACGGTCGGCGACATTGAAGCACTGCTCGAAGCAGCAGATCTCGAGAGTGACGACGACACGAGCAGTTACGAGTCCCGGATCCGCGAACTCGTCTTGAAGGCGCTCCAAGGCCAGGACGTCCGAGTGGCGACGGAACAAGCGCTCGAGAGCATCCAGCAGGCAAAGCGTATGCACGAAGAGCAGAGCCACGAGCTGGACGCGACACTAGGACGGTGTGACGATCTGCACGAGTTTGGTCCGCGGATGCCCAAGATCGAACGCGCGAACCCAAGTATGTCGGTGCAGGACTTTGTTCTCGCCACGCTCCGGTTGAGGGGCGGCATGATCCGGAACGATGGTCCAGACCTCTACTACGTCCATCGTGGAGACGCCCCGTCGACGCACTTCACGTTCTTGGAGGAGGTGCACCGTAGAGAAACCCAAGACGGGTTCTTTTCAGGTCGCGCGCCGTTGCTGTTTGTTCCCGGGCACCGAGACTTCGAGCGGCATACGGCGCACTGGGCCGAAAACTACGCACTCTTGCTGGACACCCAGGAAGCGCCAGAGTCGGCGCAAATCGATAGCTTGCTGCGGGAGTGGACTGAGCGATTCCCGGGACTTGGCCTCGAGTCCGTTGTGACCGTATCCGGAGGTTACGGACTCAACGGTTCGGTCCTTTGTCGTGCCAAAGTCGTGAACGCCGTCGACAGTTATGAATGCCTGTTCGAGCTCAACGTCGACGACGTCCCGGATGGCGTGAGCGCTTCGAATGCAGGAGCTTCGTCCCTCCCGATCGGGGACGAGCATCGTGTCGACAGGTTGATTCCGCGTCTCCAAGACCGTGTCGCCGCCGCCGTTGGCCGACGAGACGACATTGTCGAGTTTCGGCGGTTCTATAAACAGCGCCTCACGGCTGAGCTTGCGCATGCAAGCGGAGACATCCGGCGCGAGAAGAAGGTGCGGGACGACTTCGACCCGACTTGCTTCGCGGAAGTCGTTGGTACACGCGGGACCGTGCGGCGGAGGCACTTCGCGCGCGCGACGTTTCGCGTGGATGGGGCGGTGCGATACACGGTCGAGTTACCACTTTCCGCCGAAGGAAGACTGGATCCAGAGCCCGAGACGATCGAGTGCGCGATCAGTGGGCGCCGGATGCCGGTGTTTGCGCAGGAAGTTTGCTCGGTCAGCGGACGTCGCGCGTTGCGACATCTGATGGAGACTTCGCAGCTGTCAGGTCGATGGATGCTGCCATCACACGCGGTCACATGTTCGGAGTCCGGAACTGTCTTCCACCCGGACGAGGTCGGCCGCTGTGAGGAAACTGGCAATCTCGTCGATCCGAAACTGCTTGCGCGCTCCGCAGTGTCTGGGAAACAAGTTCTGGCGCGTCTCTTGGTCGCCAGCGACTTCTCTGAAGATCGGGCGCTTCCGGGCGAGCTCGTCTCGAGTGAAGTCTCCGGGCGAAAGACGCTGGCGACACGTGCCGTTCGCTCGGCCGTTTCTGGCGTAACGGGGGACGAGTGCGAATTCGTGCGATGCGCTGTCAGCGGTGACTGGATGCTGCCAGGCGAGTCGGGGCGATCTTCGGTGTCGGGCCAAACGGTCCGGGCGGATTTGCTGCGCCGGTCGGAGAAGTCACCGACCCGACTCGGCCTCGACAGCGAATTCGTAACGTGCGCCGTAACGGGAAAGAAGCTCCTCGCGGACGAGGCCGTCCGTTCGGAACGATCTGGACGGATCTTCGACAAGGATCTCGCTGCGAAGTCTGACGTATCGAATCGAGTCGGCGCCCCGGACGAAATGGAGACCTGTTCGGTCAGTGGTCGACGATGCATGGACGATGAGTTGTCGACGTGCCCGGAGTCGGGTCGCCGAGCCCTGCGCGAGTACTTGGTGAAGAGCGTCGTGTCTCAGCGATTGATCCATCCCGACTCGATCGTGCGCTCGGCGAGAGGGGGGCGGCCGGCGGGTGCCTCCGAAGTTCGCCGCTGCTCGTGGAGTGGGAGGATCCTCCTGCCCAGCGAGTTTGGGCGATGCGAGCTGACGGGCAACGAATTTGACGTCGACCAGCTTGAAGCCGAGCGACTGGCGCTGAGCGCGCTGATACGCCTCCTGCGCCGCGGAGACGGTGGCCCCGAAAGCGTGGAGGTCGATGTCCTGGTTCGAATGGTGCAGGATCCACGACTCAAGGGCCTTCGGTCAATACGCGCAGAAACCGCGCCATCCGGCGATCTCATTGGCGTCTGCGCGTCCGTAATTCGGTTGTGGCCGCCGGGGCGTGACTGGCTCTTGTTCGTCGTATCGAAGGCTTCACTCGTGGTACTCGGGACGGTTGCGCGCTGTCGTCGCGGATCGACCGGACTGATCGAGTCATTCGAGGTGGTCGAATGACAGTCGATCGGGCGATCAATGTGTGTCGAACGATGAACTCGGGGGAATAACCGCACATGGAATTCCGCATCGCCGACACCTTCACGGACAGCCTCGCCCGGCTCACGGCGGATGAACAGAAAGCGTCGAAGACGACCGCGTTCGATCTTCAGACGCATCTCGCTGGCGGAGGCCATGCCTTCCACAAACTCGATCGGGCGAAGGACAAGAACTTCTGGTCCGTGAGGGTGAACGACAGCATCCGGATCATCGTGCACCGGACCGGCGCGAGCATGCTGCTCTGCTACATCGACCACCACGACAAGGCGTACGCGTGGGCCGAGCGGCGCAAGATCGAGACGCATCCGAAGACTGGCGCTGCGCAGATCGTCGAGATCCGCGAGACGATCCGCGAGATCGTCGTGCCGAGGCATGTGCCGGAAGCGGCGCCGACACCCGTGGTCCGCCGGCTGTTCGACGCGATCAGCGACGATGAACTGCTCAGTTTTGGCGTGCCGCGGGAATGGCTCGCGGATGTCCGAGCGGCAACCGAAGACGGGTTGCTCGAACTCTCCGAACACCTCCCGTCGGAAGCTGCGGAAGCGCTGCTGCAGCTCGCGACCGGCGGACAGCCTCGCGTTCCTCAGCCGGCGGCGAGCGGAGCCAATCCGTTCGAGCATCCGGACGCGCAGCGCCGCTTCCGCGTCATGACGAACGTCGAGGAACTCCAGCGGGCGCTCGAGTTTCCATGGGACAAGTGGACCGTCTTCCTCCATCCCGAGCAGCGACAGTGGGTCGAGCGCAACTACGCCGGGCCTGCGCGTGTTTCGGGCTCGGCGGGAACGGGCAAGACGATCGTCGCACTCCATCGCGCGGTTCATATGGCACGCACGAATCCAGATGCGCGCGTCCTGCTCACGACGTTCTCCGACACGCTTGCTCACGCGCTGCACAACAAACTGCGCATCCTCGTCGGGAGCGAGCCGCGCCTCGCCGAACGCATCGATGTCCACGCCATGGGGGCCATTGGGATTCGGCTGCATCGCACGCACTGCGGACCGGTGACGATTGCGAGCGCGAACGACGTGCGAGACCTCGTTCGCGACGCATCGACGGCAGTGGGTGGCCACAAGTTCAGCCTTCACTTCCTGCTGTCGGAGTGGGACCAGATCGTCGACGCGTGGCAGTTGGATCGCTGGGAGGCATACCGCGACGTGGCTCGCCTCGGCCGCAAGACGAGGTTGCCCGAGCCCCAGCGCGTCGTCATCTGGTCGATCTTCGAGCGTGTGCGAGCCGGTCTCGCCGAGCGCAAGCTCACGACGCAGGCCGGAGTATTCACGCGCTTGGCGGCCGCCGTCGCGGCGATGAAGAAGCCACCGTTCGAATTCGCCGTCATCGACGAAGCCCAGGATGTCAGCATCGCCCAGATGCGTTTCTTCGCCGCGCTCGGTGGCGATCGTCCGAATGCGCTGTTCTTCGCAGGCGACCTCGGACAACGCATCTTCCAGCAGCCGTATTCCTGGAAGTCACTCGGTGTCGATATTCGCGGCCGGTCGCGCAGCCTGCGCGTGAACTACCGCACGTCTCATCAGATCCGCGCGCAGGCCGACCGCCTCCTCGGCCCGGAGATCACCGACGTCGACGGCAACACCGACGTGCGCGCCGGAACCGTGTCGGTGTTCAACGGCCCACCACCGACGATCGAGGTCTTCGCGAACCAGTCCGAGGAGTGCACCGGAGTCGCGGACTGGTTGAAGCAACAGTTCGCGGGCGGCGTACTCCCACACGAATGCGGCGTCTTCGTTCGCTCCGATCGTGAGTTCCCGCGCGCCGAGGCGGCACTGAAAGCCGCCGGCGTTCCGTTCAAGACCCTCGGCCAAGACGTCAAAACGCAGTCCGGACACGCATCGCTGACGACGATGCATCTCGCGAAGGGCCTCGAGTTCCGCATCGTCGTCGTCATGGCGTGCGACGATGAAATCGTCCCATCTCAGGAACGCATCGAGACGGTCGGCGACGACGCGGACCTCAAAGAGGTCTACGACACCGAACGCCATCTGCTGTACGTGGCGTGCACGCGGGCGCGGGACCACCTGTTGGTCGCGGGCGTCGACCCGGCGTCGGAGTTCTTGGACGACATGAAGGGTTGAGGGAAACCGAGATGACTGCAGTCCTGCTGACGTGGAACCCGAAGAACTGGGACTGGAAAGAACTCCCTGCGCTCATCGTGGGACTTGCGAACGGCCGCCTCGAAGACCAGCGGTGGAGTTGTGGGAACACCCGAGCGATCGAAGTGGGAACGCGGGTGTTCCTGCTTCGGCAGGGCGTGGAACCGAAAGGCATCGTCGCGTCGGGTTGGACGACTCGCGGGCCCTTTGTCGATACCCACTGGGACGCGGATCGCGCAGCCAAAGGTGACTCGGCGAACTACATCGAGTTCCGTGCGGACGAACTGCTCGACGCCAGCAAGACCGATCCGCTGGACGTTCGGGGGTTCAGTTCCGATCCCCTCACTCGTGTGAACTGGAATACCCAAGTCAGTGGAATCCGTTTGGACGAGGACGCCGCATTCGCGCTCGAGAAAGCATGGGCACGGCACCGTGGATCGACAGTCTCACAAACGGTGATCGGCGATCCCGAACTGAGTGCGTTCGAAGGCGAGATCCGAATCAGGGTCATCAAGCATCGAGTTCGGGAGCAAGCGCTCCGCGACTCGAAGCTCAAGGTTGCTCGCGCATCGAGTGCAGATGGACATCTCCGGTGTGAAGTTCCTGGATGCGGGTTTGACTTCGAACGCGTCTACGGCGAGGTCGGGTCGGGCTTCGCGCACGTTCATCATCGAACGCCGCTTGCGGACGTTGATGGTCAGACGGAAACGCGCTTGCAGGATCTCGCAGTCGTGTGTGCCAATTGCCACGCGATGATTCATCGAGGCGGCGGGTGCCGTCCACTGGAAGGGCTCGTTGTCGCGCGAGAATCCCAGTAGCACCTCCGTTCGGAAGATAATCGCATGCCCACTCCCGTCGAAATCATGCTTGCTGTCCCCCGCAAGGATCTCGCCAACGCCGATCGCAAGCTCTTCGCCGGGCGGCCGGACCGTCGAGAGATCGCCGACACGCTTGTGGGTACCCGTTGATCGTATGGCGGAGCATGCCCGCATGCGATGTCTCGGGGTTTCGTTCGCGTGACATCGAGAACTTCGCGTCACGCGAACGCCGCGTACCCCGTTTCGTGCAACTCGGCGAGCATCCGAAGTGCCTTCGCGGCGGTCCGAGGCAAGATCACGTTTGGTGGGGCGACACTCTCGCCTCTTCGGAGCGCATCAGCGCGCTCTCGGATCACGATTGCGTCGCGAATGGAGTCGTCAAATTCGGACGTGTGCGCGTCGACCGCGGTCGCCTGATCCGGTGAATGACACCAGACGATGACTCGGCGTATTGGCTCCTCGAGGCGACTCGTCGGTCCATGGAACTTCGGCAGGACTTTCATGCGGACCGCGGTGTCGAAGGCCGATTCGATCCGGACATCGCGAGTCGCGCCGCGGAACCCGGCGAGCATGGGACTCTTGGCGGCGAGGTGAACGAACGCGAGGATCTCGTCGACGACGCGATAGCCGAAGTGGAAGCCCATGGGCTCGAGAAGGCGGTTCAGGCGCTGAAGCCGGGGAATGACGCTGAGGCCGATTGCACCCGCTGCGGCGCTGACCAATTGCTTCGTTACGCCCGAGCCTTCGCCATTGCGTGTGAAGTCGGCGAGCAGCGCGGTTCGCATCGCGTCAGGCAGTGATTGGTCTCCGCTCGGGATCGCTCCGGGATAGTCGCGAAGGTCGACATCGTCGATCTCGAGCGAGAACGCGCGGTCGAGGACCTTCGGCGAGAACGCTGAGGTGGTCTCGTCGACGTTGACGGTGCCCACGAGATAGAAGGTCCGCGGCAGTTCGATCTGTTCAGGCACGCCGAGCTTGTCTCCGAGGTCATGCAGGCGCAGGCGCTCCTTTCGCGCGGCAGTGCCGGGATCGAAGCCCGACTCCATCACGGAGAGCACGTCAGCGAAGTAGTGCTCGACGTGCGCGAGGTTCATCTCGTCGAGGAAGAAGAAGAGGGGGGATCCCGACTTCGGAGCGTCCGGGACGCCTTCGTCACTCGAGCTCGGTTCGTCGTCATCACCGCCGAACTCGTCGTAGATCCGCCAAGCGTTCTCGACGACCAGCAGCGGGTCGTCGCTCACCGAACCAGCGGAACTCAGGAACTGACGTTTCATCCGCTCGCGAAGATCCAAGAGTGCTCGTTCGAGTTCATTCGCAGAGTGGCTCGCCATGAGATCTTCGAGGTGTAGCGGCGGGTCGATCCCGACGGCTCGCGAGAGCTGCGTGATCATGTAGCGATGGGCGGGCAGGCCCAGCTCCGGATGTGCGAACGCAAATGCCCGCATCACGCGGTGCCACGGCTTTCGCGCCTTTTGGTCGGGTCCGCACATGACCTGCAGCAACTCGAGCAGGATGTCGGCAGGTCGGCGCTTCGTGTCGAACAGTAGGCGACCCCATTCCTCCTGACGTGTCTTCCCCAACTCGGCGGGCGAACGGCGCACCGAAAAAACAGCGTCTGCATCGGGGCTGTCCCAAACCAACGACCAAGCGTCCGCGATTCGACCGCCCCGGGCGAGTTCACGTGCCTTCGCGACGATCGACTTCGTGCCATCTCGCACCTGCCGGACTTGATCAGGCGAAACGTGATCCGCCGGTGCGACGAGGGCCCGCGCGCTTCGTGCGCGGCCCATTAAGAACCGCGTCAGCGGCCCCTGCGCAAACCGATCCCTCAGCAAGTCCGGATACCCGATCAAACTTGCCGAGTCGCGCCAGTCAGGGCGCACCGAAACGAATGCGGAGTTCGACTTGGAGTCAGGACCCAGCAGGATCTCGGCCCAGGTCTGCGCCAGCCGCGTCTTCCCGGTCCCCGAGATCCCCGAGAGGATGAGGAAGCCTTTCGTTGCGAGTGCGATGTACGACGCGGCGATCTCCTCATCCGTGTAGCGCAGGCCGCGCGCGCGGAACGCGAGCCTTACGGCGGCGAGCGCGTCGTCGGGGTTGGTCGCAGGAGTGAGCTGCGGGTTCGTCGGGGATTCGGTCATGGCGTAAGTCTCGTAGATGTCCGCCATCTGGCGGCCGACTCGCGACACGAGCGACTCGATGGAGCCGTCGCGTGCGACGCGGTGGAGTTCTTCGGGGAGGATTTCGAAGCGCACGGCTGCGTGCGCTGCAGTGGGGCTCTGGTCGATCGGGGGGAAGCCCGGGCGCGCCCGATCTCTCAGATACGCGAGGATCTCGTCGCGTTGTCCTTTCGCGGAGAACCACACGCCGTACCGGAGGCTTGCTCGTTGCGGGCGCGGTGTGCCGCGCGCGACTTCCGCGCGTGGAACGACGGCTACGTCGAAGCCGCTATCGCCGGGAAACACGTGTCTCAGTGAGAGGGTGCGGCGATCGAGCTGGAGTCGATAGCTCGCCGCATCGAACACTTGGGCGCTCAGCGTCGGCGGCTCGCGCCCACGTCGGCGGAGTTCGGACACGAACGCGTCGACACACGCGTCGAGGAGCCTGCCGGTGACAGGGTGCACGGTGTTCGTGAGCGAGCGCAGGTTTGCGAACAGCTCGTCGTCGTCCGGTAGCTCGATGAGCCACGCTGCGATTCGTGCGATGTCGCTCGAGGTCAGCGCGATCGTCACGTCCAATCCTCCGCGGCAGTTCTGCCAGGCAGCAGCGGGATCGCGCCCACGCCCGAGAAGCCACGCACGATGTCGCGCAGAGAGGCTCGGCGCTCGATCGACCTGCGGCCCCCGTCGACTGCGTAAAGCAGCGGATCTCCGATACCGGGGTACAACGCGACGACCGCGGGAATCCGCAGCGCGTCGCGATACGCATGCATTTTGTCGAGCGCGTCGTCCGGCAAGAATCCGGCGTCGGTGTCGTCGCCTCGGCGGCGGAACTTCGCATCGAAGCCGACGATCGGCTCGTCGTGGCAGAACACCGTGAAGTCGGGGCGAAGAGCGTGGCTGTAACTCTGGTCGCGGCGAGGCGGCCGCGGCCCACAAGCAGCGAACGTTTTGTTGAACGCCAGTGCGTGCCCGTTCTCGAACACGGCGCGCGCGCGCTCCTCGGCGAGTTCTCCTTCGCGGCTGGGAATCTCGAGTCTGCGGACGGGCCCGAGCGTCGGCGCGAGTCCGGACACCAGCGAGAAAAACGCGAAGTACTCGTAGAGCTTGTCGACCGAACGCGCCTCGAGCGCGTCGACGATCGCAGATCCGAACGCGCTGCGACCCGCGCGCGCGTCGAAGTGGAAATCCAGGATCTCGCGGTACTCGGCGCGCCGACGCAACACGCGCGATCGTGATGGAAACGACGTGAGCTCGCCGACGTCGCGCAGCGCTTCGCACGAGAGCGTGCGCTGGATGTCCCGGGCGACACGCTCGACCTTGGAGTCGCGAATCAGCGCAGCGGCAGACGTAGTGCGAGCGCGTTCGAGTGCTCGATCGACACCACGGAGGACGAACCGCACGAAGCGATTCTCCGGCGTGTCGAGAGACAACACCGACTCTTGCACGCCGAGTCGCGCGGGCACGAACTTGCGGAGAGATCGATCGGTCAGCGGCCACTCGTCCGGAAGCTGCAAGTCGGCGGCCGCGACGAGGCGGACTCTCCCCTGCATCAGTGCGTGCATGGCGTCGCGCGAGTTCGGGCGTCGCGATGGCCAATCCTCGTCGACCTCGATCGACTCGAGACGGCGATGCGGTCGCGCGCGAATACCGGCAAGCGCGGACTCGATGCGAGCCGCGCGCTTGCGCAACAGCGAAAGTGTGAACAACCACGAGCTGCGTCCAGAGTCCGTGCCGAGGGAGAACTGCGTTGCTGCGTCGACGTGGAACGGCATTTCCGTAACGGCGTCCGCGAGGCGGTCGGTCACGCGGCGGATGAACGTCGTGTACTCGAGTGGATGGTCCGAGCGCGACCCCACGGCGAGTTTCGCGCTGAGCACTTCGAGTCGCAGGTTCACGACCCGTCCATCGGCGAGCACGATGCGGATCGGCGCAGTGCCGAGGGCATTCTCGAACCACACGAGTGCGGATTGGGCGTCGAGACGTGTTGCGACGGACCTGGGCTCGAACTCTGCGACATCGCTCCCAGTGACCGAGAGCTGGTACTGCGAGAACTCGTACACGCCGATTGCAGCCATGCCCGGCTGGCTCGTGGCGTGTGGGCGCAAGTCCACCGGCGGGTGCCTGCCGTCAAGCGAGGCGATGTCGATACGAACACCCGCGCCGGCATCGATACCGGCGCGCGCCGTCGACGAGTCGAATGTCAGCGACTCTCGTTCCATCGCTCGAGCGCGCCCACGTGGGCTGCGGTGTTCGGGAAGTGCTCGGCAACGAGGCGTCGCACGGCTTGCGAGTCGACGCAGCCCCGCGCGAGGAGGCAATGCACGAAACGAGCCAAGACCGTCTCGACCGGTTCGGTAAACGTATGCGTCGCGGAGTCGAACGTGCCGAGGCGTAACGAGTCGACACTCGCCGTCGGGTCGATGGCCCGGATCGTGTCCCACATGGCGCGGGTCGCCTCCTCGTTGTCGTCGCGCTTCGTCTTGCGGACTGCGCCGTCGTACACGAGGTGCGTGAGTCCGGCGCCGCCGCGCGGGATGCACGCACGCAGGTTGCATTGAAGGATGTAGCCGTGCTCGAACGGATTCAGAAAGCCGCCGAGCACGTAACGCGACGAACTCTCGTCGCTGAGAAACCCCGTCCGCGGACCGGCCCGCCAGTCGATGGCCGAGATGGTCATCTCAGGCGCTTGCACCGAACCGTGCGGAACGAAGGTCCGGCCGAAACCGCCGCCAGTGCCGTAGGGGTTCGGTGCGGTTTCCTCAGTGGGTTGGATCGTGCGTGACAGACCGAGTGCGAAGGCCGGTGGCGTGCCGACCCACACGTCGCCCACTTCGGAGGTGACAAGTTCACGCAGCAGGGAGTTCGCGACGAGCAAGTCGCGCGGGTCCGTAGACGTCGGCACGAGCAGATCGAGTTGCCCGAGTAGTGACGGAATGCAAACCCGCTCTTGGGGGCTGAGATCGAGTTGCCGCGCTGCGGTGGCGATGTTCTTCAGCTCGCGAACGAAGTGCCGCGCGCAAGCCGCGCGATCTGAACGCGGCATGTCGGGTGGAAGAACCGGCGATGTTTGCTCGAGCCGCAGCGAACGCTCGGGCGCAAGGACGGATGCGAGGTCCGTGATCTCGCTGACGAATTGATCGATGTCGATCTCGTGTTCGCAAACCGCGCGGACGAATGCGTCCTCGTTCCCGTCGATGAGTGCACGTGTGATTGCAACCTGAGCGACGTAGGGGTTCCCTTCGTCCTCGATCGCGATCAGCGCAGGAACCCAGTCGGGAAAGTCGCGCTCGACGTCCTCCGCGGACAGTCCGCCGGACTCGAGACCCTCCCAGAGTCTCGGAGCTTGGCGGTTCCAATCGGCGACGATGTCGGCGTTGAAACCAACATCGAGATCAAGCCAATCGCAAGCGCGCAGCGCTGCCAACGCTCTTCGCACGTCGAATGGAGGTTCGAAGACCTCGTGCGGAATTCGGCGGCCCATCACACGCCCCTCTTCAGTCGCGAAAGTTCGCGGAGGATAGCGAGTCGC